>NZ_JBHSOR010000056.1:0-184342 GCF_042656325.1 Rhizobium sp. GCM10022189
CCGAAGACTGGAAACGTCCGCCGCGCGAATGGTTCGAGGCCAAAACCCAATTCGCCGTCGTCTTCGGCGAACGGTTCTTCAACCAATGACGAACCGGCCTCACGCACAGAATTCCTGACAGTCCCGGGCGAAGCGGATGCGCGCCCGATGGGCAAGGGCAAGGGGCCAAAGCCGCCCGCCTACAATGTCCAGAGCGTCGTCGATGCCGATAGCGGCCTGATCGTCCACCACGACGTCACCGATGAGACAAGCGACAACCGCATGCTTCACCCGATGGCCAGGGCGACGAAGGACGTGCTTTCCCTCGACAGCCTGACGGTGGTCGCCGATGCCGGCTATTCCAACGGCGCACAGGCAAGCGCCTGCGAGGACGATGGCATCACGCCCTGCGCCCCAGCCAACCGCACCGTCAACAACACGGGTGACGGCACGCTGTTCGACCGCACCGCCTTTGCCTACGACGTCATGGCAGACCGGTTCGTCTGCCCTCAGGGCCGGATGCTCGAACGCAAGCAGGTCATGAACAAGGACCGCCTGGTGTTCTATGCCGCAAAGCCGGACGACTGTGGCGCTTGCATTCTCAAATCGCGCTGCACCACCGGCTCAAGACGCCATGTCAGCCGGCACTTCGATGAGGATGCGCTCAACAGGATGAAGGAACGGGCTACCCCGGAGATGATGCGCATCCGCCGTTCTGCCGTCGAACACCCGTTCGGCACCATCAAGCCAATGATGGCGGGCGGCCGTTTCCTGACAAGGAACCTCAAGGGCACCAGAACCGAAATGGCCCTCTCAATCCTCGCCTACAACATCATGCGCACCATCAACACCAAGCCGACACCCGCGTAGACGAAACACCCAATGCAAATAAGGCCCCGGTCAAAACCGAGGCCCCAAGAGGTTTTCACACAGCCTGTTCGATCGCCCTTTTGTTTTGCTTCTGCCGTCAGGCGAGGGGGCCGCCGGGGCGGCGGATCACGCCGTTCTCGGTGACGACGGCATCCATCGGGATATCGTGCGGCTGAGGCTTGATCGTGCGGATCTGCTGCTGCGCAAATCCGATGCCGATTGCGAGCGGCCTGGGGGAGAGGGCTGCCAGCGTGCGGTCGAAATAACCGCCGCCGACGCCGAGGCGGTAGCAGCCGCGGTCGTAGCCGATGACGGGGGCGATGACGATATCGGGCTGCCGCTGCTGCCCGCCGGCGGGGATGAGAATGCCGAGCACGCCGCGCGTCAGCGCAGCCCCCGGCGTCCAGGTCCGGAATTCGAGCGGGCCTGCCTTTTGCGCCACGACCGGCAGCAGGCAGGTGGCGCCCTCGGCGGCAATCTCCGCCAGCCAGCCGCGCAGGTCCGGCTCGCCCTGAAAGGGCCAATAGGCGCTGATGCATTTTCCCGCGATTAGAGGACCAAGAAGCAGGCGCAGATGCGACGCGATCAGCGCCGTCCTGCGCTCGCGCTCGGCCGCGCCGATCGCCTTGCGCGCCTCGACCAGCCGTTTGCGCTCGCGCCCGCGCCATTCCCGCACGGCCTCCCACGGCTCGTCCAGCCCCATATAGGCGGGATCGACCTCGTGCATCAGGCATGCCGGCGAGGCATAGTCGTCTGGTTCGTCTTTCTGCATGGGGCGGTCCGATCGGAAGAAGTTTCTTGTTCAGGCGACGATTTTGGCAGCCGGGGCGATTGCGATCATTCTCCGAATTGGAATAATAGACAAGTTCGTTCATCAAGCGAGATCGATGTGGATCTGTCTTCCCTGGAAATTTTCCTTGCCGTTGCCGAAGAGGGCAGCGTCACGCGCGCGGCCAGGCGGCTCTTGCGGGCGCCCTCCAACGTGACCACCCGCGTCCAGGCGCTGGAAGCGCAGATGGATGCCGCGCTCTTCAGCCGCGACGGCAAACGCATGACGCTGACGGCGGAGGGGCAGGTCTTTCTCTCCTATGCCCGGCGGCTGACGGCGCTTGCCGACGAGGCGCAGCTGGCGCTGAAGAGCGCCCGCCCGCAGCCGAGCTTGCGCCTCGGCACGATGGAAAGCACGGCCGCCAGCCGCCTTCCGCCGGTGCTTGCCCGTTTCAACGACCAGAACCCGGATATTGCGCTGAAGCTGACGCTCGGCGCCACGCGGGAGCTGGCGAGGGCGGTTCTCTCCGGCGAGCTCGATTGCGCGCTGATCGCCACGCCGCAGGGCGAGCCCGGCTGGCTGTCGGCCGCCGGGGTCGATGCCGGCGATCTGCGCCAGGCCCGCGTCTATGAGGAAGACCTGCTGCTGGTGCTGCCGCCGCACCATGCCTCGGTCGCCGCCCCGCAGGATATCCGCCTTCCGGCCCTTGCCGCGCTGGAACCCGGCTGCACCTACCGGCAGCTTGCCGAGCGGTGGATGCGCGGCCGCACCGACCTGCCGACGGTGGAGATGAGTTCCTATCACGCGATCCTGGCGCAGGTCGTGGCCGGCAATGCCGTCGGCGTCATGCCGCGCTCGGTGCTCGACATGCTGCCCTGGAAGGGCGAGGTCACGGTGCACCGGCTCGGCCCCGTCGACACGCTGCTGATTTCACGGCGCGAGCGGCGGTCCGATCCGCTGCAGGCCTTCGAGCGCATCATGCTGCCGCCGGATGCGCCGCCCGCCATGCTGCAATAGCATCCCCTTCCAGCTCGCCCCCAAGCCCCAGCCTTCGCCAAAGAGTTTTTCATGCGCATATCAGATCCCGACGAGACGCCCCGCCGGTCTTCCCTCTCGCGGCTGTTCCATCCCATTCTCGCCGGTGCGACGCTGCGCGACCGGCTGCTGGCCTGTCTCGGCGCGCTCGTGTCCATCGCGCTGACGGGCCTGCTCTGCGGCGCGCTGTTCGGCGAGGGCTCGCACCTGCCGCTGATCGTGGCGCCGATGGGGGCCTCTGCCGTGCTGCTCTTTGCGGTGCCGGCAAGCCCGCTCGCGCAGCCCTGGTCGATCATCGGCGGCAATACGATCTCGGCGATCATGGGCGTGGCGGCGGCCAGCGTGATCCGCGATCCGATCGTGGCGACCGGGGTCGGCGTGTCGCTGGCGATCGCCGCCATGTCCTTTACCCGCTGCCTGCACCCGCCGGGCGGGGCGGCGGCGCTGACGGCGGTGCTCGGCGGCCCCGTCGTCGCCAGCTGGGGCATGCTCTTTCCCTTCGTGCCGGTGGCGCTGAATTCCTGCCTGCTGGTGGCGCTCGGCCTCGTCTTTCACAAGCTGTCGCGGCACAATTACCCGCATGTGGCGGCGGCACCCGTCAACACGCACCTGACGGCCGACCGGCCGCCGGTCGAACGCGCCGGTTTCCAGGAAGAGGATATCGACGCGGCGCTCGCCCGGTTCAACGAGACCTTCGATATCGACCGCGCCGATCTGGCGCGGCTGCTGCGGCAGGTGGAATTCGAGGCGGTGGCGCGCGCCAATGCGGAAATCCGCTGCGCCGATATCATGTCGCGCGACGTGATCGCCATCGATGCCGACGCGACGGTGGAGCAGGCGCGCTGGCTGCTGCTCAACCACAATATCCGCACCCTGCCGGTGCGCGACGAGGCGGGAAGGCTGATCGGCACGGTCGGCCTGCGCGAGCTTGCGCTGGCCTCGGGCTCGCTGGAGCGGCTGGTTTCGCCGGCCACGGTGGCGCGCGCCGGCGATGTGGCGATGGGCCTGCTGCCGGAGCTGACCGACGGGCGCACCCATGCCGTCATCATCGTCGACGAGGAGGGCCGCATCGTCGGGCTGATCTCGCAGACGGACCTCCTGAGCGCGGTCGCGCGGGCTTTGCCGAGGGGCGAAAGGCGGGCCGAGGTCGCGGCCAACAGCAATCAGCGCATGCCGAGATAGGCAAGCAGGCAGGCAACGGCGGCCGCAACGGCGAGCCTCGGCCACCTGTCGTCGACGAGAAAGGCCATGAGCGCGCCGCCGGTCAGCGTGAGCGTCGCGCTCCAGAACGTCTTGTCCGAGCAGGTCAGCGCCAGCGCGCCCAGAAACACCGCGCTTGCCACCATCGTCACCGGCGCGGACGCCCGCATGACGTCATCCTGCGCCAGATAGGGCAGGATGAAGCGCCGCAGGCTGAGGGCGAGTGTCGCGGCAAGCAGAAGGTCGGTCAGGACTGGCAGCATGGTTCACCTGATGGTCTGTGGTGAAACGGCTGCAAGCGGCGTGCCAGTCGCCGCATTCCGGCCGGGCCCTGGCCTTCCGGGCGATCGAGGGCGATCAAGGGCGGGCAGGGGGCGGGCCGAAGCGCTTGCCTGCCCATTTATTGAATTCCCGATGATGAAAAAAAGATCAGCAGGTTGTTCTGCGCAAAAAATCACCGCCGCAGCCGTGTGGCCGCCGGACGAAGGAAGGCCGGCGCGCGGCGCGCCGGCATCAAGGCGCTAATCCCGTCGCCGGGTGGGCATGACCAGTTCGGCAATGGTGCCGAGCATGCCTTTCGATCTGCGCGCCTCGTTCTGCCCCTCATCCGAATAGGTCAGCGGATGCAGCCCCTCGATCGGCGGCAGCGGCTCGCATTCGATGCAGAGGCAACGGTAGGGTCTGATCGCGGTCGCCTTCATGCCGCCCGCCGGTTCCAGCTGACGAACGGATCGGGCAGGTTGCGCCAGCGTTCCGGCGTGAAGGCCGCGCTTTCCACAAGGCAGGCGTCGAGTTCGGCGCGGATCCAGGCTTCGTCCATCGGGTCGGCGCCGATGAAGACGATTTCCTGGCGGCGGTCGCCCCAGACGGGGTCGAGATAGGGGCCGATGGCGCTGAGGAAGGCGGGCTCGTCCGGCCATTGCTCGCGCGGGACGGCCGCCCACCAGAGGCCCATCCTGCCGGTGCGCACGATGGCGCCGGCCTGGCTGATCTCGCCGACATGATGCGGGCGGGTGGCGAGCCAAAAGAAGCCCTTGGCGCGCACCACGCCGGGCCAGCTCCTGTCGAGGAAGGCCTGCAGCTTTGCGGGATGGAAAGGGCGCCTTTCGCGGTAGACGAAGGAGCGGATGCCGTATTCCTCGGTTTCCGGCACATGGTTCCTGAAGCCGTGCAGTTCCTTGTACCAGAGCGGGTGGGTCTCGGCCTTGTCGATATCGAAGCGGTCGGTGCCGAGCACGTCTTTCAGCGCCACCTTGCCGAAATCGGTCTCGATGATGCGCGCATCCGGGTTGAGGCCGGCGATGATCTTTCTCGCCGCGTCGCGCTCGTCTTGGCTCGCCGTGCCGATCTTGTTCAGCACGACGATATCGGCAAATTCGATCTGCTCGACGAGCAGGTCGACGATCGTCCTGCCGTCGCCGTCGCCGGCCGTTTCGCCGCGGTCGGCAAGGAAATCGGAAGAGGCGTAATCGGCGAGCAGGTTGGCGGCATCGACGACCGTCACCATCGTATCGAGGCGGGCGACATCGGACAGGCTGGCGCCGTTCTCGTCGCGGAATTCGAAGGTGGTGGCGACGGGCAGGGGCTCGGCAATGCCGGTCGATTCGATCAGGAGGTAATCGAAGCGGCCCTGTTCGGCGAGCTGGCGCACTTCTTTCAGAAGGTCGTCGCGCAGCGTGCAGCAGATGCAGCCGTTGGTCATTTCCACCAGCTGCTCTTCCGTGCGCGAGAGATTGGCGCCGCCATCGCGCACCAGGGCGGCATCGATATTCACCTCGCTCATATCGTTGACGATGACGGCGACGCGCATGCCCTCGCGATTGGAAAGGACATGGTTGAGCAATGTCGTCTTGCCGGCGCCGAGGAAGCCGGAGAGCACGGTGACGGGAAGCCTGTTATCCATGATATCATCCTATTATGTTATAACGTAACATTCGTATCGGCAAAAAAAGGCGGAACGGGGGTGTCGCCGCCTTCTTTCGCCGCAGCGCGCGCGGGCGGGCTGCAAGTCCGGGGGAGCGCAAGGGGGCGCTCCCTCTGGCGATCGCGTGGCGCCCGTCGCCGGGCGAGGACCGCTCGGGCTCACGCGCTGGCGAGGCAATTGCGCATGCTGCCTGCGATGCCGCGCATGAGGGTGAAATAGAGATCGGGGCCGGCGGGCAGGGTGGCGGCTTCCGGGTCGAGCACGCCCGACTTCGCCTTCGTGCCCTCGATGACGACATCGACGAGGCGCGGTTCGAACTGCGGCTCGGCAAAGACGCAGGTGGCGCCGAGATCGCCGACCTTGCGGTGGATCTCGGAGACGCGCTCGGCACCCGGAATGGTTTCCGGGCTGACGGTGATCGAGCCGGCGACGCGGATATGGTAGCGGTGCTCGAAATATTGATAGGCATCGTGGAAGACGATGAAGGGCTTGTCCTTGACCGGTGACACGGTCGCGGCAATTTCCTCGTCGAGCGCATCCAGCTTTTCGTCCAGCGCCTTGGCATTGGCCTCGTAGGTCAGCGCGTTGGCGGGATCGGCGGCGACCAGCGTGGTGGTAATCTCGGCGGCCATGGCCTTGGCATTCATCGGGTCCAGCCAGAGATGGGTGTCGAAACCGTGATGGTCGTCATGGTCGTGGTCATGGTCGTCATGGCCGTGGTCGTCGGCGGCGTGGGCGTGGTCGTGCTCGTCGCCGTCGTCATGGGCCTCGAAGGCGCCGCCTTCGCGGAAGGGCAGTTTCACCAGGCCTGGCGCATTGTCGAGCCTTGCGACGATGGCGTCGGAGCCGAGCGATTCCAGCGGTTTTTCGAGAAAGGCTTCGAGGCCGGGGCCGACCCAGAAGACGACCTTGGCCTCCTGGAGCGCGCGGGCGTTGGACGGTTTCAGGTTATAGGTATGCGGCGAGGCGGCGCCGTCGACGATCAGTTCCGGCTTGCCGACGCCCTGCATGATGGCCGAAACCAGCGAATGGACCGGCTTGATGGAGGTGACGACGACAGGCGCATCGGCGGCCTGGAGGGACCCGGCGAAAAGAAAAGCCGGGATTGCGAGGGTAAGGCCCATCGCCAGTTTCATCAGCATGCTCCGCTTGAATTGCAGTTGTTATGTTATTACATCAATTGCGTTATGCTATAACGTGTGCAATAGCAGGACGCAACAGCAGTTTCGGAAAATTTGATGCTCTCTCCCGCAAACGACCCCGCCGGTATCAGGGCAGAACCGCTGGTTTCGCTCGAGAATGTCGGCATTCGCCGCGGCGGCCGCTGGCTGGTGCGCGGTGTGGATTTTTCCGTGTCGCGCGGCGAGATCGTCACCCTGATCGGCCCGAACGGCTCGGGCAAATCGACGAGCGCCAAGGCCGCGATCGGCGTCTTGAAGCCCGACGAGGGCAGGGTAAGCCGCATTGCCGGCCTCAAGGTCGGCTATGTGCCGCAGAAGCTTGCGGTGGACTGGACGCTGCCGCTTTCCGTGCGCCGGCTGATGACGCTGACCGGGCCGCTGCCCGAGGCCGAAATCATGGCCGCCCTTGAGGCCGCCGGCATGGCGCATATGCTGGATGCGCAGGTGCAGCACCTTTCTGGCGGCGAATTCCAGCGGGCGCTGATGGCGCGCGCCATTGCCCGCAAGCCCGATCTTCTCGTGCTCGACGAGCCGGTGCAGGGGGTGGATTTCGCCGGCGAGATCGCGCTTTACGACCTTATCAAATCGATCCGCAACACGACCGGCTGCGGCATCCTGCTGATTTCGCACGACCTGCATGTCGTCATGGCGGAAACGGATACGGTGATCTGCCTCAACGGCCATGTCTGCTGCCGCGGCACGCCGCAGGCGGTAAGCCGCAGCCCGGAATATGTGCGCCTCTTCGGCAGCCGGGCGGCGCAGACGCTGGCCGTCTACAGCCACCATCACGACCACACCCATCTGCCGGACGGGCGCGTGCTGCACGAAGACGGATCGGTGACGGATCATTGCTACCCGCAAGACGGGCACCACCATCACCACGATCACGGCCATGCCCATCTGCACGGCCATGCCGAGGCCCATGCCCATGCCGAGGCGGACCGTCACCCCGGCCACGCACATGCGGAGGCCCAGGCGCATACGCATTCCCGGAGCGGGGCCGAGAACGGGGAGAACCGTCATGCTTGACGATTTCTTCGTGCGCGCGATCCTTGCCGGCGTCGGGCTGGCGCTGACGACGGGGCCGCTCGGCTGCTTCATCATCTGGCGGCGCATGGCCTATTTCGGCGATACGATCGCCCATTCGGCGCTGCTCGGCGTGGCGCTGTCGCTGCTCTTCGAATTCAACCTGACGCTGGCCGTCTTCGCCGTCGCCGCCGTCGTCTCGATCCTGCTTCTCCTGCTGCAGAAGCGCCAGGCGCTGTCGGCCGATGCGCTGCTCGGCATTCTCTCGCATGCCACGCTGGCGATCGGCCTCGTCATGGTCGCCTTCATGACCTGGGTGCGCATCGATCTCATCGCATTCCTGTTCGGCGATATCCTGGCGGTTTCGACCACCGATATCGCGCTGATCTGGGGCGGCGGCATCCTCGTTCTGGCGGCGATCGCCTGGCTGTGGCGGCCGCTTCTGGCGGCCACCGTCAATCCGGAACTGGCCGAGGCCGAGGGGCTGCGGCCGGAGCGGGCGCGGCTGTTCTTCATGCTGCTGATGGCCGTCGTCATCGCCATTGCCATGAAGATCGTCGGCATCATGCTGATCACCTCGCTGCTCATCATTCCGGCGGCCACCGCCCGGCGCTTTTCCTCTACGCCGGAGCTGATGGCCGTGCTTGCCTCGCTGATCGGCGCGGTTGCCGTCGTCGGCGGGCTGTTCGGCTCGCTGACCTACGATACGCCCTCCGGCCCGTCGATCGTGGTGGCCGCCCTCATTCTCTTCATTCTGAGCCTGCTTCCCGCCTGGCGCGGGCGCAGGGACCTGCAAGGACAAGGCTCATGAACGCACCGCAAATGACCCGCAACCAGGCGCTCGTCTTCGACGTGCTCGAAAAGGCCGAGGGGCCGCTCAGCGCCTATACGATCCTCGACAAGCTGCGCGACCAGGGTTTTCGCGCGCCGCTGCAGGTCTACCGGGCGCTGGAAAAGCTGCTCGAATATGGCGTCGTGCATCGGCTGGAAAGCATCAATTCCTTCGTCGCCTGCGCCCATCCCGGCGAAAATTGCCACAGCCACGGCATCGTCGCCTTCGCGATCTGCGAAAGCTGCGGGCAGGTGATCGAGTTCCACGACCATGAGGTGGATCACCGGCTGATGGGCTGGGTGCGCAGCCAGAAATTCAAGCCGGCGAAGACGACGATCGAAATCCGCGGCACCTGCGAGGCTTGCGCCGCCTGACGGCGCCCGCCACAGCCGC
Organism: Rhizobium sp. GCM10022189; assembly: GCF_042656325.1. Taxonomy (NCBI): domain Bacteria; kingdom Pseudomonadati; phylum Pseudomonadota; class Alphaproteobacteria; order Hyphomicrobiales; family Rhizobiaceae; genus Rhizobium; species Rhizobium sp. GCM10022189. The sequence continues at coordinate 9,210 of NZ_JBHSOR010000056.1, forward strand.
CTTCCGCCGTGAACGCCAGCCTGCCTATCCGCCGGTCGGCGCCAGCGCAGCAAGGTGCAGCAGATCCTCGTTTTCCTCCGGCACGTTCTCGGCCAGACGGGCGGCGGCGATGACCGGCAGCCAGGTGAAGATCTCGTCCGCGGCCAGCTCGGCCGCCTTCGCATAGGTGACGACATAGGCCTCGGCGATGGCCGGCAGCGCCCGGCGCATCAGGAGATAGGTGCGGCAGACATCGGCGGCGGGATTGCCGCTGGCGGCGTCCAGCCAGTCGACGATCATGGCGTCGCCGCCGGCGCCCAGAATATTCCAGGGATGAAAATCGCCGTGGCAGACATTGTCGCCATCGGGCAGGGCGGCGAGCGCCAGAAGCAGCCGGTCGCGCAGGTCGGGTGCGAGCGGTTCGGCGCGCTCGATATTGGCGGCCAGCCGCGGTTTCAGCGCGGGAAGGCCGGTGCCGGCCTCGCGGTGCAGGCGCAGGTGGAGGGCCGCCATCTCCCTGATGGCCGAGAGCGGCGGCTCCGGCAGCATCTCGTCGGCAAGGCTGGTGCCGGTGACGCGATCCATCAGCAGGCCCCAGCGGCCGTGATAATCGCCGACGACATGAACCCGCGGGGCGGGCAGGGACAGCTGCTCGACGATTGCCAGATTGGCGGCCTCGCGGAAGGCCGGGGCTTTCGGGCGTCCGGGCCTGTAGAGCTTCAGCGCCAGCGTGCCGTGCTCAAAGACTTCCGCTTCCTTGCCCGAGCCGAGCAGACGGCCGATTTCGATCATGTCGGGTTCCCCGCCTCATGGTTGTATTCAGAGCGATGTGGTGCTGCTTTCGGGAAGGGAAAGGGGGCGGCTTGATGCAGGGCGCGGCAGGGCCGCCGCCGGCCGATTGTTGCGGCATCAGAGACAGTGTGTCCGCGACAACCGGCTTTATCCGCCGCGCGCGGCATGGATTATGCGGCGGGATAGGCCATTGCTGATGTCTGTGGCCGGGAATTGGGCCGGGAATTGGAGTGTCATGACCGTCAACAAGAAAAGCTCGGATATGATCGCCTGCTGCGGCGAGGAAATCCTGTCGCGCGAACTGCTGCTGAGCGGCAGTTTTGCAGACCTGCTGGCCGGGGAGGCGCCGACGCTGCGGCTGTTGAGCGACGAGGAGCGGCAGGCTTCGCTCGCGTCGATCCTTGCCGAGCGGCCGCAGGGCGATGTCTGGATCTTCGCCTATGGCTCGCTGATCTGGAACCCGATCATTCTCAGCGTCGAAAGCCGCAAGGCCCGTATCGAGGGCTGGCGGCGGTCCTTCTGTCTTGCCACCGTCTCCGGGCGCGGCTCGCCCGACAATCCGGGCCTCGTGCTCGGGCTCGATGCCGGCGGCAGCTGCGACGGCGTGGCGCTGCGACTGGAGGAAGACGATCTCCTGCACGAACTGGAACTGCTGTGGCGGCGGGAGATGGCGGCCGAGGCCTATATTCCGCGCTGGGTCGACCTGCTCGACGAAGACGGCGCGCGTTTCGGAAGCGGCATTGCCTTTACCATGAACCCGCAGGCCGCGACCTATGCCGGCGGGCTTTCCAGGGAGGCGACCGTCCACCGGCTTGCCACGGCGGCCGGCAGCATCGGCACTTCCGCCGATTACCTGTTTCGCACGCGCGAAGGCTTGAGGGCGCTCGACATGTGGGACGAGCTTCTGGAGGGGCTGGCGATCGAGGTGGAAGAGGCGCAGCGCAGGCTGCAGCAACCGCCCGCCGCGGCACTCTGATCCCTGCAGGCCGTCCGTTTGGCGACGGCCTCCTATTCGACCCTGTTGCCGATGTGCCGAAGGCCCCGTTGAAATAGCGGGGCCTTCGGCGTGTCTGCCGGTCAGCCGGCGGCGCGTTCGGCGGGCGGGCGGCGGCGCAGGCTTGCGGTCTCTATCGCCGGGGTCTTGTAATCGGCCTCCAGCGGGCCGGTTTCGGTGCCGGGAGGCACGATGGCGTCGATGGCGTCGAGCAGTTCGTCGCTGAGGCGCACCTGCGCGCCGGCCAGGAGATCGTCGAGCTGTTCCATGGTGCGCGGGCCGAGGATGGCCGAGGTGACGCCCGGATGGGCGATGACGAAGGCAAGCGCCATATGGGTGAGCGAGATGCCGGCGCCTTCGGCGAGCGGGATGAGCCGCTCGACGGCATCGAGGCTGTTTTCGTTCGACATCTGCTTCGGGAAATAGGCAACGCGGGCGCTGTCCGGCTGGGCGGCACCCCGGCGGTAGCGGCCGGTGAGCATGCCCATGGCGAGCGGGCTCCAGACGAGGGCGCCCATGCCGTAGCGTTCGAGCGCCGGCAGGACTTCGCGCTCGATGCCGCGATGCAGGATGGAATAGGGCGGCTGCTCGGTGCGGAAGCGGGCGAGCCCCCGCTTTTCGGAAACCCATTGCGCCTCGACGATCCCGGAGACCGGGAAGGTGGAGGAGCCGATGGCGCGGATCTTGCCTGCGCGCATCAGGTCGGTCAGGGCCGAAAGCGTTTCCTCGATATCGGTGTCGGGGGCGGGGCGGTGCATCTGGAAGAGGTCGATATGATCGGTCTGCAGGCGGCGCAGCGAGTCTTCCACGGCGCGGTAGATCCAGCGGCGCGAGCTGCCCTGCTGGTTCGGATCCTGGCCCATCGGGATGAAGCATTTGGTGGCGAGCACGACATTGTCGCGCCGGCCCTTCAGCGCCTTGCCGACGATCTCCTCGGATTCGCCGTGGCTGTACATGTCGGCGGTGTCGATGAAGTTGATGCCGGCATCGAGCGCCTTGTGGATGATGCGGACGGAATCGTCGTGATCGGCATTGCCGATGGCGCCGAACATCATGGCGCCGAGGCAATAGGGGCTGACCTTGATGCCGGTGCGGCCAAGGGGACGGTATTGCATCTTCTTTTCCTTCTGAAACTGCGCTGCCTCGCGGGCAGGCCTTGAATCTGGTAGAAGCCCTGTCATCACGGCTTTGCTGCTGGCAAAGTCCCTGGCGAGAGGGTATAAGGGCGCATCCGGAACGCGGTTCCGTTTATACGGAACGTTGTTCCGTTTTGCAAGGGGTGTTGATGTGACTGAGGGGTTTGGCAGCCCGGACGAGGCGCGTGCGGCCGAAAGCGGCCATGAAAAGCCGGTGCGCGCCGATGCGCGGCGCAACCTGGATTTGCTGCTGAAAGCCGCGCTGGACGTGTTTGCGACGTCGGGCGTCGATGCGCCGGTGCGCGAGATCGCGGAAAAGGCGGGCGTCGGCGTCGGCACGGTCTATCGCCACTTTCCGCAGCGCTCCGATCTCATCAAGGCGGTGATGCGCAACGAGGTGGATGCCTGCGCCGATGCGGCGGCCGCATTGACTGCCGAGCATGAGCCGGGCGAGGCGCTGGCGCGCTGGATGCAGCGCTTTGCCGATTTCATCATGGCCAAACGCGGCCTTGCCGCAGCCCTCCATTCCGGCGATCCGGCCTATCAGGCCCTGCCTGCCTATTTCGACCAGCGCATGATCCCCGCATTGCAGGGCCTGCTGGACAGGGCCGTTGCGGCAGGCGCGGCACGCGGCGATGTGCAGGCGGGCGAGCTCCTGCGCGCCGGCGCGCAGCTTTCAAACCTCGGGCAGGGGGACGATCCGGCCGCGACGCGGCGGATGATTGCGCTCTTGGTAGACGGGCTGCGCTATGGGGCGGGCGGGAAGGCGTGAGCCTGTGGTTCCGGCCGTTCAGGCTCCGGCCGCCTTTTCCTTCGGCTTCAGCAGGATGATGAGCAGCAGGCCGGCGATGATGAGGGCCGCGCCTTCGAGGTGGTAGGTCTGCAGCTTCTCGCCGAGGATGAAATAGGCGAGAACGGCGATGAAGATCGTCTGGATGTAGAGGAGCACGCCGGCGCGGGCAGCGCCCAGCGCCTCGATGCTGCGGTTGAAGAGGTAATACATGAACGCGCCGCCGGGGATTGCGACATAGGCAAGCGCCACGAGGCCGCTCGCATTCAGCGTCGAGCGTTCGTCGGCGGCGAGTTCGTAGAGGTAGAAGGGCAGGGCCGTCAGCGTTGCGGTGGCAAGCAGCAGCACGAGCAGGGCCAGCCGGTTCAGGTCGAATTTCGCGCGGCGCAGCAGCACGGTATAGAGGCTGAAGCAGACGGCGCCGGCGACGATCCACAGTTCGCCGGCATTGAAATCGAGGTGCAGCAGAGCTGCCGGGCTGCCCTTGACGATGATGGCGAGGATGCCGAGGAAGGCGAGGATGGAGCCGGCCACCTGCCAGCGTCCCATCGGCTCGGCCAGCATCAGGCGGGCGAGGATCATGGTGATGATCGGGATCAGCGCGATGATGATGCCGGCGGTGGTGGCATCGGCATGCTCGAGGCCGACGAAGATCAGGCCCTGGCAGACGGCAAGGCCGATGCCGCCGATGAACAGCAGCTCCGGGCCGCGCGCCCGCGCCAGCGCGACCATGTCGGAAAAATGGGGGCGCACGATCGGCAGCAGGATCGCGAACGCGATGAGCACGCGCCAGAAGCAGAGCGCCCAGGGCGGCATTTCGGCGGAAACCCATTTGGCGGCGATATAGACGCCGGCCGACAGCAGCCAGCAGAGGACGCCGACGGAATAGGCTCCCGCAAGCGAACCGCCTGCCGCCTGTTCCGTCCCGACACTCTCGCGATGGACTGCCAGGACATGTATGGCCATCGGCCAGTTATGCCACAGTTTGCCGTCGCCGCACAGGTGAAGGCGGCGTCGGCAATAAGCGGTAGGCGGCGGGTGGCCGGGCCTAGGACTGCGCGCGGCTTGCGGTCGTCGCCGAGATCGCCGTCAGGGTCTGTGCGTCGCGGCCGTAAATGTCGTCGAAATAGTGGATGACGCCGTCATCCGTCGGCCAGGCGGTGAAATAGGCGACATAGACCGGCACCTGTTCGGGAACCGGCATGTCCTTCTTCTGGCCGTCGGCAATCTGCTGGTCGACGAATTCGACCGAGGTCTTGAGCACGGCGGCAGCCATCGCCTTCGGGTCTTCCAGGCGCACGCAGCCATGGCTGAACATGCGGTCCTGCGAGGCGAACTTGCCGCGCGCGGGCGTGTCGTGCATGTAGATATCGTGCGAATTCGGGAAGAGGATCTTCAGCTGGCCGAGCGCATTGTCGGGACCCGGCGGCTGGACGACGCCGATATTTTCGAGCGGCTGCGACCAGTCCACCTTGGCCGAAGGCATGGTCTTGCCCTTGACCGAGACGATGTAACCTTCCTTGTCGAGATAGGCCGGGTCGCGCTTCAGGTGCGGCAGCATCTCGTTGCGGATGATCGATTGCGGCACGCCCCAGTCGGGGTTGAACTGGACCGTCTTGATCGACGCGTCGAAGAAATTGGTCTGGTGGTCCTGCTGGCCGATCACGGCCTTCATCGACAGCGTCAGCGTGCTGTTCTCGTAATAATAGGCCATGTAGGCCGGCTGGTTGATGAAGACGTAGCGGTCGGGGAATTCCTGCGGCAGCCAGCGCATCTCCTCCATCGCCACGATCACCTTGTTGATGTTGGCGGCGTTGTCGCCGCCCTGGCCCGACGTGCGCAGGTAATGCAGCTCGGCGGCGAGCTGGGCGAATTTCGGGTTGCTCGGCAGCAGGCGGTCGAAGACCACCATCAGGTCCGGCGTGGCGGAAAGCTGGGCGATCGTGGCCTTCAGGTCGACCGGCTTGCGCTTGAAATCATAATAGTTGGACAGCTTGTTGGGATCGATGCGGCCGCGGAAATTATCCTGCAGGAACATCAGCATCCTGGCCGAGAGCGAGACTTCGAATTCGGCGAGGGCGCTGGCGCGGTCGCCCGATCCCCGCGGCGGGGCGACGGCATAGTCGCCGGCGTTCAGGCCCCAGTCGTCCGCCTGTTTGAGAAGGCTCAGCGCCTGCGCGGCCTTGGGCGTCGGCCCCTTGCCGTCCACCCAGATGAGCTTTGCCTTGGGCTGGGCGTAATAGGCCTCCACCGCATCGGCGATATCGTTGTTCATGACGATCTGCAGGCCGCCCATTGCGCGCAGCACTTTCGCCTGGTTGCCGCCTGCCGTTTCAAACAGCGCCGAGAGCGTCGAATCCGCATCCTGCCTGACGATATGGGCCGGCCGGCGCGCAGGCACGGCGTAGCCGGGTTTCGGCGCGGCCTGCGTGACCGGCGGCGCCGGCTGCGGCTCGGCGCGGGCGGCAAGCGCACTTCCCGAGAGCACCAGCAGGCCGGCAAGCGGTGCGATCCAGCGGGAAGATGTTTTCAGCGGCATTCTGATGTCCTCGAAACCTGATAGATATTGTGGCGGCGCGCGCATTCAGCCTGTGGGGTGAAGGCCGACTAGAACGCCAACATTCGGGCAGAAGATGGGCATTCCCTGTTTCAGGCAAGCCCATCAATGGCAGAAGCTGTTGGAACCAAATCACTTTTTCGACATCCTCGGCCCCGATTTTCGTGACGGCCGGACCCGCCGGGCAGGCCGCGGATATGTTCACCGGCGGCCGGCCGCTATTTCCAGGTGCGGCGGCGTTCAAGCTCGGCCTCGGAGGGTTGGCCGGAGACGAACGAGCCCGGCCGGATCTGCCCGCCCCGCTCATAGGTCGCGACGACGACGCCGGTGCCGGATACGGCCGAGCGGGCAAGCTTGAGGGCGCGCGGTGCCGCGCCGCCTTCGAACAGCCGCTTGCCGGCGCCGAGCAGCAGCGGGAAGGTCAGCACGGTCATTTCGTCGATCAGGTCGTTGGCAAGCAGGGTCTGGATGAGATTGCCCGAGCCCTGGATGAGCAGGTCCGGCCCGTCTTCCTGCCTGATCCTGCGCAGGGCCGCGACGACATCGGGGCCGAGGGCCCGCGAATTCTGCCAGGAGAGGCTTTCGGGCCGGTGTGTGGCGACATATTTCGTGGCGGGGTTGAAGGCCCTGGCGATCGCATCGTCCTGATAGGGCCAGTAGGCGGCGAAGATGTCGTAGGTCCTGCGGCCGAGCAGCAGCGCGAAGGGCCTGGCGAAAAGTTCGCCGATCACCTTGCCCGCTTGCTCGTCCCAGTAGTTGAAGACCCAGCCGCCGAACCGGAAGCCGCCGACGGGGTCCTCCTCGGGGCCGCCGGGTGCCTGCATGACGCCATCGAGGCTGACGAATGTGGAGGCGGTGATTTTTCTCATGGTGCTTCTCCTCTCGTGATCGGCCCCAGGACGAAGCCGGCAGCGGCATGCCGACATTCCGGAGGAATTTATGCGCATGGCGTGTCGGAAATCTGTTTGTCATGCTTGACTTGTACATGCTGCCGGCCCTGCGTGAGCGGGCGACGGGGGTTCCGGCCGATGCCGGGACATGCGCGGCTGGTCGAACGGGGGCGGGATGGGTGTCAGGAACTATCTGATCGAAGGCGTTTCCGGGGCCGGCAAGACCTCGGTCGCCACCGAGTTGCAGCGGCGCGGCTATCATGTCGTCCACGGCGATCGCGAACTGGCCTATCAAGGCGATCCGCAGACCGGCGAGCCGCTCTGCGAGGCCGTGCTGCGGGCGAACGGCCGGGACGTGGATTTCCGGCACCGGCACCATGTCTGGAACGTCGACAGGGTCAGGTCGATCGTGGCCGACAAGAGCTGCCCGGTCTCCTTCTTCTGCGGCGGATCGAGGAATTCCGGCCAGTTCATCGGCCTGTTCGACGCGGTTTTCGTTCTCGACGTCGATCTCGACACGTTGGAGCGGCGGCTTGCCGGAAGAGGGGAAGACGAGTTCGGCGGCAATACGGCCGAACGCGCGGTGGTTTTTCGCGTGCACGCGACCAAGGAGGGCATTCCCGCAAACGCGACGACCATCGACGCCACGGCACCGCTTGTGCTTGTCGTCGACGATATCCTGTCGAGATGCGGGGAGGGTGTCTAGGCTGCGCGCCCGCCGGCCGCTGCTGCGCACCCCGGAAATCAAGGGGAGACTCGACGGCCCGCCTGTGCGAGTTTCGCCGGGCACGGCAGCCGGCGACCTTGGCGGCAAGGTCCGCCTCGCTCCGGTTCGGGACGCAAAGCCGGAGGTGAAAATGCCTGATGTGACGCGACATCTGATCGACAGGGGTGACGGGGCAGGTGTGGAGCTCTTTCAGGTCCAGCCCGAGAGCAGGACGCCGGAGGGAGCGATCCTCTTCGTTCACGGCAATCAGGGCGGCCGTCTGACCGGCGCGAAGGAAGCCGTCGATACCGGCACGCTGCTGCGTTTCTGTTCCCGCCTGAACGTCACCGCGGCGGCGGTCTCGCAACCCGGCTTCGGCGCTTCGGACGGACCGGCGGATTTCTGCGGCCCGTACACGCAGCGGGCGATCATCGCCGCGCTATCCTTCCTGCGGGCGCAGCCTTGCGTCGATCCCGGCCGCATCGTTCTCTACGGCAACAGCCGGGGAGCGGTGGCATCGGCCATGGTCGCAGCCCAGGTCCCCGATCTGCGAGCCGTCATCCTGCGCAGCGGCGTCTACGACCTCGAGGCCGTCTACAAGGGCAGTTCGAAAGGTTTGCGGTTCGCGATCGAGCAGGAAGCCGGCCGGTCCCGCGAAGCCTTCCGTGCACGCTCGGCCCTGCATCACGCGCCGAAAATCCGGGCTGAGACCCTGTTGCTGCACGGAAGGCTCGACGAGCGGGCTCCCGTTGCCCAGGCCGAACAGTTCTCGGATGCGCTGTCGGACGCCGGAGCGTCCGTCATGCTGCACGTCTTCGAATGTGGGCACGAGATTCCGAGGGAATACGCGCAGATGGCGCTGCACTCCTTCCTGCAAAGGGTGTTCGATCCGGCCGTGACATATCATTAGGCCGCGGCATGGCCGGGCCTGTTGGCGATGGTATCAGGCGCCGAAGACGGCCACCGCGCCTGACATCGCCTGACCGTCTGCCCCAAGCTTGCCCAGGCTGCGCAGATAGGCGCAGAACATGTCGGCCATTGCGTCTGCGAAGGCGGAGATTTCGCTTTCGCCATGCGCCTCCTCGGAAAATTCCTTTCCGACCGTGCTCATCGTCGTCATGACCAGGTCTCCGGCCATGGCCCGGATCGTGTCGGACGCGTTTGGCAGCGTCTCGCGCATGAAACGCTCGATGACGGGGTCGTCGGCGCTCCGGGCTTCCTGCGCCTCCGGGGCGTCGCGATAGAGGGGCGCCGCATCGTTCAGCGCCACCCGCACGGCGGCCTCCTCGCATTCGGAGCGAATGAAGGCGTGGACCAGCGAGCGTAGCCGGTCCAGCGGCGGCCGGGTTTCGTCGCTGAGGACCTCGCCCAGAAGATGTGAGGTCTGGCGCCATTCGTCGCTCTGCAGCCGAAACAGGATGGCGGCCTTGTTGGGGAAATATTGATAGAGCGAGCCGACGCTGACGCCGGCTCTTTCGGCCACGCGGGCGGTGGTGAAACGCTGTGCGCCCTCCTGCGCCAAAACCTGAACAGCGGCTTGCAGAATAGCGTTTACGAGCTCGTTCGAGCGCGTCTGCTTTGGCGATTTTCTTGAAGAAATTCCGTTGCTTGGACGATCGGCCATAGCGGCGCTCCGCAAATGCGATTAGCGAATGCGACGGATTATTCGTATTTTCATTTCGAAAGCAAGCCATCCGAAATGAAGGATTTTTCCGATGAACACCATCGCAAGCGCACCGCTCGCGCCGCTGCTCGACCGGCTCTTTGCCGAGGCCGACAGGGCCACCAGCCCGGCCATGGCCGGGCTCTCCCGCGAGGAGCGGGAACGGCTCATGCACAGCAAGACCGAATATCTCGACTTCTACGGACGCCTGAAAGACCTGTGGCTGCCCGTTTCGCGCCGGACCGGAGAGCTGCTCTACATGCTGGCGCGCAGCACCAATGCAAAGACGATCGTGGAATTCGGCACGTCCTTCGGCATTTCGACGCTCTATCTTGCCGCTGCCCTGCGCGACAATGGCGGCGGGCGGCTGATCAGCAGCGAATTCGAGGTTTCGAAAGTCGCGCGGGCTCGCCAGAACCTTGCTGCCGGCGGCCTTGCCGATCTCGTCGAAATCCGCGAAGGCGACGCACTCCAGACGTTGAGCGCCGATCTGCCCGACAGGATCGACCTGCTTCTGCTCGACGGGGCGAAGTCGCTCTATCCGGAAGTGCTGGCGCTGGCCGAAGGCCGGCTTCGGCCCGGTGCGCTCGTCATTGCCGACGATGCCGGTTACTGCCCCGAATATCTCGACCATGTCCGTTCGCCGGCGGGCGGCTACCTGTCCACGCCTTTTGGCGACGACATCGAGCTGTCGATGCGCCTGGCCTGACGTCGACCGGTTCCCGCACGAACCCGACATCAACACGGGCTGCCTGACGGCCGTCCGACAATGGAGATCGCAGCAATGCACATATTCGTAACGGGTGCGACCGGCTGGGTCGGCACCGCCATCGTCGAGGAACTGGTGCGCGCCGGCCACAAGGTCAGCGGACTTGTCCGCTCGATCGAGAGAGCAAAGGCCATAGCGGTCATCGGCGCAAAACTCGTTCCGGGATCGCTCGATGACCTCGACCTTCTGGCCGAAACCGCCGCCAAGGCCGACGCGGTGATCCATACCGCCTTCAACCACGACTTCTCGAAATTTCTCGACAATGCGGCGCAGGACGAGCGCGCCATCCACGCGCTTGGAGAGGCGCTTGCCGGAACCGACCGCCCGCTCATCGTCACATCGGGCCTGTCGGGCTTTCGGCCGGGGGCAACGGAAGCGGACCTTCCGAACCCGGCAGCGCCCCGCAGATCGGAAGCCGCCGCCCGCGCCCTTGCCGGGCAGGGCATCCGCGCGGCCACGATGCGCCTTGCCCCGAGCGTGCACGGCATCGGCGACTACGGCTTCATCCCGATCCTGGCGCGCATCGCCCGCGAGACCGGCGTATCGGCCTATGCGGATGACGGCATGAACTGCTGGTCGGGCGTGCACCGGCTGGATGCGGCTCGCCTCTACCGGCTGGCGCTCGAAAGCGGCGTGACCGAGGCCGCCTACCATGCCGTGGCCGACGAGGCGGTGCCGTTCCGGCAGATCGCCGAGGTGATCGGGCGCCAGCTCGGTCTGCCGGTGGAACCCCGCCCGCGCGAGCATTTCGGCTGGTTTGCCACTATGGCGGCGGCCAACATGGCGGCTTCCAGCGCCCATACGCGCTGGCTGCTCGGCTGGCAGCCCGCCTGCCGAAGCCTGCTCGACGATCTCGACCAGCCCGGCTACTACGCCCGATAATTTCGCCGCAAGGCGTTCAATGCCCGCCCATCGGCCGGCCCTCGGGCCGGGCGGGCGGGCGCCTGACGTAGAGGGATGCCGCGACGGCGGCCAGCGAGATCAGCGCGCCGACGAGGAAGGCGGAGTGCATGCCGCCGACGGTTGCGGTCGCGGCATCTGCCTGCCCTTGAGTCAGCAGGCCGGCGCGCCAGGTCATGATGGCGACGTAGAGCGTGGTGCCGGCCGCGCCTGCGACCTGCTGGGTGGTGCCGATGATGGCGCTGCCGTGGGAATAGAGTTTCGGCGGCAGCGAGCCGAGGCTGACGGTGAAGAGCGGCGTGAACATCAGGGCAAGGCCGATGCTCATGGCGATATGCAGCGCAAGCACGACCCAGATGGGCGTGGCGACGCCGAGGAAGGTCATGCCCCACATGACGGCGCTGAAGATAAGCGCGCCGGGGATGACGAGGCGGGCGGGGCCGTAGCGGTCGAACAGGCGGCCGACAAAGGGGGCACAGAGGCCCATGATGAGGCCGCCCGGCAGGAGCAGCAGGCCGGTCGTCAGCGTCGTCTGGCCGAGTACCGAGAGCATGTAGATCGGGATCAGGATGAAGACGCCGAACATCGACATCATCAGGATCGCCATCATGCCGGCGGCGATGGTGAAGGTCCTGGTCTGCAGGGTGCGCAGGTCGAGCAGCGCCTTCTCGTGTTTCTGGAGACGGATCTGGCGCCAGAGGAAGACGGCGATGACGGCGGCACCGGCCGCGAGCATGACGCGGGGATCGAGCGGCGCGGCACTCGCCTGCGCGGCGCCGAGCTCGCTGATGCCGTAGACGAAACTGCCGAAGCCGATGGCCGACAGGATGACGGAGAGCACATCGAGCGGCGCCTTTGACGGCACGGTGACGTTTTCGATTTTCGCGGCACCCAGCGCAAGGGCGGCAAGCGCGATCGGCAGCACCAGCAGGAAGAGCCAGCGCCAGTCGAGCGAGGAAAGGATGAGGCCCGAAATCGTCGGGCCGATGGCCGGCGCCACCGATATGACGATCGAGATATTGCCCATCGTCCGGCCGCGCGAATGCGGCGGCACGAGATGCATGATCGTCGTCATCAGCAGCGGCATCATGATCGCCGTGCCGGACGCCTGGACGATGCGGCCGACGACCAGCATAGGGAAGCCGGGGGAAAGCGCCGAAATCAGCGTGCCGGCGGAAAAGAACGACATGGCGAGCATGAAGACCGGCCGCGTGTTCAGCCGCTGCAGGAGATAGCCCGTCACCGGGATGACGACGGCCATGGTCAGCATGAAGGCGGAGGTCAGCCATTGGGCCGAGCTTGCCGGAATCCTGAGATCCGCCATCAGGTGGGGGATCGCCACGCCCATGATGGTCTCGTTGAGGATGACCACGAAGGCGGAAACGAGCAGCAGGCCGATTACCAGCCTGTTGCGGGCGCTATGATCTTCGACCGGCAGTTCGGCCTGTTCTTCGATCTCGGAAGTCAAGGGTTCACTGGTCATGGTGTTCCTGTATCCATGTCTGAGAGAAGGAGTTCTGCCTTAGGACGAACGTGCCGCGGCTTTTGCGACACGGGGCATGCCTGTTTCTATGTCTTTATGCGGGCGGGCGGATGCAAGGCGGTTTTTCGCGGGATGCCTGTGCGCGGTCCCAGGGTACAGCAAGCCTATGCGGTCCCCGTCACGGCAGCCCCCATGCGGCCGGTGAAAAGGCTTCCGGCGGCAGGCGCATTTCCTGGGGATCGACGGGGCGGCGGCGCAGCGCGGTTGCCGTGTAGGACCGATCGCCGGTGCGCCCCGCGGCATCCTCCTTGAGCGGAAGCCCGTCCTTCGTCAGGCACTGGCGGCTTGCGCCGTCATGCCCGGCCGGCGCCGGATCGAACCATTCGCATGTTTCTCCGAGCACGGTATCGCCTTTGCCGAGCGGGACCCTTCCGGTCGTCGCGTCGAGATCGGAAGAGGATGGAGGGCGCCGGCTGGCCCGCAGATGGCGATCCTCACGGCCCTGCCGATAGAGGATGCCCCGATCCTCCCGCTCGTTCCAGATCCTGACCGTGACGGCGCCATCCGTGTCCCGCTGCTCGCGGTAGGACCAGGGATAGTGGCGCAGCAGGCGAAGGCTCGATTGTCCGGCGCCTTCGAGCGTGATCTCGTAATCGGGCCGGGCCGGGTCGGCAGCATGGATGCTTGCCGGCCGCAGCCAGAAGTCCGCCGTCAGGATTTCCGGCGGCGGGCGCATGTCTTCCAGCCTGACGGCGCGGCGCTCGAGGCTCGCCAGCCGGCTGTGGTAGAGCACCACGTCCTTGTCGCTGAGCAGCTTGGTTTCGGCGACGATGCCGTCGCCGGTCACGCATGACTGTTCGCGCGGCCGCAATGCGTCCGCCGTCTCGCGCCACCGGCACGTCTGCCCGGCAACGATCGAGGAGGCATCGAGCGGCCGGGTCTTTTCTGCGGCATCCGGTTTGCGTGCCGGCATGAGAAGCTCCATGAGCGTGACCTCGCCATCCGGCTGCCTGCTCCAGCGCAGAACGGGGGCGTTCCTGTCCGGCCCGAAGCCGATGCTGGCCTGGCCGTCCCGCAGCCGCGTCTCGGTCAGAAACATGCCGTCGTGATGGACGACGGTGACGGCCGGATCGGCCGGCCTGCCGTCCCTGTCGAGCGCCTGCATGGTGGCGACGTAATCCGGCGCGGCATCGCGGCCGGCCTGCGCGGCGGCCGATCCCGCAAGGGCCAGGCAGGCAATCGCGCCTGATATTGCCGCTGTCTTCATTGCTTCCCGGCTCCTGCCTGCGCGCAGGATCGCGCCGCCGCAAGCAGATGACGGTTTTGCCGGGAAAATCAACAGGGTCTATGCCACCAGCTCAAGCGGGGCCGTCAGTGGACGATGGTCAGCGCGGCGATGCCCGCCTCGTCGGCGGCGCGCAGGAATGCCTCGCGGAACTGTTCCGGAGCCACTTCTCCACAGATGGCATCGATGCAGGCTTTGACGGCGATCATATATTCCTCGCCGTCATCGAAAGGCCAGTCCCGGATGAGCAGATATGCAGCGTCGCCGAGCGTGCGCACGACTGTGTGCGTTTCCCGACCGCGCAAAACCAGCCCGACCGGCGCGAATGCCGACGACGTGTTCCAGTTCATTATCCTCGACCCCTCAAGGCACGGAGATTGAAACCCTCAAACACACTATACGCGCGAATTATGAAATTCGGAATTGCGGATTGTGTGAATGTTAAGCGAGTGACTTATTTGCCGCGGGCAAAAGAAGGGCGCTCCACGACTTCATGTCGGAGCGCCCCTGGCTGCAGCGGCGTCAGTTGCGGCGGAGGCCGACAGCAGGCACGATCAGAAGACCGCATCGGGAACGAAATGGCAACGCCCGACGCCGAAGCCTGCCCGCAAGCGGCCCGCTCTCCACAGGCTATCCACAGCTTATCCACAGGGGAGGCGAAATCTCCGCCAACGCTTTCAACGACATATGACCGAATGCGATCCGCCTGCTCCAGACGGGTGATGTGACCGCGGCACGACACAGGCACTATCTTCAGGGCAAACTGCCCTAAAGGCCACAATGCCGCTCTATGGTGGCCGTCCCTCCTTGAGCGCTGGGCGGCGGACGCTCGGAGGTGGAAGGCGGCAGGCGTGCATGAGGGCCTGCCGCCTTCACGGCCGGGAAGGCAGGGAGCGGCCGGGCGGCCTGCGGCTGCGCGCATAAAAAAGGACCCGCTCACCAGGGAGCGGGCCTCAGGGGTGCCCGGAGTCGGACGGGCATCGGTAAAAGGCGGGCGATCAGATATAGGCCGCGACATCGATGCTCCAGCTGTCGGGCATCTTCGACGCGGCAAAGCTGCTGACGCTGGCGGGACGGGCGTTCCGGCGGGCGGCTGCCTCGAGCAGGGCCGCAAAGGATGCCAGGCTGATCTTGTCGGCGCGAAGCATCTGGCGGATCAGCGGATCTTTGAGCATTTCCGATGGAGTCATCTCGTGCATGACTATCCTCCGTGACTGTTTTCCGACGCTTGCGGCATTCTAGGTTCGCATTGCTATGAATGCATGTCGCGGCGATGGCGAAAAGACGGCAATCGAAGTTCATTCGGGCTAGCTCCAATGTGGCATTGGCCTGCCAATTTATCGGATGCTAACGTAGCGGCCGGGAATGGACCGCAGCGGAGGACGGGCACATGGAGCCAAGAATGTTCGACGAGATCATGGTGGGCCTGGCCGCGCTCGAGGCCGAGATCGCCGCGATCAACGCCAGGCCCCTGCCTGCCACAGACCTGAAATATGCCAAGGCCCAGCTGAAGGCCAAGCCCGTCAGGGTCCGCAAGCGTCTCGGCAAGGCCAAGACGCCGAAACCGCATGCCTGAGCCTGATCCGGCAAGACGCTTTTTAACCATGAACGCGCTTTCTGACGTTCGCTCACTTTTTGCCGATTGCATATGACCGGGAAAGACGGTTTTCTTGCTTTTGGCATTCCTAATCCAGAGATATCCCCGACACCATGAACCGCTACGAGATCGAACGTCGCAACGACGACGAATGGACTGTCATCGACCGGCTGACGGGCGCGCCCGTGCCGCATCTGCCGGAAAAGCTCGGCAGCAGGCTTGAAGCGCAGGCGCTTGCCGATTTCCGCAACCAGCTGGCCATTCCGCAGCGGGAAAAGATCCGCTCGCGCCTCGATACGCTGCGGATCGCCTGGGCGGCGCTGACGGGAAAGCGGGTGCGCTAGGGGCCTTTCCCGGCTGCTACCAGCGCAGGATCCTGCGGCCGAGCAGGAAGCCGGCCGCGGTGGCGACGGATATGCCGATCGAATACCATGTCGCCAGGAATAGCGGGCTGTCGTCGGGGCAGTGCCAGGCATAGATGGCGGCGGCGATACCGCCGGCGGCAAGGCCTGCCACCGCACCCGCCGTGCCGGGATTTTCCGGGGCGCCGCGGCGCACCGAATAGAGGATGGCGGCAAGCGGGGCGATCGACAGCGTCGGCACGAAGAGCAGGCAGAAGGCGGAGAAATGGCCTTCCATGCTGCTTGCCCAATTGGCCTGCGGCACGACGATGAGCTCGGCGGCGATGCCGGCAACCAGGACCGCGAGCGGCAGGACAAGCAGCAGCGCCGCAGGGCGCAGCGGCACGCCGGGCCTGCCGATGCGGAAGGCGAGGCGGGTGGCGGTGACGGCGAGCAGCAGGGTGATGCCGATCTTGAAAAGCACGCGCGGCGTCCCGATCATCTCGGCCATGTCGCCGCGGATGCCGATGGTGGAGACGAGCAGGGCGGCCGAAATCACGACGCCGATCACCAGCGCCGCCATGAAGACGCGGCCGAAGCGCAGCCGCACGCGCGCATCCTTTGCCATGAGGTTGATCAGGTCATCCGTTCTCACGTCTGTCGCTCCGATAGAGGGCCGCCAATCCTTTGAGCGCCCTGTGCAGCGCCACTCGCACGGCGCCTTCCGTCATCTGCAGCCGCTCGGCCGTTTCGCGGATGCCGGCGCCGTCGAGCGAGATCGATCTGACGATTTCGCGCTGCGGACCGCGCAGGCCGTCCAGCATGCGATCGACATCGATGCGGTCGGCGCCATCCTCTTGGTGGTCGGCCTCCAGGGTCTCCATCACGTCCTCGATCGGCACCGCGACATGGCGGCCGCGCCGGCGCAGGCTGTCGATCAGCTTGTTGCGCACGATGGTGGACAGCCACGGGCCGATCGGCCGGGATACATCCCAGGTCCCGCGCTTCAGGTGTACTGCCAGCAGAACTTCCTGCACCACGTCTTCCACCTCGCTCGGCGGGGCACCGAACTGGTCGCAGCGCCGGCGCGCTATCGAACGCAGGTAGGGTGTCACGGCCTTCAGGAACCGGTCATAGGCCGGTGCGTCGCCGGCGATTGCCGCGCGCATCCAGGCCGCCCATTCCTCTTCACGGGCCGAATGTTTCATCCGCCACTTACCTCTACGCACGGGTCTACGTGTTTGTTACCGTCATCTCGAAAATTTTGATGACGCGGCACGAGAGGGAATGCCGGCGTCGGCGCCTATTGAGCGCATCGGCGGGCAAACGGCAAGAGGATTGCGGCCACAAAGCGCAAAAGGCCGCCCGGCTGAATGACGAGCCGGGCGGGCATCGGTGCCGATGGCTGCGGTACGGTCTAGCTCCGGGCAGTGCCCGACATCCGCGCAAGCATATGGTCGAGCGACAGGCGGCCGGCGCCGTAGCGCATGATGGCGAGCGCCATGGCCGCCCAGGTGATGTGGATCGGCCAGCCGTCGGGCACGGTCAGTTCCACGATGCAGGTCATGAACAGCAGGCCGAGGCCGGCGAAGCGGGTGGCGAGGCCGAGCACGAGCAGGGTCGGAAAGATGATTTCGCCGCAGCCCGACAGGAAGGCCATGACGGCCGGCATCGGGAAGGGGTAGGGGCCGCCCGGCAGGTGCAGCATGAATTCCTGGGTGAAGAGATCGACCGCGGTATCGTTCAATTGCAGGAAGCCATCCCATTTCAGGATGCCGGAGCGCCAGAAGGGGACGGCCAGCGCCACGCGCAGCGCCGCCTGGACGATATCGGGCTGGGCGACGGCGCGGACAAGCCCGTCGGCCGTCGCCACAAGCCTCGTCAGCGGGGAGAGAGCGCCGTTGCGAGGCTCGTCGTGAGGGAGTGAATCAAGCATATCAGACATGGGAATTCTCCAGTTCGATATCTGAGAAGGTGCCGAGATCGGAAAAGGCATGGGCCGCAAGCATCTCGCCGATGGCGGCGGAGAGATCGAAGCCCGGTTCGGCCTCAAGGGCGGCGGCAACGCCCGCCGCAAGGCATTGTCCCGCCAGCAGCGCGCCGAGGAAGGCGGCGCCGCCGGGGGGCAGGAGGCGCACGGTCACGTCGTCGTCGATGCGGGTAATCAGCCCGTCTTCTGCCCGGTTCTCGACGCGGGAGACGGGGCCGGTGGCGCGGTTCATGGCGAAGATGGTGACGGCCGGGTGGGCCGAGCAGACCAGCCGCGTCGCCGGATGCGGCCGGAAGGTCAGGGCACCCAGCTCTTCGGGCGGCACGACGGCCAGCGCTTCGGCCTTGAGCGAAGGCGCATCGGCGGCGTGATAGGCATCCAGCCAGGCGCGCTCGATCCTCGCCACGTCCGAAAGCCAGGGCATGTCGCGGGCATATTCGTAGCGGTCGATGAAATCGGGGAAGTCGCGCCCGTATTCGAAGAGCAGCGGCGAGACGGGCGGCGTTTCGCGCACATGGAAACGGGCCATGGCGCGGAAGAAATCCGCCCCCGTAATGCGCTCGACAGCCGGGAAGACCGACGACAGCGCGGCGATCAGGCTGACGGTGACATTGTTGCGGTAGACGTCGTAGCGCTTTTGTGCCCGCTTGCCGCGCGGACCCGTCACCAGGCCGGGGGCCGGAGCGTCGGGATCGAGAAGTGCGGCCGAGAAGCGGCCGGCAAAGTCGGCCGCCGCCGGCCGGAGCGGCAGGATATCAGCCGAGCGCATGGGAGCGCTCCTGCCGGAAGGCCTGTCCCTGGCCCGCGTGCCTGTCGAGGATCGCCTGGGCGGCAAGCGCTTCGGCGCGCAGGACCGGCCAGTCGGGTATCCTGCTGTCCCATTCGATCAGGGTCGGGATCGGCCCGCAGCGGGCGATGACGATCTCGTAGAGCTGCCAGACGGCATCGGCGACCGGCCCGTCATGGCTGTCGATGAGCAGCAGTTCGCCCTCGTCGTCCTCCTGCTCGGCATGGCCGGCGAGATGGATTTCGCCAACCTGCGACAGCGGGAAATCGCGCAGGTATTCCAGCGCCGAAAAGCCGTGATTGGTGGCCGAGACGAAGACGTTGTTGATATCGAGCAGCAGGCCGCAGCCGGTGCGCCGCGATATCTCGCGGATGAAATCCGTCTCGCTCATGGCGGATTCGGCAAAGAGCACGTAGGTGGAGGGGTTTTCGAGCAGGATCGGCCGGCCGATCGCGGCCTGCATCTCGTCGATATGATCGCAGACATGGGCAAGCGTACCGGCCGTATAGGGCAGCGGCAGCAGGTCGTTCAGGTAGGTGTCCATATGGGTGGACCAGGCAAGATGTTCGGAGACCAGCGCCGGCTCGTAGCGGTCGACGAGGCTCCTGAAGCGGGCGAGGTGGTCCTTGTCGAGCGGCTGCGGGCCGCCGAGCGACATGCACACGCCATGCAGGGAAATCGGGTGGTCGCGGCGCACCCTTTCCAGCGCGCGATGCGGCGGGCCGCCGGCGCCCATATAGTTTTCGGCGTGGATTTCGAAGAAGCCTTGCGGGCCTGGGATGGCCGATATGGCCGCAAGGTGCTCCGGCTTGAAGCTGGTGCCGGCCTGGCCGGCCAGCGAATAGGTCGGAAAGCGGAGGGTGCTTTCCGTCTCCATGAGAGGGTTGGACGTCATGTCGACTCTGGCCATGTTCGCCTCCGCTTTCCTTGTTGCCTGCCGCTTAGATGTCGCGCGTCAGCGGCTTCAGCGAACCGTGACGGCCGCCCGGCAGTTCAAGCGAGGCGCAGGTGCCGCCCTGGACGAATTTCCAGGAATTGCCCTGGAAGTCCTTGACCGAGGTGCCCTGGCAGGTGGTGCCCGGACCGGCGGCGCAATCGTTCTGGCCCTTCAGGGCAACGCCGTAGCACTTCTCCTTGTGGGCAGCGACGGCAGCATCGGCCTCGGCCTTGGTCAGCGGGCCGGCGCTTGCCATCGTGGCAAGGGCGGAGGTGATCGCGCCGGCAAGAAGGGCGGTGCTGATGGAAGTCTTCAACATGGGTAATCTCCGTTGCGTGAAACGCCCCTCTTTTCGGCGGGGCACGTCGGGGTATTCGCAACGGGCGCGCGGGTTGTTACAGGCGGGGCGGTAACGAACGCGTGATGGGCCTGGCGCTCCTTCCGGCCGGAAGGCAGCCGGAAGGCCGACATCCCAGCCTCGATGATCCGGTTGGACATCCGGCAGCGCGACCACGCCCTATCGATCGCAGACGATATCGAACACCAGCTGACCGCGGCGGACGTGGACCCATCTATCGGCCGGAGTTTCGAAGGTTTAAGATTTTCCGCGGGAAGGCGGGATGAAGGCGGCGGGGATGGACCGGCTGGATGCGATGCGCGTGCTGCTTGCCGTTGTCGATGCCGGCAGTCTGTCGGCGGGCAGCAGGCGGCTGAATGCGCCGCTGCCGAGCGTCAGCCGCAAGGTGGCGGAGCTGGAGCGGTCGCTTGGCGCCAGTCTCGTCATCCGCACCAGCCGGAAGCTGCAGCTTACCGATGCCGGGCGCGACTATGTGGAGGCGGCGCGCCGGATCATTGCGGAACTGGAAGAGGCGGAGCGCCGCGCCTCCGGCGAATACCGGCAGCCGCGGGGCGTGCTGACGATCACCATGCCGGTGGAATTCGGCAACCGTTATGTGCTGCCGATCGCGCTCGAATTTCTGGCGGAGCATTCCGAAGTTTCGCTGAACCTCCTGTCGCTCGACCGCACCGTTCACCTTGTCGGCGAGCAGGTGGATGTCGCCTTCCGGCTGGGGGCGCTGGCGGACAGTTCGCTTTATGCGGTCAAGGTTGCCGAGTTTCGGGTTCTGACCTGCGCGAGCCCGGATTATCTTGCGCGTTGCGGCTGCCCGCAGCATCCGGGCGAGCTGCCGGACCATGACGGGATCATCTTCAACAACAGGACCTTCTTCTGGACCTTCGATATCGACGGGCGGCCGGTGGAGGTGGTGCCGCGCCACCGCATCGAGGTCAATACGGCGGCAAACTGCGTTGCCGCCGCCATCGGCGGGGCCGGTATTGCCAGGCTCTTCGACTACCAGATCCCCGGCGAACTCGCGTCCGGGGCCCTCGTGCCGATCCTTGACGATTATGCGGGTGCGCCGCAGCCGATCCATATCGTCTATTCGCGCCAGGGTTTCCTGGCGCTCAAGGTGCGTTCCTTCATCGACTGGACGCTGCCGCGGCTGCGGGAAGCCTGCCGCGGCTATGGCTCAATCCCCTAGGGCGCGGATTTCGGCGACGACGCGTTCGGGCGCCTGCAGATGCGGATAGTGGCCGATGCCGGGCAGGATTTCGAGCGGCGCGCCGGTTCTTGCGGCAAATTCCGCGCCCATGCGGCTGTCGATATAGATGTCCTTTTCGCCCCAGATCACCTTCAGCGGCGTGTTCAGCCGGCCGAGATCTGCCTCCAGCCGGTCCTGATCGCGGGTGAAGGCCGCGTAATAATGGTAGAAGGCGTCGGCGGAGGTGAGGGCGCCGTTGTTCCGGCCGCGGGCCATGTCTTCCCTCACGCCGGCCGCAAGATCGAACTGCCTGTCTTCGGGCAGGCCGCGCCGGTGGGCGTTTTCAAGGATTTCGTCGCGCGTCCGGTTCATGGCGGCGCGGGTGGCGGAGGCCGCCGGCTCGGCCTTCAGGCTCTGCAGGCGCTCGTGCATATAGGCCGGCCGGTTGAAGGGGGCGAAATCGCCGACGATGATGGCCCGCGCGATATCGGGCTCGTCGAGCGCCAGAAGCAGGGCGGGCAGGGCGCCGATATCGGCGGCATAGATCGTCAGCTTCGAGCGGTCGATGCCGGCTTTTTCGATATAGGCCTTCAGCACGCCGGCATAATCGCGCGGCGAATAGGAGAAATCTTCGGCGGCCGGGCGCGACGACAGGCCGTATCCCGGCCAGTCGAAGGCATGGACCTCGAATTCGTCGCCGAGCGCGGCCGCGATATCGCTCCAGACGGCGGAGGTTTCGGGAAAGCCATGCAGGAAAAGCACGGTGCCTTTCGCCGCCGGGTTCGGTACGACGAACCGCCTGAGCGTGATATCGCCGCCGATGGCGATGGTGCCGGTTTCGGGCCTTGCGGCTTCGGCCGTGCCGGCGCCTGCGGGCGTGAGTGCCGTGCCGGTGATTGCGGCGGCGGCGAGCAATGCTCCAAGTGACGATGTCATCATGTCCGTTGTCCTTCCTCTCAGGAGGCCGTGCCCGCTGCGGGGGCCTCGTTGCCGCGACCGGGGTGAATTTTCGAGGGCAATGATCGGGCATCGTCCCTGCCGCCGGTAGAGCGCCGGGATGAGAGGCTGCCTCTCGCTTTCCCGCAGTACCGGGCAAGGCGCGCGGCCCGTACATCTGCGCCATCAGCGGCGCCGGGGAATGGCCCCCGCGTCCCCATGAAAGGATGAGGAGACATGAACGATATGACCGTAAACCTGAAAAACGCGGAGCCTGAAAGCGTGCGCGGCCTGCCGGGCCATTCGACCGTCGGCACCGGCAATCTCGAGGCCGCGGGCGAATTCTACGACAGGCTGATGGCCGTCCTCGGCATCGGCCGTTTCCTGGTCCAGCCCGGCCGGGCCATCTATTATGGAAAGCGCAGGCTGGAATTCGGCGTGGTGAAGCCCTTCGACGGCAGGCCGGCGCGGGCCGGCAACGGCAGCATGGTCGCCTTCGAGGCGCCCTCGCGCGCAAAGGTGCGGGAGGCCCATGCGACGGCGCTGCGGGCCGGCGGCTCGGACGAAGGGGCGCCGGGGCCGCGCGGGGAGAACGGCGAGGGGCCTTACTGCGCCTATTTCCGCGACCCCGAGGGCAACAAGTTCCTGGTTTACCGCGCCGGGCCGGACGAGGCCTGAGATCGCTTGCGGCGCATTTCAGGCGCATGATGTCGGGCGTCTGAAACGCGGCCGCGAACCTTCCGGCGGAATGGAGGCATGTCATGATATCAGGGCCATTGACCGAGACTTTGAAAATGTCGCGGCGCTCGCTGCTGTTTGCGGGTGCTGCGGGCGGGCTTGCGGCCATGCTTGGTTCGGGCGCGGGCGCGGCCGACCCCGTGGATGCCGGGGCGCTTTCCGGCGAAATCCGGCCGTTCCGGGCCGATATGCCCGAGGCGGCACTTGCCGATCTCAGGCGGCGGCTTGCGGCCACGCGCTGGCCGGACGGAGAGACGGTGGGCGACCGTTCGCAGGGCGTGCAGCCGGAAAGGCTCAAGGCGCTGGTGGACGAGTGGCGGTCTTCCTACGACTGGCGCAGGGCCGAAGCGCGGCTGAACGCTTTCCCGCAATTCGTGACCGCAATCGACGGCGTGGACATCCATTTCATCCATGTCCGCTCCCGCCACGAGGACGCCCTGCCGCTGATCATGACGCATGGCTGGCCGGGATCGGTGTTCGAACTCGTCGACGTGATCGGCCCGCTGACCGACCCGACCGCGCATGGCGGCGAGCCCGGCGATGCCTTCCATCTGGTGATCCCCTCGATCCCCGGCTTCGGCTTTTCCGGCAAGCCGAAGGAGAGGGGCTGGAACCCGCAGCGCATCGCGGCCGCCTGGGACACGCTGATGAAGCGCCTTGGTTATGCCCGCTATGTTTCGCAGGGCGGGGACTGGGGCGCGATCATCAGCGACGCGCTGGGGCGGCAGGCGCCGGAGGGATTGCTTGGCATTCATGTCAACAGGGTCGAGCGCGCGACCACCTTTCCGCCTGACGCCGCGCAGGCGCTGATGAGCGGGGCGCCGGCGCCCGAGAGCCTGTCGCCGGAGGAAAAGGCAATCTTCACGGAAGCCCGGGATTTCCTCGCCAACGGCTTCGGCTATGCCGCGATCATGGCAACGCGGCCGGAAACGATCGGCTACGGGCTGGCGGATTCGCCCGCGGGGCTGGCGGCATGGCTCTACGACAAGATCGCCGACTGGGTCTTTACCCGCGGGGACCCGGAACAGGCGCTCGGCCGGCAGGCCATTCTCGACAACATCACGCTTTACTGGCTCACCAATACCGGGCCTTCGAGCGGACGCATCTATTGGGAAAATGCCGCGGCCGGGGCAAAGGTCGAACCGGTCAGGGTTCCGGTCGCCGTCACGGTCTTTCCCGGCGAGGTCTACCGGCCGCCGCGCCACTGGCTCGGCAGGGCCTATCCGCAGCTGATCTATTACAACGCGGCGGCAAAGGGCGGGCATTTCGCAGCCTGGGAGGAGCCCGAACTTTTCGCGCAGGAGGTCCGGGCCGCGTTCAGGACGTTGCGATCCTGAACAATCGCATCCGCGCGGGAACCTCAAGCACTTTCGGCCGTTGCCGGATTGGTGGAAACGAGGAGGAATTCCCATGAGCAATCTTTACAGCGATAACGGTCCCGCATCATCCGGCGAGGGCAGCCACAACAGGCTGACGGCCTTTTTCGACAGCCAGGACGACGCCGAAAGGGCGATCGAGCGGCTGAAGGAGGCGGGCGTCGCCAATATCAGGCTGATGTCGGGATACGAGGCCGACAGCGACAAGGCGGGCGTTGCCGCCGACGACCGCGGCGGCTTCTGGGCCAGGCTGGAAGGCTGGCTGTTCCCGGACGAGGACCGGACGGTCTATGCCGAAGGCCTGCGCCGCGGCGGCTTTCTGGTCGCCGCCGAGGTGGACGATGCCACCCATGATATCGCTCTCGACATTCTCGACGACGAAGGCGCCGTCGACATGGACGAGCGTGCCGATCTCTGGCGGGCGGAGGGCTGGGATATCAGCAAGTCGCCCGAAGCCTTCGCCGGCCGCGATGCAGGCGGCATGCGGGGGATCGACGAGGCCGAGCGCGCCCGGCAGGCGGCGGCCGCGAAGGACGACGTCTTTGCGGCAGGTGCGGCTGAGGCGATGCCGACCGGCCACCATGCGCGCCGCGTCGATCCGGCCTCGCCGCGCGTTCGAAGCTACGGCCTCGGGGAGGAGCCGTTGCTCGATCCGGAACTGCGTGACGATATTCTTCCGACCGGGCACCACCGTACGGTGGACGAATCCAACGAAGACGCGCAGCGCGCGCTTCGTCAGGCCCAGGATATCGACGCGATGAAGCAGGAGCAGACGCTGCCGCGCGGCCGATAATGGTGCGAAGCCGGCGGCCGCCCGACGAGAGGGCGGCGCCGGGGGCCTTGCCGACCTCCTGGAAGGCGGATGGGGCGGCATCTGAAGGCCGCGCCATGCGCCCAATATTGATTTCAATCATGTTTGTCGGCGGGCCGAGGCGATCTTTTTGCGCTGGAGCAAACAAGTCTGACATTTCCCGCAAGCGCCCGGTTCCGGCCGCTTGCCATTCCCGGATGGCGTTATAGTATCCTCGATATATCCGAGGAAATATAACGCAAAGGAAGCAGGAGATGACATCGACGACGTCGAAATCCGTTACGCTGACCAAAATGTGCGAGCTGCACGGTATCGCCCTTCCAAGGGAAGGCGCCGTATCCGCACGGTTTCAGGAGGCGTTTCCTGCCGCCCAATATGACGAGGCGGCGGGCGAATGGCGCATGGTCTGGAAGAAGGGCAGTTACGCGGAGTCCAATGCGCGGCTTGAATCCTTTTTTGCCGAAAACGGAATTGCCGTTTCCCACGTCAACAAATGCTAGAGCGCCCGGTGAGGGGCGGACCCGTGACCGGCGGTGTCGCAAACCGCCGGGGCAGGCTGGTGCTGGCGATGCTGGTTTTGCTGGTATTGGCCCTGGCGGTCTTGTCGGTCGGCATCGGTCGGGTTTCCGTCCCGCCTGATCGCGTGCTGGCCATCCTGCTGTCGAAGGTCTTTCCGATCCTGCCGGATTGGAGGGCTGCGGACGAACTCATCGTCCTGAATGTCAGGCTGCCTCGTATCTGTGCCGCGATGATGATCGGGGCGGCCCTGGCGGCGGCCGGGGCCGCCTACCAGAACCTCTTCCGCAATCCGATCGTGTCGCCCGACATATTGGGCGTCTCGGCCGGCGCGGGATTCGGGGCGTCGATGGGAGTGATACTCAACCTGGGCGCATTGGGCATCCAGGCTGCCGCCTTTGTGATGGGCCTCTTCGGGGTCGTGCTCTGCTTTTCAATTGCCCAGGCAATCAATCGCTATTCGCTGATCGTCCTCATACTCGTGGGCGTCGTGATCGCGGCCTTCTTTCAGGCGATGATTTCCATACTCAAGATCGTGGCGGATCCGATCGACGTGCTGCCGGTGATCACATTCTGGCTGCTCGGCGGATTGAACAAGATCACGCCTGGGGATCTGCCGGTCACCGCAGCGGTGATCGCCGCAAGCCTGACGCTTCTCTACGCGCTTCGCTGGCAGATCAACGTGATGAGCGTGGGCGAAGAGGAGGCTCGCAACCTCGGCGTCAATGTCGGGCTCATACGCATCCTGCTGGTGCTGACCGCCACTTTGATGACGGCCGCCGCCGTCAGCATTTCCGGAATCGTCGGCTGGGTCGGGCTGGTCGTTCCCCATATGGCGCGCATCCTCGTCGGCCCGAGCTTCGAGCGCATGCTGCCTGTTGCGATCGTCTCCGGCGCGCTGTTTGTCCTCCTGGTGGACGATTTCGCCCGTGCAGCAAGTTCCATGGAGTTGCCGCTCGGAATCGTGACCAGCGTCATCGGCGCCCCGTTGTTTATCATCCTTCTCCTGCGAACGAGGGTTGCATGGTCGTGAAGATGACGGTGGAGAATCTCGCGTTCAGTTTTCCGCAGGGGGAGCGGAGTCTCGAAGATATCAGCTTCGTCCTTGAGGCCGGCGACGTCATCTGCGTTCTGGGACCGAACGGCGCGGGAAAGACGACGCTGATACGCTGCATCATGGGCGCCCTGGCCGTTACTCGCGGAAACATTGCGGTTGAAGGGATACCGGCTCGCAGCCTCGGCTCCCGGCAGTTTGCCGCGAAAGTAGCCCATGTTCCCCAGAGCACGGACTCGGTGTTCGGGCATCTCGTTCGCGACATCGTGCTCATGGGACGATCTCCGCATCTGGGCATGATGGAGGCACCGGGGGGGGCGCGATCACAAGATCGCCGAGGCGTCCCTGGCGCGCGTCGGCATGGCGCATCTGGCCGACCGGCAATTTGCGACGATCAGCGGGGGTGAACGCCAGCTATGCCTGCTGGCGCGGGCTTTGGCGCAGGAAGCTCCCATCCTGATCATGGACGAGCCGGCCGCCAGTCTCGATTTCGGCAATCAGATCCGGATTCTCGACATCGTTGCCTCGCTGGCCGACAGTGGCTACGCGATCCTGATGACCACCCATCATCCGGACCATGCGCTGCTTGTCGGCACGCAGATACTCGGCTTGCGGGAGGGGCGCATTTTCGGCCGCGGGACGCCGCAGTCGCTCCTTTCCTCACGATTCCTTTCCGATCTTTACGACGCGCCGGTTCGCATTCTCGAAGAGCGCGACGGCGCGCGCGCATGCTTGCCAATTCTTTCCCAACGCAGAGCGGAGATACCCGAAGATGCATAGATTCAAGACCGGATTTTTGGCCGTCGTGGCTGCGGTCGTCCTTGCCGGTGACGCACTGGCCCGCGATATCGTCGATATGACCGGGCGGACCGTGACCGTGCCCGACAAGATAGAGCGTGTCGTCACGCTCGGCTCGGTGCCAGTCATCAACAGCTTCGTTTTCGCGGCCGGCAAGGCGGACACCCTTGTCAGCGGGCTTCCCGTGCGGTTCAACGCAAAGCGCTGGTCCTGGCAGTTCGTTTTCGCGCCGCAGCTGCGCGATGGCCCCGACCTGCAGGATGCCAACTATGCGCCGGATCCCGAAAAGATCCTGAACGCTCGGCCGGATGTCGCCTTGAGCTTCGAAAAGTCGACGGCCGATATCCTCGGCGCCAACGGCGTTCCGACGGTGCTGCTGCGCATTCAAACGCCTGACGACGTCAAGGCGGGGGTCAGGCTGGTCGGCAACCTGCTCGGCAACACCGATATCGGCGAACAATACGCGAAATATTTCGATGCCACGCTGGCGCGGATTGCCGCAAAGATCGATGCCATTCCGCTCGATCAGCGGCCTACGGCTCTCTATATCAATCCAACCAACATGACCCAGCCCCATCTGGTTGCCGAATGGTGGCTGAGGGCCGGTGGCGCCCGCAGCGTAACGGATAACGGCCGTTCGGAGGAAGTTCTGACGCTTTCCACCGAGACGGTGATCGATGCAAACCCAGACTATATCGTCTTGTCCGACCCCGGCCATATCGAGGCGCTGAAACGCGACGCCACGCTGTCCCAACTCGATGCGGTCAAGAACGGTCGCATCCTTGTCGCTCCCATGGGGGCGCATACCTGGGGCAACCGGACGGTCGAACAGGTCCTGACGGTCCTATGGGCGGCCAGCGAGTTCCATCCGGCGCAGTTTCCCCATGCGGAACTGGTCGCCGAGGTAAAGAACTTTTATGCGACGTTCTTCAAGACCGAGCTGAACGACGCCCAGGTCGAATCGATCCTGATGAGCGGCAGGGCGAGCTAACGCGTCCTGCTCTCTCTTCCCCGGAACGGCGTTTTCGCCAGCCTTCCTGCCTGCGCCTGGAGCATCAGGCGCAGCACCAGGTCGGAACCGGGAAGAGCTTCCGGAGCAGGGGCGAAGCATGAGCGCCCTTGCTGCGGAGCGTGGTCTGGAAATGACGCATCGATACCAGGTGTTCCGGCCTATGCCGGTGACAAGGAGCGCATTCATGTCAAAACGGATTCTGGCCGAAACGGTCTTCGCGTTGCGCGAACGGCTTCACGATTTCGATGAGATCGTCGTCGCGCGGGTCGTCGTCGGGCTGTTCTTCACGGGTGTCAAATTGTCCACCGGCCACGCGGGAAGCGCAGCCACGCCGATAAAGGAGGTTCCGGAAGCGGTCTGCTGCCCGAGTTCGGCCATGGCGATGCCGTTTCCGGGCAAGCTGAGCGGGCGAAAGGCGGCGGCCTTCGTCGAAGACGCGATCGAGAGCGGCGGTGTTCGGCGCGCTCTCGGTATCGCCGTTCTCAACGCCTTGGCGCAGGTGGCGATCGACCGTTACGGTTGTCCGGATGCGGAATTCCTCCAGGACACCGACGCCTTCGACGCGGTCGAGGTCAAGCCTCACGAAAAGGTCGTGGTCGTCGGCGCATTCGCGCCCTTCTTGCGGGCGTTGCGCAAGATCGAAGCCGATTACCTCGTCCTGGAAAAGGACCCGGCGACGCTGAAGCCCGTGGAGATGCCGTTCTTCCGGGAGGCCGACCTGGCCGGCGAAGTGGTCCCGCAGGCGGATGTCTTGCTTATAACAGGCACGACACTGATCAACGACACGCTGGACGGGCTGCTCGGCATGGCCAAGCCGACCGCACGAACCGTCGTGGTCGGTCCGACGGTCACGATGATCCCGGAGCCCTTCTTCAACCGCGGCTGCGATATTCTGGGCGGCATTCAGATCACGGATGCCGACGGTTTCCTCGATATCCTCTGCGAGGGAGGGTCGGGTTATCATTTCTTCGGAAAATCCGCCCACAAGGTGGCCTTGCGCCGGAAAGGGCTTTTCGATCGCTCGTCCGCGCCGCTTCTCCACGGGAAGGCGGGTTCGCAAGCCGATGCCGTCGCGGGGCGCGGCCCATGACGCAGGTTCTCAAGCTGGGACTTTCCGGTTGCAGCGGCGCGCTGGAGTCGATTTCGACATCGAGCCTGCTCGATCTGGCCGTGCTCGTCGAGGAACTGGGCTATGACGCCATGTGGCTCAACGAAGAACATTTCCAGGGCGGAGCCGGGGGAGGGCTCGACGGTCGACGGTGCCTTTCGCCGCTCATCCTCGCATCGGCGATCCTCGCCAGGACCAGACGCCTGCGTGTGGGCTTCTCGGTGCTGCTGCTTTCCATCCATCACCCTCTTCGCCTTGCCGAGGATCTGGCCAGTCTCGACGTCCTGTCGGACGGTCGGGTGGATGTCGGGATATCCCGCGGTGCGAACGCCCGCTATCTTTCCGCCTTCAGCGCGCCGGATGCCGACGTTTCCGCGCAGGATTTCGCAGCGAGACTCGGACTTATGATCCGGGCCTGGTCTGCGGACCCGATCGTCTTCGGGACGGAGAGCTTTTCGGTGGAGCCGAAACCGGTCCAGATTCCGCATCCGCCAGTCTTCGTCGGCACCTATACGCCGGATACCGCCGCCTGGGCCGCGCGGCAGGGGCACAGGATCATCTGCCACGGGATCAACAGCCTCGACACCATCAGGCCCGTGATGAGCGCCTATACGGCGGCGGGAGGCGACCCATCGGAGGTGCCGTTCGGCCGGTTCGTCTATGTGAGCGACGATGACGAGAGCGCGCGGCGCGAACTCTGGCCCACGGTCGAAAAATTGACGGCCCGGTTGAGAACGATCGGCATTGCGAAACGGGACAATGTCATCAACGCGGAAGATCTGGAGCCGGAAGCCTTCTATCGGCGCATGGTCATCGCGGGCGGGCCGTCCACCTGCGCGGCACGCATCAACGAACTCTGCGGCGAGTTCGGCCTTGGATATCTCAATGCTCTGGCGGCCTTCTTCGGCTATCTGCCGCTTGACCAGTTGAAGCGGTCCCTGACGTTGCTCGCAACCGAAGTGCGGCCCCGTTTGGAGCCGGTGCGTTCCGGCCAGGCATGATATGCGTTTGCCAGGGCTGGCCGCGCCCACGATGACGTCGCCAACAATAGCAGCCTTGGGCGCTGCCTGGGCGCGATGAAGCGCTCCCGCCGCTTCGCAATCCGCGACGGATGCAGGATCGTTCACGTCAAAGGCTTCGTTTGTCGTGCCGACGCAATCATCCGGATGCGACGAAGCCGCCGGCTTGAGCCTTTGCCGGGCTTTCGGCCCGTTGCAATTTTATCTCAACGGACATAGTGCAGCAGGAGATGGCCGGCTGCTGGCGGAGGATGCCGGCGATGTCGCCATGCCCCAGCTTCCAGGCAGCGTGCGTGAGCACGAAGGCCGGGGGCTGCCGCGGCATGAGCATCGCCGCGAGGGCAGGCCGTCGCTCGCCGAGACGGTCGATTGCCCCATTCAACCCTGCCTGGAGAATTCCGTTGACGTCCCCATCAACCGCAATGCCCTCCGCCACGGATGCGGCGAAGGTTCTGAGCGTCGAATCCATTGTGGAAAATCGCCTTTACGCCTTTGCCTTGAGGGATGCGGCGCTGAAGCTGATTGCCATGCACGATGCCGCGCCCCGTATCGTGCGTTATACCGCGGACATGAAACGGTGGCTGCTGACGCAATCGATCCTGGCTTTTCATTTCCGGCGCGTCACCTCGCCGTCCCATCCGAGCCTGACGGCCGCCAACCTGAACGGCTTCCTCGCCGAAAGCAAGGTTGTCTCCAGGAATACGGCATTCGCGCATCTGGCGGAGATGCGCAATTACGGCCTGCTGATCGATATCCACGAACGCGGGGACGGGCGGGCGCGCCCGCTCAAGATTTCCGAAACGGCCGAGACCCTGATCCGCGAATGGTTCGACGAGCACCTGAAATCGCTCGACATACTCGACCGAGGCACGCGCCTTTCGCGATCGGTGGCCGACCGGCGGCTGCTCTGGTATGCGCAGCCGAGAATGTGCCACAGCCTCTTTCACGATCCGCGCTGGGCGAACCCGCCGCAGAGCGTCGATACGTTCGTCCGCACCGCTTCCGGCAGCAACATCCTGCACGACCTGATGTCCCGCCTGCCGCCGGAAAAGCCGCTGGAAGCGCGCATGCCGATCGGCCCGCTGCGGATCGGAGAATTCTTCAAGCGCTACGCCATCTCCCGAACCCACGCGCGGCGCGTTTTCGAGCGTGCGCAGCTGCTTGAGATCGGCGGATGGGACCTTTCCGGCGAGCGCGGCGATTTCTGGCTCGGAGCGGAGCTGATCCGCGACTACCGGCACTGGCAGGCGGTGAAGTTCGCGGCCATCGAGGAAGCCTTCGAATGGGCCTGCCGTCATGTGCCCCGGCCGGCCGGCGGGCAGCGCGAGGGGTAGCTCCTGGCCGGCGGCCAGGCGGGCGAAGCCTCGTCGATCTCCCGCGGAATGAAGCCGCGCAGGGTGAGGCGACAGTTCACGCGCTGCGCGGGGCTTGCCTGCGTCGCCGATCCCTGTCCGGGCATTGTTGCCGTCAGCCGCGGCGGGCGGCCTCGATGGCGGCGATGTCGATCTTGCGCATCGTCATCATCGCGTCGAAGGCGCGTTTTGCCTCGGCGCCGCCGGCGGCGATCGCTTCCATCAGCGCGCGCGGGGTGATCTGCCAGGAGATGCCCCATTTGTCCTTGCACCAGCCGCATTCGCTTTCCTGGCCGCCATTGTTGACGATGGCGTTCCAGTAGCGGTCGGTCTCCTCCTGGGTTTCCGTCGAGATCTGGAAGGAGAAGGCCTCGCTGTGCTTGATCGAGGGGCCGCCGTTGAGGCCGATGCAGGGAATGCCGGCAACGGTGAATTCCACCACCAGCACGTCTCCCTGCTGGCCGGAGGGATAATCGCCGGGGGCGCGGTGGATGGCGCCGACCTTGCTGTCGGGAAAGATCCCGGCGTAGAAGCGGGCGGCTTCCTCGGCATGTTTGTCGTACCAGACGCAGATCGTGTTCTTGTGCATTGCGCGGTCCTTCGCTGTTTCTCCCCGATGGCAGTGACATAAGGGGCAGGGCGGATTTCTCCAGCCCCGAGGCGCGAATTAGGGCCGCAGGCCGCTATCCCCAGAACCAGGACTTTTCCACCTCGACCCTCGCCTCGGAGGGGCTGAGGCCGATATCGCGCAGCTGGTCGTCGGTGAGGCCGGAAAGGACCTGCCGCTCGCGGCGCTTGCTGAAATAGAGGTGGAGGCGCATCAGGCAGCGCCGGGCAAGGGTGCCGCGCGGGGCGCGATCGGTTGTCGCCGGCAATTCCGCGGCAGTCGTCATCGGGCGTCTCCAGCATTCGTTTCGGACGGCTGAAAATGGACTGGCGCAGCCCCGCAAGGAAGCTTATGGTTTTTATGCAATCCATAAGGAATTCTTCTGATGCTGAATCTCGACCAGCTCTCGGCCTTCGTCAGCGTCGTCG
The DNA here is from genome assembly GCF_042656325.1 of Rhizobium sp. GCM10022189. Taxonomy (NCBI): domain Bacteria; kingdom Pseudomonadati; phylum Pseudomonadota; class Alphaproteobacteria; order Hyphomicrobiales; family Rhizobiaceae; genus Rhizobium; species Rhizobium sp. GCM10022189. Next base: position 42,102 of record NZ_JBHSOR010000056.1, read on the forward strand.
ATCTCGGCAGTTTCACGGCGGCGGCGGAAAGAGCGGGGCTGACGCAGCCGGCCGTCAGCCTGCAGGTGAAGCTGCTGGAGCAGCGCATGGGCGTGCGGCTGATCGAGCGCGTCGGGCGGCGGGCGCAGCCGTCGGCGGCGGGCGTCGAGCTGCTTGCCCATGCGCGCCGCATTCTCGGCGAATGCGCGGCCGCCGAGGAGGCGATGGCGCCCTTTCGGCAGGGCGCGGTCGGGCGCGTGCGCATCGGCAGCGGCGGCACGGCCTCGATCCACCTGCTTCCCGGCGCGATCGCCGCCGCCAAGAGGCGCATGCCCGGTCTCGAAATCGTCGTCCGTGTCGGCAATACCGACGAGATGGTGCGCGATCTCGAAACCAATGCGCTCGATATCGCCGTCGTGACGCTGCCGGCCTCCGGCCGCTCCATCGAGATCGAGCCCTTCTACGCCGACGAGCTTGTCGCCGTCGGGCCGAAGGCAAGCGCCATGCCCGAGGGCGGGCCGACCGCCGATTTCTTCAAGGACAGGACCATGATGCTCTACGAGGGCGGCAATACGCGGCGCACCATCGACGCATGGTTCGAGGCGGCCGGCATGAGGAGCGAGCCGGCAATGGAATTCGGCAGCGTCGAAGCGATCAAGGAACTGGTGGCCGCCGGCCTCGGCTGGTCGGTGCTGCCGGGACTGGCCGTGAGGCGCGACCGTGGCCGGTTTGCGATCTCCCCGCTCCAGCCGCCGCTGGTGCGCCAGCTCGGTTTGGTCATCCGGCGCGACAAACACCTGACGCGCGGGCTGCGCGAGGTGATGAAATGCCTGCGCGCGCCTGAGGCCTGACGCGCGTCAGCCCGCCGGGCTTGCCGGCGCCTGCGGGGGGCGAAGGGCGGCGGCGATGTAGGCGCGGCACATCGTCATCAGCTGGCTTTCCATATCCGAGCCGATCACGGGCGGCAGGTCGCGTTCGTAGAGCATGCGCAAGGTGCCGTGGACCGCCGCGAAAAGCAGGCGGGCGACCGCGTGCGGATCGGCGAAATCTCCGTCGCCGGCGCTCGACAGCATGGCGGCGAGCGCCCGTTCGGCGCGCTGGATGGCGGCTTCGACGAGACGGCAGGCGTCGAGTTCCGTCACGATCGCATAAAGGGCGCGCGAGATTTCCGGCTCGTCGGCCTTGACCTGCAGGTAGGCCCGCACGGCCGCTTCCGTCATCTCCTGCGCCGGTCGGCCGTGCTGGCTCCGGCAGGCCGCTTCCAGGAGGTCCATCAGCCTGTCCAGATAGCGCTCCAGCACGGCATAGAGCAGCGACTGCTTGTTGGGGAAATACTGGTAGAGCGTGCCGACGGAGACGCCGGCGCGCTCGGCCACCCGCGTCGTGTTGAGACGGGTCGATCCGGCCCGCAGCAAAACCTGAAGGGTGCCTTCGAAAATCGCGTCCACGGTGACGGCGGAGCGCGCCTGACGCGGGCATTTGCGGCGGCTCAGCACGGCCGAAGGGCTGGTTTTCATATGCGAATCCCGGAGCGGAAGCAGGGCTCATATATTTTCCTGGTCACGGTTATTCCACCCCCGAGCGGGTCAAGGAGATGAGAATGGGCAAGTTGGACGGGAAAATCGCAGTCGTCACCGGCGGCAGCGCGGGCATGGGACTGGCGGCGGCGAAGCTGTTCGTCGAGGAGGGCGCCAGGGTTGTGATCACCGGGCGCGATCGGGCCGCGCTCGATGCGGCGGCGGCCGCCATCGGGCGCAATGTCGAAGCGATCGGCAGCGACATGTCGCGGCTCGGTGACATCGAGGCGCTGAAGGCGCGGATCGCCGAGCAATACGGCCGGGTCGATATCCTCTTTGCCAATGCCGGCACGGCACGGCCGGGCCCCTTCGAGCAGGTATCGGAAGACGAATTCGATTTCGGCGTCGATACCAACCTCAAGGGCACGTTCTTCACGGTGCAGAAACTGGTGGCGCTGATGCCGGCCGGCGGATCGGTGGTGCTCAACACGTCCATCCAGGGATCGAAGGGCTGGCCGGGTTTTACCGTCTATGCCGCGACAAAGGCGGCGATCCGCTCGCTGGCCCGCACGCTGACGGCGGAGCTTGCCCCGCGCGGCATCCGGGTGAGCGCGGTCGCGCCCGGCCTCATCGATACCGACCTCATCCGCAAGGTGGGCCTCAGCGACGATGCGATCGAGGAGATCAATGCGCAGGCGCACAGGCAGATCCCGCTTGCCCGCAGCGGCAGCGCCGAGGAGGTCGCGAAAGCCGTGCTGTTCCTCGCCTCCGCCGACGCGGCCTATATCGCCGGTGTCGAGCTGACCGTGGACGGCGGCTGGACGCAGATATGAGAGGAGGCGCCCGGCGCGCGCGGGCGGGCGCCGGGTCGGGCAATGGGTCAGGCCTGCCCGAGCGCGCTCTGTTCGGCGCAGATCTTGTCGATCAGGGCGTCGAAATCGCCCTTCGGCGGGCGGCCCTTGGCGAAGCGCTGCTTCAGGTGCCTGATCGGCTCTTCGAGGATTTCGTCCAGGCTGGTGGCGCAGGTGAAATCGCCGGCGACGCGCTTGACCTTGGAATTATCGAAAATCGCCGTCCAGGCCTTGTCGCCGGTCAGCGGGCCGATCCATTCCGGATTGTATTTGACGAGCGTATCGGTCGGCACATGCACGATCCTGGCCTCGACGCCGAGCAGGCGGGCGATCGCCTGCTGGATATGGTCCCAGATATGGGCGTGGTCGTTGGTGATGTGGAAGATGTCGCCCAGCGCGGCCTGCTTGCCGAACAGGCCGACGAAGGGCACGGCGAAATCGACCGAGCGGGTCAGCGTCCAGGGCGTGTGGCCGTCGCCGGCGACGATGGTCGGCTCGCCGTCCAGCATGCGCCGCGCCATGATATCGCTGTCGCCCATCATGATCGGCAGGCCGGTGCGCACCGTGTGGCTGGGGCGAACGATGGTCCAGGCGAGCCTGTCGGCCTTCTTCAGCAGTTCCTCGCAGGCGATCTTGGCCTGGCTGTAGGGCCAGTAGGGATTGATCGCCGGCGTCTTTTCCTCGGTGATGACGTAGTGGCGGGCCGGTTTTTCATAGACCGAGGCCGAGGAGATGAAGACGTACTGGCCGCAATGGCCGGAGAAGATGTCGATATCGCGCTGCACCTGATCCGGCGTGAAGGCGATGAACTGGGCGACGACGTCGTAATTGGCCTTGGCGAGATCGGCATAGGCGGGCGATCCGAGCTCGCCGACGATGGAGGTGACGCCCGCCGGCAGCGGATCGCCCCGCAGGCCGCGGTTGAAGACGCTGACCTGATGGCCCGCGGCCACGGCGCGCTCGACGCAGGGATAGGAAATCTGGCCGGTGCCGCCGATGAAAAGGATCTTCAGTGCCATGTGGGGACCTCGATGTCGGGTGGGGGCGAAATTGTCGACAATGTTCATAGCGCGAAAGCGGGAAAGCGTCTCGCGCAAAATGGCGATTGTCGATAATTGCGCCCTCAAGCGTGCCGCGATCCCCAGGGTCGCTAAGGCGCGGGAAGGCCTAGTTGCCGTGGAAGACGGGCGGGCGGCCCTCCGCCTGGGCGCGCACGCCTTCGATGAAATCCTGCGTGCGGTAGAGGCCGCTATATTGGGCGCCGAGTTTGGAGAATGCCTCGGCCTCGGGACCGTCGATTGCCAGATGCGCGGATGCGAGCGTCGTCTGCACGCCGAGCGGCGCGCAGGCCGCCACCTGACGGGCGATCTCGACGGCGCGGGAAAGGGCGGCCTCGGGTGTTTCGGCGACATGCTGCAAGGTGCCCATGCGGTAGGCTTCCTCGGCGCCCCAATGGTCGCCCGTCAGCATGTAGCGCATGGCGTTGCCCCAGCCGGCCTCGCGGACGAAGCGCACGGTGGAGCCGCCGCCGGGAAAGCGGCCGTGGGCGTTTTCATCCTGGCCGAAATTGGTGTTTGCGGCGGCAACGCGGATATCGGCGGCCAGGAAGAGTTCGTGGGCCATGTTCCAGGTGTCGCCGTGGACGGCCGCGATCAGCGGTTTGCTGCGCTGGGCCTGGCCGTAGTTCAGCGGATTGACGATGCGGGTGAAGCCGGCGAGCGGGCTGCCGTTGCCGGCGGCTGCCCGGTAGGCTTCCACGTCGATGCCGCGCGAGAAATGATCGCCGTGGCCGAAGAGGACCGCCGCGCGCAGCGACGGGTCGTGGTCGTAATCGTAGAGCGCCCTTGCCAGCGCCTGGAATGTCTCGGGATCGATGCGGTTCTGCGCTTCGGGGCGGTTGAGGCCGAAGAGGGCCACCTGTCCGCGGCGTTCGACGCTGAGGCGGATATCGGCCGCGGGCGCGACCTCGGCGAGCGTGGTCGGCTGCGGGGCGGGGGCGGATTGGCCCTGTTGCGCTTGGCCCTGCTGCTGCTCTGCGGCGAGCGCGGAGGAGGCCGCGAGCGCGGGGGCCATGGCGGCGGCGGCCGCAGCCGCCTTCATGAGGTCGCGGCGTGCGACCACGGGTTCTTTTTCCATAGGTCTGTCTCCGGAAGGGATGGGGGCGGGTGCCGTCAGGCGGCGACGGTGGCGGCCGGCCTTGCGCGTCTGGCAAGCTGGCGCAGCGACAGGGCGTGCAGGACGAGGGACGTGGGTACGGTGAAGGCCGGGATGATGGCGGTCGGGTAGGTGCCGGTCGTCAGGTTGGGGTGGTCGAGCGCGAGCTGCTGCAGCGGGCCGGGCGTCGTCAGCGCCCCGAGCGTGACGGCGACGACGAGATCGGCGATGCCGAACAGGTTCCAGAAGAGGGCCGAGCGGATGCTGCCCTGGCGGCCGCCCGCCAGCACGACGGCCGTCGGCAGCGCCATCAGCCCGGTGATGACATCGCCCGTGCCGGCCGGAAGCGCGAAAATGCCGGGGGTGGTGCCGACCGCCCAATTGGCGAGGAAGACGGCGCCGATCACCCGGTAGGCCTGCAGACCGACCAGCCAGTGGGCGGGCATCGCATCAAGCACGGTGGCGATGCGCCGCGAGCGCAGAAGAAGCACGATGACGATGGCCGTCGGCACGACGATCATCAGCGGCAGCAGCGGAATGGCCGTGGCACCCGGCAGCAGCAGGCCGTTTGCCACGATCGCCCAGGCGGCGCCGTGCCAGAGGGTGAGCGGAGCGGCGAGCGCCAGCCAGGTGCGGATCTTCTGCGCTCTCGTCAGCGGGGCAAGGGACAGCGCCGCCCAGGTTCCGCTGATCTCGACGAGATGCACGCCGATGCGCGCGACGACGACCGAAAGGCCGGAATCCTGAAGGCCGGGTATCGCAAGGAGCGCGGAAAACCAGAGGCCCGTCACGACGGCGGTCGCGGCAAAGGCGAGTATGGGGCTGGTGGAGAAAGTGGAGCTGTCGGACGCCAATGGAAACCCTCGCGTTGGGACGAGACTGGTGATGTTCGCTAGTAACTCTTATAATAAGAGTGACTACGGAGGCAAGCGGTTTTTCTCTTCCCGGTGCGGCGGCGTTGCCGCGGGGCGGGACCTGTTGAAACGGCCGGCGCCGGCCACTAATGTTGCTCTCATGATGAGAGGCGGCCGAAATGTCCGGCCGCCGGGAAGGGTTCGATGCGCTCGAAAGGTTTTGATGGAATGGTCTGCTCGATTGCCGGCGTGACGGCGGCGATCGGCGACCGGTGGGGCATGCTCATCCTGCGCGATCTCGTGTGCGGCATCCGCCGCTACGAGGATTTCCGCCAGTCTTCGGGTGTCACCAACGCAACGCTGAGCGACAGGCTCAAACATCTGGAAGCCAACGGCATTATCGAGCGGCGGCGCTACCAGGTGAACCCGGAGCGGTTCGAATATCTTCTGACGCGCAAGGGCTGGCAGATCGCGCCGCTCATGCCGGTGCTGGCCGAGATCGGCGATCGCCTGGGCCTGTCGGGTGCTTCGGGGCCGCCGATGGCCTTCGTCAACCGCAGGACGGGCGGCGAGATCGGCTGGGGTTTCTTCGACCGGACGACGGGCGAGCAGGTGAGCCCCGTCGATCTCGAGATCCGGCCGGGGGAAGGCGCCGACGAGCATGTGCGCTGGCGGCTCTCGCACGAGGCAAACCGTCGTCAGGCGCTGGAGGAAATCCTTGGCCGCGCGGGCAATGCGCCGGCCGGGCAGGCGGCAAAACCGGGCACGTGAGCGCGCGCGGGCGCCGGGGTCATTGACCTTGAGCCGCTTGCGGGCGCTAATGGGGCAGCATCGTCACGGCTTGCGGGCAGGGAGGACGCCATGCTGCTGAAAGGCGAACGGACCTTCGTGGTGCGCGACATGGGCGGCTTCATCGTGCATGTGAACATGCCGGGATGGGTGAAGCCGAAGCCTGCGGATCACGGCCACGGGCCGCTGGCGATGGTGGCCGAAACCATCCTGCATCCGGGCCGGCTGGTCGCCATGCACGAACACCGCAACGACGAGATCATCTCCTGGGTGCCCGACGGGGTGATGCGCCACGAGGACAGGGCGCGCGGGCGGCTTACCTGCGACAGCGGGCACCTGATGGTGATGAATGCCGGGCGCAGCTTCTGGCATTCCGAGGAGACGCTGGCTTCCGACCCGCCGCTGCGCATGCTGCAGATCCTGGTGCGGCCGGAGGCGGTGGATCTCGAACCCGGCATCCAGCATGGGCCGGTGCCTGACTTCGCGCCCAATCGCTGGCGGCATCTTGTCGGGCGGCAAGGGGGCGATGCGCCGTTTTTCGTGCGCAACCGTATCGATCTGTTCGACATCAGGCTGCAGGCCGGCGCACGGGCGGACTTTCCGCGCAGGCAGGGCTGCGACCTCTATTTCTATATGTTCAGCGGCGCGATCCTTGCCGGCGGGCAGGCGTTCGGCGAGGGCGAGCAGGGACTGCTCCTGTCGGACGAGGCGCTGATGGCGCAGGCGACGGGCGCCAGCGTTGTGGTCGCCTTCCTGATCGATCGCGCAGCGACGGTGATGCGGCAGGGGACGGTGGGCGACCACAGGAAAATCCCGCCGCCGGTCGTGATCCGCCTCCTCAAACGATGGCAGAGGTTGAAGCGGCTGTGGCGGCCCCGGTGAGGGACGGGCGGGCTCAGCCCCAGTATTTGACGGCATAGACGACCGTCATGAGCGCGCCGGTGAGGATGACGAACCAGCGCACGATCACGGCCGGCAGGACGCGCACGAGGTAGCCGCCGAGATAGCCGCCGGCGAGTGCGCCTGCGAGCATGAGCAGCGTTTCCGGCCAGCGCACCGCGCCTTCGGCGATGAAGATGAGGATGGCGGCCATGCTGACGGCGGTGGCGAGCAGGTTTTTCAGCGCCTTGACGCGCCTGATATCGTCGGGATCGGCAATCGAAAGCACCGCCGTCAGGATGACGCCGAGGCCGGCGCCGAAGAAGCCGCCATAGATCGAGGAGAGGCCGAGAATGGAGAGGCCGAGGCCGCGCGAGGGTTCGGCACCGCCGCGCCTTGCTTCCGCCCAGGCGGCAATGCGCGGCGAGAAGAGGAAGAGCAGGGTGGCAATGCCGATCAGGGCCGGAACCGGCAGCACGAAGAGCCGCTCGGGCAGGGCGAGCAGCAGCAGCGCGCCGACGGCGCCGCCTGCGAGACAGACGAGGATGGAGAGCCAGAGCTTCGCATCGAGCGGCAGCAGCTTGCCGCGGTCGGCAAGCACGGCGAGCAGGTGGCCGGGCACGATCGCCACCGCGTTCGAGGCATTGGCGGTGACGGGCGGCAGGCCGGCGGCAAGCATGGCGGGGAAGGTGAGCAGCGTCGCGCCGCCGGCGAGCGCATTGATCACGCCGCCGGCCATGCCCGATACAAACAGCAGCAGAACGATCCCCGGCGTCATCGGCCAGCCCTCCATCTCCCCGATCGTCCATCGATGCGCCGGCGGGCCTTGCAGGCACAAGCCGCCGATGGCCGGAAGGCGTTCGGGCGGCGAAATATTTCGGGGGCGGGGCGCCGGCGATGTTCGGGTGGACGCTGGCGCTCGATCCGCCCGCCGTCCGGCGGCTCCTTGCGACCTGTCGGAAAGCGGAAGGAAGCCGATGTTATCGCAAACGGCAGGTTGCAAAGCCGGCGGGGGAAATGCTAGGCGGGCGTTTCGGCTTCGGGGGAGGGCAGCATGGCGGCTTTGAGCGGCAGAAGCACGGTCGGGCGATGACGACCCGTATCTTCGTAATCAATCTCGACCGGTCGACGGACCGGTGGAACGCGCTCTCCGGCCAGGCCCGCGCCCTGCGGTTCGACCTCGTTCGCATTGCCGGCATCGACGGGCGGGAGATTGCCGCCGACCAGCGCGTGGGCTGCGACGAGCGCGCCTTCGAGCGCAATAACGGCCGCTTCGTGCTGCCGGGCGAATATGGCTGCTACCGCAGCCACCTGAAAGTGCTTTCGACCTTTCTGGAAACGGGCGAGGCGGCCTGTATCGTCGTCGAGGACGATATCATCCTGTCGGCCGATCTCGTTTCGCGCGCCGAGGCGGCGCTGGCGGCGGTGCCCGAGGCCGACGTGATCAAGCTCTTCAATCACCGCACCGTCGGCTTCCGGCCCGTCGCCGTCTCGGCGCTCGGCGACGAGATCGGCCGGGCGACGCATGGCCCGCAAGGCTCGGCCGCCTGCTACGCGGTGACGCGGGCGGGCGCCCAGCGGCTTCTGAAGATGATCGTGGTCATGCGCTTTCCCTGGGATATCGAACTCGAGCGCGGCTGGGCATCCGGGGCGCGCATCTATACGACGCGCGCCAACGTGACCGCGGTCAGGGAGGGCGGCTCGAATATCGGCACGCGATCCGTCTACAAGGCGAGCAAATTCGTCTGGTGGAAGCGATTGCCGACCTATGCGATCCGCATCGCCGAAACGATGCGAAGGATCAACTACGCGTTGAAAAAATAAGGCAGCCTTGTCGATATCGGCCGATAGCGGGCGTTTTGCCCTCGCAATCTGCGCCGGCACGGGCGAAACTGCCCGTGTGGATTCGATGCGAGGGAACAGTCGGGATGCCTTGCCGGCGAGGGCGACAATGGTCTGGGGACGGGCGATGACGAAGCCGGTGCTTTCGCTGCAGCTGTTTTCGATGCGCGGGCTTGGCGATCTTGCCACGCAGCTCGAAAAGGCGGCCTGCGCCGGTTTTGGCGCGGTCGAGCCGCTCGAAGGGCAGTTGCGCGATGCCGACAGCCTGCAGGCCGGGCTTGCCCGCAACGGGCTTTCGGCGCCATCGGCCCATGTCGGGCTGCAGGCGCTGCGCAGCGAGCGGAAACGTTTCGTCGAGGCCTGCCGGCAATGCGGCATCGGCCAGCTCTTCGTTCCGCATCCGGCGCCGCTGGTGGCGAAGGAAACGAAGGGCGCCTGGCAGAGGCTCGGCCATGAGCTCGGCGCGCTGGCGCAGGAGATGCAGGGCGAGGGCATCGCGCTCGGCTATCACAACAAGACGGCGGGCTTCGAGCGCACGATCGGCGGGCGTTACGGCTTCGAGCTGATGTTCGAGGCGGCCAGGGGCAGCCCGCTTGCCTGGCAGGCCGATATTGCCTGGCTGGCGCGCGCCCAGCCCGATGCGGCCGAATGGATCAGGCGTTATGCCGGCGTGCTGACCTCGGTACATGTGAAGGACCAGGCGCCCGACGACAGGGACAGGGACCCGGACGAGGACGGCTGGGCCAATGTCGGCTCCGGCGTGCTGCTCTGGCCGTCGCTCTGGCGGGCGGCGGTGGCAAGCGGGGCGCGGCTCTTCGTCGTCGAGCACGACAATCCGCGGCTGCCCTTCGAATTCGCGGCGCGCAGCTATGCCTATCTCAGCCGGTTCCTGACGTAGGGCGCTGCCGTCAATCGCGCGGCAGCCTGCCGAGCAGAAGCTGGTTTCCGTTGCGGTTGCCGCAGCCGCTGCATTTCAGGCGCGAGCCGATGCGCGCCAGCGACAGGTGCCTGCCGAAGCGGTAGGCGAGCGTATGCCGGTCGATCGGCGTCTGGCGCTGGCAGGCCGGACAGCGGGCGTGGATGACATACCATTGCGGCAGGGTGGTGAGCGTTTCCCTGTCGATCTCGACGGCATCGCAGCCGTCGACGAGATCGATGCTGCGGCGGTGTTTCATCGGCGGTCAGGGGCGGGACGGTCGAAGGACGGCCGCCAGCCGCGCACCATGCCCCGGCTGATCGCGCCCTCGGCCAGCGCAAGCTGGCAGCGCAGGTGCCGGCAGTCCTGCAGCAGCGTGGCGATGGCGGCCCTGGCATCCTCGTCGTGCCAGGAAAGTACTGCCTCGACCTCCCAGCTCAGGTCTTCGTTTGCAGTCAGGTCGGTCTCGGTCCTGGGGGCCAATTGCGGACGCATGTTCTCATTCTCCTTGCAGAGCATTTCAGTTCCAGATTGTCGGGATGGCGGCCGCAGCGCCACGAATGTTCCTATTATGTTCTCATTTTGACGGGAGTCAAGGGCGCTCGTCCGGCTTGCCGCGGCAAGGGCGGAACGGGAGGGGATTTGCCGGTCGTGGTTTGCAGGCGGCGGGCGAAAGGGGCAGGATGGGTTGCGGCGAAAGACGGGGAGAGGCGGTGCGCGGATGCTGATCGGCACATGTCATTGCGGCAGGGCGGGCTGGACGCTGGAGGGCGATCCGGGCTCGATCACCGCGTGCAACTGCACGCTCTGCCGGCGCTACGGGACGCTCTGGGCCTATGATTACGAGGGCGAGCGCATCTCCATGCGCGGGGAGACCGCTTCCTATACGCGCAGCGGCCGGGAGACCTCGTCGCTGGAAATCCTGTTCTGCCCGACCTGCGCCTGCGTCGTGAGCTGGCGGGGGCTGAGGCTCGACAGGAACGGGCGCCGGCGCATGGCGGTCAATGTGCGGCTGGCGCCGCCGGACGAGGTCTGCGACCTGCCGATCGACCATTTCGACGGGCTGGAGACGTTCGACGACCTGCCCTCCAGGGGGCGGTGCGTGCGCGACCTCTGGTTCTGACCGGAAAACCCGCAAGGCGGGCGCCTGCGCGGCAGCGGAAAGGCGGCGCCTTTCGCGGGGCGGGCCTCAAGTATAATTCCTTTTATAGCCCGAAATTTCACCCGTTCGGGCTATTATATCATCTTTTATGCTGTGACGGCTGTAATAGTAAACCCGACATGTTTGCGATAAAGGTGGAATCCTGAAATTGAATTCAGGATGTATGTGAAAGGTTACTTTCGAGTTCCTTGCGTATCAAAGCCGAAGGGAAACCATGAGGATTTATTCCCTGTTCATCGCGTTTCAGCTCAGCCTGCTGATGTGGGGCGGCGCCTATATCAGCGCCCGGGAAATCTATCAGAGCCTGCATGCCTCCCGGCCGTTCGACATTTCCTCGATTCCGCAGGAGGTTCGCAGCGACCCGCAATGACGCCCGACCGCAACAAGCCGGTTCAGGTGCGGCGACCTGGACCGAAACCGCTCCACCATCGTCAAAATCCGAAAACACCGCCACTGTGAGATCGCTGAATTCCCTCCTGCTCGTCTATCTTGGTCCGCCGCTGTTTACGGCCGCGATGCTGCTCGTCTTCGTCTCGTGGTTCAGCCACGGGCCGGCCGATCCGGGCGCGGATTTGACGAGCGGCGTGCGAAAGGGCGGCAGGCTCGGCGGCCACAGCGAAATGTTCCGGTGATCGGGATGTCTTGCCGCGCTTGCCGGCGGCAAAATTGAGAAGGGCCACCAAGTGGGGCCCGGCGACCCTTCTCCTGCTGGTAGGTGCAGCATCCAGCGAGGGCAAAATACAAGCAGTAGCTGTTTTCGATAGTGACCGCGGTCACAAGCCGGCAATATTTTCTAGCGGAAGCTGAACCGGGCCGGTGCTGCTATCGCGTGAGCGAGCCGTTGCGCAGTTTTGCGCGAGAGGGTTTTGTCTGGCGCATGTCGTTGCCGCAAAACCGCTGCACACTTTTGCGCGACATGCTTTTGTCTGACGCATGTCGTTGTCGCAAAACCGTTTCACACTTTTGCGCGACATGCTTTTGTCTGACGCATGTCGTTGTCGCAAAACCGCTGCACACTTTTGCGCGACATGCTTTTGTTCGCGCATGTCGTTGTCGCAAAACCGCTGCACACTTTTGCGCGACATGCTTTTGTTCGCGCATGTCGTTGTCGCAAAACCGTTTCACACTTTTGCGCGACATGCGTTACGGACGCTCGGCCATGACGAGCAGGAGGAATGCGGCAAGGTCGCGCCAGCGGGCGAAACGAGGGGTCTTGCCGGCTTCGGCGTCCGGCTGCGGTTCGCCGATCCGGCTGATGCGGAATCCGGCGGCGATTATGGCGTTCAGGTAATCGCTCAAGGTGCGCGGAAAACGGGGGACGGCGAAGGGCCTGATCTCTTCGTCGGCCGGCCGGCTGCCGAAACGCCATTCTTCGGTGAAGCTCGTGCGGTCGAAATAGCGCGAGACGCAAAGGGCGGTCGCAAGGCCGGCCTCGTTCTTCTGCCAGGCGAGGCCCGGCGTGATGAAGCAGGGGTGCAGCACGCTGAAAGCGAGGAAACCGCCGGGACGCACGAGGCGATAGGCTTCCCGCATGGCGGCGCCGAAATCCGGGCCGTCCATCAGCGCCATGGTGGAGACGACGGCATCGAAAGACGCGTCGGGAAAGCCGGTATCGGTGCTGTAGGAGGCGACCTTGTAGGCTATGCCGAGAGGATGGGCTTCTTCGGCGGCCCGCGCATGGCCGATCATGCGCTCGGAAAGGTCGATGCCGGTCATGCGCGCGCCCATCTGCGCGAAACGGCGGGTATTGGTTCCTTCGCCGCAGCCGAAATCGATTACGTCGAGCCCGGCAAGCGGGGGCAGGAAATCGACGAAAGCGGGAAAGGTGAAGATCTCGCGATAGGTGTCGTAGCCCTGCCGCACGTCATGCGTCCACTGGTCGGCATTGCCGTTCCATCGCGCCGCCACGTCCTGCAACATTTCGTCGGTCATCCTTATTCCTCCGCTCCGATTCACGCAGCGGGAGGATAGGGCGCTTTGCCGCCGGCGCAATGGCGGGTTCGAACCAGGCTCCAGAAGCTTTCGGCAATGGCGCTCATGCGCGCCCGCGGGCGGACGAGCACGATCGCGACCTCGACGGCCCAATCGGCCGATCCCGCCGCGGCCAGCCTTCCGGCCGGCCCCATCTCGTCGGCCGCCAGGCTTTCCGGTATCCAGGCGATGCCCTTTCCCTCCACGGCGAGCGCTTTCAGCGCCATTGCCAGATGCGAGGTGAAGGCGGTCGCAAGGTGCAGTTCGCCCCTGCGGGCGGAGAGGGCCGACGACAGGATGCGGCCCATTCCGGACGTTTCCTCGAAGGCGAGATGCGGGACGGGGCGGCCGGCGGCCTGCGAGAGCGTGTGGAGGGGCTGGCCCTGCCTGTCCCTGCCGCTGACGGGGATCAGGCGGTCGCTCGCAAGCGCCACCTGCTCGAATCCGTTCCTGTCGAGACGGATGCTGCTGTCGCGGTGGTCGTGGCAGAGCAGGAACTGGGCGCGGCCTTCCGTCATGATGCGCTCGCACTCGTTCATATTGTCCGAGAGCAGGCGGATCGGCATCGTCGACGCCTCATGGCCGAGCGCCTGAATCCAGCCGGGGAAGAAGATGAAGGAGAGCGCGTGGGTGGCGGCGAAGGTGACGGTCGAGCCTGCCGTTCGCATCTGCGCGAGATCGCGGCCGACGCGCTCCAGCCGCGCGGTGATATCGTTGGCCGCCTCCAGCATGGCCTCGCCCGCCGGCGTCAGCTTCAGCCTGTGCGTCGAGCGGTCGACGAGTTCCAGGCCGCACCAGTCTTCCAGCGATTTGATGCGGCGCCCGAAGGCCGGCTGGGTGATGTGGCGCTTTTGCGCGGCCCTGGAAAAATTCAGCGTTTCGGCGAGAGCCTTGATATCGGCGAGCCAGGCGGTATCCACGATGGTCTGTTCCGTTTCCGTCATGCTTGAAGAGCATTGATTGAACGGCATTGTGGCCCGGATTTCAAGGCTGTTGGCGGCCATGAGCCGGAAATCGGCTGTGCCGATCCGGCACTGAAGGAACCCGGATCGGCATTGGACGGCAAGGGCGGGATTCGCCTAGAATCCTGCCATGTGAATGCAGCGGGAGACAGCAATGCGCATCATCGATATCCGCGAAGTGACGAAGCCGATCGCTTCGCCGATCCGCAACGCCTATATCGACTTCAGCAAGATGACGGCGAGCCTGGTGGCCGTCGTCACCGATGTCGTCAGGGACGGGCGGCGCGTGGTCGGCTACGGTTTCAATTCCAACGGCCGTTACGGGCAGGGCGGGCTCATCCGCGAGCGGTTCAGGGACCGCATTCTGGAAGCGGCGCCGGAAAGCCTTGTCAACGATGCCGGCACCAATCTCGACCCGCACAGGATCTGGGCGGCGATGATGAAAAACGAAAAGCCCGGCGGGCACGGCGAACGCTCGGTCGCCGTCGGCACGATCGACATGGCGGTGTGGGATGCGGTTGCCAAGATCGAGGGCAAGCCGCTCTTCCGGCTGCTGGCCGAGATGAAGGGCAGGGAGGCGAACCCGAAGGTCTTTGTCTATGCGGCCGGCGGCTACTACTATCCCGGCAAGGACAATAGCGCGCTGCGCAAGGAGATGCGCAGCTATCTCGACCGCGGTTATACGGTCGTCAAGATGAAGATCGGCGGGGCCTCGATCGAGGAGGATCGCGGCCGCATCGAATCCGTGCTGGCGGAGATCGGCTCGGCGGCGCAGCTTGCCGTCGATGCGAACGGCCGCTTCGATCTGGAGACGGGCATTGCCTATGCCAAGATGCTGCGCGACTACCCGCTCTTCTGGTACGAGGAAATCGGCGATCCGCTGGATTACGCGCTGCAGGCGGCGATCTCGGAATTCTACGACGCGCCGATGGCAACCGGCGAGAACCTGTTCTCGCATCAGGATGCGCGCAACCTGTTGCGCTATGGCGGCATGCACGCCGACCGCGACTACCTGCAATTCGACTGCGCGCTCTCCTACGGGCTTGTCGAATATCTGCGCACGCTCGATGTGCTGCGCCAGTTCGGCTGGTCGCCCGCCCGCTGCATTCCGCATGGCGGCCACCAGATGTCGCTCAACATCGCCGCCGGCCTCGGCCTCGGCGGCAACGAAAGCTATCCGGATCTCTTCCAGCCCTATGGCGGCTTTCCCGACGGCGTCGCGGTCATCGACGGGCACATCACCATGCCGGAACTGCCGGGCATCGGCTTCGAGGGCAAGTCCGACCTCATCAAGGTGATGCGAGAACTGGCGGAGTAACGGAGGCGATTGACGGGGCGCAAAATTGCGGTTAGCTCTTGCCCCATGAAAATCGCAATGGTTCTCGTCGTGGTGATATCGCGCATGGGCAGGACGGTGTAACCGTCCGGCATCAGCCACCCATGCGCCGAACACAAGGTCCCTGACGGGGCCTTTTTTTGTGCCCCGTCGCAACCCGATCACCCCATCAACGACGGAACAATTGCCATGACCGGCGATAAGGCCAACTATACCCGAAATTCCTCCAATCCTTCTTCTTCCACCGCTTTGATGAGCGGCGGCGAGATCGTTCTGCGGTCGCTCCGCGACAATGGCGTCGAGCACATTTTCGGCTATCCCGGCGCCGCCGTGCTGCCGATCTATGACGAGATCTTCCAGCAGGATCAGATCAAGCATCTGCTGGTGCGCCACGAGCAGGGGGCGGGACATGCCGCCGAAGGTTATGCGCGCTCGACCGGCAAGGTCGGCGTCATGCTGGTTACCTCCGGGCCGGGCGTCACCAACGCGGTGACGGCGCTGCAGGATGCGCTGATGGATTCCATTCCGCTCGTCTGCCTGACGGGGCAGGTGCCGACCACGCTGATCGGCACGGATGCGTTTCAGGAATGCGATACGGTCGGCATCACGCGGGCCTGCACCAAGCATAATTTCCTCGTCAGCCATATCGACGATCTGGCGAGGACGATCCATCTCGCCTTCAGGATCGCGACGTCCGGCCGGCCGGGGCCGGTTCTGGTCGATATGCCGAAGGACGTGCTGTTTGCGAGCGGGCTCTATGTCGGGCCTGAGACGGTTTGCCTGCCGGCGCGCTATCGGGCGGGGGCGGAGCGCAACCGCGAGGCGATCGCGGCCGCGGTTGCGCTGATGGCGCAGGCCAGGCGGCCGCTCCTCTATACCGGCGGCGGCATCATCAATTCCGGGCCGGAGGCCTCGCGCCTGCTGCGGGAACTGGCGGAGCTGACGGGCTTTCCCGTCACCTCGACGCTGATGGGGCTCGGCGCCTATCCGGCATCCGGGCCGAACTGGCTGAAGATGCCGGGCATGCACGGCTCCTGCGAGGCCAATATGGCGATGCACGATTGCGACGTGATGGTGGCGATCGGGGCGCGGTTCGACGACCGCGTGACCTCGCGCACCGACAGGTTCTCGCCGGGGTCGCGCAAGATCCATGTCGATATCGATCCGTCCTCGATCAACAAGAACGTGCCGGCCGATATCGGGATTGCGGGCGACGCGGCCGACGTGCTTGCCGGGATGATCGAGGCCTGGCGGGCGCTTGCAGAGCCGCCGCGGCGGGAGCGGCTGGAGGCGTGGTGGGCGCAGATCGAGGGCTGGCGGGCGCGACAATCCTTTGCCTACGAGATGCGCCGTGACGAGATCATGCCGCAATATGCGCTGGAGCGGCTGCATGCGCTGACGACGGGCCATGACCCTGTCGTCACGACCGATGTCGGCCAGCACCAGATGTGGGCGGCACAGCTCTTCGGCATCGAGGGGCCGAACCGGTGGCTGACCTCGGGCGGGCTCGGCACGATGGGATACGGGCTGCCGGCGGCGATCGGGGCGCAGATCGCCCATCCGGGGCGGCTCGTCCTCGGCATTGTCGGCGACGGCTCGGTGCAGATGACGCTGAAGGAGCTTTCGGCGGCGATGCAGCATCAGGCGCCGGTGAAGATCTTCATTCTCAACAATGCCCAGCTCGGCATGATCCGGCAATGGCAGCAGATCCTGCACGGCAACCGGCGGGACCGGTCCTATAGCGCCTCGCTGCCTGACTTCGTCAAGCTGGCGGAAGCCTATGGCGCGGTCGGCCTGCGCTGCGAGCGGCCGGACGAGCTGGATGACAAGATCCGGGAGATGATCGCCATCGACCGGCCCGTCCTCTTCGACTGCCGGGTGGCGGCGCTCGAAAACGTCTATCCGATGGTGCGCAGCGGCCGGCCGCATAATGACATGCTGTTTGGCGAGGATGTGCGCGCGGCGGAAGCGGAAGGCGAATTCGGCTTCGGCCAGGGGCTGGTCTGATCGCATCGGCGGATCGGCCGGTGCCTTCAGGCGCCGGCCGGTCAATCCCGGCCGATGGGGGCGCCGAGCGGGTAGAGATGGCGGTAGGGGCGGGCCTCGTCGAGGGCGCGGGCATAACTCGGGCGCTGCAGCAGACGGGCGCGATAGGCGCGGGCATGTTCGAAATGTTGCGCCATCGGATGCGCCCAGTCGGCATAGAGCAGGGCGGGGGCTGCCGAGCAGTCGGCAAGGCTGAAGCTCTCGCCCGCCGCCCAGCGGCGGCCCTTCATATGCCTGTCGAGAATGGCATAGGCGGTTTCCAGCGCCTGGCGCCAGCGGACATAACCGTCATCCGGCTCCATTTCCCGGCCGAGCGCGGCGTTGACCATGCGCTGCTGCGGATATTGGGTATAGTTGTCGAAGAACCGGTCCCACATGCGCACCCTGATGGCGGTTGGCCCATCGCGCGGGATGAGCGGCTGCTCGCCGGGATGCAGCATATCGATATATTCGATGATGCTGGTGGCTTCGAAGATGAAGTCGCCGCCATGTTCGAGGACCGGGAACCGCCGGATCGGCCATTTTGCCGCAAATTCCGAGGCGACCGGCTCGCTGCCGTCAAGAAGCTTTACCTCGAAGGGCAGGTTCTTCTCGTAAAAGGCGGTCTTCGCCTTCTGGCAATAGGAGGAGAGCGGGTGCAGGTAAAGGACGAAGGGCATTCCTGATCCTCATCTGGCGAGCACGACATGCATGGCCTGCTGCGTCGTTTCGTGGGATTTGACGGAAAAACCGAGCGCCGGCAGATCTATGCCTTCGAACATGGCTTCGCCCCGGCCGAGGACAACCGGGGAGATGGCGAAATGCATCTCGTCGATCAGGCCGGCCTTGAGATATTGGCGCACGGTGCTGACGCCGCCGCCGATCTTCACATCCTTGTCGCCGGCGGCACGCTTGGCCTTTTCCAGCGCTTCCTCGATGCCGCCGGTGACGAAATGGAAGGTCGTGCCGCCTTCCATGACGATGGGCGCGCGGGCGTAATGGGTGAGGATGAAAGTCGGCGCATGATAGGGCGGGTTCGGCCCCCACCAGCCCTTCCATTCCTCGTCAGGCCATTCGCCCCGGATCGGGCCGAACATGTTGCGGCCGAGGATGAAGGCGCCGAAGCCCGCCATGCCGGCCGCCCCATATCTGTCATCGGTATCGGTCGTGCCGTCGTCCTTGCCGATCATGGCGCGGAAGGTGCGGGTGGGGAAGAACCATTGATGCACCGCCATGCCGCCCTTGCCGAGCGGATTTTCAAGGCTCTGGTCGGGGCCGGCGCCGAAGCCATCAATGGAAAGGGAAAATGCAGCCACGCGTACACGGGTCATGTCAGCCTCCATCTGATTGCATTTTGAAATTGGTTGAAGCCTCTCACAACTGATCCTATAATGCAACTGGTTTTTCTGGCGGTTCTTCCTGCGGGGGCGGATATGGATATCGAAATACGGTCGGGCTGCCCGATCAACCTGACGATGGAGGTGCTGGGCGACCGGTGGAGCCTCGTCATCATCAGGGATATCATGTTCGGCAACCGCCGGCACTTTCGCGAGCTTCTGACGCAATCGGAGGAGGGGATCGCCTCCAATATTCTGGCCGCACGGCTGAAACGGCTGATGGGCTACGGGCTCATCACCAGGCTCGACGACCCCTCCCATAGCCAGAAGGCGATCTACAGCCTGACGGAAGCCTCCATCCAGCTCGTGCCGATGTTTGCGATGATCGGCGCCTGGGGGCGGCGGCATCTGCCTGTGAGCGAGGATCTGAGCATCCGCGCGGAACTCCTGGAAGAGGGCGGGCAGGCGCTGTGGGACGAGTTCATGGCCGACCTGCGGCGCATCCATCTCGACGATCCGATCGGCGGGGCGAACGGAACTGTCAAATCGCCGGTTCTGGCGCGGCTGACGGCGGCGTATCTCGCGGTGCGGGCGAGGATGGATGCGGCGGCAGGCTAATTCAGGCCACCACGGCCAAGCCCGGTGAAGCGCGCAGGCGGGCTATGTCGCGGGCCGGCGGTTCTCCAAAGTGGCGGCGATATTCGCGGCTGAACTGCGAAGGGCTTTCGTAACCCACAAGGAAGGCCGCAGTCGCGGTGTCGATATCCTGGGCCAGCATCAGGCTGCGCGCATCCTGCAGACGGAGCTGCTTCTGGAATTGCAGCGGCGTCATCGCCGTTACGGCGCGAAAATGCTCGTGCAGGCTCGACGGGCTCATCCCTGCTTCCGCGGCAAGCTGCTCAATGCTGAACCGTTCCCGGAAATTCTGCCCGATCCAGGCGATGGCGCGGCCGACCTGGGCCATGCGACCTTGGCTGGAGGTGATGTGGCGCATCCTGGCGCCGTCCGGGCCGGCAAGCAGGTGATAAAGAATCTCCTGCTCGGCAAGCGGCCCGAGCACCGGCAGCGCTGCCGGATCGTCGAGCAGGCGCAGCAGGCGCAGCGCCGCGTCGAGCAGACGGGCACCGGCGTCGGACACCGTCTTGCCGAGCGGCTGGCGGGGCGCTTCCGGCGGCGGCACGCGCAACGCCAGCTGCCCCAGCATGAGCGGATCGAAATCAAGGAACAGGCAGAGATAGGGCTTGTCAGGCGTCGCCTCGACAACCTGGCCGGTCGCCGGCAAGTCGTAGGTCACGATGCCGTAGCGGCCCGGTGCATATCTGAACGTGCGATCGCCCAGCGTGACCTCCTTCTGCCCCTGCGCGACGAGGCACATTTGCGGCCGGTAAACATTCGGCATCGGCATCGTCACCGTGGAGGATCGAGCAAGCGTCACCCGCTCGATGGGGGTGGCGTGGAAGCCATCCTTCGAGACGTGCCGGGCAATCACGGCAGCAATTTCGGTCAGTGTCTCCATGCGGCGACCATCGCATATGGGTGGACGGGCGGCAATGCGAAAGGCTGCATCTGGAGGATCGGGCATTAATTCCGGCGCATCAGGCTAACGGCTCGGCCTGGCTGCGCATCATCATGTCGGCACCGCCGGGTCACAGCACACCCGGCGGCAGAACAAGCAAGGAGCGATTATGACAATGGATAGTCTGAAGATCCCCCCGGTCGCACTGGGGACCTGGGCCTGGGGCGACAGCGGCAGGACCGGCGACGGCTATTTCGGCAGTCCCATGACACGGGCCGACCTGGAAGAGGTTGCCGACAAGGCGCATGCGGCCGGCTTCACCCTGTGGGACACCGCCATGGTGTACGGCATGGGCCGCTCGGAAACCGTGCTCGGGGAGGTGCTGAAGCGCTACGCCCGCAGCGACTACCAGCTCTCGACGAAGTTCACCCCGCAGGCTGCCGGAGCCGGCGACGATCCGGTGGCGGACATGCTGGAGCAGAGCCTGGCACGCCTCGGCACCGACTATATCGACCTCTACTGGATTCACAATCCGGCAGATGTGGCGCGGTGGACTCCTTGCCTGATCCCGTTGCTCAAGAGCGGGAAGGTCTTGCATGTCGGCGTCTCGAATCACAACCTGCGCGAAATCGAGCTGGCCGACCGGATTCTCGGAGAAGCCGGATTCCGGGTCGAGGCCGTGCAGAACCACTACAGTCTCGTCTATCGCGGCTCAGAGGATGCGGGCATCCTGGACTATTGCCGCAAACAGGGCATCCCCTTCTTCGCCTATATGGTGCTCGAACAGGGCGCCCTGAGCGGCAGATACAATCCGGAGAATGCGCTGCCGGAAGGCAGCAACCGGGCGGAGGCCTACAATGGCATGCTGCCCCGGCTGAAGGCGCTGACGGACAGGCTCGCCTCGATCGGCAGCAAGCACGGTGCGGCAGCTCCCGATGTCGCGACGGCCTGGGCCGTCGCCAAAGGCGCGACGCCGATCATCGGCATCACCAGGCCCGGCTACATCGATGGTCTGGTCCGGGCCGGCACCATGACGCTTGCCGGCAGCGATATTGCGGAACTGGAAGCCCTCGCTGACGCTGCCGGCGTGAACACCCGTGGCTGGTGGGAGCGGGAAATGTAAGCCTGAAGAGGGCGACGCTGCCGGAGCTTTGGCCGGCAGCGGCTCAGGCCGCAAGCGCGCTATAGTCCATCGCGTCGAGATCGGCGATCAGGCCGGGGCCGACGGGGTTCCAGCCGAGGATGCGGCGGGTCTTTTGGCTGGAGGCGGGGAAGTCGAGGCCGGCGAATATCGACATCCAGCCGAAATGTTCGGCGGCCTTTTCCGGCGCGACCGAGACGACGGGCAGGTTCAGGCCGCGGGCGAGGGCTTCGGCGATCTCGCGGGTGGCAATGCCTTCTTCGGCGACGGCATTGTAGCGGGCGCCGGGTTCGGCCCGCTCGATGGCAAGCCGGTAGAGCAGGGCGACATCGAGCAGGTGGCCGGCGGGGAAGCGGTTGCGGCCTTCGCCGACATAGGCGGATACGCCCTTTGCCCTTGCGATCTCGATCAGCGGCGAGACGAGGCCCTGCTTGAAGGTGTCGTGGACCTGGGGCAGGCGCATGACGGAGACGTTGATGCCGGCGTCGAGCAGCGCGTTGCCGGCGAGTTCCGAGGCGATGCGCGGGTTGGGATGTTCGAGATTGAAGACGTCTTCGCTTGCCAGTTCGCCGAAATGCGCATTGCCCATGCCGGTGCCGGAAGTGATGAGCAGCGGGCGGCTGGAGCCCTTCAGGGCCTCGCCCATGGCGGCGATGACGCGGCTGTCCTTCTGGCAATTTTCCGCGAAGCGGGAGAAATCATGGTCGAAGGCGGTGTGGATGACGGCATCGGCCTTTTCGACGCCGGCCCGCACGCTGTCGGGCTCCTCCAGCACGCCGCGGTGAACCTCGACGCCGGCTGCTTCGAGCGCCCTGGCGCCGGCATCCGAGCGGGTCATGCCGATGACATGATGGCCGGCCTTCAGGAGTTCCGGCACGATGGCCGAGCCGATGAAGCCGGTGGCGCCGGTGAGGAATATGCGCATAGGGTTTCTCCTTGTTGCTGATGACCCTGTTATTGCGCTATGCTTTATGCTGTTAAAGTAGTGACGTTATCCTATTATAATAGCTAACAGGCACGGCATGACGACCGACAGCAGCAACGCCCTTGGCACCTTCCTTCGCGACCGCCGCTCGCGCCTCGATCCGGCCGTGTTCGGCTTTTCCGGGCGGCGGCGCACGCCGGGGCTGCGGCGGGAGGAGGTGGCGCAGCGCGCCAATATCAGCCCGACCTGGTACACCTGGCTGGAGCAGGGGCGCGGCGGGGCGCCCTCGGCCGATGTGCTGAACCGGATCGCGAACGGGCTGATGCTGACCGAGCCGGAGCGCGAACATCTCTTCATCCTCGGCCTCGGCCGGCCGCCGGAGGTGCGCTACCGCGCCGTCGAGGGCATCAGCCCGCGCCTGCAGCGGCTTCTCGACACGCTGGAAGCAAGCCCGGCGCTGGTGCGCACGGCCGCCTGGGACATCGTGGCCTGGAACCGGGCGGCGACCGTCGTCATGACCGATTACGGCAAGCTCGCGCCTGACGACCGCAACGTCCTGCGGCTGCTCTTCTTCAATCCCGATGTGCGCAACATCCAGCACGACTGGGAGGCGATGGCGCGTTTCGTCGTCGGCGCCTTCCGGGCGGATGCGGCGCGGGCCGGCGCCACGTCGGAAGTGGCTGAACTGGTGGACGAGCTTTGCCGCTCCAGCGCCGAGTTCAAGCGCATCTGGGAGGAAAACGAGGTGATCGCCCATGGCGAGGGAACCAAGCGGCTGAGGCATCCCGATCTCGGCGATATCGAGCTGGAATATTCCGGCTTTGCCATCGACGGCAGGCCGGACCTCAACATGGTCGTCTACAATCCCGTCGATCCCGCCGTGGCCGAGCGCATCCGCCGGCTGGTGGCGCAGAGGAGCGGCAGCGTACCCGCCTGATGCGCCGTCAGGAGGGCCTGCGCAGGGTAAACACCGTCAGTTCCGAGGGCCTGCCGAGCCTCAGCGCAAAACCCGGCCAGAGCGCGGTGCCGTTGTTGACATAGAGCTGCATGCCGCCGACCTGGTAATGGCCGGAGACGAAGCCGCCGTTGGCGCGGGCCACCAGACGATCGAGGCCGAGCACCATGCCGCCGTGGGTGTGGCCCGAGAGCTGCAGGGCGACGCCCGCCTTGGCGGTTTCGGCCGCCATGCGCGGCTGGTGGTCGAGAAGGATGACCGGGGCTCTGGCGGGGGCGTCCTTCAGGGCCGCGGCAAGATCGGGATCGGGCATCGGCCTGCCGAAGGCCGAAAGATCGGTCACGCCGGCAATGACGATGCGGCCGGCCTCGCGCTCGATGACGGCGTGCGCGTTCATCAGCATGCGGATGCCGAGACTGGCGTCGTGCCGCATCCAGTCGTCGTAGCCGAAATAATATTCGTGATTGCCGGGGATGGCGAAGACGCCGTCGGGAGCCTGGAGCTTTGCCAGCGGGGCGACATCGGCGCGGCGCCTGTCGAGCCGGCCGTCGATGAAATCGCCGGTGACGACGATCAGGTCGGTTTTCAGGCCGTTGGCCTTCTGCACGAGGGTTTCGGCCCAGGAGGCCGGGAAGAGCCGGCTCAGATGCAGGTCGGTCAATTGCAGCAGGCGGTAGCCGTCGAAGGCTTCGGGAAGGTCGCGGATCGCGATCTCGACATTCTTGACGGGCGGGATGCGGATGGCGCCCGCGACGCCGAAGGCGGCAAGGCCGAGGGCCGCAAGCCCGATGGCATAGCGGATCTCTGCCGGCACGGCCAGAAACTGCCCCTGCACGAGGGTCAGCACAGCCAAGACGGCATCGAGCGCGATCTGGAAGACGGCGAGCAGCAGCGTCGCGCCGAAGAGGAAATTCAGCACGATGATGAGCGGGCGCGGATATTCGGGCGCGAAGACGGAACCCGAGGAGATGCGGTTGAGCAGCACCTGCTGGGAGGCGAGGAGAAGCAGGCCGGCAAGCAGCGCCTTGGCAGGCCAGATCCAGGGCAGGGGCAGGATGAACCTGACGAGCACGACCAGCCAGGGGAACCCGAGTATGAGATGAAACATCAATAGGCCTGTGATTATCGCCGGTTAGGGGCGGGAGCGGAGAAAGCGAATCCGGTTTTCGAAATGTGGTGTTTCCCGCCGCCGGCGCAAGGCGGCTTCGGGCAAAACTTGGCGCGGCCGCCGCATGGCCCTGTCCTTCTTCGTCGGGACGCTTCAATCCGGCCGGGAAAGGCTCTAGAGCATTTCCGGCGAAAACGGAGTCGCCTTCAATGCTCCAGCTTATTGTTTTCCCCGCAATTCCGGACGCAAAACCGGTTCCCACTTTTGCTGGAATTGTTCTAGTCTCGCCGCAGAGTCGATCGACAACATGAAAACAGGAGGGCACCGGCATGTCGGTGGAAAAAGTGGCTGTGATTACGGCGGGCGGCAGCGGCATGGGGGCCGAGAGCGCAAGACGCCTTGCGGCCGATGGCTACAAGGTCGCGATCCTGTCTTCCTCCGGCAAGGGCGAGGCGCTTGCCGGGGAACTCGGCGGCGTCGGCGTGACCGGCTCCAACCAGTCGAACGAGGACCTGAAGCGGCTGGTCGATGCGGCGATGGGCGCCTGGGGGCGCATCGACGTTCTCGTCAACAGCGCCGGCCACGGGCCGCGCGCGCCGCTCAACGAGATTACCGACGAGCAATGGCACAAGGGCATGGACGTCTACCTGATGAACGTCATCCGCGCGGTGCGGCTGGTGACGCCGATCATGCAGGCGCAGAAGAAGGGCGCGATCGTCAATATCTCGACGGCCTGGGTGTTCGAGCCATCGGCAATGTTCCCGACCTCGGCCGTCTTCCGCGCCGGGCTCGCCGCCTATACGAAGCTCTTTGCCGACACCTATGCGGCCGAGAATATCCGCATGAACAACGTGCTGCCGGGCTGGATCGACAGCCTGCCGGCAACCGAGGAGCGGCGCGACAGCGTGCCGATGCAGCGCTACGGCACGAGTGCGGAAGTGGCCGCGACGATCGCGTTTCTGGTGTCGGACGGGGCGGGCTACATTACCGGCCAGAGCCTGAAGGTGGATGGCGGGCTGATGCGGTCCGTTTGAGGCGGGGTGAAAACCCCTCCCACCTGTGGGGAAGGGTTTCTTACCGCCCGGCGTCACCTCTGCGATAGTCCATCGTCAGCTCGTCGAGCTTCGCCTTCACCTCGGGATCGAGCCCGTAATCGGCAGCCGCCAGCGTGTCGGCCAGCTGTTCCGTGCGGCTGGCGCCGAGGATGACCGAGGTGACGGCGGGGTTGGCGAGGATCCAGGCGACTGCGAGTTTGGGCAGGGGCTCGCCGATCTCTTCGGCGATGGCGCCGAGGCGGGTGATCGTGTCGAATTCGCGCTCGTGCCAGTAGCGCGCCTTGTACATGGCGCCGAAGGAGCCGACTTCGGCGGAGAAGCGGCCCTTGTCGGGAGATTGCGACTGGCGGTACTTGCCGGTCAGCAGGCCGCCGGCCAGCGGATTGAAGGGGATGACGGCCAGGTTTTCCTCCTGCGCGAGCGGCAGCAGGTCGCGCTCGATTTCGCGGAAGAGCAGGTTGTAGCGCGGCTGGGCCGAGACATAGCGGGCAAGCCGCAGCGTCTCCTGCCGGCCGATGGCGCGGGCGAGCCGGTAAGCCAGGAAATTCGACACGCCGATGTAGCGCGCCTTGCCGGAACGAACGATCGCATCCAGCGCCTCGGCGGTCTCGTCGAGCGGGGTTTCGGTATCGTCCGTGTGGACCTGGTAGAGATCGACATAATCGGTATCGAGGCGCTTCAGCGAGGCGTCGATCGCATCCATCAGGTGCTTGCGGGAGGTGCCGCGGTCCCATTGCTGCGGCCCCATCGGGAAGCCGGCCTTGGTGCCGACGATGAAATTGCTGCGCTTGCCCTTCAGCCAGCGGCCGGTGAATTCTTCCGCGCGGCCGACCTCCGTCAGATCGGCGCCGCCGGGATAGATATCGGCCGTATCGATGATGTTGACGCCGGCATCCGCGACCCGGTCGAGCATGCGGAAGGATTCCGCCTCGTCGGTCTGTTTGCCGAACGTGCCGGTGCCGATGATGAGGCGGGACACCGTCAGGCCGGTGCGGCCGAACTTCTTGTACTGCATGGGAACTCCTGGGGGCAAACCGCGTCAAGGGCGGCGGCGTTGAAATATAACGATCGCTATAATTGACGGTTTGCGGAGCCTGTCAAGTCTGTTATATAGCGGTCGCTATAGAAAATGTGCGATGGGGCAGGGCATGGCGCGACCTCGGGTTCTCGATATCGACAGGGCGATGGAGACGGCGACGAACTTCTTCTGGAAGAACGGCTACGAGCGCACCTCCGTCTCCGATCTCACGCAGGCGATGGGCATCACGCCGCCGAGCTTCTACTTCGCCTTCGGCAGCAAGGACGGGCTGTTTCTGAAGGTCTTCGAAAACTATCTGCGAACCCGCATGGGCCATGTCGAGGAGGCGCTGAAGGAGCCGACGGCGCGGGGCGTGGCCGAGCTGATGCTGACGCGCATGGCCGATCTCTATACGGGCGAGGGCCATCCGCCGGGCTGCCTTGCGGTCAATTGTTCGCTTGCCGGCGGCAGCGATCCGGGGCCGCTGCGCGAGGAGATGATGAAATATCGCGGCGGCCGGCGGGCAAGGCTGCGCGACCGGCTGCAGGCGGCGCGCAACGAGGGGGATCTGCCTGATGATGCCGATGTGGACGAGCTTGCGGGCTTCGTCATGAGCGTCGGCTGGGGCATGGCGCTCGACGCGCAGGGCGGGGCGAGCCGCGAGCAGCTTTACCGGACGGTGGCGCGGGCGATGAAGGCCTGGCCGGGATAGGCCGCATGGCTGGGCCATCCGCCTTCGGCCTTTGCGGCGGGGCCGCTTGAACTCTTCGGGTCCCGGCCTATTGTCTGGCAATGTGCGTTCCCATGCCCGCGCGACGATCAGGAAGGCCAGACGCCATGCGCAAGTTCACCGTGACCATCACGCGGGAGATCGAGGCCGATACGGCCGAGGAAGCCGCGCTTCTGCTCTATCAGGAACTCGCCAGGGAGGCGGCGCCGCTTCGCTATCTGGTGGCGGACGAGACGAAGCGGACGCGGACGGTGACGCTCGATCGGGACAAGGCGGACGAGTTTGCCGCCGTCGATCACACGGCCGATCCGGGGAACTGGTAGGCGCGGGGCCGGCGGCGGATATCCGGCGATGATCGGCGTTGGACTGCGGCGCGCGGCGGCCAGCGCGGCGCAGCCGATTGCTGAATCCCGCTCACAAGCCTTTCCCGTATTGCGCCGCTAATCCGGATAATCGGCCCGCGCTATATCCCGTCAGGCGTCTGGAGGCGCCTCCGTTTCCAACAGATTTGCAAGGGACAAGCCATTGAGAACATCAGGATTTGCCGCAACGGATGCGAACACGCCGTTGCAACCTTTCTCCTTCGATCGCCGCGCGTTGCGTCCGGAAGACGTGGCGATCGATATTCTCTATTGCGGGGTCTGCCACACGGACCTGCACATGGCCCGCAACGACTGGGGCTTTTCGGCCTATCCCGTCGTGCCGGGTCACGAGATCGTCGGGCGGGTGTCGGCCGTCGGCAGCGCCGTGTCGCGCTTCAGGGCGGGCGACAAGGTTGCCGTCGGCACGATCGTCGACAGCTGCATGGAATGCCCCAACTGCCGGCGCAACGAAGAGCAGATGTGCTACAAGGGCGTGACCGTCACCTATAACGGGCAGGACCGCATTACCGGCGAGACCACCTATGGCGGCTATTCCGACCATATCGTCGTGCGCGAGGAATTCGTTCTCAGCGTGCCTGACGGCCTGGATCTTGCGCGGGTCGGGCCGCTGCTCTGCGCCGGGATCACCACCTATTCGCCGCTGCGCACCTGGAATGTCGGCCCCGGCAGCCGGGTGGGCGTGATCGGGCTTGGCGGGCTCGGGCATCTGGCCGTGAAATTCGCCGCCGCGCTCGGGGCCGAGGTCACGGTGCTGACGCGCTCGCCGGGCAAGATCGGCACGGCGCGCGAACTCGGCGCCGACAAGGTGCTGCTGTCGACCGATGCGGCGCAGATGGAGGCGGCCGCCTTCGCCTTCGACCTGATTATCGATACCGTGCCCTACGAGCACGATCTCGGCCCCTATCTCAATACGCTCGATTCCGACGGCACGCTGGTCATTGCCGGTTCGCTGGTCGATACGCCGAAATTCTCCAACCTGCCGCTGATCATGGGGCGGCGGCGCATTGCCGGCACGCCGAGCGGCGGCATCCGGCAGACGCAGGAGATGCTGGATTTCTGCGGCCGCAAGAACATCCTGCCGGAATGCGAGACGATCGCCATGGGCGATATCGCCAAGGCATTCGAGCGGCTGGAGCGCGGCGACGTGCGCTACCGTTTCGTCATCGACATGGCGACGATGCCGGCCGCGCAGGCTGCCTGACGTTCCTGTTTTCGCATGTCGTTACCACAAAACCGCTGCACGCTTTTGTGCGACATGCGCTAGCGCCTGGGGATGGCGCGCAGCGCCTCGATGAAGACCGAAAGGGCCGGCGGCATCTGTCGCCGGCTCGGATAGTAGAGGGAATAGCCGGTGAAGGGCGTGCAGTAATCCTCCAGCACGCGGACCAGCCGGCCGCTCCTGATATGTTCGGCGGCGAATTCCTCGAAGACATAGACGAGGCCGGAGCCCGACAGCGCCGCCTCGACCATCATGTCGGAATCGTTGACCATGAAACTGCCCGATACTTTCACCTCGATATCGCGGCCGTTCTCCTCGAATTCCCAGGCATAGGGGCCGCCCATCGAGGCCATGTAATAGGTCACGCAATCGTGGCCGGCGAGATCGGCCGGGGTCAGCGGCACCGGATAGCGGGCGAAATAATCCGGCGAGCCGACGACGGCGGCGCGGATATCCGGGCCGATGCGCAGGCCGACCATATCCTTGTCGATACGCTCGCCGAAACGGATGCCGGCATCGAAGCGCGAGGCGACGATATCCTCGAACCGGTCGCCGACGATGAGTTCCACGCGGATATCCGGATAGGTACGGTGAAACTGCGGCAGGATGGGCATGACAAGCGATGTCGCGGCATGTTTGCCGGCGGTGATGCGCACGGTGCCGGAGGGCTTTTCCCTGAGACTGCCAAGCTCCTGCAGGCCGCGGTTGATCTCGGCAAAGGCGGGCTGGAGGGTGAGGAGCAGGCGCTCGCCGGCCTCTGTGGTCGCCACGCTGCGGGTGGTGCGGGCAAGAAGCCGCATGCCGAGCCGCTCCTCCAGCTGGCGCATCATGTGGCTGAGGCCCGAGGAGGAAATGCCGAGCCGGGCGGCGGCGCGGGTGAAGCTGCGCTCCTCGGCGACGATGACGAAGGCGGCGAGATCATCGAAATCGTGGCGTTTCATTATTGGCCCGGATTCAGAAGCGGAGCGGGATTGCTGGGACTTGCTCATCTATCTAGGGCGGCGGCGAGGGGGTGCGCAAGGCCGTGGAGCCTTGCGACACGGCGCTGAAATCCGGCAGCTGACGGGCGGGCGGCAGGTCTGCGGCCGGCGGCTATAGCGGCGCGGCCTCCGCCATCTCTTCGCGCTCCTGCAGGATGCGGTCGATCAGGCCCCATTCGAGGGCCTCTTCGGCCGTCAGGAAGCGGTCGCGGTCCATGGCGGTCTCGAACTCGTCATAGGATCGCCCGCAATGGTGCGCGTAGAGGCCGGTCATGCGCTGCTTGATCTTGCGGATCTCCTCGGCATGAATGAGAATGTCGGACGCCTGCCCCTGGAAGCCGCCGAGGGGCTGGTGGATGAGAATGCTGGCATTGGGCAGCGCCGCCCTTTCTCCCGGCTGGCCGGCCATCAGCAGGAACGAGCCCATGGAGCGGGCCGTTCCCATGCAGAGCGTGTGGACCGGCGCGCGGATGAAGCGCATCGTGTCGTACATGGCAAAACCGCTGGTGACGACGCCGCCCGGCGAGTTGATGTAGAGATTGATCGGCTTCTTCGGATTTTCGGCTTCGAGAAACAGAAGCTGGGCGCAGACGAGGGCGGAAACCGCATCGTTGATCTCGCCGTTCAGAAAGATGATCCGCTCGCGCAGGAGGCGGGAATAGATGTCGAAGGACCGTTCCCCTCTCGAGGACTGTTCTACGACCATGGGGACGAGCTGCATCGCTTCGCGCATCGGCGAACTCCTTTGTTGGACGCATGTCGGCACCGCAAAACCGCTTCACACTTTTGCGCGACATGCTTTGTTGGACGCATGTCGCCATCGCAAGACCGCTGCACGGTCCTGCGCGACATGCTTTTGTCTGACGCATGTCGTTGCCGCAAAACCGCTTTACACTTTTGCGCGACATGCTTTGGAAAATCGGTTCGGGCAGGCCTGCCGCGTCAGGCGGCGAGCATGAGCATCGGGCTGTTGCCGTTGGCGACGGTTTTTGCCAGCCGCTCGAAAGTCGCGCCGGTCAGCTCGTGGACGATCCGCAGGCTGGTTCCGCCCGAAGCGTTCGGGGCGATCGTGAAGGTGACGGTGCTTTCGAGATGGGGCGGGGCATCGTCGCGCAACCTGTAGCGGATTTCCCGGCCCGGCGTTTCGCAGACGGATTGCGGATCGGCAAGGGCTTCCTTCGGCAGCCATTTCTCGCGGAATTCCGCAATGCTGATCGCCCGCCAGACCTTTTCCGGCGGCGCATCCAGCTCATATTGCTGGACGATGCCGCTTTCCCGAGCCCGCGCCCTGGCCTTCACGTCGTTCATTGGTCCATATCCTTCAGCAAGAGCCTGAGAGCATCGATGCGGGCCGGCCAGTAGGCGCGGTATTTCGCCAGCCATTGGGCGATGAGGGCGAGGCCGTCCGGATCGACTTCGTAATTCACGAAACGGCCCTCCTTCTGTTCGCGCACCAGCCTTGCCTCCCGAAGCACGGCAAGATGCTGGGACATTGCCGGCTGGCTGATCTCCATGCCCTGGCGCAGCGCGCTGGCATTCATGCGGCCGGCCGCCAGCTTCTCGAAGATCGAGCGGCGGGTCGGGTCGGCGAGCGCGCGGAAAATCTCATGTTCCATCATGGACAACACATAAGCACGTACTTATGCGATTCGCAAGAGGCGTCGATGGTGCGCGAATGCCGCATTGAGCTTTGCCGCGGATGCCGCTATCAGGGGGGCGACGCCTGCGGGGATAGGGGAAAGATGCAAGGTCGGCTGGACAGGATCGAGCAATGGCTGGTGCGCGCTCTGTGCGCCATCGCGCTCGTTTTCGTCGGCTTTGCGCATCAGCTTCCCGCCGCCGCCGCGAACGACCTCAGCCCCGCCGCCCTTGCCCAATATGTGCTGCCCGACGGCACGCTGCCGACGCTCTGCGTGACCGTGACCGACGACAGCGGCAAGGAACACGGCAAGATCGCCCATCTCAATCCGTGCGAAGCCTGCCGCATCGGCGCTTCCGTGCTGCTGCCGCAGCCGGCCGACATTACCGGCGCGCCCATGGGCTTCGTGCTGACGGTAGAGCTGCCGCGCCGCGCGGAAGCCTTCCGTCGCGCGCTTTTCCCGCCGAATACCGGGCCGCGCGCCCCGCCTGCAAATCCGATCCTTGCCTGAACCCGCATTGCGGCCCAGGCCGTGATGCGTCCTGCAATCATGGCCGGGCCGCATTGATGCCGCCGGCCGGGGATCCGGATCCATTTCCATGTCTACAATCGCTGCCGCCGAGGCAGAAGACGCCGTATCGGGCGTTTCGCTCTATCGCGCCATCTGGCGCTGGCATTTCTTTGCCGGCCTGCTCGTCATTCCCTTCCTGCTGAACCTTGCCGTTACCGGCTCGCTCTACCTGTTCAAGGACGAGATCAACGATACGGTCTTTGCCTATCGCTATATCGTCGCGCCGGGCGGCGAGCGGCTTTCGCCGCAGAAGATCGCCGAGATCGCCGCGGCCGCCGTTCCCGGCTCGGTCGCGAGTTCCTACAAGGACCCGGCCGGCCGCGACCGCTCGGCCATCGTCACCGTCTCGACCGATGCCGGCGCGAGCCTGGTCTTCGTCAATCCCTATGACGGCGCGGTGCTGGACAAGGTGGGCACGACGGAGGAGTTCAACTATGTCGTCAAGCGCATCCACAGCCTGGCGCTTTTCGGCGAGACGGCGAACAAGCTGATCGAAATCACCGGCGGCTTCGCCATGGTGCTGGTCGTGACCGGCATCTATCTGTGGTGGCCGCGGCGGCAGGCCGGCGGGGTTGTCACGGTGCGCGGCAGGCCGTCGCGGCGGGTCTTCTGGCGGGACCTGCATGCGGTGACGGGCGCCTTTGCCGGCATCCTGATCTTCTTCCTGGCGATGACCGGCATGCCCTGGTCGGGCTATTGGGGCGCCAATGCCAATGCCTGGCTGACGAACCACGGCCTCGGCTATCCGGTGCAGCTGTGGGATGCCGTGCCGAAATCGCAGAAGGTGACGGAAGACATCCTGCCCAAGGCCGGCTGGATCGTCGAGAAGGCGCCGGTGCCGCTGTCGGAGATTGCCGCCGCGCAGTCGAAGAAGCCGATCGGGCTTGACCGGGCGGTGGAGATCGCGCGCGGCCTCGGCATGGCGCCGGGCTTCGATCTTGCCGTTCCCGGCAGCGAGACCGGCGTCTATACGGCGGCGATCTATCCCGACGACCTGAGCAACGAGCGCACCGTTCATATCGACCAGTATTCCGGCAGGCCGCTCGTCGATCTCTCCTTCGGCCAGTATCCGTTCCTCGGCCGGGCGATCGAATGGGGCATCAACGTGCATCAGGGGCAGGAATTCGGGCTCGTGAACCAGCTGCTGATGCTGGCGACCTGCCTTGCCATCATCCTTTCCTGCGTGACCGGCATCGTCATGTGGTGGAAGCGGCGGCCGGCGGGGCGGGTCGGCGTGCCGCCCATGCCGCCGCGGCGCTCGGTCTATTTCGGGCTGTGGACCATCGTGCTCGCCTTCGCCGTCGCCTTTCCGATGAGCGGCCTGATGATCCTGCTGATGATCGCCTTCGACCAGATGGTGATCCGCTTCGTGCCGCCGCTGAAGCGCGCCTTTGCCTGAGGAGGAGGGGATGATGAAGACGACGGTTTCTCTTCTTGCCGGTCTGCTGATCGCAACGGCGGCGGCCGCACAGGATACGATCCGCATCGACCATGCGGCCTCGCATTCCATGGTGCCGGGCGCCAGGGTCGGCGACGGCTATCTTGTCATCACCAATGGCGGCAGCGCGCCGGACCGGCTGGTTGGCGCACGTTCCGAGCGCGCCGGCAGCGTGCAGCTGCACCAGATGACGATGGCGAACGGCATCATGACCATGCGCGAGCTGAAGGGCGGGCTTGCCATTCCGGCCGGCCAGACGGTGACGCTCGAACCCAACTACCACCTGATGTTCCAGGACGTGGCAAAGCCCTTCAAACAGGGCGAGACGATCCGGGCGGTGCTGCGCTTCGAGAAGGCCGGCGAGATCGCGGTCGATTTTGCCGTCGGCCGGATTGCCGGGCCGCTCGACGATGTCGGCGGTACCGGTGCGGGCATGGATCACGGCAGCATGCCCGGCATGGATGGCATGGACATGGACGGGCCGCCGCCGCAGGAAGCGATCCCGGCGGTGCTGAAGACGATGTTCGAGCGGCCGGACAAGCCGCTGACCGTGCTGCCGGTGGTCGTGCGCAACGGCTTTGCGATTGCCGGCTGGCAGCAGGACGGGCGCGGCGGGCGGGCGCTTATGAAACAGGGCCATCACGGCTGGAGCCTCGTTCTGTGCAGCGGCGACGCCATCAGGCAGGCGGCGGCGCTGGAGAAGGCGGGGCTTTCGGCCGAGGATGCCGCGGCGCTCTCGGCCGATCTGGCGGCGGCGGAAGCAGGGCTCGATCCCGAAGTGCTGGCGCTGTTTGCGAGCTTCGAGGGCACCGTGACGATGGCGGCCGCCGCGGACGGGGCCGGCCAGGGCGGGCATGAGGGGCACGGCCAATGAGCGCGCGCACCCTTGCCGTTTCCGGCCTTGCCGCAAGTGCGGCCTTTGTCGGCGCGCTGGTTGCGCTCGTGCTGTCGCTCTATCTTTCTGAGCCGCGCACGGGGCCGTTCGACGCGCGGTTTTCGCTGGTCGACGACCGGGGCAACGCGGTCGACCAGTCGATCTTCAGGGGCCATCCGGCGCTCGTCTATTTCGGCTATACCCATTGCCCGCAAGCCTGCCCGACGACGCTTTACGAGGTGGCGGACTGGCTGGCGACGCTCGGCGAGCGGGGCCGGGCGCTGAGGGCCTATTTCTTCTCCATCGATCCGGAGCGCGACACGCAGGCGGTGATGCACGATTACGTCACCGCCTTTTCCAGCCGCATCACCGGCATTACCGGCACGCCGCAGGAGATGAAGAAGGTTTCCGACGGCTGGTTCATCCATGCGGAGAAACTGCCGGCCGAGGACGGCAACTATCACATGAGCCATACGGTCTCGCTGCTGCTGATCGGCGCCGACGGGCGGCTGAAAGGGCTGATCCCCTACGGGGCCGATCGCGACGAGGCGCTGAGGAAGATCCGCGACGTGCTCCTCGGCGA
Source organism: Rhizobium sp. GCM10022189 (assembly GCF_042656325.1). NCBI lineage: Bacteria > Pseudomonadati > Pseudomonadota > Alphaproteobacteria > Hyphomicrobiales > Rhizobiaceae > Rhizobium > Rhizobium sp. GCM10022189. The sequence goes on from NZ_JBHSOR010000056.1 coordinate 76,811, forward strand.
GGGGACGTGAGATGGTGAACGGGTTCGTCGCTCGCAGATGCCAGCCTTATGCGGCGCGTTCCTCGGGCCTGTCCCGAGGGATCTGCCGCGGGCCGATGCCGATCCTCGGGACGGGCCCGGCGATGACGTCGCGCAAAAGGGGAGGTTCCCGGAAAATGGCGGCACGATGCGGAATAAATCCGCTCCCCGACTGTCTAATCTCGAAAGGGCCATGCGCCGTCGCCTGTCCCACCCAAACGAAAGGCATGATCTGATGTCCAGACTGACCCGCATCCTCTCCGTCGCCGCCCTTGCAAGCATCGCCTTTGCCGGCCAGGCGCTTGCGCACGCGCATCTGCAGGGCTCCGAGCCAGCCGACAAGGCCGCCGTCGCCTCTCCCGGCGAACTCGACCTGACCTTCAGCGAAGCGCTCGACCTCAAATTCAGCGGTGTGACCGTGACCGGCCCGGATAAGGGCGAGGTCAAGCTCGGCGAGCCCATGCTGATGGAGGGCGACAAGGTGCTGATGGTGCCGGTATCCGGCAAGCTCGCGCCCGGCAGCTACAGCGTCGACTGGCACGTGCTTTCGGCCGACGGGCACAAGACCAACGGTTCGTTCAGCTTCACCGTAAAGCCCTGATGACACCGGATACGGCCAATATCGCCTGCCGTTTCGCCTTCGACGCGGCGAGCCTGTTCCTCTGGGGCAGCGCGGCCTATCTGTGGCTGCTCGTGCCCGAGGGGCTGCGCGGCAGCCTCTGGGCCAGGCTCGGGCCGTGGCGCATCGCGGCGGTGGCGCTTGCTGTCACCGCCACGCTGGCGCTGCTGCCGGTGCGCTGCGCCATGCTGGGCAACGGCTGGGCGGACGGGCTGGACCGGGCCATCATGGCGGCGGTGCTGACGGGGACTTCCATCGGCGCCGCCTGGGCCTGGCAGGCGGGATCTGCCGCTCTTCTCCTTGCGGTGACATTGCTGCCGTTACGGCAAAAGCCTGCCGCAACGGCAATTGCCGGCGCGCTCATGCTCTGCGGCCTGGCGCTGACCGGCCATGCGGCCATGAACGACGGCTGGCTGCGGCTGCTGCAGGGGGGCAACGACGTGCTGCATGTGCTTGCGGGCGGCGCCTGGGTCGGGGCGCTGGTTCCCGTCGCGCTCGTGCTTGCCCGGCTTGGCGATGCGGCGGTGGCGGGCGAGGCGCGCACGGCGCTGATCCGTTTTTCGGCGGCGGGGCATGTGGCCGTGGCGCTGGTCATTCTCTCCGGCGCGGCAAACGGCCTCCTCATCATCGGCGGGTTGCCGCTCGACTGGAGCGTTGCCTATCAGCGGCTGCTCTGCCTGAAGATGGCGCTCGCCCTGCTGATGGTGCTGATTGCGCTGTCCAACCGCTACGGGCTGGTGGCGCGCATCGGCCGCTCGCGCCGGGCCGCGAGCGCGCTTCTTGCCGGAACCGTGGCGGAGATCGTGCTTGCCCTCGGCATTGTCGCGCTCGTTGCCTGGTTCGGCACGCTGGAGCCGGTTGCCGGCTGAACGCGCCCCCACGGGCCGGTTCTAGAACCTATGTTTGGATTACCGGCGCGCAGGCGCGGCTGTACCTTTCGCGTGCCGTCACCAGAGAACGGAAACACGAGGTTCGAGCGCCGGTCTCACGACGGTATGCAGCGTCAGCGCATGACCGGACGGAGGGTGACAGGCTGGTGTCCACACAATAGAGGAGCGCATCATGTCGCAGTCAGAAACAAAAGCCCGTAGCACGGAGCCGCAACGGGCGCCTTCCGTCGTAGCCAGGCCCGGCGATCCGGTTCCGTCGCGTTATGCGCTTAATATCGGCGATATCGAGGTGATGGTGGTCAGCGACGGGGTGCTGCCGCTGCCGACCACCATGCTGGGGCACAATGTCGACGCCGCCGTGCGCGCCGGCTGGCTGGGCGACATGTTCCTGCCGCCCGACGCTTTCGACTGGTCGCTGAACGTGGTCGTGGTGCGCAGCGGCGCCCAGACCATTCTCGTCGATGCCGGGCTGGGCATCGACCCGGACCTGAACCTGCCGCGGGCCGGGCAGCTGATCAAGCGACTGGAGGCCGCAGGCATCGATCTCGGCTCCGTGACCGACGTCGTGCTGACCCATATGCATATGGATCATGTCGGCGGGCTGCTGGTCGAAGGGGTGAAGCAACGCCTGCGCAAGGACCTGCGGATCCACGTCGCGGCCGCCGAGGTCAAGTTCTGGGAAGCGCCCGATTTCTCCCATGTTGCCATGCCGCCGGGCTTCCCGGATGCGCTTCGGGCCGCCGCCAAGCGCTTCCGCGCGGAATATGAGGGCCAGCTGCGGACGTTCGACGAGGAGCACGAAGTGGCGCCGGGCGTCGTCGTCTCCCGCACCGGCGGACATACGCCCGGCCATAGCGTGGTCCGCGTGGCCTCCGGCGGCGACAAGCTGATGTTTGCCGGCGACGCCATATTCGCCGTCGGGTTCGAGCATCCCGACTGGTTCAACGGTTTCGAGCACGACCCGGAAGAGGCGGCCCGAGTCCGCGTCCGGCTTCTGCGCGAGCTGGCGGCGACGGGCGAACTGCTGGTGGCGACCCACCTGCCGTTTCCCTCCATCGGCCATGTGGCCGTCGACGGCGACGCCTTTCGCTGGGTGCCGATCTTCTGGGATTACTGACCGCTGTCGGGCCGCCGCAGCAGGCCGTCATGGCGGGGTGCGGCGCCTATGCTTCTCGACCTGCGAGGTCCGGCAAATGCCGGGCCTCGTTCCGCTTCGGGAATCCGTTGCGGTTTCCGGCCGATGCCGCAGCTCAGGCCCAGCGCTCGCAGAAGGCCTCGATATCGCTGGACTGAAACTCGGCAAGCCGCTCCATGATGGTCTCGAACGGCCAGTCCCACCAGGCGATGGCGGCAAGTTTTTCCGCAACCTTGCGCGAGAAGCGCTCGCGGATGAATTTGGCGGGAACGCCGCCGACGATCGTATAGGGTTCGACATCCCTGGTGACGACGGCACCGGCCGCCAGAACCGCGCCGTCCCCGACCGTGACGCCGGGCAGCACGATGACGCCGTGGCCGATCCAGACATCGTTGCCGATGACGGCGCGGGCGGCCTTCCGCCCGGCGAAGAAGGCATGGTCGCGCACGGCATCGGCCGAATAATATTCCGGGCAATAGGTGAAGCGGTGCATCGAGGGGCGGTCCATCGGGTGGTTGGGCGCGCCGATCCTGACTTCGGCGGCAATGGCGCAGAACCTGCCGACCGTCGCGTCGGCGAGAATGCAGCGCTGGCCGAGATAGGAATAATCCCCGAGGTCGACCGTGTGCAGGGCGGTATCTTGCAGGATCTCGCAGCATCTGCCGATGCTGGAATCGCGGATGCTGGCCGTCGGGTGGATGACGGTTTCGGCAATCTTGGGGCGGTTTGGCTGGGCGGACTTATCCATGGGCAATCTCCGGATTCCGGCCTGCCTAGCCGGGGAGGATGAAGGATATGTGACGCGGACTTGACCGCCGCAGCTTCGAAGGTTTCACCGGCTTTCGACACCCTTTGAGGCCAGCCAGTCGTGAAAGGCGGCCACTTCGGATCGGCGCAGGGTCTTGGCGGATGCGGCGGCGAAATAGGCCCATTTCACGGGCCAGCGGATCTCGGGCAGGAGATGGACGAGGCGGCCGCCTTCCAGTTCCCGCGCCACCAGCGCCTTCCTGACGAGGGCGATGCCGCGCGCGGCGATGGCGGCCTGAATGACGGCCGCGGTCGAGTTGATCTTCAGGCCGCCGTCTTCCGGCGGCTGGTTTGCCCCGGCGCGGGCGAGCCAGTCGCGCCATGCCGGGAAATCGCCGTCGGGGTGGGGCGTGCCGTCGTGGATCAGGGTCTGTTCGGACATCCAGCCGGCCGTTGCCGGGCGATCCCGCGGCAGCAGCGACCTGTTGCAGACCGCGATGATTTCCTCGCCCATCAGGAAGGTGGATTTCACGCCCTTCCAGTTGCCGAGGCCGCAGCGGATGCCGATATCGGCCTCGCCCTGCGCGAGATCGATGATCCGGTCCGAGACGTCGAGCCGGACGTCGATATTGGGGTGGCGGGCGGCAAAATCGTCGAGACGGCCAAGCACCCAGTTGGCAACCAGCGCCTGCGACGCGGTGACGACGACGACCGAGCGGGCCTTGCGGCCGCGCAGCTTGTTGAGGCCGGATTCCAGGAGATCGAGGCCCTGCGCGATATCCTCCAGCGCGTCGGAGGCTTCGTCGACCGGGGTCAGGCGTTCGGCGCCCGCGCGCGCCCGGCGAAAGAGCGGGTAGCCCACCCAGTCCTCCAGCGAGCGGACAAGCTGGCCGACGGCGGGCGGGGTGACGTCAAGCTCGCCTGCCGCGCCGACAAAGCTGCCGTGCCTGGCCGAAGCTTCGAGCGCCTGCAGGGATTTGAGCCTTGTAAGGTTCCTCATGCGCAACCCGTCTCCCGATCTTGCCTGACAAAGATTTTCTTTCTTTCCGGTATCGTCCGTTTGCCTGGCCCTTGCAACCGAAAACCTTCATCCGTGGTCTTCCGGAAAGAGGTGCGGATATGACATTTGACGGCAGGACAGCGCTGGTGACGGGCGGATCGAGCGGGATCGGCCTGGCGACGGCAAGGATGCTCAGGGACCAGGGCGCGCGGGTCGCGATCACGGGCCGGTCGGTGCAGCGGCTTGCTGCCGCCCGGCGCGAACTCGGCGAGGAGGTCCTGGCGATCCGGGCCGACGTATCGTCGCTCGCCGACCTGGCGAGGATGCGGGCCGCTCTCGAAGGCGCTTTTGCGCCGATCGACATCGTATTTGCCAATGCCGGCGTGGCGTTGGGCACGCCGCTCGCCACCGCCGACGAGGCGACCTACAATGCGATCATGGACACGAATGTGAAAGGCGTGTTCTTCACCGTGCAGGCGGTGCTGCCGCTCATGCGCGACGGCGGCTCGATCATCCTCAACACGTCCTGGCTCAACCAGGTCGGCACGCCCGGACGCGCCATCCTGTCCGCCTCGAAGGCGGCCGTGCGATCCTTCGCGAGGACCATGTCGGCAGAGCTGCTCGACCGGAGGATCAGGGTCAATGCCGTCAGCCCCGGCGCGATCGAAACGCCGATCCACCGCGGGAAAGGCCAGACGGAGGAAGACTTCAGGGCCTATGCGGCGCGGGTCGGCAGCCAGGTGCCGGCCGGGCGCATGGGCCGGCCCGAGGAGGTGGCGGCCGCCGTGCTCTTCCTCGCAAGCGATGCTTCCGCCTACATGCTGGGCGCGGAAATCGTCATCGACGGCGGCAGATCGGAGCTGTGAGATGTTGATCAACGGAGACTTCAGCCGGCGTGCGCTTGTCCATGCCGAGCGCATCGACTGGATAGCGAGCCCCGCCAGGGGCGTGGACCGGCGCATGCTGTTTCGCATCGGCGCGGAGAAGGCGCGCGCCACATCGATCGTGCGTTATGCCGCCGGCAGCCGTTTTGCCCGTCACGAACATCCGGGCGGCGAGGAGTTCCTGGTTCTCGACGGCACGTTCCAGGACGAGAGCGGCGACTTTCCGGCAGGAAGCTACGTGCGCAATCCTCCCGGAACCGGCCATGCGCCGGGCAGCGACGGCGGCTGCGTCATCTTTGTGAAACTGTGGCAGTTCAGGCAGGGCGACGGCGAGAGGATCGTAAGGCTTCCGGGAGAGGGAGGGTCTTGGCGCCTTCGCCCCGGCGCGGCGTCATCGAAAGTGCTGTTTGACGGAGACGGCGAGCGCGTGCTGCTGGAGGACTGGCAGGCCGGCGGGACGGTCGAAGTGGAAAATCCCGACGGCCTCGAACTGCTGGTCCTGTCCGGCGATTTCACGGAGAGCGGCGATGTGCTCGACCGGTGGACATGGCTGCGCCTGCCGGCCGGCCAACCGCTTCATGCGACGGCCGGAGAGGGCGGCGCCCGCGTCTGGATGAAGGCCGGCAAGCTGCTGCACGACGATGTCTGCCCCTTCGAGAGCGCGGCGGAGGCGGAGGAGAAATCCCGATGAAGTTCCATGAGGTTGTCGTCGTCGGTGCGGGGCTTGCGGGCCTCTACGCGGCAAGGGGCCTGCACGCTGCCGGGATCGACGTCCTCGTCATCGAGGCGCGCGAGCGCATCGGCGGGCGTATCCTGACGGCGGACGGCTCGGGACTGCCGAGCGAGGACGGTTTCGATCTCGGCCCGTCCTGGTACTGGCCGCAGATGCAGCCGGCCATGGCCGAGCTGGTATCGGAAGCCGGTCTTGCCGCCTTTGCGCAAAACAGCGAGGGCGACGTCGTCTTCGAGCGGATGTCGCGGGAGAGGCCGCAGCGATACCGGCCGACGGCGCAGGAGCAGCAATCCATGCGGATCTCCGGCGGGACGGCCGCCGGCCTGCGCGCCATTGCCCGCGAGCTGCCGCCGGAGCGGGTGCTGCTGGGGCGCGGGGCGACAGCGATGGAACTGACGGAGCGCGGCGTGCGGATCACCATCCGGGGCGGGGAGGCGGCGCAGCAGGCGATCGAGGCCGGCCATGTCATCGCCGCCCTGCCGCCGCGACTGCTGGAGGCTTCCGTATCCTTCACGCCGGCGCAGGACAGCGCGACCGCGAAGCGCTGGCGGGATACGCCGACCTGGATGGCGCCGCACGCCAAGTTCTTCGCGATCTACGATCAGCCGTTCTGGCGGCGTGCCGGTCTTTCCGGGACCGCCCAGAGCATGGTCGGGCCGATGGTGGAAATCCACGATGCCACGACGGCTTCCGGCAAGGCGGCCCTGTTCGGCTTTCTCGGCGTGGCGGCGCAGCAGCGCGCCGAAATCGGCGAGGAGGCGTTGAAGGCCGCCTGCCTTGCGCAGCTCGAACGCTTGTTCGGGGCTGCGGCTCGACATGCGCGGGCGACTCTGCTCAAGGATTGGGCGGCCGATCCGCTGACCGCGACACGGCAGGACCTCGTGGCCGCCGGCCATCCCGTCGTCCGGGACGGGGCCTGGGTGACGGGGCCGTGGCGGCAGCGCCTTAGCCTGGCCGGCAGCGAAACGAGCGATTCCGAGCCCGGCTACCTGTCGGGTGCGGTGACGGCGGCCAGGCGGGCGATCGCCGACTATCTTTCGCAACAGGTCAGGACTTCCGAATGACAGCCGAATATTCCTTCCGCCAGCCGGTCCTCGACGACGCGGCGCGGTGCTTCGAGATCGAAACCTCCGCCTATGAAGGGGAGGAGGCCGCGACCCTGGACAAGATCCGGACCCGGATCGCGGAATATCCGCAGGGCTTTCTTCTGCTTGAGGCGGGCGGGAGGATCGCAGGCTTCATCAACAGCGGCTGCGCCCACGATGTCGTCATGTCGGACGAGGCGTTCAAGGAACTGGTCGGGCACGATCCGCAGGCCCTGAATGTCGTCATCATGTCGGTCGTGGTCGATCCGGCCGAACAGGGCAAGGGATATGCGAAACTGCTGATGAACCGCTTCGTCGCGCAGATGAAGGACATGGGCAAGGCGCGCATCCATCTCATGTGCAAGGGGCAGCACGTGCCGCTCTACGAGAAGATGGGCTATCGCTATGTCAGGCCTTCCGCATCGGAACACGGCGGCATGGCCTGGCACGAGATGGTGATGGACCTCTAGCAGGCTGCCGCCGCAAGCGCGGCGTTCACCAGTTCCCGCATCGCCGGCAGCGGATGCCGCTCGGGAACACGCGCCTCCAGATCCACATACGAAAACAATGATCCCGTCCGATCGTCCCCACCGCGCATCCAAATCAATCCCTTCTCTTGCTGCCCGAAGGGAATCATGTCTTCAGGCCAAAAGCCGGGGGGGCAGCAGCCTTCTAGTGCAGTTTTAAACCTACGAGAAATATTGATGACAAGAATTCTTACAGCGATGGATGTGGCAGAGAAAGTTTATGGTGAATGGAAAGAGACATCCATACATTGAGAATTGATAGAGAGACTTGTGAACTCGCCATCGCGGACCTGGCACGAGGTCGCACGCTCAGCCCGGATTGCTCGGCAGATAAAGTTTTGGATACGGTGCGAAGAGCGATCGCATCAGGCGGTGCCAATTTTTTGCGCTTGAGAGCATTGCCGACAGCGGCCGGCGGAGCAAAAGCGCCGGCCTAAGCCGTCTACGGGTATTGTCGGCATGTCTTCCGGAATTTTCGTATCGTGGATCCGTCCTCCCATTTGGTCCGTGCATTTCTCGTCGCAAATATCCGCCACTTAACTTCCAATCTGCCGGCTATTGACTTCCAAATAGCCGAATACGACAGTCCCGATCAGCGGAGATTCGGAGTGCTGAATGTTTGGTCGGTTTGTAGAGCGGCGGGCAGATGAGGCGCTGTCCGACACGCCCGTCGTTTTGATAATTGGACCACGCCGGGCAGGCAAAACAACGCTCGTCAAAAAGATGGGCACTTCGGAGCGCGCCTACATAACGCTCGACGATCAGACGGTACTGGAAGCCGCCAGGAATGATCCAGTCGGTTTTATCCGAGGTCTCGATCAAGCCATCATCGATGAGGTGCAGCGAGCACCGGACCTTCTATTGGCTATCAAGAAGTCTGTTGATGAAGACTACCGTCCCGGTCGGTTTCTCCTGACCGGTTCGGCCAATGTGCTGACGCTGCCGAAAGTCGCTGATAGCTTGGCAGGACGCATGGAAACTATTCAAATGCTTCCTTTGGCAAGGGCCGAGATCGCCGGGAATTCCCCGAGCTTTCTTGAAGGATTGTTTGAAGGAAAGCTGAAAAATCAGCCGAATGCAGTTGTTGGCGACGATCTGGTTCAGTTGGTTTTGCTCGGCGGGTTCCCCGAAGCTCTTAGCCGCGAGAGTGAGCGCCGGCGCCAGGATTGGGCGCGATCTTATCTCACCTCGATCCTGACACGCGACTTGCGGGATATTGCTGACGTCGAGAAATTGACTGAGCTTCCGAAGTTTGTTCGGCTGCTAGCGGAACATTCCGGGCAGCTGGTCAACTATTCCCAGTTCGGGGCCAGCATCAATGTGAGCCATAAGACCGGCCAGCGATATGTGGGCCTGTTGGAGCAGGTATTCCTGATAACAACTGTGCAGCCGTGGTTTACCAATGCCCTGAAGAGGATGGTGAAGACACCGAAGCTGCATTTCGTCGATTCAGGGCTACTCGGCACGATCCGCGGGCTAACGTTCGATCGGGTTAAGGCCGATCGCGCGATGTTCGGAGCATTGCTGGAAAGCTTTGTTTTTTCGGAAGTCCGGAAGCTCATGACGGCGTCAGACCTTAGGGTCGCTGCCCATCATTTTCGTGATCGAGACGGTCGGGAGGTGGACGTCGTCTTGGAGCGTGACGACGGGATGATCGTCGGCATCGAGGTCAAGGCCAGTGCCACGGTCAAGACTGGCGATTTTTCTGGTTTGAAGGCTTTGGCGGAAGCTGCCGGCGATCGTTTTGCTTATGGCGTGGTCCTGTATGACAGCGCCGACATTGTTCCTTTCGGCGATCGATTGGCGGCTGCACCGCTGTCCTGTTTGTGGGGTTGATATGAGAATTATAGACAGCACCTCGCAATTGCTGGGAGCGGTTCAGTAATTGTTCAGCTCTAGAGCATTTCCGGCGAAAACGGAGTCGCCTTCGATGCTCTAGCTTATTGTTTTTGCTGCAATTCCTGACGCAAGACCGGTTCCCGCCCTTGCTGGAATCGCTTTAAGGCCGCGCCGCGGCGCCGGCAGGGCGGCTCAGGCGACGAGGGCGGAGCTTCCGGCTTCGAAGACCGACTGGTCCTCCAGGATGTTGGCCGTCAGCATCGCCCCTTCCAGCGCGGCGAGAACCCTGATCGCAGCTTCCCGTTCCAGCCCGCCTTGCCGCAGCGTCTCGATGCCAAGCTCGAAGAAACGCTTCACCTCGGCCCTGATTTCCTCGGCAAGTTCGTGAGACGCGGCGGCCAGGGCGCCGCAGAGGCACATGCGCCCGTCGTGCTGCAGGGCCTCGCGAAAGACGCGGCGCCACGCCTCCACGACATCGGTCCCTTCTGCGACCTGCGCATTCACGGCCTCGACGAGACGGTCGGTGTAACGGCGCGCGACGGCGGCGGCGAGCTTTTCCTTGGCGGGGAAATGGTAGTGGACGGAGGATGCCTTCACGCCGACATCGGCGGCGATATCGCGGAAACTGAAGCCGTGATAGCCGGCGCCGCGAATTCGCTCTTCGGCGGCATCCAGGATTGCCGTGACGGTATCGGTCATGATCCTTCCTCTCTATCTAATGTTAGATAGGTCTTGCCATTCAAAAACGCAATCCCTATGTTCCCTCAATCTATCTAACGTTAGATAGACAAAAGGAGATCGAACATGCGTTTTGAAGGTAAGGTCGTTGCGGTGACAGGCGGAGGCTCCGGCATCGGAAAGGAAGCGGCAGCCCGCTTCGTCGCCGAGGGAGCGAAGGTCGCGATCAACGGGCGCGACCGGGCAAAGCTGGAGGCGGCGGCCAGGGAGATCGATCCGGGCGGCAGGAACGTCGTCGTCTCGGCCGGCGATATTGCCAGCCCGCAGACCGGGGCCGCTCTGGTCGAGGCGGCGGTGAAACATTTCGGCGGTCTGGATATTCTCGTCAACAATGCCGGGGTCTTCAACCCCAAGCCGTTCATCGAGCTGACGGAGGCCGATTACGACTGGTATCTGGATACGATCCTCAAGGGCAAGTTCTTCACCGCGCAGGCGGCTGCCAAGGCGATGAAGGACAAGGGCGGCGCAATCGTCCAGACCGGCTCGATGTGGGCGATCCAGGCAATCGGGGCAACGCCGTCGGCGGCCTATTCGGCGGCCAATGCAGGCGTCCATGCCATGGTGCGCAACCTGGCGATCGAACTTGCGCCCTACAATATCCGCATCAACGCGGTCGCGCCGGCCGTCGTCGAAACGCCCGTCTACAACACCTTCCTCTCCGACGAGCAGGTGCGGGACGTTCTCCCGACCTTCAACGCCTTCCACCCGCTCGGCCGCAACGGCCAGCCGCGCGATGTCGCCGAAGCGATCCTCTTCCTGGCATCCGAACAGGCCTCGTGGATCACCGGCACGATCCTTCCCGTCGATGGCGGCGTGACCGCCGGCCGCCAGTAGGGGGCGGCATGAAAACCATGCAGGACTGGAACGCCTGCCGCGACGCGCTGCTGGCGGGCTGAGGCCGGCGGGCCGGCGGGACCACCACGTCCCGCCGGCCGTTTTCGGGAGCGGGTGTTCTGGAGGCGGGAGGGCGTGCTTCGGGCCTGGAGCCGTCAAGCGCCCTGTGCGTTGGCGCCTGGCGCCATGCCATCGCCTCTCGTGCTCACCAGAACCAGCGGCACCGCGACCGCGTAAAGCGCGATCACCGAAAGCCAGATGCCGCCCGGCCAGTTTTCCCGCACCACGAAATAGAGCGAGGAGAAGCCGAGCGGAGCGATGACGGAGGCGAGGCTGATGGTGGAGGCGATGAGGCCCTGCAGCTCGCCCTGCCGGCCGGCTTCCACCTTTTTCGTGGCAAGCGCCTGGAAGGCGGGGTTGCCGATGCCGACAAGGGTGAAGACCGGCATGATGGCGAAGATCATCCAGCCCCGGTTCGCGAAGGCCATGACGAGGAGGGCGAGGCAGGCAGAAGCGATGCCTGTCAGCACCGACCAGCGCTCGCCGAGCAGGCGGGTGGCGGGGCCGGGCAGGAGGGCCTGGCAGAGGGTCTGGCAGATGCCGAAGGCGCCGAGCGACAGGCCGATCCGCAGGCCGTTCCAGCCGAACGTATCGAAGCCCCAGAGCGCCCAGCAGGTGCCGTAGGATTCGCCGGCGGCGCTGAAGACGAAATAGACGAGTACGACGGGCAGGAGCGCCTTCATCGAGACGAGCCGCTTGAAGGGGCCGAGCGGATTGAGGGCGGAAAGTTCGATCCTCCGGCGGGAGGGCGCGCGGGATTCGGGAAGGAGGAAGAGGGCGAGCAGCAGGTTGGCGCCGTTCAGCACGGCCGCGGCGATGAAGGGCAGGCGCAGCCAGTGATCGCCGAGCAGGCCGCCGAGGACGGGGCCGACGATGAAGCCGGCGCCGAACATGGCGTTGAACAGGCCGAAGCGGCGGGCGCGCCGATCTTCCGGCGAAATATCGGTGATATAGGCCGCGGCGACCGACATGTTGGCGCTGGTGAGGCCGGCGATGGCGCGGCCGGCGAGCAGCAGCGGGAGGGAGGGCGCAAAGGCCATGATCGCATAATTGACGGCGGCACCGGCAAGCGAAAGCAGCAGGACCGGGCGCCGGCCGATACTGTCGCTCAGTGCCCCGAGCACGGGCGCGAAGACGAATTGCATGGCGGCATAGAGCGCCGTCATGATGCCGACGGCAAAGGCGATATCCGGCGTGCGCATCACCTCCTGAAGAAGGCGCGGCAGGATGGGAAAGATCAGCCCGATGCCGACGGCATCGAGGCAGATGGCGGTGAAGATGACGAGCAGGGGCTTGTTGACGGCAGGAGCCATTGGCTTCTCCTTAACTGGGAGGGGGCGGACGGGGCAAAGCCATCCCGTTCGCGGCCGGTGCGCAGGCAGCCCGGTTCCGCGATGGCGATGTCGGTTTTGATATCGGGTATTAATATGTACTGAGTACAGAAATAGGCGGACGGAGGCCGCCTGTCAATATCGATGTACTCAGTACATGAATCCTGCTATTGAGAGCGCCATGTCGAAGCCGTCAGACGAAACAGCCGCGAAGGAAACGTCCCTGCATGCCGCTCCTTCGGAAGCGGAAGGCCCGGATTCGGGGCTGCTCGACAGGCGCGCCCGCAAGCGCCTCGCCACACGGCGCGCCATTGCGCTTGCCGCCGACCGGCTGTTTTTCGAGCGGGGTTTCGAGAATGTGACGGTGGACGAAATCGCGGCCGCCGCCGATGTCGGGCGCATGACGGTGTTCAACCATTTTCCGCGCAAGGAAGACATGTTCTTCGACCGCGACGAGGAGGCGCGCGAGAGGCTGCGCGCGGCGCTGCGGCAGCGCGATGCCGGGGTTTCGCCGATCGAGGCGCTGCGGCTGCTGGCCCATCGGCTGGCTGGCGAGCCGGCGCCTTACCTGCAGTTTTCGCCGGCGAGCCAGGGTTTCATCGAGACGGTGGAAAACAGCGAGACGCTGAAGGCGAGGGCTCGCGCGATCCGCGACGAGATTGCCGGCGAACTGGCGGCGGCCCTTGCCGGAAGCGCCGGCCGGCCGGCGGACGATCCCCTTGCGAAACTTGCCGGCGCCATGCTGCTTGCCACCTGGAGCGTCGCCTTCATCGAGGCGCACCGGACTTTCCGGCAGGAGCGGGATGGCGAGAAGGCGAAGGCCGCCTTTCTCGCGCTTGTCGATCAGGGCAGCCTCGGCGTGACGGCGGCGATGGCGGGCACGGCTTACGCGTGACCGTGCCGGAATCAAAAGGGCGCTCGACCCTTGCGGGGAGCGCCCTTTACCTGTGAACTCGAACGCGGCTCGACCAACGTCGATACCAAGCGCAAGTCCGTTTTCAGGTGAAGCCGCGATATGATGTGTGCCGGGCCGGATTGCAAGAGGCGGGGGCGGAGATTCTTCCATATTCTTGCATCCGTGCCCGCAATCGGCGGTCGGGCTCAGGGCCAGAGGCTTTCGCGCAGCCAGCCGGGCTTTTCCCGCCTGTACAGGAGCCGGTGATGCAGCCGGTTTTCGGCGCCCTGCCAGAACTCCACCTCATGCGGCATGACGATGAAGAGCTGCCAGTTCGGCGCGACGAGATCGGGCTCGGCTTCGAGGCGCCGGGCCTGTGTGGCGATTGCCGCATGGAGGTCGGGGCGCGCGCAGAGCGGCTGGCTCTGCGGGCCGGCAAGGGCTGCGGCGCGTGCGGCCGGCGAGCGGGCGCGGAAATCGTATGATCGACGATGTTCAGAAAACGCACATGGCTGGCGGTTTAGCCGCAGCAGGCGGCGGCCGGGGCGCAGCAGGGGGCCGGCTCGCTCCGTTGCGTGAGCCACCGGTCGCGCGGCTTGCAGCTGGCAGCGCGCGGCGCAAGCTCGACATGGACGGCACCGCCGCGCAATGTCGGCATCGATGCGCAATAAAGCTGCATCGGGCGCACGCCGTCGCTGACTTCGAATGTAAGTTTGGCGGTATCGTCCAGCTGCACATGCTCGGTCACCTTGCGGATGATCGCATGGAACTTGCCGGCCGGCATATGGGTGCGGTCGTCCTCGTCGATATCCCAAAGCTGAATGAAGATTTCGCTCCAGGCCTCCGGGTTGGCGCCGCAGTCCAGCGCCGAAAACTGCCCGGCCTTGACTTCGGTGACGTGATAGCCGGGGCGAACCGGGTTGCCGTCATAATAAAACACCAGCGGCGAATCCTTGGCGCCGGAAAGAATGCTCATCAATTCGCCGAGGGCGATATCTTCCTTCTGCATTTTGCTGTTGTCGATTGCGTTCATCTGAGTTATTCCTCGCTTCAATGATTCAAGGATTATTGAAATATGGACGAACGTCAAGCCCTCGCTTCATTCGGAGCGCTTTCTCAGGAAACCCGCCTGCAGGTCGTGCGAATGCTTGTCGTCGCCGGCCCTGACGGCATGGCCGCCGGTACCATCGCCGAAAAGCTGGAGGTCTCTCCGTCGAACGTATCCTTCCACCTGAAGGAACTGGATCGCGCCGGCCTTATCAGCCAGCAGCGCGAATCCCGGTCGATCATCTACACCGCCAATTTCGAGGCGCTGCGCGGCCTCGTGCTCTTCCTGATGGAAGATTGCTGCTCCGGTCATCCGGAAATCTGCGCGCCGGCCGCGGAGGTCGCGGCCTGCTGCGCCCCTGAAATGGAGGAGAAACTGCAATGACCACCGATCGCGTTTACAACGTGCTCTTTCTCTGCACCGGCAATTCTGCCCGGTCGATCCTCGCGGAATCGATCCTGAACACGGAAGGCAAGGGCCGCTTTAAAGCCTATTCCGCCGGCAGCCAGCCGAAGGGCGAGGTCAATCCGCACGCGTTGAAAGAGCTTGCGGCACTCGGCTATCCGACCGAGGGTTTCCGCTCGAAAAGCTGGGATGAATTCGCGCTTCCCGGCGCACCGGAAATGGATTTCATCTTTACCGTCTGCGACAGCGCTGCCGGCGAAGCCTGCCCGGTCTGGATCGGCCATCCGATGACGGCCCATTGGGGCATCGAAGACCCCGCCGCCGTCATCGGCAGCGAAGTGGAAATCGGCCGCGCTTTCGCACAAGCGGCCCGGTTCCTCAAAAACCGCATCATGTCCTTCATCAGTCTGCCGATCACGTCGATCGACAAGCTGGCGCTCGAAGCGCATCTTCGCCAGATCGGCACGATGGAGGGCGCCAGCATCAAGCAGCCCAAGGCAAGCTGATGGATTTCGACCTTCATCAACAGGCCGTGGAAGGCCATGACGAGGGCTTGCGCGCAGCGCTTGCCGGCGCCGGCCTTCCAGTCGATGACCTTGCAGATGCCGGCCGCAGCTTCTACCGCTTCTCGCGCGATGGCGAGACGGTCGGTTTCGGCGGGCTGGAACTATACGGCGAGGCCGCCCTTCTGCGCTCCATCGTCGTTCTCTCCGATCGGCGGGGTTTCGGCTTCGGCCATGCCATTACATCGGGCCTGCTCGATCAGGCGCACCGAAAGGGTGCGGGCGCCGCCTATCTGCTGACGGAATCTGCCGCCCCTTTCTTTCTGTCGCTCGGCTTTCGCCCTGTTGCCCGCGAGGAAGCGCCGGCCGAAATCCGGATGACGCGGCAGGCAGCAAGTCTTTGCCCGGCTTCTGCCGCCCTGATGGTGCGGAGCCTGCCGGCATGAGCGCTGAATTCCCAATGTCGCGCCGCGTCGTGGCCGAAGCATTCGGCACATTGCTTTTGGTCGCAACCGTCGTCGGTTCCGGCATCATGGCCGACAAGCTGACGGACGATACCGCGCTCGCCCTGCTCGGCAACACGGTGGCGACGGGCGCCATGCTGGTCGTGCTGATTACCACGCTCGGCCCGATATCGGGCGCGCATTTCAATCCCGTCGTCTCGATGGTCTTTGCCGTCAGGCGGCAATTGCCCGGCTCTTGTTTGGCGCCCTACATTGCCGCGCAGATCATCGGCGGCACTGCCGGCACTGTACTTGCCCACGGCATGTTCGCTGTTCCCTTGCTGCAGGCTTCGGAAACAGTGCGATCGGGCGGGGCGCAATGGCTGTCGGAAGTGACGGCGACCTTTGGCCTCGTCTTCGTCATCCTCTCCGGTATCCGCTTCCGCGCCGATGCCGTCGCGTGGCTCGTCGGCCTCTATATCACCGCTGCCTACTGGTTCACCGCGTCAACGTCATTTGCCAATCCCGCCGTGGCGATTGCCCGCTCGCTCACCAATACATTTTCCGGCATCCGGCCGGCTGATCTGCCGGGCTTCATCATCGCCGAAATCATCGGTGCCCTGCTGGCGGCGATGCTGGCCGGCTGGCTGCTGATGGAAGCCCGCAATCCCGAAACTCTCACAGAAACGGAAACCGCCCCATGAACGTGACGATCTATCACAACCCCGGTTGCGGCACCTCGCGCAACGCGCTGGCGATGATCCGCAACGCCGGCATCGAGCCCGAGGTCGTCGAATACCTGAAGAACCCGCCGTCGCGCGAACAGCTGGCGAAGATGATCGCCGATGCCGGGCTGACGGTGCGCGGCGCGATCCGGGAAAAGGGCACGCCCTATGCTGAACTCGGCCTCGACAATCCCGATCTCTCCGACGAAGAGCTGCTGGAGGCGATGCTGAAGGACCCGATCCTGATCAACCGGCCGTTCGTCGTCACGCCGATGGGCACGCGCCTTGCGCGGCCTTCCGAGGTCGTGCTCGATATCCTGCCGGATACGCATAAAGGCCCGTTCGCCAAGGAAGACGGCGAACAGGTTCTGGACAGCGACGGCAAGCGCCTTGTCTGAGCGCATTCCGCTTGCGGCCGTCGCCGCGCTCGGGCTCACCCAGGTCATCGGTTACGGCACGCTCTATTACAGTTTCAGCATTCTCGCGCCGGCCATGGCGCGGGACCTGAACTGGCCGTCGGAATGGATATTCGGGGCGCTGTCGCTCGCCCTGCTGATCGGCGGCCTGGCCGCCCCGGCGATGGGAAAATGGATCGATCGCTTCGGCGCCGGCCGGGTGATGGCGGCGGGCTCGGCAATCGCATCGGCAGCGCTTGCCGCCTGTGCGCTCTCGTCGGGCAAGATCGCCTTGGTCGTCGCCCTGATCGCCATCGAGACGGCATCCAATCTGGTGCAATATGGCGCGGCCTTCGCCCTGCTGGTCCAGATCCGGCCGAAGGTGGCACAGCGCAGCATCACCTATCTGACGCTGATCGCCGGCTTTGCCTCCACGATCTTCTGGCCGGTCACCACGGCGCTGCACGCGCATATGCCGTGGCAATCCGTCTACCTCTGCTTTGCCGCCCTCAACCTCTGTGTCTGCCTGCCCATCCATGCATGGCTGGCCTTCAATGCCTGCAGGAGCCGAAAGGAGGCTTCCGGCGGCGCGGCCAGGCATGTCGAGCCCGGCCTTGCGCCGTCGATCCGCACGCCCGCCTTCGCGCTGATGGTCACAGGCTTTGCGCTGGAAAGCTTCGTCAACGCCGCGCTGCTGGTGCATATGGTGCCGGTACTGTCGGGACTCGGGCTCGGCGCAATGGCGGTGATGGTCGGCACGCTCTTCGGCCCCTCGCAGGTCTTGAGCCGCTTTGCCAACATGATTTTCGGCGGCGGCCTTTCGCAACTGACACTGGCGCTCGTTTCGGCCGCGCTTCTGCCGTCCGCGCTGGTCGTCCTGATTGCCACCGCGCCGGCAGTGCCGGGCGCCCTGGTCTTCGCCGTCGTGTTCGGTCTCGGCTCGGGCTTGAGCAGCATCGTGCAGGGGACCTTGCCGCTGGCGCTCTTCGGCAGCGAAGGCTACGGGAAACGGCAGGGTCAGATATTGGCGATCCGGCTTGTCGTCACATCGACGGCCCCCTTTGTCCTGGCTTTCCTGATGGCAGGGATCGGCGTGCAGTGGTCGCTGGCCGTCGCTGCGGGCGTGGGGGTCGCCGGCGCCCTTGCCTTCATCGCGATCGGCCGGCTGGCGGGGATGCGCGATCGGCCGCGTGGCGCCCTCGGCCGTGCCGAGACCTGACCGGCAGAGGCCTTCGGCATCAACAGCGGCCGGCGCCGGGCTGCCGCTTTTGTGAGCGGCGAAAGCCCGGTTCTGCCGCTATGTTTTGGCATGGGGCGCGATGGCCTGCTATTGTCGCCTGCCATGCGCCGACCGGCCATCCGGGCCGGCATCCGACCGACGGGACCATTGCATGACCGAACGGACCGCAACTGTTCCACCCGTGCGCCGATGGATCGGCTTTCTGGCCATGTGCCTCGGCATGTTCATGGCCATTCTCGACGTCCAGGTCGTGGCGACCTCGCTGCCGACCATCCAGTCGGCGCTCGATATCCATCCGGACCAGATGAGCTGGGTGCAGACCGCCTATCTGATCGCCGAGGTGGTGGCGATACCGCTGACGGGGTTCTTCACCCGGCTCCTGACGATGCGCTGGCTGTTTGCGGCCTCGCTGTCGCTGTTCGTGATCGCCTCGGCCGGCTGTGCGGCGAGCGATACGTTCGGCGGGCTGGTCTTCTTTCGGGTCGTGCAGGGTTTTTCCGGCGGCACGCTGATCCCTTCGGTGTTTTCGGCCGTCTTCATCCTGTTTGCCGACGAGCGGCAGGCGCTGGCGACGACGATTGCCGGCGTTCTTGCGGTTCTGGCACCCACGATCGGGCCGGTCGTCGGCGGCTGGCTGACGGAGACCTATTCCTGGCACTGGCTGTTCCTGATCAACATCCTGCCGGGCATCGTGGCCGCGCTCGTCGCCATGCGCGCGCTGCCGCGCGAGGACCTCGACATGGCCGAGCTGCGGCATCTCGACGTCCTTTCGCTGATCCTGATGGCGGCGAGCCTTTCGGCGCTGGAACTCGGGCTGAAGGAGGCGCCGACGAGCGGCTGGACCTCGCTCTACGTTTCCGGCCTCATCGGCCTTTCGGTGGTTTCGGGATGGGTCTTTGCGTGGCGCACGCTCGGCAGGCGCATGCCGGTGGTCGAGCTCGGCAATTTCGGCGACCGGAATTTTCTGGCGGGCTCGGCCATGAGCTTCATTCTCGGCATCGGCCTGTTCGGCTCGGTCTATCTCATGCCGGTCTTTCTTGCCTTCGTGCGCGGGCATAACGCGCTCGAAATCGGCATGACGATGCTGGTGACGGGCATTGCCCAGCTGATAACGGCGCCGATTGCGGTGGCGCTTGAAAAACGCATGGATGCGCGGCTGCTCTCCGCGCTCGGTTTTGCGCTCTTTGCCGTCGGCATCGGCATGAGCGCCTTTCAGGACCCGCAGACCGATTTCGACGCGATGTTCTGGCCGCAGGTCGTGCGCGGCGTCGCCATCATGTTCTGCCTGCTGCCGCCGACGCGGCTCGCCCTCGGCACGCTGCCGCCGGAGCGCATTCCCGATGCCAGCGGCCTGTTCAACCTGATGCGCAATCTCGGCGGCGCGATCGGCATCGCGCTGATCGACACGATCGTCTACACCCGCTCAGGCCCGCTCGGCGACGGCATCTGGGACCGGCTGCAGGCGGGGGACGCGGATGTCGCGGCCTTCGTCGGCGCGCCGCTTGCGGCGATTGCCGGGCACAGGGGAGCGTTCGATGCCGACACGGCCTCCATGCTCGACCCGCTGGTGCAGACGGCTGCGACCGTTCAGGCGCTCAACGAGGCGTGGATGGTGGTCGCGGTCCTGACGGCCGGCGCGCTGCTGTGGGTGCCGTTCGCGCGGAAGGTGGCGGTGGCGGCGGGGTGAGAGAAGACCGTCATTTGGCTGGTTAGTCGATGCTGATCGACGCCGAGGTATTTCCGCCGGGCCTCAAGCTCACACATTGTTTCAATGTTACTCGACAACCAACGCTGCAAAGCAACCGAAGTAGAGTTTGATCTTGCGCGGGGTATGGGGGCTGTGACAAATCCCCGAAGCGACGCGCTCGAAAACTTCCGTTCTTACCGGTTGTCGTGGCACGAATATTCCTTGCCGTACGCCGTTATCCAAGGCCGCGGCTTCTTCCAGTCGAGCTCTCCGATACATTATCCAGGATCGGTGCCGGATAAAGTCGTGATCACCAACATCCAAGATGCAGGTCCCATCGCAGAGATTGTTCGTCCATGATGTGACCGAGACGATAAGCTGCAATCCCCGGGCGCAAGGATCGGTGCACACGATGTGCAGATGTTTGAGCTCGGCGTTATTCGTCGGCCCGGACGGAATAAGAAGCGTGCCTGCCCGAGCGACCAATCAGCGTACCCTTGCAGCCTCGAAAGCGCGATCAATCGCTTTCAACGTGTTCGACGTCTCCACAAATTCCTCTGCGTTATCCACGCCGACTGCATTCAGGATACGTTGCAATGGGATTATCACAGATCCACCATCAGGATCCTCCCATTCCGGCACGTTGCGCGGATCGTGTGTCCAGTCAACCAGTTGCCACTGGGTCATAGCGCCGAACCGTTCCCAGACGGCGTCCACACATTCCAGGTCTGCTTCACTCAATTCATCAAGATCCTCGACACTGATGTTGTTGTTCACCAGCGCAATTCCATGGTTCGCTCGATCCTCGAGAAAATCGGACCAACCGCAATCGTCTTGATACTCGCCTTGAATATGTCTGTAGGTGGTAGAGTTCACTGGTCCATGCGGCATGGAGTAGCGATTCTCGTCCAATATGGGAAAGCCGAACCTTCTGATGCTTTCGCGATCGACTAAGTAAACGAGCTTTACCACCTTAAGGACGTTAAGAGACCGGCCGCCTGACTTAAGGATAAGTGACGCAATCAACTGCGCGGCTTTTCTTGGCTCGTAGCTCATAATTTCCTCATCGCGCAAAACGCGTATTGCGGCGAACTTTTACTCGAAACCGAGTAGAACACAATATTGCGGGTACAATATGAAACGTTGAGATTAAAACTTGCTTGTTATCTTTCGTGAGCCTTTCGCGGGGCTGGCCAATCCAGGGGCACCAGAAGCGGCAAGCGTTGCCGTCTGGCCGGCAAGGTCGGCGCGCAGCCGGTTGAGCTGGTCGAGGCTTGCCGTGGTTTGTGCCGGCGCCAGCGTGCCGAGGCCGACGAGAAGGGTTTCGAGGAAGGCGAGCGTGGCGCTGTGCATGCTGAAGGCGTCGGCGCGGCCCCTGGGCACGGTGACGATGCGGGTGACGCGCGCCTCCAGCGCCTCGCGCAGGCTGTCGGTGACGAGCACGGTTTCGGCGCCGATGCCCCTGCAATGGTCGAGCAGAACCGAAAGCTCGGTATAGACGCGGCCATAGGCCATGACGACGACGAGGCTGGCCGATTTCAACTGCAGCAGGTCGTCGGCGAAGAGCAGGCCGGTTCTGGTCAGCGGCCGCGCGGCAAAGCCCAGCCTGCGCAGCTGGATGCAGAAATAATCCGCCATCGAAGCGGAGGGGCCGATGCCGAAGACGGCGATCTCGCCGGCTCCGGCCAGCGCCTGCACGATGGCCCGGTAGTTTTCGGCATCGATGCTGTCGCGAAGCGTGGCGATCGCTTCGGCCTGGGCGGCCAGCGTCTTTTCCAGGGCAAGCTCCAGGCTGCCGGCGTTTTCGGCTGCCGTCCGCGACATCCTGCCCGCCGGCGTCGGGCCGGCATCGAATTCCCCGGCAATCGCCCGGCGCAGGCCGTCCAGCCCGTCAAAACCCAGCGCGCGGGCCGTGCGGATGATCGTGGCGTCGCTGGTGCCGGTCGACTGGGCGAGCTCGATTGCGGACTGAACGAGCACCTGATGCCGGTTGTCGGCGAAATAGCGGGCGACGCGATGTTCTGTGCGGCTGAGACCGGGGCTCTTTTCGGTCACGAGGTCGGCGAAGTGCGACGACATTTCACGGTTTCCTGTGTTGACTTGTTGTGTTTACTACACGATTAATCCAGATGTTGTCATCACAACGGAGACACGAAATGGACGGCGTTACCTGGAATGTCGCCGCATCGGCCATCGGCGCGGCCTTCCTGGCTTCCGTCGTGGAAGTCGTCGAAGCCTTCACGATCATCCTTGCGGTCGGCACGCTGCGCGGCTGGCGCCCGGCTGCGGCCGGCACGGCGGCGGGCCTGGCGGTGCTTGCCCTTGTCGTCACCGCGCTCGGGCCGCTGCTCGACCGGGTGCCGCTGCATGCGCTGCAGCTCGTCATCGGCGTGCTGCTGCTGCTGTTCGGGCTCGGCTGGCTGCGCAAGGCGATCCTGCGCTCGGCGGGCGTCATTGCGCTGCATGACGAGATCGCCGCCTTCGCCAGGGAGCGCCTGAGCCTCGAAGAGGCGGCCCGGCGCCATGCGGCTTCGGCCAACTGGCTTGCCGGCATGGCGGCCTTCAAGGCGATGCTGCTGGAAGGGCTCGAAGTCATCTTCATCGTCATTGCCGTCGGTTCCGGCCGGGGGCTGGTGGGGGCGGCCTCCATCGGGGCGGCGGCAGCCTGCGTGCTCGTGCTGCTGATCGGCGCGGCCCTCCACAAGCCGCTTTCGCGCGTGCCCGAGAATATACTGAAATTCGCCGTCGCGATCATGCTTTCGAGCTTCGGCGTGTTCTGGACGGGCGAGGGGCTCGGCATCGACTGGGCCGGCGAAGACCTGATGCTCTTCGTCTTTGCCGCGCTCTTCCTGCTCACCGGGCTTGCGATGGCGCAGATCCTCGCTGTCAGGCCGAAGGGGCGCACGCAATGACCGTCCTTTCGGATGTCCTGAAAGAACTGTTTGGCATGTTCGTTTCCGATGCGCGGCTGAGCGTGGCGGTGCTGGCGCTGGTCGGCCTTGTCGCGCTCTGGCTGAAGGCCGCGCCCGGCATCGATCCCCAGATACCCGGTGTTGCGCTGCTTCTGGGCTGCATCGCAATCATCGTCACCATCACCAGCCTGCATGCGAGGCGAATGAAATGAAGCGTTCGGCAGTGTTGACCGGGCTGAAACGAAGCGGCGCCGGCCTTGGCGTCGCGCTTCTGCTGGCCGGCGCCTTTCTCGGCTACCGGCAGCTTTCGGGCAATTTCCACCCGGTCGTTCCCGGCGTCGTCTACCGCTCGGCCCAGCCTTCGGCCGACCAGCTTACCGCCTATGTGCGCGAGCACGGCATCCGCTCGATCATCGACCTGCGCGGCGCGCCGAAGCCGGGCTCGCCCCGCTACGAGGCCGAATATGTGACGGCGCAGAAGCTCGACGTCGTCCATTACGAATTCCGCATGTCGGCCAGTACCGAACTCAACCGGCAGGAGGCGGCGCAGCTGATCGACCTGATGCGCCGCGCCGAAAAACCCGTGCTCATCCATTGCCAGGCTGGCGCCGACCGCAGCGGGCTCGCTTCGGCCCTCTATCTGGCGGCCATTGCCGACAAGGGCGAGGAGGCGGCAGAAAGGCAGATATCCTTCTGGTACGGCCATATTTCCCTGCCGGTCTCGGCCGCCTTTGCGATGGACCGGACATGGGAAAAGCTGGAGCCGTGGCTGGGTTTTCCCAGTTCGTGACGGTCAGGGCGGCCGGCCGATCTAGCGGTGAATGTTAGTCGATCCCGCGGTCGATGTTAATCGATCCGCCTCAGATCCCGCGCGAAACGCTGCCAGTTGCCGACATATTTCCTGGCGGATTCGGTGATCCCTGCGGCGGCCGCCTCGTCGAGCACGCGGATCGCCTTGGCGGGGGCGCCGACGATCAGGGAATTGTCGGGGAATTCCTTGCCTTCGGTGACGAGCGCATTGGCGCCGACGAGGCAATTGTTGCCGATCCTTGCGCCGTTGAGGATGGTGGCGCCCATGCCGACGAGCGAATTGTTGCCGATCGTGCAGCCGTGAATGATGGCGTGGTGGCCGATGGTGCAGTTTTCGCCGATCGTGGCGGGAAAGCCGGGGTCGGTGTGGACCATGACGCCTTCCTGCAGGTTGGTGGCCCTGCCGATGACAACGGGTTCGTTGTCGCCGCGCAGCACGGCGCCGAACCAGATGCCGACCTCTTCGGCAAGTTCGACACGGCCGATCACATGCGCGTCGGGAGCGATCCAGAAAGTGCCTGATGGCGGCAGTTTCGGCCGCAGGCCGCCGAGCGCATAGAGTGCCATTCTCGCCTCCTCAGACCACCTTGAGCGACAGCGTCGAAATGCCGTCCACGCCGCAGGAGATGCTGTCGCCTCTCGTAATGGCGGCGACGCCGGCCGGGGTGCCGGTCATGATGACATCGCCCGGCGCGAGCACGAAGAGTTTCGAAAGCTCCGCAATGATTTCCGGCACTTTCCAGATCATCTGGTTCAAGTCGCCATCCTGCTTTTTGACGCCATTGACCTCCAGCCAGACGCGGCCGGCGGCGGGGTGGCCGATGCGGCTCGCCGGGACGATGGGCGAGACGGGCGCGGAATGTTCGAAGGCCTTGGCGATTTCCCACGGGCGGCCGAGCTTCTTGGCTTCGGCCTGCAGGTCGCGGCGGGTGAAATCGATGCCGACGCCGTAGCCATAGATGCAGTCGAGCGCCTTTTCGGCCGCAATATCGGCGCCGCCGGCCTTCAGCGCCAGCACGCATTCGACCTCGAAATGCACGTCCGACGACAGCGGCGGATAGGGGAAATCCCGCCCGGAAAACAGGTTGTCGGCATTCTTCTGGAAGAAGAAGGGCGGCTCGCGGTTCGGGTCATGGCCCATTTCGATGGCGTGGTCGGCATAGTTGCGGCCGACGCAATAGACGCGGCGCACCGGAAAGGCCTCGGCGCTGCCTTCGACGGGCAGGAGAACGGGCTGCGGCAGCGGGATGACGGTGGCGGGAAGGGACATGGCGGGGCTTCTTGGCTGATTGATCTGGCGAGTCTGGTTTCCATCCTAGACGCAAAAGGAGGCGGGGGGAAAGTGCGCCGTCCCTCCGTTCGGTACGATCGGGCGGCACACCGCCGCGCGTCAAGGGGCGGCTTTGTCCTGCGCCAGGGCCGCGCGCATGAGGGCATAATAGGGGGCGAGTTCCGGGATGGCCTTCGGCAGGGCCTCGAAGGCCGGGTCGGAGATCGTCAGCCGGCCGGCATATCTGGCTTCCAGGAAGGCGTTGTGGTCCGGCAGGGCGGCGCGGTGCGAGCCGTAGAGCACGGTGAAGACGGGCGAGGGCACGGTGCGGCCCTTGACGACGATGCGGTCGAGTTCGACCACGGCGTAACGCTCGGAGACGAGCCGGGCGGTCTCTTCGCCGAGGAGGAGGGCGACGCCGTAATTCTTCGAGGCGCCTTCGAGGCGGGAGGCGAGGTTGACGCTGTCGCCGAGGCAGGAATAGTCGAAGCGGCGGGTGGAGCCCATGTTGCCGACGATGCATTCGCCCGTGTTGATGCCGACGCCCATTTTCAGGACATGCAGCGGCCGGCCCGAGGCGGCGGCCTCGCGCTCCAGCTCGCGGTTCAGCGTGCCGATCGCATCCTGCATGGCGATGGAGGCCTTGACCGCATGCAGCGCGTGATCGGGGTCGTCGAGCGGCGCGTTCCAGAAGGCCATGATGCAATCGCCCATATATTTGTCGATCGTGCCGCCGTGATCCATGACCACGTCGGAAAGCGGCGTCAGCAGCCGGTTGATGAGCGTCGTCAGCTGCTCGGGATCGTCCTTCATCGTTTCGGCGATGGTGGTGAAGCCGCGCACGTCCGAAAACAGGACGGTGAGCATGCGCCGCTCGCCGCCGAGCTTCAGCTGCGAGGGATCGTTGGAGAGGCGGCGCACGAGATCGGGCGAGATATATTGGGCGAAGGCGCGGGTGATCTGGCGTTTCTGGTGGCGTTCCTGGGCATAGTCGAAGGCCGCCTGGCCGAAGGCGACGGCGACGAAGGCGACCGTCGGCCCGAGCGGCGAGACGAAGACGTGGCTGACGCGAATGCCGGCATAACTTGCCGCGGCAAAGGCGGCGACGGCCGCGGCAGTGGCGACCAGCGTGCGCCAGCTCGTGGCCTTCCACACGGTGGCGGCGGCGAGGACGACGGCGACGAGGATCGAAAGCGCCACGGCCGGCAGGCCGGCTTCCGTAATGGCAAGGCCGTGGACGATATTGTCGTAGATGGTGGCCTGCACCTCCACGCCCGAGATCAGCTTGCCGGTATGGACGGTATAGGGCGTGGCATAGGCATCGACGCCGCCCTGATCGATCTCCGGCGCGTTCTGCAGGCTCAGGCCCACCAGCACGACGCGATCCTTGAACATGTCGGGCGGCAGGAAATTCTTCGGGTCGAGCGCCTGATAGTAGGAGACGGTCGGGTAGGAGCGGGCCGGGCCGAAGGACTGGATGAGGGCGCCTGCCGGCGGATGCTGCGGCTTGTGGCCGGCCGCGCGCGCCAGCTCCATGGCAAAACCGTCGTCATAGGCCGGGACGTTGCGGAAGATGCCGTCGCCGTTCAGCGTGATGGAGGCGATGCCGGTGCGCGCGCCGGCCTCGCTCATCTGCGGCAGCGGCGTGGTGCGCACCAGCTGGTCGGCCTGCGGCGTCTTGATCAGCGTTTCGTCGCCGGCAAGCACGATATCCGGGCCGACGGCGGCGGTGATCGCCTCGTCGTTTTCGGCCGTGGAAGGCTCGGCCATGATGATGTCGAGCGCGATCGCTTTGGCGCCGGCGGCGCGCAACTGCTTGACCAGCTCGGCATGGAGGCTGCGCGGCCAGGGCCATTGCGCGTTGATATCGGCCAGCGCCGGCTCGTCGATCGCCACGATGATCGGCCCGCCCTCCGGCGGCGTGGGGTCGTCGACGGTGGAGAGGTAGTCGAAGGTGCGCAGCTCCGTCAGCGTCCAGGCCGGCAGGCGCGAGAGGAAGGAAATGGTAATCAGCGTGACCAGCGCCAGCACGAGAAGGCGGATGCCGCGGCTGGAAAAGGGCCAGCCCGGCAGGCGCGGCCCTTCGCGGCGCGTATCGATGGCGCGCTCTGCCTGAAGCCGTTGCAGGGCGGCCGGGCGCGCCATCGTCAGAAACGGATCTTCAGGCTGCCCTTGAAGGCGCGGCCCCAGCCGGGCGTGCCGGTCGCGACTTCGAAATCTTCGTCGAGAAGATTGTAGGCGGCGGCTTCGAGGGCGATGCGCTTGTCGAAGGGCTCCCAGATCATGCTGGCATCGAGGGTCCAATAGTCGTCGAGCCTGGTGCCGATCGGATCGCCGGCGCGCTCGCCGATATAGTTGGCGGCGACGGTGGCCTTGACCTTGGCCTCGTTGACCCAGGTGAGCGCGATCTGGCCGGAATTCTTCGGGATATAGGGCAGGTCGTCGCCATAGGTGATGGTCGTCGGGTCCTTGTTTTCGGAATCCGTATAGGCGTAGGTCGCCGAGAGGCCGAAACCGTTGCCGAGCGCGACGTTTGCGGTGACGGCGGCGCGGTCGATGCTGCCGCGCGTGTAGTCCTGGCTGTCATCCGAGGGAAGGCCCGTCAACGGCAGGCCGATCGAGAAGTCGTGCAGTTCCTGATGCTGGTATTCGACCGAGGTGAAGAAGCGGTCGGTCCATTCCGCATCCCACTGGAAGGCTGCCGTATCGGCATAGCCTTCGAAACCGACCGAAAACTGGTTTGCCTGAATGCCGAGGATGCCGATCGGGGCAAGCGTGGGAACGCCCACTTCCAGGCCCTGCCGCATGAAGGCGGCGCGCAGCCAATGATTCTCGATGGGCGCCCAGGCGAGGCCGAAGCGCGGCTCCAGCCGGCTGACATCGAGGCCTTCGGCTTCCATGCGCGTGGCGAACAGCGCATATTCGCCCTTCAGCATTGGGGTGATGTCATGCAGCACATCGACGTAGGCGCGGCCGATATCGATCGTGTTGCTGGAGGAATTCGGCCCGTCCGTCGTCTCGGGGACAAGCGGAAAGCGAGGCACGAGTTCGTGGAGACGGAAAAATGTGGTCGTGCTCGCATCGATCCAACCACCCTCGACGCCGTAGCGCCAGGTAAGCGGCCCGCTGCCGATGGAATGGCTGAGAGCGCCGATATAGGTTTGCGAGGACGTGTCCTCGGTAGCGTCGATGAACGGGATGATATCGGGATCCGGCAAGGGCAGCGCCGGAGCGTCATCCACCTGAAGCGATGTGGACTGTCGCGATTTGGTCTCCGAATAGAGGAGTGCACCGTTCAATATGTTTTCGTAGCCGAACGTATGGCTCCAGCCGAGGCCAGCATTGGTCACGGTGCTCTCGTCGCGCCGGTAGGTGAATTCCGGCGTGACCGTCGTCGCCACCGGAAAGCCGAAAAGATTGAGGAAATCCGTCAGCGACGTACCCTGCGACTGGGCATCCAGCGTCGCGTCCTTCTTGTTGTGATTGACGAAGGCCACCACACGGTCGTCAGGTGTGACGGTTGCCGTCAGGTAGCCGTTGGCGTTCAGCAGGTTTCTCTCCGTCTGGAAACCGCCGAAATCGCGATAGTCGCCATCGAGGGCCAGCTCTTCCCAGGTCAGGTTGCCGAAGAAGCTGACCGGGATCGTCTCGTTCGAGAAGCCCTGGATCTCCGCTTCGCCGGTGCGGCGCGTGTGGCCGTCGACGCTGTTGATGCCGCCGCCGAACGAGCCTTCGAGAAAGGGCGTGCGCAGGATCGTCGCCGAGCGCGAGCGGCCGGACAGCATGTGCGGATCGAGCAGCAGGCCCTGGAAGAGCGAGGAGAAGCTAGACGTATCGGCCGTGTACTGGACCACGTTTTCATCGCTGAACGTCGTCGCGTTGACGTAGGGGAAGATGCTGCCCTTGATCGCCTGGTCGGTATAACCCGAGCCTTCGAACGGGTTGAAGACGACATCGCCGTAATAGCGGCCCCAGGCATCCAGCCCCTGCAGGCGGAAGGCGTTGTTCAGCGTCGAACCGGCGTCCTGATTGGCGCCGAGCACGCTGTAATCGCCACCGCGGGCGCGTGAGCGGCGCAGGAACTCCTGGGCGTTCCTGATGGCGCCATCGGCATTGTAATCGTCGATATCCACGGCGGTTTGAAACGCGGAGATGACAGGGTCGTTCTTGTCCAGCCGGTCGGCATTCTCGATCGCCTGCTCGAAGGGAAGGCGGTCGCCCTTTTCGTAATGGGCGGCTGCGAGCATGAGCTGCGATTGCGAATGGGCCGGATTGGCCGTGCTGGCCGCAAGCAGGTCTTCCAGCGCCTTGTCGCGCTCGCCGGTCTGCAGATAGTAGCGGCCGCGGGCCAGCAGCGCGACGTCGAAGGAAGGATCGACTTCGAGGGCCGTGTCGATCTCGCGCTTGGCTTCCTTCATGCGCGACTGGTCGAGATAGAGGATCGCCAGATTGGCGTGCGGGACGGGGTCCTGCGGATCAAGCTCGATCGCTTTCAGGAAAGCCTTTTCCGCTTCGCCATTGGCATCGCGGGCGCTCTGCAGCAGGCCCATTGTATTGAGCGATCCCGATGCGCCGGGCGCAAGCTCTATCGCGCGGTCGAGATCGGCAAGCGCGTCCTTCATGTCGCCCTCATAGCTTGCCCGATAGGCGGCGCGGGCGGCGAGCGCCGTCGGGTGATCGGGGTCGAGCGCCAGCGAGCGATTGACCGCTTCTTTCATCTGCTCGCGGTCATCGACCAGCAGCGCCAGCTGGGCGCGCATGGCGGGCAAGGTCGCATCGTCGGGGTAACGCTTTTCCGCTTTCGTGATGATATCGAGGGCGGCGCGCGGGTTTTGCAGGAAGCCTGCCGTATAGGCCTGCATGATCGCGCCATAGGGGCCGACGGTGTCTGCCGGCGGCTGTTCGACATGGGCGGGGTCGGCTAGCGAGCGGGCGAAGTAACCGCCGTATTGGGCCATGTTGCGGCGCTGCGGGTCGAGATGCGGCAGCGCTTTCTGGAAGAGCCGGGCGGCGTCGCCGTAGCGCTTTTCGGAACCGGCGATGGTGGCGTCGATCAGGTCCACACGCGCCTGCTGGGCTGTTGTCAGTTTGCGGCCGCGAATATTCTGCAACGTTGCAGCTGCAACCTGGCGTCCGTCGAAGGCGCTCTGGATTTCGGCGAGCGTCAGCCAGTCTTCCGTGCTGCGGCGTTCCGGCGGCAGGGCGAGCAGCCGGCGGCGCTCGGATGCCATGCGGTTTGCCGGCAGCGGCGTGGTCGGCATCAGGCCGAAACCGTCGCGCAGATTGAGATAGAAGAGCATCTGCTCGCGGTCGTCAGGGTTGACGCTGATGAGCTTCTGCGGCGCCTGGCCGATGGTGGCGACGGCCCCTTCGCCCTGGTTGACATCGACGCTGCCCTGCGCGTTGGAGAGCGAGACGCGGCCTTCGAGCACGATCATCGAGGTCTTGGCGCCGTCGACCGTCATCGTCCAGTCCGTGCCGCGGATGGCGGCTGCGGCGGCGGGCGTTTCGACCGTCAGGCCCTGGCCGCCGCGCTGGGCGCGCGCCCAGATCGTGCCGGACTGCAGGTTGAGGACCGTGTCGCCGGTCGCGGACATCTTCTTGACCTGCAGGGCGGAGTTGCGGCCGAGGCGGATCTGCGTGTGGTCGGAAAAGAGGATGGCGAGCTGGCCGGTGGCGTTGGTGCGCAGCACGTCGCCATCCAGCAGGTCCTGGTTGAGATCGACGACGCGCCAGTTGCTGACATCGACGAAACGCACTTCCTCGCCAGTCTTGCGGGCAATGACGGAACCTGCAACCGGGGTCGGGCGCTGAACAGGCTCGGCTGCAACCGGTAGTGCGAGTATAAAAGATGTGAGCGCCAGAGATGTACCCGCGCACAGATAAGATTTAAGCCCCGACATTCCAGACACCCCCGCATCTTTTTCCCCTTTGGCCAAGCGCAGTGTAAAAGTCAAGCTGGATGCACACGTGTTCTTGCTTTAAGGCCCAAGTGTAATATTGGGGAAACACTATTTCAGCAGGGGGTATTTTAGTGAGTGAATTCGAAAGTTATGCGGAACTGCCTTCCGCTTCTCCATCGGGCGAGGACATTGGCGCGGAGTATTTCGACCATATCAAGAAAATCAACGACGTATTCTACGACCAGATCAAGATATCGGACCAGAAGGCCGCCTATATCTTTACCTTCATGCTCGCCTTTCTTGTCAGCTCCAGCGAGGTGAGGGCGGTCTTCACCTTCGCGCGCTACGCGCAGGGCACGCCGCAGGCCATTCTCTTTTCCGGGCTGCTGGCGGCAGCCTCGGTGTTTTCGATTCTTTCGGCCATTCTCGTGGTGCTGCCGCGCCGGCTCGACCGGTCCACATCCATGTTCTGGGGCGCGTGGCCGAAGCATCGCGAGACGTTTTTCGAGGCGGCCGTTCGCCGCGACGAGCGCTATCTCTTCGACCAATATGTGGAGAATGCCGATATTCTCTCGCTTATCGCGCGCAGCAAATACCGCTTCGTGACGATCGCCTTTCGCGGGCTGATGGTGACGGTCGTGGCTTACGTGCTGCTGCTCGTGGCGGCGTGAGGGGCGGGACGCCGCCGCATGTGCGGTCAGCCCTTGGCGAAATCCGCCGCGGTGAGGGGAACGGGCCGGTAGCCGTTGACATCGGCAATGTCGTATTGGCGGGCGAGTTCGGCCGCGACCAGGACCTGCCCGGATTTCGACATCAGCGCCGGATCGCGCCAGAGGCCGGCGATGACATGGCCGATGAAGCGGGGCGATTCGGAATTGGAGAGGTCGAAATAGCCGGCATTCTGCATGACGGCTTCGGTGCGCACGAGGCCGGGATAGAGCGCGACGGCGGCGACATCGTGCGGGCGCAGGTCATGGGCGAAATCGGCGGCCATCTTGTCGGCGGCGGCCTTGGCCATGCCGTAGATCGCGTTGCCGTCGTAAAATTGCGCCGCCCAGAAGGAAATGTTGACGATCAGGCCGCGCCTTGCCGAAACCATCACCGGCGCCAGAGCGCGCGAGGTCAGGAAGGCCGCGCGCAGCGCCGTGCCCATCATGGCCTCCCAGCGCCAGACGGGCTGTTCCCAGAAGGGCCGGGGCCAGGTGAAATCGCCGTCCTCGACCATGTTTTCATAGCCGGGCCAGGCATTGTTCACCAGAATGTCCAGCCTGTTGCCGGCCTTGACCGTTTCGGCGACACGCGCGGTTTCGGCATCGTCGCTGTGGTCGCAGGGGTGGACGACAAGCCGGCCGGGCAGTGCTGCGGCCTCCTGCTCCAGCCCCTCCAGCGAGCCCCGGCTGGCGCCTTCCAGCCCGGCCTGCGCTTCCGAACGCGTCCTGCCGGTCACATGCACCGTGGCGCCCTCGGCAAGCAGGGCGAGCGCAATGCCGCGGCCGACACCGCGGCTTGCGCCTGTCACCAAAGCGACGACATCTTTCATGCTGGTTGCCTCCCCCATAAAGGCCGCCCCCAGCGGCCGGCGAGCCTGGCTTCAGGCCGCGGCAGGGAAAGTAGAGCGCCGCCTCCCGCTTGTGAAGGGCGGCGGGCGTTCGACGTGCCGACGATCGGGCGCGCGAACCGCCATTGCCGCTCTCCCGGCCCGCTTCGTCAGAGGGCGAGAGCCATGGCGACGCGCCTTTCGGGCTCGAGGCCCTTGTCCGCCTCGGACGTGAGGATCGCCTGCAGGCGCGGGGCGCAATCCCGCCTTTCGAGGAGGCGGAAGCCGAGCGACGCATAGAAAGGCGCGTTGAAGGGGGCGAAACGATCCGTCGTCAGCGTCGCCTCGGCGAGCTTTCTGCGGCGGCCCTCGTCCAGCAGCGTCAGCATGAGGCGCCGGCCGAGGCCCTTTCTCTGCCAGCGCGGATGCACGTCCATCTCGCCGATATGGAGCGCGCCGTCTTCGACTGAGGCGCCGGCATAACCGACGGGGGCGCCGGCCGCATCGCAGGCGGCGTAGAGGAGCGCGTGGTCGAGATAGCGTTGCAGCTCTTCATCCGTGCTGGCCGCCGGATCGCCGCTGACGGCGCCTGCGGCGCGCAGCGTTTCGAAGGAGGCAAGCTCAATGGCGCGCAGCGCGGCGAAATCGTCTTTCGTGCCGCGCCTGATCGAAATGCCCGTATCGCCCGGTTGCGCCATTGCGCGCGCCCGGCTTCAGGCGCTGACGGCCTGCGCGGCGCCGGAGAAATCGACGGCGGCGAAGGCTGCGGCGATCACGTCCGGGCCGGCATTCGGCTTTGCGGCGTCGGTGGAGAGGATCTGGCGGTAGCGGCGCGCGCCCGGCAGGCCGGTGAAGAGGCCGACCATGTGGCGGGCAATATGCTGCAGGCGGCCGCCGGCGGCGATATGGCCGGCGGCATAGGCCATCATGCGGTCGCGCAGCCCGTTCCAGTCCGGCTCGGATGCCGGGGCGCCGTAGAAGCGGTGATCGACCTCGGCGAGGATCGCCGCATTCTGATAGGCGGCGCGGCCGAGCATGACGCCATCGACATGGGCGAGGTGGGCCTCTGCCTCGTCGAGCGTCTGCACGCCGCCGTTGATGCCGATGAAGACATCGGGGAAACGCGCCTTCATGCGGTAGACGATCTCGTAATCGAGCGGCGGGATCTCGCGGTTTTCCTTGGGGCTGAGGCCCTTCAGCCAGGCCTTGCGGGCGTGGATCCAGAGCGCGTCGGCGCCGGCATCGAGCACGCGGGCCATCAGCGCGGGCAGGGCCGTTTCCGGGTCCTGCTCGTCGACGCCGATGCGGCATTTGACGGTGACGGGAACGGTGGCGACCTTCTTCATGGCGGCCACGCAGTCCGCCACCGTGTCCGGCGTCAGCATCAGGCAGGCGCCGAAGGTGCCCGACTGGACGCGATCGGAGGGGCAGCCGACATTGAGGTTGATCTCGTCGTAACCGTAGGGTTGCGCAATGCGCACGGCCTCGGCAAGCTTGGCCGGATCGGAACCGCCGAGCTGCAGGGCGACGGGGTGTTCCTCGCCGTTAAAGGAGAGCAGGCGCTGGCGCGGGCCGTGGATGATGGCGTCGGCGACGACCATTTCCGTATAGAGCACGGCGTTGCGGCTGATCTGGCGGTGGAAATAGCGGCAATGGGTATCGGTCCAGTCGATCATCGGCGCGACCGCAAAGACCGGCGCCTTGAAATAGCGCTGGTCTGCCTCTGTCGCTGCCGTCTTTGCCGTGGTCATGATCTCAAATCTTCTTTCGTCCGGTCCCGTCGTCTCATGTCGTGGCCGAGGCCCGATCCTGCAAGGCCCGATCCTGCAAGGCCCGGCGGGACGAGGGCTTATACATGAGGCCCGGCGAGAAAGCGAGACGGGCTCGCGCGGGCGGCGGCTCCTGCCTGCCGGGGCGATCTCGCGCCCTTGACCCGCAGGCGCTTTTGCCCGATGGCAGCGGCGGACGATCCCGGGCATTCTGCGGCCGGGCGCGAAGGAGTATCCGCTTCATGGCCGAGGACGGCGCAGGCATCAAGGCGTTGCTGGCAATGCCCCGGCGCGACAACAGCGCCTATCTGGAAACGCTGCGGCTGGTGAAGGATGCCTTCGCCGAGGCCGAGGCGGAATTCGACGGCAAGGTGATCGCCACGACGGACAGCGCCCGCGACGAGGCCGGCAACATCGTCATCATGACGGTGATCCGGCCGGCATAGAAGAAACGGCTGCCCGGACGATGCCGGAACCGAACCAAAATCCTTCTGCCGCGTTTCTGCCGCAAATAGGAGGATTTCGATGGACAAGCTGCTTCTGATCGCCACGCTGTGCGGCCTCATGTCTTTCGCCATGATCTGGCTGCAGACGAAAGAATAGTTTTATCGCGCCAGAGACCTGGCGCTTTTTCACTTCGCCGGCGGCAGCGTTCTTTTCGCGCCGGATCTCCCCACGTGCATCGCCCAGAAACGACCGCTCTTGACTTCGCCGAAAATGAGAACAAAATAAGAACAAATAAACGTTCTCATGTTCTGATGGAGAGTTCGATGGCAGCCAGCCCGAGTTATTCAGGAGCAGCAGACAAGGCCATGGCCTTTGACGCGCAGCTGCGCGCAGACCGCGAGCGCCACGAGGCGCGCCGGCGGGAAGAACAGCGCCGTATCGAGGCGATGCGGCCGATCAACAAACATGTGCTGAAGGTGTTCGGCGGGCAGCAGCTGGCGCTGAAGCTGGATAGCTGACGGGCCGACAGGGCCGCGGCAACTGCCGGGCGGGCGCAACCGGTTTGCCGCCCGGCACATGAGGGGCGGGGCGCGCGTTCCACCGATTTTTTTTACCGTCTATCCTGACGGTCGTGGACAGCCTGAAAGTTCACACCTAGAGCAATTCCAGCAAAAGTGGGAACCGGTTTTGCGCCCGGAATTGCGGGGAAAACAATAAGCTAGAGCATTGAAGGCGACTCCGTTTTCGCCGGAAATGCTCTAGAAGAATTGCAATCGTTCGGGGTGTATGCGTGAGAAAAAGCGTTTAGATTGCGACTGCTGTCGCGGTTGCCATATATTGGGGGTAGGTTTCGTGAAAAGATTATTGTCGCTGCTGGCTGCCGTCTCGTTTCTCGCATCCGGCGCAATCGCGCAGGATGCCGAGGAAGATACTCTGGATACGGTCATCCGGTTGACCGGACGGGTAGACCCTTATCTGCAGGCCATCTATCAGGATCACAGGGATGTCGCACTGTACGTCTATCAGCAATCGTCGCGTCAGAAATCGCCCGAACAGAGGAAAACCATTGCGGCGGTCATCGCCACCTATGGCACTCCCGCCCTTACGCGCGCGGGCGACAGCGCCATCATCGCCGTCATGAACGAGACGGCCGCGCTTGCCGAGATCGTGGCCGACAAATATCCCGAGGGTTGCGAGTATTTTTTCACCGGCAATATGCCGGATTGGTATTCCATTGTCGAAGTCCGCAACGGTCGCATGGATGACCGGCGTGCGAAAGCCAATGCCTATCACGACGGGAAATTGCGCAGCCCGGTACCCTTGATGTCCGACGACGCCGCATACGCCCTCATGACGCAATATCTGGGGATAACGTCGGAGGACCTGCGAAAGGCGCTAGCAGCGCCCAATGGCGTGAGCGACGAAGACATGTGCTCGATCGCAAAGAAACTCTATAACGTCGGCGCTGTGCCGACGAATCTGCAGGGCGATTGGGGCAGGACATTGCTCTCGCTCGGTCCTGTTCCGGAGAGGCAAAGGCCTGCCGCGGCTGCGAAGGCCGCATCGGGCGCGGCCGCCCAGCAAGCGCAGGCCGACGGCTTCGAACAGGAGATGCGGATTCTCGCCGGCATCAATCCCTTTGTTCATGCGATCTTCATGGATCACGAGGATGAAGCGCGGCAGTTGTTTGCCTCAAGAGATAAGGTCGATCCGCGCCAACAGACGGCTGCGATCGTGGCGAAATACGGCAATGCCGCCTTGGCGCGGGCAAGCGATGCCGCGGCGATCGACGTCCAGATGAAGATGGCTGCGCTCGTCGAGGCTGTTGCGCGCTACTATCCGCAGGGCTGCAAGGATCTTGTCGCTATGCAGTCGCCGAAGGCACAGGCCATTCCGCAGGTCAAGGAGCGCGTGTGGCAATATCTGGAAAGCAAGCGCCTGGCCTATGAGGACGGGAAGGCGCGCGCGCCTCAGACCGTCAGGCTGACCGCCGAGGACATCGTGCAGATCGCCACGCAGCGTCTGGGTGTGACCCTGGAGGAGATGCGCAAGGTTTCGAACCCCGCCCAGCTTAGCGATGAAGAGGCCTGCTCGATAACGATGAAGCTGAACAGGATCGATCTCATACCGGAGGCGCAGCGCGGCATGTGGGCGAGAGCCGCCATGGGGGGCAGTTGAGGCGGCCCGGGTTTTACGGGTTGTCTGCGCAGGCGGGCGCTGCAGGCTGTCAACGCGGCCGCGTGCCGGTCCTGCCGGCCGGGTGCGGGCGTTCCACCGAAAGCTGAAAGGTTTTTACGGTCCCGTTCGGGTTGTCGTACTGCAAACGGGTGATGCGCGCCGCATAGAGATCGATAAGGATTTCCCCGCAATCGAAGATTGAGGGGGGAGTTTATGCAGACATACGTGAATTCTATTGGAAAGACCGGACTGGCGGCCTGTGCCGCCATGCTGGTTTTTGTCGCCGGGGCTGCTGCGCAGGAGGGCAAGGAGGAGGTCGACATAGAGATCGACAAGATGTCGATCCCGATCCACACCAAGGATCCGGCGAGCGGAACGTGGCGAATTCCGACCATCCTGACATCGGGCACATGCAACGGAAACGGCACCAACGTTATCGTGCCGCAAAGCGCAAAGCCCGTGAACATCGTGATGTGCCGCATCACGAAGTCTCCGGGCGGAGAGACCCGGGAGTTTCTCAACCGGACCATTCCTGGCGGCGACGGCTTCTTCACCGTTGGCTGCTCGCGCGACGGGGCCAATATCTACGGCTACGAGGTTCACTGGTGGGATACGGATACCAACTATTTCCCGAAGCCGATTACCGAGGGATCGACGGCCCTGACCTGGTCCTCGCACGTTCTGGAAAACGGCAACCAGTTCAAGGCGGTGATGGTCGAGGTCGCAAAGCCCAACGGGCAGATGGAGACCATCAGGATCGATCCGAAGGATGCCGAGCCGGTGCCGAAAAGCTGGTCGATCATGAAGGCCTGGTACAGCTACCCTTACGAGCCGACCATGTGCAATGACGGCAGGGGATGAGTTGGAGGCAAGACCTGCTCCCGCCTGAAGGGAGCAGGCATATTGCCGGAATGCGCGCAGCTTGCGCAGGATCGGCCGCTTTGGCGGAGCCCTGGCGGAAGGGCGCGAAACGAAGGCAGCGGCGACAGGCGAAGGCGCCGGCTGCGACAGGACCGGATATCCGCTCGGTATTATCGCGCTTTCATTGTTGCGCGGAAACGATCCGGTACGCCTCGGCCCGCTGCTTCTGGCGCAGCGCCTTGACCGCCAGAAGGGCGGCCAGCGCGAGCCCGGCCAGCGTCAGCCCGCCCAGCACCACCAGATTGGGCTGCGCCGGCAGAACCGCACCCGTTCCCGCGCCGCCCGAGGCCGAGACCGCAATCGCCGCGCCGGCCTTGCGCAGCGTGCCGGCCGTCTTTTCCGCCTTGCCGGCCTCGTCCGCCAGCGCGGCCTTCACATCCGTTCCCGGCCGGGCGCGCAGCGCCATCGCCACGGCCTTGGCCTCGACCTTCGCCACGCGCGCCGACCAGCCCTTGCCGTAGGTCTTCCAGATCGCGAGGCTGCGCATGAAGCTCAGGCGTTTTGCACAAAGGGCCTTGATCTCCCCGACGCCGGCGCCTGCCGCCTTCGCGCGGGTGGCCGGGCCGAATTTGCCGTCGGCCGGGGTGCCGATCACGGTCTGGGCGTCGCGCAGCGCCCGGACGGGGCCGGAATTGACGGCGTAGTCGAAGACGGCGAGGTCGAAGCCCGAGGGCAGGGTGTCGCCGCCGGTTTCGTCCCAGTATCTGGCCTTGTAGATCGGCCTGACGTCGTCAAGCGTCAGGTTGGCGATGTCGAGTGCGGGGAAGGCGGCGGCGGAGATGCCGTATTTCGTGCCTTTCAGCGCGCCCTTGCCGACTTTGCCGCCGGTCCAGTTGCCGGGGTCGGTGCGCTCCAGCGAGAGGCCGCCTTCGGAGGCGAGGGTGATTGCGAGGCATTCGGGGAAATTGGCGCTGGTCATGCCGCGGTCCTTTGTCGATGGCGTGGCGGCCAGTTTTCGGCGGCAAAGGTTGTGGCCGTGGCATGGCGGGCCTGGGGACAATCAGAACACGTCGGCATAGGTCGCGGCGGCAGCCGCGCTGTCCTTCAGCACCACGCCCTGGGCCACCATGCCCTCGGAAAGGCGCACCAGATGCACGTTGGGCATGGATTTCAGGCGCTGGGAGAAGGTGTTGACGGGCGGCAGGAAGCTTTCGCGGTAGCCCTGGTCGATTGCCCAGCGGCGGAAATCCTCGAAGAGTTTTGCCGTGCGCAGCCAGCCGCCGGCCGGCCTTTCCGGGGCGGGCTCGACGCGGATATCGAACCATTCGTTGACCGGGTCGAGCAGCAGCCAGGCGTTCAGCGCCTCCCTGGAGCTTTCGGGAATGGTGTAGCCGCCGTTGCGCTTCAGCCGCTGGGCGCCGGATACGGCAAGGCCGAGCAGCAGTTCCAGCTCCTCTCTGGCGATGCGCTCGGCAATATCGGGGATGACCTCGTTTTCGGGAATGCTGCGGTTGAACTGGACGACGACGAGGCGGCGGCGCAGGCCCCGGTCTATGCCGCCGTTGAAGCGCGGCAGGGTGTTGGTGGTGAAGCAGTGCAGCGCCCGGGGAACGAAGCTTTCGACATCCTTGTAGAGGCTGCGGCCCTCGATCGGGTTGCCGGTCACGGCCGCCTTGAACTCCTCGCCGGCAATGGCGCCGGCGCTCAGCTCGTCGGCGACGTTTGCCGCCTTGCCGGCGAGATTGATGATGCGCTTCTCGTCGCTGAAGAAGGCCGGCGAGATGGAGGAGACGGCGCCTTCCGGCAGCAGCGCGCGAAAGAGCGCGGCGATGGTGGATTTGCCGTTGCTGGCGCTTTCGCCGAGCAGGATGAAGGCCTTCGGCTGGCGCAGGCGCGTGGCAAGGCCGAAGGCGGCCGCGCCCAGCATTTCGGCCACGAGATTGATCTTGTCCCTGGCGTCGGGATCGTCCTGGAAGGCGCCGTAGAGCAGTCTGCGCAGCAGCGAGCCCTCGGGCGGGCGGCTTTCGGTGTGCAGGTTGTATTCGGCCGATATGGTGAAGCGGAAGCGGTCGGCCGGGTCGTGCGGGCGGCAGATCACCCGGCCGAACTCGTCAAGCGTGATCGTGCAGTTCAGCGCGTTGACGCCGATGGCGGGATTGCTGAAGAAGCCGGCATCGGCAACACGCGTGCCGAGTTCGTTGACGATGCCGTCGATCATGTGGCGGCCGAGCTTCAGCGGCTTTTCCTTGGGGCCGATGCCGATCGCGTCGAAAGCATGCACGGCAAGGCGGATCTTCTGCTCGGGAATGGGCCGCCAGGCGGAGGGGCCATAGGCCCAGAACTTGCCGTCGGCGCGCACGATCCGCCCGCCGCAGGCTTTCTCCAGATGTTCGTTGAAGATGCGCGCCAGCCAGACTTCGGAGCCGAAGGGCTGGTTCGGAAACCATTCCGGCATGAGGTCGATGCCGTCGGCGCCTGCCGGCGGCGCGTCCGGCGCGGGCGTCTCCTTCTGCGGCGGGGCCGGCGGCGGCGCGGCCGGGGCGGGGCCGTGGTCGCGCATGGTGGCGCGCATGAAGGCATCGAGCTGCGGGCGGGTCCAGCCGCAATCGACCGCATCGGCGCTGTCCCAGCCGCGGCGGGGCAGGCGGCCGGCCTGCCAGTCGGCATGGGTGAATTGCGCGAGATCGGAGGCGGCGCCCGCTTCCGCAAGGCCCGTCAGCCGCACATGGGCGCCAAGCGAGGCCAGGATGGCGGCGATCTCTTGCGCCGCCGAAAGGCCGGGCGGATCGAAATCCGGCCAGATCACCACGTCGCGGCCGGAGAGCGGCGACCAGTCCGTGTGCTTGACGCCCTGCGTGCCGCCGGCCCAGGAGAGCACCGTGCGGCGGCTTCTGGCCGCCAGCCGGTCGCGGCATTTTTCGCCCTCGACGACGATGACCTGCTGCGTCCTGCCGAGCGTTTCCAGCCCGTAGAGCGGGCGCGGCTTGGGAAAGGGGTAGCGGCACCAGGTCTCCTTGCCGTCGGGCAGGCGGGCATACATGACCATCGGCGTTTCCTTGGACCCGCCGGAGAGATCGTGGCGCAGCACGTAGCCGGTCAGGGCGCCGTCGGCCTGGCGGTAGGGAAAGACCATGGAGGGCGAAAACGCGCCCCATTCGCTGCGGTCGCCCCGGCGCTTGGGATTGTAGAGGCGGATGCGGGCGCCGGCCTGGATCGGCTCTTGCGGCAGGGCCAGAAGCGTGATGCCCTCGTAGGGATCGCGGGCCTGGGGCGCGCGCGGGGCGATATTCGGCCGGTCGCCGCCGCCGCCGAGAAGAAGGATGGCTTCGGCAAGATCGACGCCCTTGATCTGGCAGACGAAATCCAGGACGTCGCCGCCGGCGCCGCAGCCGAAGCAATGGAAGCGCTCGATGCCGTCCTGCCCGGCGAAGATGGTGAAGGAGGGCG
This sequence comes from Rhizobium sp. GCM10022189, assembly GCF_042656325.1. Taxonomy (NCBI): domain Bacteria; kingdom Pseudomonadati; phylum Pseudomonadota; class Alphaproteobacteria; order Hyphomicrobiales; family Rhizobiaceae; genus Rhizobium; species Rhizobium sp. GCM10022189. Next base: position 117,726 of record NZ_JBHSOR010000056.1, read on the forward strand.
TATCCTCGGTGTGGAAGGGGCAGAGGGCGACATGTTCATGCCCGCTCTTCTGCAGCCGGCAGCCGAAACGTGCGGCTGTTTCCGGCAGCGACACATCGCGGCGAAGCCGTTCGACGTCTGAAGGCATGTTGCGGCTCTTGCAAGGAATGGTGTCGGGATCGCAGCACGGCCGGCGCGGAAGGGGCGGCGGCCATGGGGGGTTCCGCGCCTGCGGCGCCTAGCGCGCGGCGGAATCGGGAAACTTGCCTTCCAGCACCAGCCGGTAGCCGCGGCGATAGCCGACATTGGCAATGCCGATGCCGGAGCCTTCCAGCTTCTGGCGCAGGTGGCAAAGGGCCACCTTGAAGGCGAGATACATCCTGTCCGGCGAGGGGCCGCCATCGGGATCGTCGATATACATGGCGGTGAAGATGCGCTCGGTGACGACGGGCAGGCCCTTGCCCTTCCAGACGGTGGTGAAGATGCGGCCCTCCATCGGCGTCAGGCCGTAGTGATCGATGACGATTTCGGGCTGGGGCGCGCTCACGGGCTGCCTGCAGCAGGGGCAGAGCAGCGGCTTGCTGACGGCGAGCGGGGCGGGCGCGGCTGCCGCACCGGGGCGGGAGGTAATGGTCTGCATGTCAATCCTCGCTGGATCTGAAATTGCGGTGACGTTGCGAACTGGTTTGCCGGCGCGGCCGATGCCTATTGGCGGGCCGTCACCATGGCGCGGATGCGGTCTTCGAAGAGGGCAAGGCGGCGCAGCCGGTTGGAAAGCTGCAGCAGGTCGTCCAGCGTTTGGCCGTCGATGACGAGCATCGCCTCGCCGGCGGCCGCCCCGCCATGCATGACGCAGCGCCCGATCAGCGTGTCGAGCAGGTCCGATTGCGCCAGCATGGACAGCGGCTCCCTACGCATCGTCGGCCTCCGGCAGCATGTCCGCGGGGGCGAGCGCGATGCCGCGGCGCCTTGCGGCCTGCAGCAGCGCCAGCTGGTCGCGGCCGTTGATCCGGCCGCGCTCGTCCCTCAGCGCCCGGCAGATCCTGGAGCGGTGGCGCTTGAGCTCGGCCGCCAGCCCGGACGGCGTCAGCGCGAATCTGGCGGCGACTTTCTGCCAGGGCGTTTTGGCCTCAGCCATGCCGATCTTCCCCCGTGTCATGCTCTCTTGTCGTTGGTGTGGAGATTATGTTGTCGAAATCGCAACGTCAATCCAAAATAGGAAAAAATACCTATCTTTTCCCCGTCGCTGCCGGGAGAGTCGTTTTCCGGCGGAAGGGCGGGCTGCGTTGCAACTTCAGGAGACCAACCATGTCAAAGGTTGAGGCGAAAAAGCCCGGTGCGGTTGCTTGCGTCTCGTTGCGTTTTTTGCAACAAATAAGCAACGCCGCATATGCGCGGACAGGGGATGGGGAAAGGCGATGGCTGAGATCGACGGCGACTGGTTTCACCGCCAGCTTGACGAGAGGGGGCAATCGCTGCGCGCGCTCGCCCGCCATCTCGGCAAGGATGCCTCCGCCGTTTCCCGCACCTTTTCGGGCCGGCGGCGCATGACGATGGAGGAGGCGGGCGCGATCGCCGCCTTCCTCGGCGTGGCCGTGACCGAGGTCATGCACCATGCGGGGATCGCCGGGCATGGCGGTGCGCCGGGCGAGGGCGCGGGGGCGACGATCCTGCTTTCGGCGACGATCGGCGAGGATGGCGCGCTTGGCGCGCTTTGCGCGCCGCAGCCGCTGCCGCAGCCGGTGCTCGACAGGGCGCGGCTGGCGCTTGCCGGCAGGCGCGAGCGCCCGATCGCCGCCGCCCAGGTGCGCGCTCGCGCCGGCGCGCTCAGCATGTGGGACGATACGGTGCTGCTCTTCGCACCCGCCGAAGGCATCGAGCCCGGCGCGATCGGCGCGCTGTCGATCTGCGGCCTCCCCGACGGCCGCCAGCTGCTTGCCAGGCTCGACCGCGCCCGCAAGACGGGCGAGGCGAGCCTGGTCTTGCCGGACGGCGGGATCGCCGATGTGGTGCTCATGACGGCGGCGCCGGTGCTGCTGGTGTTGCCGTGAGGGTGGGGATGGCCTGCGCGATGCGCTTGACCGGCCGCTCATGAACGTTCCGGTCCAAAATTTTCGCAGCTAATCCAGAAAACGCTAATCTGCGTATCAAGCGCCTGATATCATGGCCGGGCGCCGGTTGCGGATCGTCTTCGCGCCGGGGCGGCGGCGGTTTTACGGGTGCGTGGAAGAAAACTGCATGGATTTCGATACTGAGGGCTCGGGTCGGGCAAGGGCAGGCGGGGACGCCGGCGGTCATTACCGCGTTCTCTTCGATTCCATCGACGAGGGCGCCTGCATCATCGAGCGGCTGCCCTCGGGGCAGGACGGGCGGTGCGACTATCTCTATGTTGCCATGAACCGGGCCATGCAGGCGATGTTTTCCATCGCCGATCTCAGCGGCCGGACGATCCGCGAAGCCTTTCCGGACGTTGGGGAAGACTGGTTCGACATTTGCGACCGGGTGCTGGCGACAGGCGAGTCCGAACGGTTCCAGCGGGAATCGGCGGCGCGGGCCATGATGCTGGAAATGTTCGTCACCCGGCTTTCCGAGGAGCCGCCGCGCCTGCTCGCCGTCATGCAGAACATCACCACGCGGCGGCGCGCGGAAGAGGCGCTGCGGCGCAGCGAGGAGCGGATGCGGGCGCTGATCAACGCCAGTTCCGACGTGATCTTCCGCATGAGCCCGGACTGGCAGGAGATGCGCCGGCTCGACGGGCACGGGCATCCGGCCGACGAGGCGGGGCCGGCGGAGCGCTGGATGGAGGAATATATCTTTCCCGAGGACCGCCAGCAGGTGCGCATGGCGATTGCGCACGCCATCCGCGAGCGGCGGCCGCTGGAGCTGGAACATCGCGTGCGGCGCGGCGACGGCAAGGCGGGCTGGACCTTTACCCGCGCCGTTCCGATCTTCGATGCCGGCGGCACGATCGTCGAATGGTTCGGCATGGCCGCCGACGTGACCGAGCGGGCAAGCGCGCGCGAGCGCCAGAAGCTGCTCAACCACGAACTCGGCCACCGGCTGAAAAACGTTCTCAGCCTCGTGCAATCGATCGCCAACCAGACCTTCCGCCAGACCGGCAACCTTGCGGAAGCCGCCGAAATCTACAATGCCCGCCTCGTCTCGCTCGGCCGCGCCACCGACATATTGACGGAGACCGCCTGGGCCGATGCCGGCCTGCACAGCCTGGTGCAGGCGGGCCTCGTCTCCGTCGGCGATTTCAGCGAGCGCATCCGCATTTCCGGCCCCGATCTCGACCTTGCGCCGCAGCAGGCGCTGATGCTGACGCTGACGCTGCACGAGCTTGCGACCAACAGCCTGAAATACGGGGCGCTGAGCCGGCAGGCCGGCGTCGTGCGGCTCGGCTGGAGCGTGGAGCGCGAGGCCGGCCAGCGGCGGTTCGTGCTGGAATGGAAGGAGCGCGGCGGGCCCGAGACCGGCGCGCCGGCGCGCGAAGGTTTCGGATCGCGCATGATCGGCAGGCTGCTGCCGGCGGCGTTTCAGGGCAGGGCGGAGATCAGCTACGGGGCGGAGGGCTTCGAGTTTCGGCTGGAGGCGCCGCTCGGCGAAGGGGTGAAGGTGCGGGAGTGAGCGGCGGCGGAGGCGGCGGATGTCCGCTTCGGCCGTCCTCCTGGTTCAAGGCCGGGTCTTCCGGCAGGAGAGGAAGCGCGCATGTGCGGACGGGTCTTCGTCAAAAGCGATTTCGAAACCTTGCTGCGGAACTTTTCGTTTGCGAGGCGGGCAGACAGCCTCAATCTCGGCAACCAGTTTCCCCGCTACAACGGCGCGCCGTCGCTGGATTATCCCGTCATCGTCAAGGAGGAGGACCGCGCCGGCAAGGTCGGCCCGGTCTTCGTCTCGGCCAGATGGGGCCTGATCCCCGGCTGGGCAAAGCCGCCGTTTCGCCCGATGGTCAACGCCCGCGCCGATACGCTGAGCAGCAAGGCCACTTTCCGCGCCGCCTACCGCTCGCGCCGCTGCCTCGTTCCGATCGACGGCTATTTCGAATGGAAGGGGCTGGACCCGGCGGGCAAGAACAAGCTGCCATACGCCATCGCCATGAAATCGCGCGAGCCCTTCGCGCTTGCCGGCATCTGGGAGATGTGGCGAAACCCCGAAACCGACGAGCGCATCCGCACCTTCGCGATCGTCACCTGCGAGGCCAACGCGATGATGGCGGAAATCCACGACCGCATGCCGGTCATCCTGCATCGCAAGGATTACGACAGATGGCTCTCCGACGAGCCCGACCCGGCCGATCTGATGGTGCCCTATCCTTCCGAGGAAATGGTGATGTGGCCGGTGCGGCCGGGCAAATCGGGGGTGGGAAGCTACAAGAACAATTCGCCTGACATTCTCGACGAGGTCGATCCGGATGCGGAGCCGAGTTTGATTTAGGGGGGCGGGAGTGGATGCTTGCCCGGCGGCGCTTGGGGAATGATTTGCGAAAGAGAAGGCGCGGTGTACATTTGCGGAGGCCTACTCCAGCCTCAATGTCGATCTCGCATCGCAACAAGTGCTATGATGCCGCATGAGTTCGTACGAGCAGCCTGAAATACGGGGCGGAGCCGGCAGGCCGGCGTGGTGCGGCTCGGCTGGAGCGTGGAGCGCGAGGCCGGCCAGCGGCGGTTCGTGCTGGAATGGAAGGAGCGCGGCGGGCCTGAGACCGGCGCGCCGGCGCGCGAAGGTTTCGGATCGCGCATGATCGGCAGGCTGCTGCCGGCGGCGTTTCAGGGCAGGGCGGAGATCAGCTACGGGGCGGAGGGCTTCGAGTTTCGGCTGGAGGCGCCGCTCGGCGAAGGGGTGAAGGTGCGGGAGTGAATGGCTGTCGATATGGAGCGACAAGCTTCGTGTGAGCCTGAGCGTTCAGACTGTGCATAAGTTCGCCTAAGCTTATCTGGCGAAATTGAGTGGTCGCCATTCTGAATGAGATGCTAAGATCGGGGCTGGATTCTAAATCTACGGACTGGTAAGGCCGTCGCAAATACCTTATATGTTCACTCTTTGTTCTGATGAGTGTTCACCGCTATGGAGGTCTTGGATGCTTGTATATCGGCGTACAGACTTGTTTTCGTCACCGGCTCAAACGCTGGTCAATACGGTAAACTGCGTCGGGATCATGGGCAAAGGGATCGCGAAGGAATTCAAGAATCGCGAGCCTGAGATGTTCCGAGCCTACCAGAAGATATGCGACGAAAAGCTCTTGGAGCCCGGCAAATTGTGGCTTTGGCGGGGCAAGGACTATCTCACCCTGAATTTCCCGACAAAGATACATTGGCGAAATCCTTCTCGTATCGAGTGGATAGAGATGGGCCTGCAAAAGTTCGTAGCAACCTATCAGGCGGTCGGTATCAGAGAGATCTCGTTCCCGCGGCTTGGTTGCGGCAATGGCGGACTGGATTGGGCGGATGTCCGACCTCTCATGGAAAAGTATTTGTCCGAGCTTCCGATAGATATCTACATTCACGATTTTACCAAGGATATCGGATTGCCCGAACATCTTGAGCATGTCGCCGAGCAGATCAAATCCGGTAGACACAAGCCGCTTTCTTTTGACGCGTTTTGGTTGGATCTCAATCGGGCAGTTGATCTTTCTGAAAACGTGCTGGTCGATATTGTGACGAGAAAGCCGATCCGTGCGCGCATCAAGGAAGACGGCCTCGAACTTGAGATCGACCACAATTCTTGGGTCCTTCAACGCGACGACCTGCGTGCGGTTTGGTTGACGCTACAGAAGGGTCTCCTCACGAAGGATAGGGTTGCGTCTGTCGACGCCGAGGGGGGAATGCCGTTGCTGTCGCTGGTAAGTTTGCTCCCACAGGTGCGGCCTATCGAAATACTTCGCGCGGATGGAGATGAGGCCGAACTGGCTGTAGAACTTGCGCCTTCGAGTCGCGGAAGCGCGATAGTGCCGCCTCCATCTGCTCAGACCGAGATGTCATGGCACTAAGCGTCGGTTTCGCTCGCGCTCATATAACGGGCTGGCAGCAAACTTTATCGCTGCAATATTATCGATACAGGAGCAATTGGCCACGGTATTTGTTTCATCATAGTCCGCTGCAAAATGCGGTGTCGATTTTGCGGTCCGGGCAATTGTGCTCGCGCAACGATCCTACCAACCCGCATCCAATCGATGTTGCTGCGGCGGGCGTCATAGACGCTAGTCACGCTGCCCATGATTTTGTCAGGATTTACTTTCGCCCCTGCACACCGACGCAATACCATATCGAGGGGATAAGAAAACCCGGAGAGGGCCGATACGGCGATGCGTCACACGCTCCCGTGCTGGTCATGTTTGTCCTTGATGCAGAAGCTATTCTCACCCGCGCAGGCACGCAATTTAGCGATAGGAATATGCAAATACCCGGGACGGTGTACAACCCAACCGAAGCGCATTTTTCTACTATCCCGTTTGAAAAAGTTTATCACATAGGCGGTATTGGCGGCGATCATTCGATCGTCCAGCATCGATGCGCGGAAGTTCTTGCGGTGTCGCCGTTGCGGCTCGATGAAGCCTTGCAATGGGTATATTGCCGTTCTGAAGCGGAGCGGGAGCTGCTTCTCTTTGAACTACGCGGAGCGCCTGTAAATTGGGCTGACCGGATAAAGGTTTCGGATGACCTCAAGGTTTTTCAGAGAGAATATACTTTTGTTGAAGAGGTCCGCCTCAGCTCCGACGGGGTGATATTCCAATTGAACCCGAGATTGGATGGCAGGAATGTCTCAATAGATCTTCGTATCACAGCGATGAATGGTAGAGTTGTCGCCTCTTTGGTCAATTCTGACTTCGCTCCCCGGCCCCCAACCGTTCTGCAATGGCGTCATCCGTGTGTCCTTACACCCGGGTTGTACCATGTTCAAATTTCTCTGGAGGGGCATTTGGCCTACAAGAATATATTAGAGTTGAACGATCCCTTGATGTGACGCTCGACATTTCGACAACCACCGTTGCATCCCCACCAATTGCCGACGCCACACCACCCATTCGCATGGATCTGTCCGACGGCAATCCATGGCCGCAAACGCATGCGCCGGGCACGACACGCGCACCCGGCACAATCGTCTTGGCCCGGCGCCTCAGGCCGCAGGTGTCGCCACGGCCGGTGCTGCCGACAGTGCGGTGCGCAGCCTTGCTTCCTGCTCGGGCGAGAGCGAGGTGCGCAGGAGGGTGGCGTGTTCGCCCTTGAATTCGGCCAGCACCTTTTCCGGCTGCACCTTGCGGATCAGCAGGAAGAGGGCGGAGCTGTTGATGGGGATGGTGTCGGCGAGTTTCTGGATGAGGTCGTCGTCGATGCCGTAATCGGTCATCGAGCCGGCAAGCGCGCCCGAGCCGGCGCCGACGGCGCCGCCGACGACCATGCCGGCGAGCGGGTTGAGGAAGAGGAGGCCGACGAGCGAGCCCCAGATCGCCCCCGAGAGGCCGCCGCTTGCGGCACCCGCCGCCGTCAGGTTGACGCTCTGCTTGAGGCGCACCTTGCCCTGCGCATCGCGCACGGCGATGACGGCGTCTTCGAGATCGACCAGATATTCCTTTTCAAGCTGGACCAGCCGGTTCAGCACGGCATCCGCCCTGTCGGCGGTATCGAAACCAAGCACTACGAATTCTGACATCGCTTTCCCTCCAGTTGGATTTCTACAGATGCGGCAGATAGGCGCCGGCGGCGCGCTGTCCATACGGCGGCCGTCGTTTGCCGGCGCGGCCAGGGCCGGTGCCGCGATGGGAGGGCGAAGAAGGAGCGGCTGTTGGTCATTGGTCATTGGCCAGTGGTCAGCGGTCAGTAGAACGGGCGCACTTCCACCGGCGCGCGGCAGGCCAGCGCGGCCTTGCGGCCCCAGGCGAGCGCTTCCTGCCTATCGGCGCATTCCAGCACCCAGAAACCGCCGATATGTTCCTTGGTCTCCAGATAGGGGCCGTCGGTGACGAGCAGCCCGCCGTCCGGCTGCCTGCGCACGGAGATCGCCTTGCCGACCGGCTGCAGGCCGCCGACGAAGATGCGGATTCCGGCGGCGACCATGTCTTCGTTCAGCGCGTCGATGGCGCGGTGCATCGCCTCGTCCTCCCGGCTGGCGTCGTAATCGTCGGCGTGGTGGATGGCGACCAGGTAATGCGGCATGGGTTCCTCCTGTTGCGAATGGCGGGCTTGCCTTCATTCTACAGACGAACGGGCCGGGCGGAATTCGACCGGGCGCAGGATATTTTGGCTCCTGCCGGCGGATCGGCTATAGGGGCAGGTGCCGGCCTCAACCCGGCTGCGGCGCCCTGGCGCGGCAAACCCCTTGCGGAGGTGCTTTCATGCCGCTTCTCGATGCGAACCTTGCCTTTCCCGTCACCCATCCGGACGGGCGGGTTTCGAAGACGACGATGTACCTGAAGAACGTCATCGACCATCCGCGCATGGAGATCGGCGACTACAGCTATTTCACCCATTACGGAAGGCTGGAGGACACGGCCGAGATCCTGGCGCCCTATCTCTGGCCGGAGAGCCGCGAAAAGCTCGTCATCGGCAAGTTCGTGCAGATCGCGCGCGGCGCCTATTTCATGACCAGTTCGGGCAACCACCCGATGGGCGGCATCACCACCTATCCGTTCCGCATCTTCAAGCCGGAAACCTTCGGCTACAAGGACCTGCCGGTGAAGGATACGGTGGTGGAGCACGATGTCTGGATCGGCCACGGCGCCGTCGTCATGCCGGGGGTGACGATCGGCGCCGGCGCCATCGTGGCTGCCGCCTCGGTCGTCACGCGCGACGTGCCGCCCTATGCGGTGGTCGGCGGAAACCCGGCCGGCATCATCCGCATGCGCTATCCGGTCGAGGTCATCGGCGAAATCCTGGCGCTTGCCTGGTGGGACTGGCCGATCGACAAGATCGAGGCCAATCTGGCGGCGCTGGAAAGCGGCGACCTGGCGGCGCTGAAACGGGCCTGAGCCGGGGGCGGGCGGCGGCGCCCTTCCAATTGGCCGGGACGGCGCTATCCTGCGGCGCAGCAGCCTATTGCAAATCCTTCGATATGATGAGATCAGGTCGAACCATGCTTATGTCCGACCGGGCGCCACCGGCCGAGAGTGGCCGCACCAGCAACCGTCCCCAGCCTCGGCGCGACAGCGGGACGCGCGCATGCTGATGCGCGATCCCTCCCGCCGGCGCCTTTTGCTTGCCGCCGCCGCCTGCCTTGCCGGTCTTGCCGTGACCTGGCTGACATCCTCGCCGCTCGGGCTGCTCGGCCCGGTGGCGGCCGTCTTTCTCCGGGCGCGCGGGCGGGCCGTCAGGCTGATCTGCGCCGTTCTGGCCGTGGCTGTCCTTGCCGCGCTGCTGGCGGCGCTCGATGCCGGGTGGCGCGAGCCTGCGCTTGCATGGGCGGCGTTTTTTGCGCTGTCGCTGTCCGTCGGCCCGCTGGTTTCGATGGGCGCGCCCGACCGGGCCGAAGGCGATGCGGTGCGGGCGGCGAAAGCCGTGGAGCAGGTCACGGGCGTCGGCTGGGCCACGGATGCCGCCGGCGCCTTCCTTTACGTCACGCCCGACGTGCTGGCCTTTCTCGGGCTGACCCTTGCGGATTTCAACCGGCCGCTGGCGGACGGCGAATTCGGATGGAAGCGGGCCATCCATGCCGACGATTACGAGGGGGCGGCCGCGCTCTGGCGCCGCTGCCTGCAGACGGGCGAATATTACAGCATGGACAACCGCATGCTGCGGCAATCCGGCGGCTACGGCTGGACGCGAACCACCGGGCAGCCGCTGCGCGACGACAGCGGCGCGATCACCGGCTGGTACGGCACGGTCATCGATGTCGACAGCGGCAGGGACGGCGCCGTTGCGTCCGGCAGCGAATTCGCCTCCGGCCTGCCGCCGATGGCGGAGGTTCATCCGCACGACCGGGCGACGGTGGAGCAGGCGCGGGCGCGCGCCTTCTTCCACGGCATTCCCCAGGTCAGCAGCTACCGCAAGCTTCAGGCCGACGGCAGCTACCGCTGGGTGGAATTCCGCGTGGAGCCGCAATACGGGGCCAGCGTCGATATCGACCCGGCGGTGGCGCGGCAGGACGCGCGCTGGACGACGGCCAGTTCGCTTGGCGAGACCGGCGAGGCGGTGCGCACGGCGCTTGCCATCGAAAACCTCTATGGCGGCGCCTGGGCGATGGATGCGGCCGGCCAGTTCACCTACGCGACGCCGACGGCGCAGACCTCGATCGCCATGGTGCTGGAGGACCTGAACCTGCTTCTCGACGGCCGGCCCTTCGTCGAGGGCGGGCGGCAGGGCTGGCAGCGGGGCGTGCATCCCGACGACGCGGAGGAGGCCGGCGAGACGCTGCGCCATGCGCTGAGGACCGGCGAGCACTGGAATTTCGAATACCGGGTGCTGCGCGCCAACGGCGCCTATGTCTGGCACCGGGCGGCGGCGCGGCCGACGCGCGACGGGCAGGGGCGCATCACCGGCTGGTACGGCGTCACCGTCGATATCGACGCCTACAAGCGCACCGAAGCGGCGCTGCGCGAACGCGAGCGGCAGCTGCAGCAGATGATCGACACGGTGCCGGCGCTGATCTGGAGCACGACGGCCGAGGGGCGGCCGACCTATATCAACAAGCGCTTTACCGAGGTGACGGGCGCCGGCCTCGAAGACATGATCGCGCCAGACGGGACGCCCTCGCTCGGCGTCGTGCATCCGGATGACCGGCAAGCGGCCATCCGGGCGGCGCGCCATGCCTTTGCGACCGGGGAACCCTATTTCCAGCGATACCGGCAGATCCGCGCCGACGGCAGCTACCGCTGGACGGAAACGCGGGCCGAACCGCTGCGCGACGAGGCCGGCACGATCCTGCGGTGGTACGGCGTCAGTTCCGATGTCCACGATCTCGTCACCACGCAGGAGGCGCTGCGCGAGCGGGAGCGCTTCCTGCGCGAACTGGTCGAAACGCTGCCGGCGATGATCGATTGCGCCACGCCGGACGGCGAGCCGATCTTCCGCAGCCAGAGACTGCGGGATTTCCTGGGCTACGATCTCGAAGCGCTGGACGGGACGGGCAAATCCCGCCTTGCCGGCACGCTGGATGCCGGGGTCCACCCCGACGACCTTGCCGGCGTGAAGGAGAAATACGCCCATTCGCTGAAGACCGGCGAACCCTATGCCCGCCGCCATCGGCTGCGGCGCTACGACGGCGAATATCGCTGGGTGGAAACGCGCGCCGCGCCCATGCGCGACGAGCAGGGGGCGATCGTGCAATGGAACGTCGTCTGCCTCGACATAGACGGCGAGGTGCGGGTGCAGGAAAAGCTGCTTGCGGCGCAGGAAAGCCTTGCCCGCGCCAGCCAGGCGGCGAGCCTTGCCGAGCTTTCGGCCTCCATCGCCCACGAGGTCAACCAGCCGCTGTCCGCGGTGATGAGTTCTTCGGACGCCTGCCGGCGCTGGCTGATGACGGACCCGCCGAATATCGAGCGGGCGCAGAAGACGCTGGAGCGCATCATCGTCAGCGCCCATTCGGCAAGCGATGTCGTGACCCGCGTGCGCGCGCTCTTCAAGCAGGCCGAGGACAAGCGCGATTGCGTCACCCTTGGCCGCGTCGTCGCCGAGGCGCGCGACCTGCTGGCCGAAGAGGCGGCGCGGCACGGCCTGCGCATCGATCTCGCCGGCGAGGATATGGTGCTCGCCGCGCCCTTCGACCGGGTGCAGATCCAGCAGGTCGTCATCAACCTCATGCGCAACGGCATGGACGCGATGGCCGACCTTGCCGGCGGCCGGCTGCTCGAAGTGCGCCAGAGCCGGGCGGACGGCATGGCGCGCGTCGAGGTCAGCGACCGGGGCGCCGGCATCGCATTTCCCGACAAGATCTTCGAGCCGTTCTTTTCCACCAAGGAACAGGGCATGGGCATGGGGCTTGCCATCTGCCGCTCGATCGTCGAGGCGCATGGCGGGCAGCTCTGGGCGGAGGCGAACGAGCCGCGCGGGGCGAGGTTTATCTTTACCCTGCCGGACGCGGCGGCCTGACCCTCTCGACCCGGTCGGGCGATCATGGGGCGCATGCCGAGAGGTCCGGGACCGCCGAAGCGCCGGTCAGGTCGCTCGGCGGCCGGCGACCTGCCCGGTGCGGCAGGGCATCGGCACGCGGTCTCGATATGCGCGGCGCCCTGTGTGGCGCCGTGTGCGGCGCCATGTGTGGTGCAAGCGGGCCTGGCCTTACTTCTTCTTCTCGGCGGTTGCGGTGCCGGCCATTTTGACCTGCGCGCCGGGCGCGGGTGTGGCGGGCGCGGGCGTGCGGTCCTTCTTCGGCTTGCGGGCCTCCTTGTTGCTGCGCAATTGCCCCTTGGCCATGGTGTCCTCCTCGATGTCGTGACGCGAACGGGTCGGTGCGGCGCGTCTTTCGCGCTGCGGCGAGGGCTTGCGGCCGGAAGCGGCCGCGCCCCTGAAACGGCGCCGACGCAACAAGCCTGCGCCCATTCCCGGTCCGGCGCAACGGATTTTCGCGGCTGATGCCCCGGCAGGCAGCCAAACCCTGGTGATATTGCATCGATGGCGAAAGCCGGTAGTTTGCAGGCGGTTTTTCAAGGAAAGAAGACGACCGATGACGACAGCTGTTTTGACGACCTATGTTCTTGTCGTGCTCGGCCTGATGGTCATTCCGGGGCCGGCGACGCTGCTCGTGCTGGCGCGCTCGGTCAGCGGCGGCCGGCAGGCCGGCATTGCGACCGGGCTCGGCATTGCGGCGGGCGACCTCATCCATTCCACCATGGCGACCTTCGGCCTTTCGGCCCTGCTTGCCACCTCGGCGCTCGCCTTCGAGATCGTCAAATATGTCGGCGTCGCCTATCTCGTCTATCTCGGCTACCGCGCCTTCGTCGAAAAGTCCGGCAATCTCGATGTCGGCACGGCGGCGCCGATCAGCCCGGCAAGGGCCTTCCGCCAGGGCGTGTTCACGGAAATCCTGAACCCGAAGACGGCGCTGTTTTTCCTCGCCTTCCTGCCGCAGTTCATCCATCCCGAAAGCGGGTCGGTGATCGGCCAGTTCGCGCTGCTCGGCGTCATCTTCGTGGCGCTCAGCATCTGCGTGACCTCGGCGCTTGCCTTCGGCGCCGGCTCGGTGCGCGGCTGGCTGGCGAAGAACCGGACGATCGGCCGCTGGCAGGGCAAGGTGGTCGGCTCGATCTATATGGCGCTCGGCGTGCGGCTGGCCTTCCAGCAGCAATAGGCCGGCCGGAATGTTTCTCGCCAGCCTGGCGATGTATGTGACGCCGCCGCCGCTCGGGCAGGCCACGCAGGAGCTGTGGTCCTTTCTGCGCGCGCATCTGGCGGATGCCGGGCTTGCCGGGCTGCCGGAGCGCCTCGATACGGGTATCGCGCATGACGAGGCCTGGCTGCGCCCGGACCTCATCCTGTCGCAAACCTGCGGCTATCCCTATGTGAAGACCTTGCGGGGCAGGGTGCGGCTTGTGGCGACGCCGGTCTATTCGCATCCGGGCTGCGACGGGCCGCTGATGCGCAGCTTCGTCATCGTCAGCAGGGACAGCGGCGCGCGATCGCTGGCGGATCTGCGCGGCACGATTGCCGCCATCAACAGTCCCGACAGCAATTCCGGCAGCAATCTCTTTCGGGCGGCGATCGCGCCGCTTGCCGAAAACGGCCGCTTCTTTGCCGGCGTCGTCGAGACCGGCAGCCATGGGGCGAGCATCGATGCGGTCTCCGCGGGGCGGGCCGGCTGCGCGGCGATCGACTGCATCACCTTCGGCAATATCCGGCGTTTCGATCCGCAGCGGCTCGGCGGCGTGCGCGTCCTTGCCGAGACGGCCTGCGGGCCGGGCCTGCCCTTCATCACCGCGGCGGGCGCATCGGACGAGCGGGTGGCGCTGCTGCGGCAGGCGCTTGCCGCCGCCATTGCCGCGCCGGCGCTCGCCGGGGCGCGCGACACGCTGGGCCTTGTCCGCTTCGACGTGCTTTCTGATGGTGATTACGAACCGCTCGCCAGGCTTGCCGAAGAGGCGATTGCCGCCGGCTACGGCGAGTTCGGAGCCTGGACGTGAAGGCTCATTCCGTTTCACGTCTGGACATGGACGCTCCACGCGTTTAGGAAATGCCCCGCTAACCGGTCGCAGCCCACCCGGTTCAACAAAACAAGGGATCCTGACATGAAAGTACTTGTCGTCTGCTCCGGCGGACTCGACTCCGTTTCGCTTGCCTATGCGATGGCGGCGCAACACCGGCTCATCGGCCTCATTTCCTTCAATTACGGCCAGCGGCACGTCAAGGAGCTGGAATTTGCCGCGCTCTGCGCCCGCAGGCTGAACGTGCCGCACGATATCATCGACATTTCCGGTGTCGGCAAACACCTGACCGGCTCGGCGCTGACGGACGACATCCAGGTGCCGGACGGCCACTATGCCGAGGAGACGATGAAGGCGACGGTGGTGCCGAACCGCAACGCCATCATGCTGTCGATCGCCTTCGGGCTTGCCGCCGCGCGCCAGGCCGATGCCGTGGCGATTGCCGTGCATGGCGGCGACCATTTCATCTATCCCGACTGCCGGCCGGGCTTCATCGCGGCCTTCGGGACGATGCAGCGCCATGCGCTCGACGGTTATGCCGACGTGACGCTGCTTGCGCCCTATGTCAACGCGACCAAGGCCGACATCGTCGCCGACGGTTTCCGGCACCGGACGCCGTTCGGCGAGACCTGGTCCTGCTACAAGGGCGGCAGCGCCCATTGCGGGCGGTGCGGAACATGCGTCGAGCGCCGCGAGGCCTTCCATCTCGCCGGTGTCGCGGACCCGACCGTCTACGAGGACCCGGATTTCTGGGCGGCCGCCACGGCCGGCTTCAGGGACGGCGGCTTCAAGGCAGAGGAGGTGAAGTGATGTACCGCATCACCAAGGAATTCCACTTCTCCGCCTCCCACCAGCTTTCGCATCTTCCCGAAGGGCATCAGTGCGCGCGCCTGCACGGGCACAACTATATCGTCGTCGTCGAGCTTGCCGCGGCCGAACTCAACGCGGACGGGTTCGTGCGCGACTATCACGAGCTTGCGCCGCTCAAGCGCTATATCGACGACAATTTCGACCACCGGCACCTGAACGAGGCGCTCGGCCACGACAGGGTGACGTCGGAATGGCTCGCCCGGCATTTCTACGACTGGTGCAAGCAGCGCATGCCGGAAACGTCCGCCGTCAGGGTCAGCGAGACGCCGAAGACCTGGGCGGAGTACCGGCCGTGAGCGGCGCGCAGATGCGCGAGCAGAAGATCCGCGTCAGCGAAATCTTCGGGCCGACGATCCAGGGCGAGGGGCCGCTTTGCGGGCTTCCGACCGTCTTCGTGCGCACCGGCGGCTGCGACTATCGCTGTTCGTGGTGCGACACGCTGCATGCCGTCGACAGCGCCTATCGCGACGAATGGGCGCCGATGGCGGCGGACGAGATCTGGGCGAAGGTGGAGGCGCTGTCGGGGCGCCGTCCGCTGACGGTTTCGCTGTCCGGCGGCAACCCGGCCATCCAGCCGCTCGCGCCGCTGATCGGGCGGGGCAAGCGCGACGGCTACCGGTTTGCGCTGGAAACGCAGGGCTCCATCGCGCAGGACTGGTTCTCGGCGCTCGACCATCTCATCCTCAGCCCGAAACCGCCCTCGAGCGGCATGGGCTTCGATGAGGCGGCGTTGAGAGACTGCGTGAAGGCGGCCGGCGACGGCCCTGAAATCGCAATGAAAATCGTCATCTTCGACGAGGGCGATTATGCCTTTGCCAAGTCCGTCGCCCGGTCGTTCGAGACGCTGCCGGTCTTCCTGCAGCCCGGCAACCATACGCCGCCGGTCAACGACGACGACAGGATCGATCTCGACGGCATCCTGAACCGCATGCGCTGGCTGGTCGACAGGGTCACGTCGGACCGCTGGTTCGGCGCCCGGGTCCTGCCGCAGCTGCATGTGCTCATGTGGGGAAACATGCGCGGGGTGTGAGGAGCGGGCCTGGCCTGCCGGCGAAGCGGCCGGTCAACGGCATCATGCATTCGGAGGGTGGGCGCAGCCGATAGGCGAGCTTGGCGGCGTCTTTTGCCTTGGGTATTTTGTGGGCGGGTTCTTTCGGGATGGGGCCGGAGGGGAGCGCCGTGGACAGGGAGACAGCCGCCAGAAACGGCGAGGAAGCCTACAGGCTGCTCGCGGCCGGCCGATACGAGCAGGCGCTGGCGATCTATCTCGAACTTGCGCAGAACGGCTACGGGCCGGTCTCCGCCCAGCTCGGCTATATCTACGATCACATGCGGCCGCGCGATGTGGAAAGGGCCAAGCACCACTATGCCGCCGCCGTGGAGCAGGGCGACGTCTACGCCATGTATGCGCTGGGCGGGCTGACGGCGGCGGAGGGCAACCTGGCCGGCGCCGTCTTCTACTACGACCGGGCGGTCAAGGCCGGCGATACGCAGTGCTACTACCCGCTCTACCTGGCCCTGAAGAAGCTCGGGGCGATCCGGGAGGCCAAAGCCGCCCTCGATGCGGCGGCGGCGCATGGCAACCCTTTCGCGATCCGCGACCAGAGCCTGCGCCGGCTTTCCGGCAAGGAGGGGTTGGCCAACGTCTTTTACGGGGCGGCGCAATATATCCGCAACCTTCCGGCGCTGACCCGGGCCGCGCGGGAGACCTACCCGGAGCGCGGCCGGCGCGGTTGAGCGGAGGCTGGCGCGGGCATCCTGCGCGCGCCTCGGGATATGGCGTGGGATCGGCAACCTCCGGCGTCATCCCCGGGCTTGTCCCGGGATCTGCCAGGCTTTCGATCAGTCGGCAACGGTGACGCAGGAACGGCTGTCGGCCCTTCGCGCAGGATCGTCCTCGATCCCGTGCTCCGTATCGACTGAAGCGGATCCTCGGGACAAGCCCGAGGATGACGGAGAGCGGGACATGACGGAAGGCGGGGCGGCGAAGAATGAAGGGTGCTCCGCGGCCCTACAGCTTGTGGACGAAGTAGGTTTCCGCAATCTCTATCGGGGACATGGCGTTTCTCCTTCAGCCGAACTTGACGAGGTTCAGCGCCGGCAGCGGCCCGCCGGGAAACTGCGTCAGGCTGCCGCCGACGGCAAGCGGGCCGAGATCGATGCCGGCAAAGCCCAGGCGGGCGATGAGGGCGCCGACCTCCGCCTTCGCCGCGACATCGTCTCCCGAATAGAAGAGCACGCGGCTGCCGCCTTCGGCCCTCGGATCGCCCGAGACGAGGTTCGCGAAGAGGTGGTTGAAGGCCTTCACCAGCCGGGCGCCGGGAACGAGACCGGCGACGATTTCGCTGGACAGGCGGCCGTTCAGCTCGGCCGGCTTGAAGAGCGGCGCCTCGATCGGGTTGTTGGCGTCGATGACGATGCGGCCGGCCCAGTCCGGCAGGCCGGACAGAGCCGCCGGCAGTTTCGACCAGGGCACGGCGATAAGGACGAGATCGGCGGCGGCCGCCTGCTCGATCGTGCCGGCCCTGATATGGGGGGCGAGCTCGGCCGCCAGCCCGGACAGGGTCTGCGGGCCGCGGCTGTTGGCGATGGTGGCGGATAGGCCGTTGCGGGCAAGCGCGCGGGCGAAGGCTGCGCCGATATTGCCGGCGCCGACGATGCCGATGGACGACATGGGGACGATCCTTCCGTTGCGGGAAATCAAACGGTGAAGCCGCCGTCGGCGAGCAGGCCGGCGCCGTTGACGAAGCTGGCCTCGGGGCTGGCGAGCCAGGCGACGAGGGCGGCGATTTCGTGATCCTTGCCATAGCGGCCGAGCGGGATGCCGGGACCGACGATTGCCGAGACCGGGCCGCCGTCCGGGTTCATGTCGGTATCGGTGGGGCCGGGATGCACGGTGTTGACCGTGATGCCCTTCGGCCCGAGATCGCGGGCGAGCGCGCGGCTGAAGCCCGTTATGGCGGCCTTGGTCAGCGTATAGAGCGAGATGGTGGGGAAGCCGCCATATTGTACGACGCTGGAGGCGATCTGGATGATGCGGCCGCCGGATTTCATGCGGCGGGCGGCCTCCTGGCTGGCGACGAAGACGCCCGTCACGTTGACGGCGATCATGCGCTCGTAATCGGCAAAGCCGATCTCCTCGATCGGGCCGTTGATGGCGATGCCGGCATTGTTGACGAGGATATCGAGCGCGCCGAAGGTCTCTTCGGTCCTGGCGACGGCGGCTCGCACCGCTTCCGGATTGCCGGCATCGGCCTCAATGGCGATGGCGCGGCCGCCGGACGCTTCGATCTCGGCCACGACATCGGCGGCTTTTTGCGGCGAGGCGCTGTATGTCAGCGCTACATTGGCGCCATCGGCGGCGAGACGTTTTGCGATCGCCGCGCCGATCGAGCGCGAGCCGCCGGTGACAAGGGCGGTCTTTCCGGTGAGGGGTCTGGACATTGGCGAAAACTCCGTTCTGCTGGTTTCGATGGAGCCAATATCGCGCTGTCATTCCTCTTTGATTAGAGGGAAGTAAGTGGTATCACTTTCAATATTTCCTTGAAGGTGGTGACATGGAAAGCTTGGCGAACCTGGAATCCTTCGTGCGCAGCGCCGAGCTTGGCGGCTTTTCGGCGGCCGCCCGCCGCCTCGGCCTGACGCCGGCGGCCGTCAGCCGCAACGTGGCGGCGCTGGAGGCGAGCCTTAAGCTCAGGCTCTTTCACCGCAGCACGCGCAGCCTGGCGCTGACGGAGGCGGGCGAGCGTTTTCTCCTCTCCGTGCGCGATCATCTGGAGGGCTTGCAGGGGGCGATCGCCGAGATTTCCAGCGAGCAGGCGGAGCCGGCCGGCGTGCTGAAGGTCAGTCTGCCGCCCACTTTCGGTATCGGCCATATCCTGCCGATGCTGCCCGAATTCATGAAGCGCTATCCGCTGGTGCGGCCGGAATGGATATTCGAGAACCGGCCGGCCGATCTCGTTGCCGAAGGCTACGACGCGGCTGTCGGCGGCGGCTTCGACCTTGCCCCGGGTATGGTGGCGCGCACGCTGGCGCCGGCCCATCTGGTGGCGGTGGCCTCGCCCGCCTATATGGCGGGCCGGGTACCGCCGGCCGATCCGGCGGGGCTTTCAGCTTTCGACGGCATCGTCATGAAATCGTTGCGTACCGGGCGCGTCACGCAACGTCAGATGCGCAACGCCGCCGGCGAGGAGCGGCCGGCCGACCTGCAGGCGAAGATCGTCGTCAACGACCCGGCGGCGATGCGGGGTGCTGCCCTTCTCGGCCTCGGGGTGACGCTGCTTGCCAAGCCCGATGCGCTGCCTCATCTCGACAGCGGCGAGCTGATCCGTCTCGTGCCGTCCTGGTATGTCGATGCGGGGCCGATCTCGATCTACTACGCCAGCCGTGCGCTGCTGCCCTTGAAGACGCGGGCGTTCATCGATTTCGTCACCGAAAGCTTCCAGCGTCAGCGGCTGGCCGAGCGTTTCGCCGGCAGCCTGGGGTGAGGCTCTCCGTCCGGCCGCCTGCGAATTTGCAGAGGAGCAGGCGCCGGCGATCCGCTGGGAGGGCGAGGGGGGAGGCGGCCCTTGACGGGCGCGCCCGGCTTGCCCTCAATGCCCGGTCAGCACCAGCGTCTGGACCGGCAGCAATATGGCCTGCATGCGCAGGATCATGGCGTGGACGACGCCGACCGTGTCGATGACGTGCAGGCCGATCGACCGGAACAGGCCGATATCGGGGTCGGCCAGCGCATCGTGGTTGTTGGTATAGGCGTTGGCGATGCAGCTGCTGCCGGGCGGCACGTCGTCCAGACCGCCGGGGTAGAGGGGCTGCAGGAAGACCGTCAGCGTGCCGGGGCTTGCGAGCTGCGCGACGTCGAGCAGCTGGTCGGTCGGGCGCAGCTGGCCGGCGGCGATCACGTCCTGCACCTCGGTGACGACAAGCGGGATGATGGTGAAGGGCTTGCCGACGCAGGTGGCCTCGGCCACCATGCCGGGCTTCATCACCTGCGCCTCGATCTGGCCGAAGCCGGCGATCAGCGTGCCGCGGCCGGCCTCGGCCGGCACCAGGATGCCGGCCGGGCGCAGCATGGTGTTCAGCACATCGCCCTTGCGCAGCGTGAACTGCTGGACGGTGCCGGAAACGCCGGCCCTGACCAGCGTCTTGTCGAGCTCGACCTGGGCGGCGGCAAGGGCTGCCTCGGCGCTCGCCTTCTGCGCCGGCAGGAGAATGTTGAGCTTGGTCTGCAGCGTTTCCTTGTTGGCATAGGCGGCGCTGACCATGCCGCGCTGGCTTTCGACCGTGTTGGTCAGCCGGTCGACCTCGCGGCGGGCCACCGCGTCGTTCTTCAGAAGCTGGGTCTTCATCTGCAATTCGTCGATCGAGACCTGCAGCGCGCCTTCCGCCTGCCGGATCTGGCCGTCGGCGCTGGCAAGCTCGCTCTCGGCCACCTTGGTCTGGGCCTCGACCTCGGCGATCTGCTTGCGGGCCACGTCGAGGGCCGCCTTCTGGGCGGAATCGTCGAGCCGGAAGAGCGGCGCGCCGGCCTCCACCTTCTGGTTGATGCCGACATAGACCTCGTCCACGCGGCCGATGGTTTCCGGCAGGATGGTGACGGTGCGGAAGACGGCGGTCACGCTCTTCGTCGAGGGGTGGAAATAGAAGATCATCGTGATCAGCGAGATGGTGAGGATGAGGCAGGCCGAGATGCCCCAGCGCAGCTCGTACCACATGCTGTAGAGCGTGATCTCGCGGCCGATGCGCTTGTCCTGCACGTAGCGCCGGTAGAGATAATCGGGAAGGATGGTCAGCATCGAGCAGAGCATGAGTTCGAGCATGGTCAGATACCTTCTCCGCGCGGCCCGCTCTTGACGGCCGGCTGGACCGCCTGCGGGCCGGGATGCGACGTGGCCGGACGCGGCGGCTGCGGGTGGACGGCGGCCGCCGGCACCGGCGCGATCGGGGCGCCCGCGACCGGTGCATGAGTGGGCGGGGTATGAGTGACCGGCGCATGGCCGGGCGGCGCATGAGTGGCCGGGGCATGAGTGGCCGACCTGTTGGCGGGTGGCGTATTGGCCGCCGGGATATGGGCTGCCGGGATATGGGCCGCCGGGGCATGGGCCGCCGGAGGATGGGCGGCGGGCGTGCCTGCGGGCGGGGCGGCGATGTCAGGTTCGCCGGCCGTGGTGCCGGGGGCGGCTGCCGTGCCGGCGGGCTGGCCCGGCTCGGGGGCGCCGCTGGCAAGCCGGGCGACGGAGCGAGCGATCGAATAGAGCGGCGTGGCGAAATCGGGAATGCGCACGAGCGCCAGCAGCAGGCCGATGATCCAGTAGATATGGTTATGGGTGAAGAGCGAGATCAGCGCCAGCACGGCGACGATTTCCAGCTGCCCCTTGTTGGCCCGATGGGCGATGCGCTCGGGAACGGCGTGGAGTTGGAAGTAGAAATTGCCGATGGCGAGAACGATGACCAGCAGCATCACGATGACGATGACGAACAGGATGTCGGTTTCGCCCGGCGCGGTGATGAAACCCGGCACATGGCTGGTCAGCGCGGCGTGAGTGGGCTGCGTCGCCGCCTCGTCGGCCGCCGCTGCCGCCCCCGCGGCAAGGGCCGCCGCACCCGCTGCGCCCGCCGCCATCCACCGGCGGCTGCCCCGCCTCATCGTCCTGCCGTCCTGCCCCATGCCCGCGCTCCCCCGATGGCATTTTAGTCTGGGCTTAAGTTTATGCTCTTTATCTGCGGCACGATAGTAGGCAACGATACGTAAGGTAAATGCGGGGGCGGGGCGCGCTTTGCGCGAGTGCAAGACCCGTCGGCAATATCGACGGGTCCTTTGGCGGCCTTGCCCGGTCCGGGCTGACGGCGGCGGGGCCGTCAGTTCGACTTGCCGGCGTCGACTTCCTTATAGGCGGCGTCGAGGAAGCTGGTGTCGATCCACTTGCCGTAATCGACCGAGCCCTTGAGCAGCTTGGCGTCTGCCATGAACTGCTCTTCGCTCTTCAGCGAATCCAACGCTTTGGGCGTGATCTTCGGGTCCTGGTAGAAGACATTGTCCTTGTAGGTTTCGCGCACCGATTTTTCGGAGGACTTGGTTTCGTCGACGAAGATCTTGATCGTCTCTTCCGGATGGGCGTCGGCCCAGCGGGCGGTCTCGATATCGACCTTCAGCAGGCGCTTGACGAGATCGGGATATTTGCGGACGAACGCGCCATTGGCGGAGATGAGGAAGGGGGCGGACCATTCCGGATGCGAGGAGGCATCGAGGATGACGCGGGCCTGGCCGGTCTCGACCAGCTTGGCGGCGACATCGCCGCTTTCGACGACGGCATCGACATCGCCGCGCACCAGCGCCGGGCCGGAGGCATCGAAGGCGAGGTTGAGCGATTCCACGTCACTGAGCGACAGGCCGACGGATTTCAGCGCCTTGGCGAAGGTGGAATGGCGCACCGTGCCGGCGAGATAGGCGACCTTCTTGCCCTTGAGATCGGCGAGCGACCTGATCGGGGAATCCGCCTTCACGATGATTGCCGAGCCGTTGGCCTTCACGAAGCTCGAAAGGCCGATCGCCTTGACGTCGGCGCCGGCGGCCGCGACGCGCAGGGCCGGGTTGTTGCCGGTATAGATGAACTCGACGGCGCCGGTCGCAAGCGCGGTCGTGGCTTCCGAGCCGCCGTTGGTGAAGGCGATGAACTCCACCTTGATGCCGTCCTTTTCGAATTCCCTGGCGAGCGAGCCGCTATGGCGTTCGAGGATGAATTTCAGGTGGCCCGGCGCCGTGCTGCCGATGCGGATGATTTCGGGCTTGTCTTCGGCCAGGGCTGGCGCGCAAAGCGCCGCGCTGGCGAGGGCGAGGGCCGCAAGGCCCGACAGGAGCGTGCGGCGCAGGAGGAATGGGTTGAGGCTTGTCATGTCGTGTTCCCTTCAGAAACGTGGAATTCAGGTGTGGGAGATTTCGGAACTGCCCTTCCAGGCGGTGGCCCAGCGCTCGAACCAGACGAGCAGGTAGTTCACGATGAGGCCGATCGCGGTCATGGTGACGATGCCGGCATACATGTCGGCCGTTTCCATCATCAGCTGCGATTGCTGGATCAGAAATCCGAGGCCGGATTTGGCGGCCAGCATTTCGGCGCCGATGACGGCGAAGATCGAGGATTTGACGGCAAGGCGCATGCCCGAGACGATCGACGGGATGCTCGCCGGCAGGATGACCTTGCGGAACATGTCGAGGTCCGACGTGCCCATGGAGCGGGCGGCCTTGAGCAGCAGCGGATCGACCGACTTGACGCCCGAGATCGTGTTGATGAGCAGGAAGAAGATCGAGGAATAGAAGCAGATGGCGATCTTCGAGGCCTCGCCGATGCCGAGCAGCAGGATGAAGACCGGCAGCAGGGCGAATTGCGAGGTGTTGCGCAGCGTCTGCACCAAGAGGTCGGAGACCTTTTCGAACAGCGTGTAGCGCCCCATGAGGAAGCCGAGCGGCACGGCGACCACGACGGCGAGCAGGAAGCCGATGGCGGCGCGCTCGAGGCTGATGCCGATATTGGCCGACAGCGTGCCGTCGAGCAGCATGGCGTACCAGGCTTCCAGCACTTCGCTGAGCGGCGGGAAGAAGATGCGGTTCAGCCAGCCGAGGCGCGGGGCGATTTCCCAGAGCGCCAGGAAGGCCGCCATCAGCGGCAGGCCATAGGTGAAGGCGCCGAATTCGAGGCGGCGTCTTGCGCGCGCGGGCTTTTCCTTGCGGGAAGCGAGGCTGGCGCCGAAGGCGGGTTTATCGGTAACATAGGCCATGGGCGGTCCTCCCTTCAGTGGGCATAGGCGGGCGAGAGCGCCCAGTCTTTCTGCGCCTTGTTCACTTCGTCGCGCAGCGCCTCCCAGACGCGGCCGCGATGGGCGTTGAACTCGGCGCTGGCTCTGATGTCGCCGTCGCGCGGGCGCGGCAGGTCGATCTCGATGATTTCCTTCACCGTGCCGGGGCGCGCCGTCATGACGACGATGCGGTCGGCGAGGTAGATCGCCTCGTCGATCGAGTGGGTGACGAAGACGACGGTCGTGTTGATCTTTTCCCAGATGCGCAGAAGCTCGGTCTGCAGGATCTCGCGGGTCTGGGCGTCGAGCGCTGCGAAGGGCTCGTCCATGAGCAGGACTTCCGGGTCGGTCGCGAGCGCGCGCGCAATCGCCACGCGCTGCTGCATGCCGCCGGAGAGCTGGTTGGGGAAACGATCCTCGAAGCCCGAGAGGCCGAAGAGGGAGAGGAAGTAGCGCGCCTTTTCGGTGCGCTCGCGCTTGGGCGTGCCGCGGACTTCAAGCGCGTATTCGATATTGGCGAGCGCGGTGCGCCAGGGAAACAGCGCATATTGCTGGAAGACATAACCGGTCTTCGGGTCCGGCCTGACGATGCGCTTGCCGTCGATGCTGACGGCGCCGTCGGAGGCTTCGGTCAGCCCGCCGATAATGTCGAGCAGCACGGACTTGCCGCTGCCGCTCGGGCCGACCAGGGTGATGAACTCGCCCTTGCGGATGGAAAGATCGACGCCGTTCAAGACCGTGACGCGGTCGGAGGGGCGCCCGTCGATCGTAACCGTCTGGCCGGGCTTCAGCTGGAAGGTCTTTCTGATATCGGTGACGGTGATGCGGTCCATGGGCTTCTCCAATTCAGACTTGCGCGACGCGGATGCGGTGGGTCGGATCGAATTGCGATCCGCCGGGCTTGCCGCGTTTCCAGCCAAGCGCGCGGGAATAGCTGCCGAAGAGATTGCGCTCTTCCACTTCCGCTTCGGTGATGGCGAGCGGGCCGTCGGCGCGCTCGGCGACATAGAGCGCGTCGGTCGGACAGTAGATCTCGCAGAGGAAGCAGGTCTGGCAGTCATCCTGGCGGGCAATGACCGGCACGCCGTCGGTCGCGTCGAAGACATTGGCGGGGCAGACCTTCACGCAGATATCGCATTCCACGCAGCGGCTTTCGGAGACGAGTTCGATCATGACGCGATCTCCCGGCGGGCTTCGGGCTGCGCCTCGACGACGATCTCGTCGACGCCGCGCACGGTGATGGAATGGGCGAAGGCCGGATCGCTGCCCTTGAAATCCGAGCGACGGTGCATGCCGCGGCTTTCCTTGCGGGCGAGTGCCGCGGCAAGCGACCAGCGGCCGTGGGCGGCAATGGCGGCCGCCTCACGCGCCTTCAGCCTGTCGAGGCCGGCGCCGGAGAGATGGCTTCTGACATCGGCCCAGAGGGCATCGAGCTTGTCCCGGCTCGCCTGCAGGCGGCTGCCCTCGCGGAAATAGTTCTTCTCTAGCGGCGTGACTTCGGCGCGCACGCTGTCGATGACATCCTTCGGCGTCAGCGAGGATTTTGTCGTGCCGCCGGGGCGCAGGCCCGCCTGGCCGAGCGGGCTGGAATTGGCGCGGAAGGCCTTGTCGCCGCGGCGCTTGCTGTGGGCGGCCGCACCCTGGCCGGACCACCAGCCGCTGGCGATCGCCCAGGAGGAATTGGGTCCGCCGCCGCCTGACGTGGCGCCCGCGAGCGGCTCGCGGCTTGCGGCATCGCCGGCGACATAGAGGCCGGGCACGTCGGTGGCGCAATCCGACGTGGCGATGCGGATGCCGCCGGTGCCGCGCACCGTGCCTTCGGCGCGGAAGGTGACGCGGAACATTTGGCTGAAGGGATCGATCGGCGTGCGGTCATAGGGCACGAAACAGTTCGGCTGGCCGCGGCGCAGCCAGTCCTGCAGGGCGGGTTCGGCCTGATCGAGCACGGCATAGACCGGGGCTTCGATCATGGCTCTGGCGATTTCCCTTTCGCGCTCGCCGATGCCGTTCTGCAGGTGGTTGCCGTCGCTGTCGAGGATCGGGGTGCCATCCTCGCGGAAGAAGGAGGCCCAGCGGAAGGGCAGGCCCTTGTTGAGCGAGGAGCCGTAGGGGGCGAGCGTATATTTGCCGGTGAATTCCATGCCGGAGAGGCCGGCGCCGGCTTCCGCCGCCATCAGGTGGCCGTCGCCGGTCAGCGCCGCAGCACCCAGGATGCGCTCATGGAAGGCGCAGCCGCCCGTTGCCAGCACCACGGCGCCGGCCTCCACGCGCCAGTCGCACTCGCGCTGGCGGTCGATGCCGGCAGCCCCGGTGACGGCCTCGCCATCGAAATAAAGTTCGAGGGCAGGGTGGTGATCGAGAACGGTGATGCCGGCCTTCAGCACCCGGCGGCGCATGAAGGCCATGTAATCGGGGCCGCGCAGGTTGGCGATATAGAGCTTGCCATCCTCGTCATCGGGGAAGGGGTAGCCCCATTCGGCAAGCTTGACGAGGTTCTCATAGGCCTGGTCGACCGTGCGCAGCATCCAGCGCTGGTCGGCGAGATTGGCAGTGCGCTGCCAGCGGCGCTCGACGATCTGGGCGCGGTTTTCGCCCGGCGGCACCAGCCATGTGCCGGTGTTGGACGGAGCCGTCGCGCCGCTCGTGCCGAGATAACCCTTGTCGGCGAGGATGACGCGGGCGCCGTTCTGCGCCGCTGCGAGAGCGGCCCAGGCGCCGGCCGGCCCGCCGCCAAGGACGAGCACGTCCGTCTGCAGATGCAACGGGCCGCTGCCCGCCAGGTCCTTACGCTTCAGCGACATCGGAAAATCTCTAGGTGATGGTAAAAGAGCACGGCAGCAGGAGGGATGCCGTGCCAAGTGATGCGAAATAGCGCGGCAGCCGAAGGGCTGCTGCGCGACCGCATCAGGCAGCGTTTGAGAACCAGGAGGGTTCGTTGCCTGCGGTCCATTTGATGTTGCAGCCGATCGAGGGGGTCTGTTCCGGCGCGGGTTTCGCGCCGGCAAGCACGGCGTCAGCGGCAGCGCGCAGATCCTTGCCGGTGACAGGCTTGCCGTTGCCGGGGCGGGCATCGTCGAACTGGCCGTGATAGGCGAGCCTGCTGGCGCCATCGAAGAGGAAAAGGTCAGGCGTGCAGGCCGCGCCATAGGCCTTTGCGACGGACTGCGCCTCGTCCTTCAGATAGGGGAAAGTGTAGCCGATCGCCTCGGCTTCCTGGCCGACGGCCGCAAGGCTTTCTTCCGGATGCGCCTCGGCATCGTTGCTGTTGATGGCGATGACGCGCAGGCCCTTGGCCTCATAGTCCCGGGCGAAGGCGGCGAGTTCGGTGCGGATCAGCTGCACGAAGGGGCACCGGTTGGAAATGAAGGCCACGAGCAGGGCCGGCGTGCCGTCGAAATCGGAGAGCTTGTGCAGCACGCCCTTCGCATCCGGCAGAATGAAGTCCGCGGCACGGGTGCCGAGCTCGATGGGATTGGAACTGGTCTTGGGCATCATAACCTCCTGATGGCTTCAAATTATATAATCTATAAATTTTATGAAGTTTAAACCGGAGGATATTTGCTTCGGAGAGCCTTTGGGGAAATAGGTTTCTGCCGCTTGGGGCAATTGTGGAAGATTTTTGAGCGGGAGGCGGAGTGGTGGAGGCAGGCGCGGGGCGAACGCAGAGGAGTCGGAATCTCCTCGGCTCAAGAATGAGGACAGGCACAAGGGGTCTCTTCGTAAATGGTCGCAGACTTCTCTTTCAGCCCGCCGACAGCATTACCGTCCGGCACCCTCCAGCCTGTGGCGCATCCAGATGTTCGGCTCCTCGTAGAGCCCGATATCGGCTTCGCGGTCCGCCATCAGCGGCGCCAGCCCGCCTTCCACATGATAGGGGCCGGAGACGGGAAAGCGCAGGCCGGTCCAGACGGTCCACTGTTCCAGCGACGCGCTGACGCGCATCGAACGCGGGGCGATCTTCACGGGGCGGGCGCCGAGCTGCCAGTGTTTGCGCATCCAGGGATCGAAGGGCGCGCCGTCCGGCGTGGTCCAGCCGATATAATCCGCAAAGGATGCCAGCGGATAGGCGGATTTCCTGGTGGGGCGCACGGGGGCGACGAGGGCATCAAGGCCGGCGTCTGCCGCGTGCTTCTTCATGTTCTCGATCAGGCGCTCGGCGAGATCGGAGCCGCGCACCTTCGGTGTTACGACGACGGCGAGCGCGCAAAGGGCATTCGGCCTTTGCCCCGATGCGGCGCCTTCGACGCCGCGGGCGAGAACCGCATCCCATCCATCGTCGGGCAGGGTGGTTTCGTCGTCGATATCGGGCCAGTGGAAGGGAACGCTGTTCGACGTGGCAAGGACGCGTTCGGCGCCATGCCCGTCCGGGCCGAGGACGAGGAACTGGTGGCGGCGCAGCGCGCCCGAAAACAGGCTGTCCCAGTGGCTGGCGATCGCCGCGTCGCCGCCGATGAACTTCGGCCTGACGGCCGCGCCCAGTTCGTCGAAAGCGGGGATGAGGTCCGGCCGCTCCTCGGCGCAGACAAGGGCGATCTCGTTGAAGGCTTCCTTCGTCATGGGCAAACATTCCCGAATCCATCGATGCGAACAGACGCAATCGGCCTCAAGAGAGCGTTGTGCGCAACCTTTTGTTCGATTGCCGAACGCAGGGTCCGCCCAGGACTTATACGCCGCCCGGAGGCCGGGACAAATGGGCTGTGACCGTCATTTCGCCCGCGGACGGAACCGGTCTGGCGTAAGCGCCGGCATTTCGCTTCCGAACCGGCCTGGCTCCGTCGCGGTGACGACGGCAAGGCCGGCCAAAGGCTGGGCTACCCGCCATTCGACGGCAGCATTCACGAGAACCCGCAGGCTGCCGAGGCGCGAAGGGAATTTTCCGGCATTACGGGTATAATCGGTGTTGCGCTCCGACGCTGTCCCAATGCAATCGGTCGTTCCGGCGACAGTTTCGAGCAATAATGGATTTTGGATTGTTCAAACCTTGGAAGTGCGGAGCCGGCCTGCTCGCACGGCCTCTGCCAGGCGCTTTTTCATTTCCAGGAAGAAATCTTTGGGAACGTTTCCGTAGTCACAGCGAGAGGGATCGTTTGGCAATGGCTTGATACGGTCCGAAGGCCACTCAAATCGGTTGACCTCGCTCAGTCGAACGTAATTGATATCCTCATCCAAACCCATTGCTTTGCAGACATCTTCGGGTATCTGCAACGATTGCTCTTCTTCCCCGATATCCGGGTACGAATGTGTAATCGGAACAACCGTGACCATACCTGTCTGACTTGAGGCCAGGACGATGGCACACGGGCGTTCTTTCTTGAAGCGGTCGTTGTGCCAGGTGTCATCGAACCGGATCACCAGACCCGGAGCAGGGTCCGGCAGTTTCACCTGGAGAGCACGCCATATTCCGCGTTCTCAATCTCAGTGAGTAGCTCGTCATCGATCTCGCTTACATGAAGCACCTGCACCTCACGTCGCTTGAGACGGTAAAAATGTTCAAGCTCGTCTGCGCTGATGTAGGCGCCCACGACTCGGTTATGCGACGTGACTTCAATCACTCCGGCCTTATGCACCGCTTCGCGAATTCGTCCAAAGTGACGAGAGAAATCCGATGCGGGGATTCGAAGCACTCCCATAACCTATCTCCTTCATTGAAGCGCAAATTACGTATTTTACTTTGCACGACGGTTCCCAGGCTGCCGGATATGTGGGGCAGGGGCCATCGAACCGCAACAAGGCTTATGGCAAGCGCTCCATAATGCCGGAATTTTTGGGGCGCGGCACGGCGAGCCGGTCAGGGCCGGCAGCTTGGCTGCCTTGCGCCGAAGGCGGGCGTTCTCGCCTCTTTCGAAAGAGGTGTCAGGAGAGCGCCTGGCTCCGGCCGAAGGCGTTTCGCAAGGTCACCGGAGGAATTCGGCCCCCAACCCAGCGCTCTCCTGACGGGAGGATGATGGCAGGCAATGGTTGAGGCGGTGTCCTGCTATTCGCAACGCAATTCCGGACGCAAAGCCGCTGCACACTTTTGCTGGAATTGCCTATCTTTTCAGCCGCCGCGCCAGCAGCGCGCCGGCATCGCCGATGACGATGGCGGGGATCAGGACCAGCGCCATGTCGTTGATGCGCGGCGGCACGTCGATGACGACGAGGGAAAGGCCGAACCAGGGATTGAGGATCTGCACCAGGTAGATCGCCGCCCACCAGAGGCCGAAGGGGATGACGATGAGAAGGCGGCCGAGGCGGGTGGCGCTCCAGCGGTCGGCGGCTTCGGCAACAGCGATATCGCGGGCGGCCTCGATGCCCTTGATTGCCTCGTCGGCGGCGAGCCTCTCGCTGTCGGTCTCGGCGGCCAGTTTCGCCTGATAGGCCGAGAGCAGCGGGGCGGTGAATTTCTCGACGACGCCGCCGAGAAGAAGGTCGGCCAGCCACTTCATTTCGCCCATCCGCAGCGGTGGGCGAGATAGTACCAGCCTTCGGCGATGGCGGCGAGGAGGGCGCCCGACGCCACCTGAAGCGCCATGGCGACATCGGGATCGCGCGCGATCATCTCGCCGAGATCGGGCGCGATCAGCCCGCGGGTGACGAGGATGGCGGCGAGGTAACGCAGGAGAATGCGGATGAAGACGAGGGTCATGTCTGCTGCCCGTGATGGTGATGGAGGGCGGCAGGATGGCCTCTGGATGGTTGGCGGGGTGTAGTCGGGACAAGTGCGGAACTGGCCGGCACATGCCACCAGTCTCCGTTTCGGCGCAAGTGCGCCATCGCGCAAGCTCATCGACGGTTCGGGCTTGGGAAGCGTGTCGCCGTTGGTGCCGCCTGGTGGCGCGCGCGAAGGAGATATCAGTGCCCTGAGTCCTGACCGCCTATTTCTTCCTCGCCCATGCTGTCGTTTGGGGTCGTGGCGGCGGTGGTGCCTTGGCCAGTTCCTCGACAAAGAGCGCAAGCGGCCGGATATTCTCGTTCTGGCTGGCCTCCTCAAGACATGACATGTACCTTTCGCGTCGATCGACAGGCACTACCGTCCACGGCAGTCCGGCTTCAGCCAGCAGCGCATTCATGAGAAAGCGACCGGAGCGTCCGTTTCCGTCCGGAAAGGGATGAATGTAGGTGAAGAGAAAAGGGGCGACGATAGCCTTGGCCCGTGGGTCGGGTTCATCCTCAATGCATTCGAACAGGGCGTCCATTGCATCCGCTATCGCATGTGGTGGCAGGGGCACATGGGAAGAACCTCGCAGATACACGTTGTGACTCCTGTACCCCGCGAGCTTGTGGGCCTCTATGATGCCAGCCTGCACCGATGGTTGGAACATCGCTCTGAACCAGTCCTGATGACGACGAGACAGAAGAGGCCCCGATGGTTCTCCCTCAAGGATCGACCGGATATCCTTTCCCACCTCTTCGAACGCGAGGCGATAGCCCTTGGCAGCCAAGGCGTTCCGGGCATCGGCATCTCCCGCATGTTCCTCGGGATTCCAGGCACCCGACTGAACCCTCTCAATCAGTTCTTCCGACACCTGATAGCCTTCGATCGAAAGCGAGTTTAGAGCATCCGCGACATATCGCTCTTCGATCTCCTCCATGTAGGCGTCGATATCGTTGAACCGCGTGCCTTCCATATCGATGCTATCCAGAGCATCCCGACTCATTTTCGCCCACAGGTTCTTGATGCGGGTGGCCGCAGGTGTCGCTGCTCTTCGTTCATCGAGCAGAGCGTGGCCGCTGTCATCGAACGGGTCGTCTTCACGTACGAGATATCCGGCCGCGCTCATCGTCGACAGGATGTTATCGGCATCGCGGCTCCTTCCAAGATGGCGCAGGGCACCGGCTATCCTTCCGGCCATGGTGCTTCTTGCGCCGGAAAGGAGAACGCGAAGCAGCGATGCGGAACCGCGAATGGAACCAATGACGGCGATCATGTCGGTCGGTCTTGTGGTCCAGCTATTCTTTGCGCTGTTGATGATTGCCTCTTCCTTGGCGAGCACTCGGACGCCATTGTGAACGACGGATTGATCGACTTGCGGAACCCGCAACAAGAAAAGGGACGTGCCGCCCGGCATTGGAAGAACCTGATTGTTGGCTGCGGGACTGCGAACGACAATCTGAGGCACAACGGACCAGTTTTCGGCCCACAAAGTCACCGAGGTTTCCGGCGAGAAGCACCAGTCGCTTCCAAAGCGATCGTCCAGATAGCACCGTACGAATTCCCAGTAGACAGTGCTCCACTCGGAGTCGATCCGGCGCCTGTCGGAAGGTCGGGAATTAACTGCGAGCCAGCCGCGCATTATCTCTTCCACAAATCCCGCATTGGCGAGACGCTCGCGATGAACCCTGCTCAATCGGTCGCTCTTCAGAACCGATCGAGTCCCTTGTTCGGTTGCCCCTCGAAGCTCCCGAAGCGATGAGGCAAGTCGCTCGTTTGGCGGGCGTCCTGACATTTCATAAATCCTGAAGATGCGACGACGGCACTAATCCAGTGTCTTGCTTCAACACTAATTAGGTGTATTTATATCGCACTAATTTGCTGCATTCGCAACGCACTAATCAGATGCTGGCGTCACGCAAGGCGCAATAACCGCGTACCGATTGAAGCTATGTTGCCGAAGACCGATCTCTTCCTGCTTTTTCGGCCGCAGGAGATCCGGTGGCACTTGCTACCTCATTGCGGACAGTTGCGCAGGCGGAATGGCGATTGGCTTTGCGGGGCGGCGCTTGAGGCCGTCGCCTTCGCGCTCGCGCGCGCCTTTCGATTGCGGGTGCCGCTCAAAGAAACCGCGCCAGCGCGCCCGAGGCGATCGCCTTGATCAGCAGGCCGGCCAGCGGCGTCAGCACGATGGCGATGACGGCCCAGAGGGCCTTGCCGATGCGGTTTGCGAGTTTTTCGACGCTGCCTTCGATGCGCACCAGGGCGGCGTTGATATGCGGCTGCTGGGCTTCCAGCGAAACGACGCGTTCCTTCAAGTCGCTGATCCTGCCGAGGAGTTTGTCGAGTTCGTTGCGGGTGGTTTCATCCATGATGCCGATCCTTTTCGGCATCATGGATAAGGCGGGGATGGTTGAGGGCGAAAATCACGCTCCTGCGATCTGCGCAAGGCCGGCGGCCACCTTGCGCGGGATCTCGCCTGCGGGGGATTGCGCCGTGAGGCCGCTGGCGGCGAGGATGGCGTCAATATGCTCCTCGCCGATGCCGAGATCGCCGCGCGGCGGGCGGACGGCCCTTGCCAGCGCGGCCGGCCCGCCGCCGGCGGGCGGGCTTTTCGCGTCGCGGATTGCGGGCAGGCAGGCCATGACGGAATAGGCGGTCTGCCGCGCCAGCAGCGCGGCGTCGCCATCGCCATCGCCGGTGCCGGTGCCGGTGCCGATTGCGGCGGCAAACACCGCGTCCACCATGGCGAGCGCCGTCAGATCCATGGCAAGCGAAGCGCCCTGCCGCGCGGCGCGCGCCGCATCCGCATTGCCGTCACCGGCGGCGGCCTCGAATTTGCCGGCAAGGTGGGCGGTGAGCGCCTTGAAGAGCCGCAGGGTTTCGCTTCTTTCGGCCCGTCGCGGGCGCAGGCCCGATGTCGCCTGCCGGATGCCGGCATCGGCATCGGCAATGGCGCGCGCCTGGTCGGCGCCGGGCTGGCGCTCTGCCTTGTCGTGACAGGCGAGCCACAGGGGCATTTCGACGAGAAAGAATTGCAGCGTTTCGCCAAGCCAGAGCGCTGTCGTCTCCCATGCCGTGCCGCGATCGCCGAGAATGCTGCGCCGGCCGATTTCGGGCGAGCGGTCGGCGAGCCTTCCCGGAAGCTCGGGATCGAAGCCGCTGCGCAGCCCGGCCAGGAAATCGGCCCGGCCGGCGGCGGCGATCATGTCGGTGAGCGGATAGCGGCTGCAGAGCGTTGCGGCGAGTTCCTGCGCCAGGCTTGCCGCGACGGCGTTGTCTTTCGCCAGCCGGGCCGAGCGGCCGACGAGGCCGGCAGCCGTGAGCGCACCGGCGCCGATATCGTTCATCCAGCCCTTCAGGATGGAGCCTTCGAAGAGGCGACCGGCGCGCGCCATGGCGTCCTTCAGCTCCTCGTGCTCCAGCAGGCGCCGCGCATTGGCCAGCGGCTCGCAGAGTTCCAGGTCATGGATGAAATGGTTGACGTGGCGGTGCAGCACGGCAATGTCCGCCGCAAGCGGGCGGCCGGCGCGGGAGCGGCCGTGGCCGGCTGCCGTCGCGGATTTGACGCAGCGGCCGCGGAGCAGCGCCTGCGAAAGCTCCTCCGCCGTTTCGACGCCGTCATAGGCCAGCGGATAATAGCCGCCCCTCAGCGCCTTGCCGGCGATGGTGACGGGGGTCGGCGCCACCCATTGCGGCGTTATACCGGTGAGGCGCTTTTCGCGGGCGGCGATATCGGGCTCGAAGCTTGCCAGATAATCCCAGACGGATTGCACGAAGGCGGCGTCGCGCGCATCGAGGAGGCCAAGCACGGCATCGAGACCGGCTTCGTCGAATGCGCCCTCGATGCGGGCATCCGTCAGGCGGCGGCGGTTCACCTCGTTGCCGGTATTGAGCGCAATGGCGATCGCTTCCCATTTCGACAGGGACTGGCCGAGGGCCGGCAGGTAGCGGGGCTCGTCCATCTGGCGGCGCTCCTGCGGCGAATAGACATCGTAGAGCGCCTGCAGATCGGCGCCGGCCTTCTGCCTGCGCTGCGCCAGCCTTTCCGCGGCGGCCGCAAACGGCGCCTTGAACGCCTGCCAGGCGAAGCCGGCGTCCATATCCGTGAGGGCGGCATCGGCCGCGCGGGCGCGGTGGAAGGGGCGCAGCGCCTCGTCGGTTGCCGGTTTGCGGCTTTTCAGGCCGCGCACCAGGCTGGAAACGGTCTCAGCGAGATCGGCCTTGCGATCGGCATCGACGAGTTTTCCGGCGCGCCGGGCGGCATGCTGGATATTGCCAAGGGCGGCGGCGACGGCGCGCAGGCGTTCGAGCGTGATCTCCTTGTAGGACTGGCGGCCGGAGCCGATCAGCACGCTGTCGGGAATGGCGAGCTCGTTTTCCCGGCCCTCGTCCTTCATGGCCTGCATATAGTCTCTGAGCGCCGCGCGCGGATCGCCCCGGCCCTGCGCCGCGTCTTTCCGCTCGCCGGCGAGGCCGTAGCGGTCGAGCAGGGCATCGACGGCGCCGGCATAATCGATGCGGCCGCCGTCGCGAAGGACGGCCTGCGCGAGGCTTTCGCGGGCGGGGCCGCCTGCGAGGCTTGCCGCCTTGGCCTCGATCTTTTCCACCTCGCCGGCGATTTCGAGGCTTTCGGCATAGGTCGCGTGGTTGAGAAGCTGCCGGCGCCTGGCGGTGATCAGCTTGCCGATGCGCTCGTCTTCCCCGGCCCGCAGGGAAACCTCTCCATCGCCGGTGCCGGGCTTGCGGCTTGCCCTTTCGCGCCACGCCGCATCCTCGCCCAGTTCCTCGCCAAGCCGCACGGCCTCGATGCCGGTGCGCCGGCCGGCGGCGAGGAAACGCGCGCCGTCCATGGCGTCGGCCACTTCCATGCCGGCGGTGGCCGAGCGCGCATAGGCCTTGGCTTCGGCCGCCGTCAGCCCGTCGCCCGAGCCGGCAACCTCGATGAGGGCCGCAAGCTCGGCCGCCAGCCACTCGGCCCGCCGGTCGTTATGCAGGGCGGCGATCGCCCGCTCTTCGGCCGAGCCGTCGATCAGCATGTCGCTGTGGCGCTCCAGCATCACGCGCTCGACTTCAAAGGCAATCGCATCGGCGCGGGCAGGCGCCAGCGTCATGGCCGCCACCAGCTCGTCGCCGGAGCCGAGGCCGAAGAGATCGGCGACGATATCGGGGTCCAGCCCGCCGCGATCGGCATGGAGCGGCTGCCTGCCGCGGGGCAGGGCATCGAGAATGCCGGCGCCGTAGCGCGTCTCCAGCGCTGCCCTGTCGAAGCGGATGTCGCCGGACGGGGCGGGTGTTTGCGCATCCAGCCAGCGCCCGTTCGCCATCCATTCGATGGCGCGGTAGAGGCCGGTGGCGTCGATTTCCTTTTCGACCTCGCGCCGCACGGCCGCCTTTTCCGCCTTGTAGGCTGTCTCGTCCTCGCGCCGCACAGGCTCCATCATCTGCCGCAGCAGGCGGGATTTGGCTTCTTGAGCGGCCAGCGCGCGCAGTTTCAGCAGGCGGTCGTAGCGCGGCTGTGCGAGACCGGCGGCCTCGGCGCTGGCAAAGACGGGCTCTTCGCCGCCGAGATCGGCCTGCGCCATGTCGATCGCGGTGTCGCAGGCCAGCAGGCGGAAGAAGATGGCGGCGACGTCGGGGGCGAGGGGGAAGTCGAGGGCGACGAGGCGGCGGTAGATCGAGGTCAGCCAGTCGCGGAACTGCTCGAAGACGCCACGCATCTGCGGCGAGGGTGCCGTGGCTTCGATGAGGTAGGTTTCGGCGGCCTGCGCAAAGCGCGAGTGCATGGCGGCGTCGATGGCCGCGTCTTTGAGGGGATTGCCGGTGGAACCGTGGTCGAGGGTGGCGAGCACGTCCTTGGCGGTGATCTTGATGTCGGATGCGGTACGGGTGGCATCGGCTGCGATGGCACGGGCGTTTTCGCGCCACCAGTTTTGAAGATGGGTAAGGCTTTCGGTTGCAGGGTGAACGCCGCGCGTCGACATATCCTGCATGATGTCGAGGAAATGGCGGCTTGCTCCAGACAGGATGTCCGAGAGGGCGGATTTGCGGAAGATATCGAGAATGGTCTCACCGCCGGGCGGAATACGGATCGTGTTGTCGCGTGGTGCGAGATACCGATCGAAAAGGCGCAGCGAGGGGGCGGGTGAGGAAGTATCGTTTTCCCTTTCCGGGTTCGCGCTCTGAGCCTGTGTACTAGCGGACTTCATGTCTTCGGAACGATCAATAGAGTTTTTCAAGATAAATCCCTCGGGAAGCCGCTTGCCGGTCAAGACAGCGGATAGCGATTCAGATATTCGTTGAGGCTGAGGCCATCTGCTGCTGCCATTGTGGAATAGAGAGCAGGGTATGTGATGGCGTAACGGCTCGCGGTCTCCTCGGGATATCCAGCAGAATGGGCTTGCGAGGCGAGGTGGCGGTAGACGCGCTTTTCGGCGGCATTATTGGCTAGAGCATATGCAAGAATGCGGTTCGCCTGCCGATCGGCACCTCGTTGGCGAGTGCTGCCCTGCTTGCGAAGCTGCGTTGCCTCTGCCGCGGTTTGAGCGCCGGGCTGAAAGCGCATGTTGTCCATCAGGAACGCATCATGCTTTGAGCCAGCGAAATAGGTGGCGTAGGTGGGCATTGGTATGCGGACATCTGCGCCACTCGCTTTTGCGATAGCCAGATCGTGGCGTGTCATGCCTCGGCTCTCGGCCAACTCGTAAGGGTCGATGCCGGCTGCCGTGAAGTGATCAACGAAAGCATCGGCCGGCACCGAGGGCATGCTGACCAGCGTTCCCCGTGTAGCTGTCGCAACAAAGTCGTGGAAGGTATCGTTTGAACGTGCGCGAGTTTTCGAAGCCTGCGCATAGCGGGAGATTTCGCCGATCGTTTGTCGGGCCAGTTGAACGCCGTCGGGCTGGAGCGCGGAGACCGGGATACCCTTTAGGTCCGGGCCGTGCTTATTCAGGAGCATATCAAGGAGTGTCTTGAGTACCCCAAGAACCCCACCCGCTCTAGCAGTGCCTCCCACTTTGTCGAGCGCCTCCTGGTTCTCGTCATTCAGGTTGAACCGTTTGATCAGGTTCTGCAGCGTTTGCTGGAGTGCCTGCGCGGAGCCTTCCTGAACTGCTTGCTTTAGAAACTCTTGCAGTATGGGATTCTTGGTTACACGCTCGATGATAGGTCCCGCGATCTTACCGGCCGGGATCTTGTCGCTGAAGGCGGTCATACTGTAGAGCATGGCCGCAACCATTTGCTCTTCCTCGGTCTTTCCTGCTTTTCTAGCTGCTGCGGCACCGTCTCCAGCGCCTCGCAGCATTTCCACCGCAAGGCCTGCTCCGGGGCCTAGCGCGCCAGTGGCCGCAATGCCGGCCAAATTGGAGCCGATCATTTCTCCGACCTGGCGACCGAAACTGTTTTCATATCCGGGCGCCGCAGGAAAAAGTGTCTCGCCATAATCCCCAAGCTCTGCACCATAGGTCTGCATGCCTTTGAAGAAGTCCGAGAACATAGGGCTCATACGCTCTCTGGCCTGATCGGGGGTTATTTTTCCCTCCAGGACGCCCCCCAAGATCGCGTTTGCCGTTCGCGGATGCATGAAAAGTGAGTGCTCTTGTATTTGCTTTTTCAAGAGAGCGAGTCCATCCGGCTTTAGGTTGCGCGCGTTGGCAATTCCATCGACCAACGCTTGTTCTTCTGCCGATAGGGGACTGCTGAGAAGCTGGCCAACGCCTTCGAGGAGGCGGCCTGCTTCGGTAACGGCAGTGCTTGCCGTGCCCTTCAAAACTTCGGCGCCGTTCTGGCGGACTACTTCGAGCCCTTCGCGAACCTGTTCTTCAGTCGGTCCTCCCCCAAGCTGTGCCCTTGCATCTTCTGGGGTCGCGCTTCCGTCGAGGATGCCTGACAAAACCGACATGGCAATGGTCGGGTTGAACCAGGTCTGCTTCCAGAGCTTCTCGCGCAACTGACGAAGCTCAGGTTCGGAGCGGAGAGAGCCAGCACGGATGACTTCTTCAATCAGGGCGTCTCTTTCCGGTTCCTCGGCGTCGCCGAGCAGCCATGCCGTGCCATCCAGGATGCGATCTGTGGCGGTGACGGCTCCGTGAGCGACGCCCTGGCTGAAATTTACTATTCTCCCCCATGCTTTTTCGGGTGTTGCCAAGCTGTCTTTGGACGTCAGCATTGTTCTGACTTCGTCCGGCGTCGTCTTTCTTGCGCGCACGGCGTCCAAAGCGATCTTACCTGTGCCGGCGTCGAACCAGGGCTGTAGCCGAATTTCCTCTTCCAGTGCCGGGATCTGATCAGCAGGCGCGTATGCGCTCTTGAGGATCTTGTTGATAAGTTCCTCTCTTCTTTTCTCACTCTCGGCGATGTCTTGCTCTGGCACTAGGGCCGCATCGCTGGCCTCGAGAGGGGTCGGCTGTGGAGCTAGAACAATACCCGTGTCGGTATTTGTCTTGGATTGCGTCAATCCGGGAGCAAACGCTACTGGCTGCGCGACTGGAGGGACGGCTTGTTCTTTTGCGGAAGCAGGCCCCGAGGTGGACGTAGTGCTTTCGGTCCCTACTTCGATAGGCCTGCTTTCCGCCGCATAAGGTGTATTTGCAAGATTGGCGGGTACGACAGGTGGGGCGATTGGTCCCTTAGAGAAGGTTGCCTTAAGCGACGACGGCACGGGAATCGGTGGTGACGAAACCGTCGGTGAGGCCGGTTGCTCGGATGCCTTTGTCAGCAATTTTTCGAGAGACGAGAGGTTGTGAAGATCATCCTCTGCGAGTGGCGTTGCTGTAGCGTTTTCACTTAGCCAGCGTGCCAGACGCGGCGAACTGGAAAGGATTGCCTTGTTGCGCGCGTCATCAGTCTGCTTCTGAAAAAAATCAGGATGCTCGGCAACCAACTGCGGCGGCGGAACGGGTTTTCCCGTGGTTGCCGAAAACTCCCGCGCGAGATTAAGGTTGTTTGCAACCTCGTCTGGATTTTCATCCGAGGATTGAATATAGCTGGCGGCGGCAGCGGCCTGCTGCCGTCGTTTCAGGTCGTCGTAAGGTTGCATGTTATCCATGTCTGTCTCCCGTTCGGCCGAGAGACAGGGGTAGGTGCGCAAGAGTTGTTTTATAAATCGGGGGAGGAATGCCGATGGCAGACGGGACGAATGTGCGCGGGGCGCCGGCCGGCGGCAAAGGTGGCACCGGAGCGGCAATCGCGATCCTGGCGGCGGTCGCGCTGGTCTGCGCTGTGGCGCGCCGTATCGCTGCGGCAACGGCCTATCCGGCGGCGGAGGGAGGGCGCCTTGTCGGCGAGATAGCCGGCGGAGCCCTGCCGTCGTTCGTCGTGGGCCTGATCGTTTTCTTCATCGTTCGCCTGGTCCGGCGCAAAAACGGTGATCGCTTTGCCGGCGTGCTGTCCGGCCTGATCGTCGTGCTCGTGCTTGCGGGCCTTGGTTATGTGGGCGAGCTCAACCATCTGAACGAATTTCAATAAAGACCTGATGCGCCATCGCGGCAGAGGCGGGACACGGGGTGGCGCGCGCTTGACGGGGGGAGCCGGTGACGTGCGGCGGGCAAGGCGCCTGCCGCTCCGTTGACGGAGTTCAGAAAGCCTCGCGGCTGTCGCTTCTCGGATCGCCGTCGATCTGGTGCGGCCGGTAGAGATCGCCGCGCGCGGTGCGGCGCCAGGGGCGGGCGAGATTGGCCGGGTCGGTTTCGATTTCGGCGATTGCTATCCCTGGCGAACCGTCATTCGGGCAACGGGCCGCCCATTGGCCCCTGGGACCGGCGATGCCGCAGGGCGTGACGACGCTTTGCGGCGCATGGGTGGCGTAGCTCACCCAGAATGTGTTGCTGGCCGCAAGCCCGAGTACCTCGGCTGCGAAGGGAGGTGCGGCCGAAGGGACTTCTCCCGATGTCGAGAACAGCACGCAATCCACGTCCAGCCGCTCATATTCGGTGAAGATCTCATGGTAATGCGACTCCATGCCGGCCGCGCAGCCGAAGCGCATGCCCTCCACCTCGAAGGTGACGGGAATCCTGCCCGGCGAATACAGGAAGGAAAATTTCGTGTGGGAGAGAAGGCGCTCGTCATAACGCGTCACCAGCTCGCCCCGGTCGGAGAGGATATAGAGGCTGTTATGCGGCCGGTGCGGCGGGGTGAGCCGATGAGGTGCGCCGAAGACCGTCCAGATGTTCAGCTCCCTTGCGCATGAGCGTATCGCATCCAGCTCTTCGCGAAGAACCTCCCACCGATAGCGGCTCCAATCGGCCGCGCCGATCTCGGCCGGGCCGGTTTCGGAGAGGATCCGCTTGTTGGGAAAGCAGATCGTGCCCTCACAGAAGTGGATGAGGCGGGCACCGGCATCGCGCGCCTCGCGCATGAGGCGGCGCATTTCCGCGCCGTTGGCGCGGAAGGCATCGGCATCGCGCGGGTCGAGGCATACCGTGGTCTGAGCGACGGCGAGCCGGAGCGACTTGCCGGCGGGCTCGCCCGCTTGCGGTTCGGGCCGGGGCTGGCGGATATGGCTGAGGGCCGAGGTGTAGGATTCGCCGGTCTTTGCGGCGCGGGCGCGCACCCGGCGCTTGAAGTTTCCGTTTCGGGTCATTGTCTGGCCTTTCCGTCACGGACGTCTGTTCCCCGGCAACCACGCCCGCACGAACGGACCTTGGTTGATGGACCCGAGACGGAAGTCCCTTTGCCTCCGCTTGAGAGACCCTGCCGGGGAGGATCGCTGGAGGTTGGGCGCAGGCCACGCCTGGACGTGAAGATGTCGATGCCGGCGCGATTCGTCAATCTGCGGGCGCGGCGGGTGGCCGCCGCGCCTGCCGCCTCACGTTGGGCGATGTTTCTTACGCTGCGGCAATGCCGTCGAGTTGCGCCATCGCATCGTCCGGCAGCTCGATATCGGCGACGGCGAGGTTTTCCCTGAGATGGCCGCGCGAGGATGTGCCGGGGATCAGCAAGATATTCGGGGCGCGTTTCAGCAGCCAGGCGAGCGCGACCTGCAGCGGCGTGGCGCCCAGGCGGGCGGCGACATCCGAAAGCGTCGAGGATTGCAGCGGCGAGAAGCCGCCGAGCGGGAAGAAGGGCACATAGGCCGTGCCTTCCGCGGCGAGCTTGTCGATCAGCGCGTCGTCGCCGCGGTTGGCGAGGTTATACTGGTTCTGAACGCAGACGATCTGCGTGATCCTGCGGCCGTCGTCCACCTGTTTTGCCGTCGCGTTGGAGAGGCCGATATGTTTGACCAGGCCCTGCTGCTGCAGCTCGGCCAGAACCGTCAGCGGCGCTTCGAGCGCGCCTTCGGCCGGGCCGTGCACATCGAACATGGCGCGCAGGTTCACCACCTCGATCACGTCGAGGCCGAGGTTTTTCAGGTTGCTGTGGATGGCGGCGGTCAGCTCTTCCCTGGAAAAGGCCGGGTTCCAGGAGGCGTCGGCGCCGCGCAGAGCGCCGACCTTGGTGACGATCGTAAGATCGTCGGGATAGGGATGCAGCGCTTCCCTGATGATCTCGTTGGTCACGTATGGGCCGTAGAAATCGCTGGTATCGATATGGTCGACGCCGCTTTCGACCGCTTCGCGCAGCACGGCGATCGCCTCGGCCCGATCGCGCGGCGGGCCGAAGACGCCCTTGCCGGCAAGCTGCATGGCGCCGTAGCCAAGGCGCTTGACCGTGCGGTCGCCGAGCCTGAATGTTCCCGATTTTTCGACAGTGGACATGAAATCTCTTCTCCGGTTGAGGGCGGGAGAGCAGATAGGCCGGTATCATTGCCGCGACAACGGGCTATAATGCGGACGGGCTGTCCTGGTTTAAGGACAATGGCAGGGGCCGGAACATGAAGCAGGGTGTGCCTGATATCGGCGACGTCGCCGCCTTTCTCGCCGTCGCGCGGGCCGGCGGCTTCCGCGAGGCGGAGCGGGCGGGGCATATGAGCTCTTCGGCGCTGAGCGAGGCGGTGCGCCGGCTGGAGGCGGAGCTTGGCGTCCGGCTGCTGAACCGGACGACGCGCAGCGTGGTGCCGACGGAGGCCGGGCGCGGGCTGCTGGAGCGGCTGGGGCCGGCCTTCGGCGAGATCGATGCGGCGCTCGACCATGCGAAGGATTTCCGTGACCGGCCGGCGGGCCGGCTGAAGCTCAACGTGCCGGTCAGCGCGGCGCGGCTGGTGCTGCCGGCCCTCGTGCCGGCCTTTCTCAGGGCCTATCCGGAGATCCGGCTCGAGATCGTCACCGAGGAGAATTTCGTCGATATCCTGGCGGCCGGCTGCGATGCCGGCATCCGCTACGACGAGCGGCTGGAGCAGGACATGATCGCCGTGCCGATCGGCCCGCGCATCCAGCGTTACGCCGGCGGCGCTTCGCCCGCCTATCTGGCGCAACGCGGGCGGCCGCAGCATCCGCGCGACCTGCTGGGGCACGCCTGTATCCGCGGGCGTTTTGCCGGGCGCGCCATGCCTGTCTGGGAGTTCGAGCGCAACGGCGAGGTGGTGCGGGTCGATCCGCCGGGGCCGCTGATCGTCGAGAACGGCGGCGGCACGGATCTCGCCGTTGCGGCGGCCGTTGCCGGAACGGGCGTGGTCTTCACCTTCGAGGACTGGCTGAAACCCTATTTCGGCAGCGGCGCGCTGGAGCCGGTGCTGGAGGACTGGTGGGAGAGCTTTTCCGGCCCCTTCCTCTATTATCCCGGCCGTCGCCTGGTGCCGGCGCCGCTGCGCGCCTTCATCGATTTCATAAAGGCGATGCCGCGGCAGGCGTGAAAGGAGATCACCGGCCCGCAACGTGGTAGAGTGGGGCGGGCGATGCATTCGCCGCATCGCCATCACCATCATCAACACCATCGTCGTGACGATGGGAGGGGGAAGATCATGAGCGACGCAAGCAGCAAGGCCGGCAACGGCACAAGCGAGATGAAGCTGGAGATCATCGTCGTGCCCGTTTCGGATGTCGACCGGGCCAAGGCCTTCTATGGCGGGCTCGGCTGGCGCCTCGATGCGGACTATTCCTCGGGTGAAGACTATCGGGTGATCCAGTTCACCCCGCCGGGCTCGAACGCCTCCGTCATCTTCGGGAAGAACGTCACACCGGCGGCGCCGGGCTCCGCCCAGGGGCTCTATCTCATCGTCTCCGATATCGAGGCCGCCCGAAAGGAGCTGCGCGAGCGCGGCGTGGCGGTCAGCGAGGCCTTCCATCCCGAGGGAGAGGTCTATGGCGGGCCGGACGTGCCCTATCTCTTCGGCCGGCGGCGCGTGAGCGGCCCCGATCCCGACCGCGGCAGCTACCGCTCCTTCGCCGCCTTCAGCGATCCGGACGGCAACGGCTGGCTCTTCCAGGAAATCACCGCCCGGCTGCCGGGGCGCATTACGTCGGACCTTGCCGCCTTCGGTACGGTGAAGGATCTGGCCGCGGGGCTGCGAAGGGCGGCCGCGGCGCATGGCGAACACGAGAAGCGCAATGGCGGAAAACACGACGAGAACTGGCCGGACTGGTATGCGGCCTACATGATGGCCGAGCAGACCGGCCGGCCGCTGCCGCAATGAGGTGACTGCCGGGCGGGACCGGCCGGTCCCGCCCGGCGTAACGGAGTCCGCCGTTATCAGGGCCGATCGTTACAGGGGGCGGAACTCGGCCGCCCATTTCCACAGGTCGTCCATCTGGTTCGGCGGAATGCCCATGGCGATTGCGAGCAGATCCATTCGCGGATCCTCGCGGGAATATTCCTGCGCCTCCTCGACCATGATGCGCACCGTTTCCCTCTCCCTGGCCGAGAGCCCGGCCATGCCGCCGATGACGGAGAGGACATCGGCCTTGAAGATCGGCGGCTCGAGCTCGAGCGCGGCGAGCCAGAGCTGCCATTTCCGGAGGATCGGGAAACGGTCTTCGAGGCCATGGGGATCGCGGAGGTATTTCGCGATGGCGGGTTCCTGGTCGTCGTGTGGGGTGAGATCCAGGTTGGGCTGATCGCGGGAGAATATTTCGAGGATCGTTCCGCCGCTGTCGTAGCGAACATACACAGTCGTCATGCAAATAACCTCTTGCAGGTGTAATCATGCCAGCCGCAAACAGAAAAGGAGGCTGAGCAGGCCGTGCTTGTCACAGCGACGAACCTCCAGAGCTGACCGTTGGCATTGCTTCGCGCCTTGCCTGCTGCTGCGCTCTGGTCGGGATAGTCGTTGCCCGAACGCGACCGGCACCGGACCTGGTGGGCGGCGCCGGTTGTGTAGTTGGCCGCTGCGGCGTCTGAGATGATCCCGATGCAGTCCTGGCTCGCGTTTGCTACAAAAGTATCAATCAGCACCCAGATGTCGACACTCAGTCCCACAGGGACATTGCCGGGTATGGCGAGGCCCTGGACGTTGCTGTTGGCGGTGAACCACGGATAGGTGTCGGTGTTGATTTCGTTGCCGGTTTGCCAGAATGGAACAATGTTTCCCGATGAGTTGGTGATGACGAGACCCACGCGGCTCCCGGACAAGCACTCCCATCCGATCGGTTTTACGACGCCTGCCTCTGATCCCGACAGCGACATGACGAAATCTGTAGAGCCATCCGATAGCTTCCTGATGGCATAGAGGAAGTAGGTTTTTGACG
This sequence comes from Rhizobium sp. GCM10022189, assembly GCF_042656325.1. Classification (NCBI taxonomy): domain Bacteria; kingdom Pseudomonadati; phylum Pseudomonadota; class Alphaproteobacteria; order Hyphomicrobiales; family Rhizobiaceae; genus Rhizobium; species Rhizobium sp. GCM10022189. The sequence continues at coordinate 162,622 of NZ_JBHSOR010000056.1, forward strand.
CCTGGACCGATCCTGTGTCGAGCAGCTGAGCAAGTGTTTTGGCCGTCGCAAGGCTGGTCTGATGCTTCTTCCCGCCAAACCAGCCAACGCCCGGGCCGATGGTCAGAGACGTGGCGCCGACATAAGCGGGGATGAACCCCGTAAAGAAATCCAGACCGGTAGCAACACAGACATATTTGACAATACTACCCGCCAGGACCTTCTTCAGCCCCCAGCCTGCGGCGCTGTCGGCAATGGCGAACTCGTCGCTGTCCACGATGTCGGTCTTTGCCGCGGCGCCGTGCAGCCAGCCGGCCAGGGTGTTGGTGATGTCGTTGTAGATCGCCAGCGTCTTGCGATACCAGTGGAAGGCGGAAAACAGGCCGTCCGAGCCGGGAATTTCGCTGTCTTCCGGGTTCGCCGCGTAGGCGGTCGCGAGGCTCGCGCCGGCGCCTGCGTCGGTTGCCGACTGGGCGGCTTCGGCGGCTTTCTGCTTGACGATCTGCGTCAGGCCGGCAACCTCGGGAATGTCGTCGGCAAGGCCTGCCACGGTCTCCAGATATTGCGAGACGGCGGCAACGGCTTCCAGCACCTCGCCCTTGTTGCTGAGCGCCAGCACGTCGGCGATGAGCTTGTCGATGGTGGCCGGATCGAAGGAGGGCGGAATGGTGACGGCGCGGGCGGCTCGTTCCTTGAGCTGCTGCAGCCGCATCACGACGAGGTCGAGCGCCTGCTCGACGGTCTCGGCATAATAGGCGCCCTGGTTTTCCAGGTCGGTCTCCTGGGTGAAGGGCACGTCCAGCAGCAGGGTTATCCTGGTGCCGGCGGCCGGGGCGGGGAGGATGACCGCGCTTCCGCCGCCATCGTTGCCGGTGCCGGTCACGGTGTAATCGGCGTCGAGCACCAGGATCGAATCCGTGCCCGACGCATCCGTCCGGATCACCTGCAGATGCTCGGGCGCGAGGATCTTGAACTTGTATTCGAAATGTGTGGTGACGCCGTCCCCGCTATAGGGGCCGGACCGGTTTATCTCGCTTGAAATGGTCATGGATCACGCCTCTGGTTTTGCCGACCATAGGCGTGGGAAGGTTGTCGGCATGACAGGGCCGGAAGATCAGCGCGACGAGCCCCGCCATGCCCCATGCCGCGGCCGAAGGCAGCTTGCGGAGGAACAGGCGCCGGTGGTGCGGTCATGTCTCTGCCCCGTGACGTGGTCGAGCCGGCACAACGCTTCTGGATTGTATGCGAGACCTGTCATAAAACAGGGGATGCAACATTTGCGGGCTGGAAAGATGTTCACGCGGCATTCCAAGTCAGGTTTCGTCAGGCCTCTTTCCTATCCGGCGCTGTTTTTCGCGCTGGTCGGCTTCTGCCTGTCGCTGACGCCGAGCCTCATGCCGCGCGCCTGGTTCGTGCAGGGCGCGCTTTCAGGCACCTGCGCGGCGGCCGGCTATGGCGGCGGCGTCTTGCTGCAATGGGTCCGGACCTATCTCGAGATCCCCCGGCTGCTGCCGGCGGCCGGGCGCATGGCGCGCTGCGCGGCACTGACGGGCGGTGCCGCGATCGCGGCGTATTTCGTCTGGCAATCGTCGTCGTGGCAGAATTCCGTGCGCGCATTGATGCAGCTTGCCCCGGTCACCACGGCGGAACCCTTGCTGCTGGTGCTGACGGCTGCGACCGTCTTCGTCCTGGTCGTCGCCATCGGCCGGCTGTTCGGGCTGATGGTGCTCGCCTTCTATGGCAAAAGCCGCCGGTTCATTCCGCGCCGGCTCGCAGCCGTTGCCGGAACCCTGCTGGCGGTCCTGGTCTTTTCGACCGTCGCCGATGGCCTGCTGTTCCATCTGGCGCTGCGCGTGGTCGATTCCTCGTTCCGCGAGGCCGATGCATTGATCGATGACGACACGCCCGTTCCCACCGATCCGGCCCGAACCGGAAGCGCCGCATCGCTGGTCAACTGGGACGAGCTTGGCCGGCAAGGCCGCCATTTCGTGACGTCAGGCCCGACAGCGGACGAGATCGGCGCCTTCCTGCGGTCGTCCGCGCAGTCGCCGATCCGGGTCTATGTCGGCCTGAACAGCGCCGACGACGCCGAGGCCCGCGCAAGCCTGGCGCTGGCCGAACTCAAGCGTCAGGGCGCCTTCGGGCGCTCCAACCTCGTCGTGATCGTGCCGACGGGCACCGGCTGGGTCGATCCGGAGGCGACGGATACGCTGGAATATCTGCTGCATGGCGATGTGGCCGAAGTCGCGGTGCAATATTCCTATCTCGCCAGCTGGCTGTCGCTGATGGTCGAGCCGGAATACGGGGCCGATACGGCACGCGCCTTGTTCAGGGAAATCTATGCCTATTGGCGCACGCTGCCGCGCGATCGTCGCCCCAGGCTCTATCTGCATGGGCTCAGCCTCGGGGCGCTGAATTCGCAGCTCTCCGTCAATCTCTACGATGTCTTCGCCGATCCCTTCCAGGGGGCGCTGTGGAGCGGGCCGCCTTTCGCCAGCGCCACCTGGGCCTATGTGACGGCAAACCGCAATCCCGGCTCACCCGCCTGGCTGCCGCAATTCCGCGACGGCAGCATGATCCGCTTTGCCAACCAGCAGACCTCGGCCAACCGGCCCGACAGGCCCTGGAGCCCGGTGCGCATCGTCTTCCTGCAATATGCGAGCGACCCCATCACCTTCTTCGACTGGCGCGCCCTCTACCGCGAACCGGACTGGATGAAAGGGGAGAGAGGCCCCGATGTCTCGCCGGCCTTCCGCTGGTATCCCGTCGTCACTGCCTTGCAGCTCGGCTTCGACGCGATGATCGCCACGACCTCGCCGATGGGCTACGGCCATGTCTATGCGCCGCAGCACTATATCGACGCATGGCTGGCGGTGACGGACCCGCCGGGCTGGCCGGCAGGAGAGGTGGAGCGCCTGAAGGCTCGGTTCGAGAAGGCTTCGACAGGGAAGTGAGGCGTCGGCCGGGCGTTGGCGCGATGCCGGGCCGCCTGGTTTTCCCTCATGCGCCCTGTCAGCGATCGAGCATGAAGAGTTCGTATTCCCTGGCGATTTCGTCCTGCGACGGCTTCCTGCCGTTTTTCTTCGTCAGGTCCGCCTCGATCGCCAGCCTGAGATCGCGCGGAATATCCTGATAGTCCACGGCGATATCGTAGCTCTCGTCGTCGGCAAGCCTGTTTGCCTGATAGAGGTAGCCGCGGGATTTTCCAGGATCCCAGCCGCCATAGGCAGGGTTCGGCGAGGTGATGACGATCGGGAGCAGCAGGCGATTGATCATTTTCTGAATGTCGCTCTGGCTCGGGTTCTGGCCGTTGTTCTTCTCCTTGAACGCGTCCATCTGGTCGAGCAGCGTCGTGCGGAACAGGGCAACGCGGGCGGGCACGCTGCTGGCGGTCAAGAAGCCGGGATCGTCCTTGAAGAAACCAAGGGCTTCGAGCTGGGGTCTGGCGAGTTCGAAGGCGGTGTTGATATCGAGGCTTTCGAGCCGGGCCTTGCGCAGATCCGTGAGCGCCGTCTGCCGCCAGCCGCTGGCCTTTTCCCAATCCTTGTCGGAAAGCCTGGAGCGGTATGGGAGGAGATCGATCTGCGCGAAGGCGGCCGGATCGGTGGCGAATTCGGTCTGCAGGTCGTAAAGCGTCTGGAGATCGGTCACGGGCTGGCCGTAGGCGCGGACTTTTTCCTTGTAGTCGCGCAGCGCAAGCAGGCCGGCGGGGCCGATGGCCTGCTGGATGTGGACGGGCAGCTTCGTCGGGTCGAAGGCCGGGTCCGCGATGACCTGGTTGTTGGCCCATTCCTGCACCTGTTGGCGCTGGGCGTCGATCGCCTTCTTCTGCGAGATCATGTAGCCGCTCAGCTGCTGCTCGGTGGCGGCGCGCAGTGCCGGGCTGGTGATGCCGTTCAGGCTCTCCTCGATCCTGCGCAAGCTCTCGGGATTGTAGTTCGGCAGGGTCGTCGTCTTCTCGTCGACGGTGCCGGACGTGCGGAAGGCGACGACCTCGTTTGCGGGGCGGGCCGTCAGCGCCATGTCGCCCGCGCGCCTCGTGTCGGGCACGCGCACGAGGACGTTGCCGTCGGCATCGTAGCCGCCGAAGAGGCCGATCTGGCCCTTGTCGTTGCTGCTGCCGCTTCCGGCGCCTTTCCTTTGCTGCGGGCCGAGGACGACGATGTCGCCGGGGCGGGGTGTCTGCGTCGGCAGGCCGAAATGGCGCAAGCTTGCGGCATCGGCGCTGAGGAGGGAGGCTGCCACATCGGCGAGCCAGGGTTGGAGCGAGGGGTCGACCGTGGTGCCGGCGGCATTTTTCACGAAGGCTGCCAGTGCCAGATCGTCCTTTGCCTTGCCGGGAAAGGCGAGCGCGGCGGCAACGGTGCGGAAATCCTCCGGGCCGCTCGGCTGGCGGGGTGGCGTGCGAGGGGCGGCCGACATCTGCGGGCCGGCAGCTTGGGGACCTGCCGTTTGGGGGCCCGCGGTTTGGGGGGCGGCGGTTCGGTTGCCCGCGGTTTGCAGGGTTTCGGTCCTGCCCGCCGAAGGCTGCGCGCCAAGCGTGCGTGCTGCCCCGGTTCGGCTGCCGCTGCCGTCCGTTTGCGGGCCATTGCCTGCCGCGACGGTCGGCCGGCCGGGATCGACGGCCGGTTGCTGCTTGCCTGTTCCGGCATCGACGGCTGCGGGCGAGGGGGCGCCGTTGGCATCAGGCGCGCCGGTATAGGTCGGCGGCAGGCCGGCGATGATATCGGTGGCGTTCTGTCGGGCCTTCTCGTCGGTCACGGCGGTCTGCAGCGTTTTCAGGATATCGGTGCGGGCCGCCGGCAACAGGCCGGGGGCGGTTCTGGCATATTCCTCGGCCTTGATGGCGCTGTCTTCGGCCATCCGCAGCGCGACCTTTTTCTGCGTGTCGGAAATATATTGGGTGCGCTGCCGGTCGAGCTCTTGCGGGCTCCAGCCCTGCATGCGGCCCTGATGTTCGATGCCGGCGACGCCCTTGCCGATGGCGGCATCGACCCTGGCCGGATCGTTGTAGACGGCAACGGCATCGTCGCTGGCCGACTGGATGCTCCTTTGGGACGTCTCGGCAAACCAGGCCTTGCGCTGATCGGCCTGGTGGCGGATCGTGACGTCCAGCAGGCTGTTCATGCTGGCGCGGCTGGTTTCCTCATAGGTGCGGGCGGCCCCCGGCGACAGGCCCTTGCCGAATTCGGCGCGCTTCTGCTCGGCCAGCTTTTCGAAGGCGGCGCGGCCTTCCACGGCGGCGCGGCCGGTCAGGGTCAGGTAACCGCCCTTGCCATAGCTTGCCTCGCGCTTCCAGTCTTCGAATCTCGTCAGCGAATCCTTGGCGGCATTGGCATTGTCCAGCTGCTCCACCTGCACGATGGCCTCGCCGAGCGCGCCCATGCCGGTCGCGAGCCCCTGCATGCCCTTGCCGATCGCCGAGCCGAAAGCTTCGGCATCGGCCTTGACGGTAAAGCCCTCGCTATATTCCGGGCGAAGGGCGACATGCGCCTGGGTGTCCTGATAGGTCGGAACGGTCGGCATTCTTCATCTCACTTCTTTTTCACCGCAATTCCGGACGCAAGGCCGCGGCACGCTTCTGCCGGAATTGCCTAGATGTAACGCAGGCTTTTCGCCTGGGTGTAAACCTTGCCCGAGCCGCCGAGGATCGTGCCGAAGGCATCGAGATAACCGCCCTTGACGGCGGCGTCGGCGCGCATGCGGTCCAGCCTGGCGCTCGCCAGCTGGTTGGCGCCCTGCATCTTGTAGCCATAGGCTTCGCGATAGGCGTTGGTGCGCAGGTTGAGCGCATCGATCTCGCCCATCCTGGCGGTGTCGACGATCGTATCGAGCGGCGAGCCGAAGGAGAGGTCGATGCCGTTGGCGGCCATGGCCGCGCGCTGGCGGCCCTCCAGCTGCGCCGTCTGCAGGCGCTTCTGCTGCTCTTCCTGCTTGCCGCGCTCGATGGCGTCCTTTGCCTGCTTGTCGGCGATCCGCGCGTTCATTTCGGCGACCTGGGCGTTGTATTTGTTCGCCTCCGCCGTCGCTTTTGCCTGCTGCACCTGGCCGGCGGCGCCGAGAAGCGTCGAGCCCAGCGTCAGCGCAAGACCAAGATCACACATCTGTCTCTCCCAGTTTCAGGGGCTCGCCCATTTCGAACAGGCGGAAGGCATGGCCGTTGATCTGCACCGGCTCGAACAGGCGAAAACCCAGCCATTCGAGCCAGCGCAGCGACACGGCGTTGCGCGCATCCACGACGTTTCTGAGCAAGCGATAGCGGCCCAACAGTTGAGCCGGCCAATGTTTGGAGATCCGCAGGAAGCCGCGGAAATTCGTCTCCACCGCATCGGTGCCGAGCAGCCAGGGCGCGCCGATGCCGGTGAGGATATCGAGGTCGCCGACACCCCACATCACCTCCGGCCGCCCGTCGAAGAGGGCGGTCCATGCCTGGCAGGAGTGGCGGTAGGAGAAGGAGAGGGCCGAGAGCGGCGAGCGCCCGGAGGCGGCGAAAACCTCCTCGCGGTCGGCCGCCCGCATGCGTGCGGCAATCGCGCGGATATGGCCCGGCCGCGCCGCGACGACGGTGATTTCAGCGGCCAAGGGTGACATCCGGCATGATGGAAAGGATCGTCATCGGCAGCGGGTCGAACTGCTTGACCCACATGGCGCCGCTCGTGCCCCAGTCCCAGTAGGGGGTGACGGTCAGGTCGCCGGTATAAAGGCCGATCGCCTCGTCCCAGTTCTCGTTGCGGCGCTGCTTGTATTCCACCAGCGTGCCGCCGTCGCGGCCGCCGTCCTCCGGCCCGGTGAAGATGCCGCGGGTATTCTCCACGCGGAAGGTCATTTCGGAGACGGATTTCGAGCGGCCCTGCACGGTGCCGAGGCCCTGCACCTGGCCGACGTCGAGATCGAGCGTTTCGATCGCCGCCGTCACCGGCAGGCCGATATGGATCTTCGAGGCCGCGTTCTGCAGCCGCACGGCGCCGTCGGTCACGGTCAGGTTGCGCACGACATTGCCGTCGGCCAGCGCCACGAGCGTCTCGCCCTCGAGATGGGAAAGGCCCGATATGGTCGTGGCCGGCGGGCCGGCATAGGTCAGGCCGCAATCGACGAAAAAGGCGTCCCGCACGTCGTCGAAGGCGCGGCTGTGCAGCCGCTCGATATAGCGCCTCTGCTGGCCGCCGATCGTGCGGCGCACGATGAAATAGGGCACGTCCTCGCCATCCTCCTCGATGACGGTGACATCCTCGAAGACGGCGCCGGCACCGCTTTCGTGCCGCGTCCAGGCCCAGACATCCTGTTCCTTCATGTAGGTCAGCGAAACCAGCGCCCCGTCGTCCAGCACCACCCAGACGACGGAATCGGGCGCCTGCGCATAGTCCCAGGCGGCGATCTCGCGGCCCTTGAAGAGGTGGCGGGCAAGGATGGTCAGGTCCTTTCCCACATAGCTGTCCTGCGTGTAGTCGTAGGAGAAATCGCGCACCACGCCGCCGAGCCGCTGGGCGAAGAGCACGGTATTGCCGACGACGATCGGCTGCACGCGGGCGGCCCCGCGATAGCCCTGGTTGTCGAGCTTGATGGCGGAAGGCGAGATCGCGTCGGCCGCCGAGCCGCCGGTGACGATCCATTCCGAGCCTGACGTGAGCAGCAGCAGGCCGCGCACGGAAATCATCGCGCGGATCTCGTTGACCTGCCTTGCGCGGATGCGGAAGGTCACGGCGTCGCTCGCCTTGGCGGGCGAGGAGACGCCGAAATTCTCGTAATTGGCGGATTGGCTGAGCCACACGGCCTGCGGGTCGTTGAGCGTGGCGGCAAAGGCCAGCCGCTGCTCGATGAAGGTCACGCAGCGCGGATAGTTGCCGGCGCCGCTGAACGGGTTGCGGCCGGCCTGCGGCGTGTCGGACAGGTCGGGCGTGATGTTCTCGTCGTCGAAAGTCAGGCCCGTCGTGCCGCCGACATAGCCGAAAATGCCGTTGTCGTCGCGGTAGACGATATAGCGCGCCGCCCCCGCCACCGCCGCCCAGGCGACACGGTTGACGCCGCCCTGGAGGGCGAGGTCGTTGACCACGGAGCCGGCATTGGAGGGAAGGCTTTCCTCGCCGCTGTCGGCGACGGCGGAGACACGGTAGCGGTATGTGGTTGCCACATAGCCGGGCTTGCCGGCGGTATCGCCGGGCTTGGTGACGACGGGCGTGCCTGCCGGCGGGCCGATCAGCGGCTTGAACTCGACCGTCGTCAGCGTCCAGTTGTCGTCGGCCAGGCGCCCGAGTTTGCGCACGGGATGGTTGACGTGGCAGAGATAGAGCACATCGGCTTCCTGCACGAAAACCAGGTCCTGCACGTCCTCGGCCGCATAGGCGCTCGCCACTTCGTAAGGGGCGCCGCCGGAGAGAATGAGGCCGCCATCGCGGAAGATGCGGATATAGCGGTCGCCGAATTCGAGAATATAGGTCTGCTCGGTATTGAACTGGAAGCGGATCAGCCGCGCGCGCTTGGCGCTGTCCTTGATCTCGTGGACGAATTGCAGCCCGGCCCGGTTCGAAACGCCGCCATGGGGATGGACGAAGACGTTGAGCGCCGTGCGCAACCCGCTCTGGTATTTGGTGAGATCGACGCGGGCGCCGAGCGCCGGCGAAAGCTCGCCTGCGGTGAAGGAGGGCTGGTAGGCGCGAAAATCAGCCATGGGCGCGCACCGCGATCAGTTCGCTTACGAAATTCTCGCTCGTGTGCCTTGCCTGATTGGCCTCGGCCTGCTCGGCCGCCCGCTGGCTGTTCTGCGCAAGGGCCAATGCGTCGGCGCGGATCTTCGGGTCGCGCGTCAGCGGCATGGCAAGGCGCACGGAAAGATGCCAGGCCAGCGCCTCGACGAAGAGCGGCGAATATTTCGTCGGGTCGGCGAGGCGGCTCGTATAGCGCAGCAGCGCCGGCGAGAGATCGCAATAGAGCCGGTCGCCTTCGAGCGCGTAGGGATGCTGCATCTCGCGCCCGGCCTCGTCGAGATCGGGTTTCAGGGTCTCGGGCGGCAGGCCGGCATCGGCGCAATAGCCCGGCCTGATCCAGCGGATCTGCAGGCAATCGCCCGGCCGCGCATAGGAATGGCGCCAGACCCCCGGCTTGTCGTTTTCGAGCGCGCCGAGCGCCACCGTCTTGCCCGCCATGGCCCAGGGGAAGGATTGCAGCAGCACGTCGCGCGTCTGCGCATAGAACTGGTTGCAGGCGCGCGCCTCCGCGCTCTTTTCGGTGAGATCGTTGATATTGTCCTTGCCGATATTGGACAGGGCGAGATTGCAGATTGAGACGACGGTAGCCACGGGAAAACCTCCTGGATTTGGCACAGGGGTAAGGGTCGGATGGTTGTGGGGGTGAAATTGGGGGCCGCTTTTGTCCGCCCGTGGTGGATTTAAAAAAGACCCCGCCCCAACCTGTCCGGGGTCGAGCCGCGGGTCTCGACCCGTCCTGCGGACCCCCACAAGGGGGAGGGGCTTAAACTGCCGCCCCGCCGTGCAAAATCCTCGAGGTTTCGGGAGGAGCGATGGGGATGCCCCGGGTTAGCCCCTCCCACCTGTGGGGAGGGGTTGGGGAGGGGTTTTGCGCGACGCTGCGGTTTTCTGAACGTCGATGGTCGCCACCATTTCCATTCCCCAAGGGAATACAAACTCTCCCCATCATGCTACACCGCACCAATATCCACCCACCCACGGAGCCCGACATTGGACAGACTCGCCGCCATGGAAACCTTCGTCCGCGTCGTCGAGACCGGCTCCTTCTCCGAGGCTGCCCGCCAGCTGCATGTCGGCCAGCCGGCGGTTTCCAAGACCGTCGCCCAGCTGGAATCCCATCTCGGCGTCCAGCTCCTGCTGCGCTCCACCCGCGGCCTGACCCCCACCGAAGCCGGCGAGAGCTATTACGAGCGGGCGCGGCGCGCGATCGAGGAGGCGGACGAGGCCGAACACGCCGCGCGCGGGGCCGGCGCCAGCCTGTCGGGGCGCTTGCGGGTCAGTGCGGCGCCGGCCTTTGCCAGCCTGCATGTCATTCCGCATCTCGGCCAGTTCCTTGAGCGCCATCCCGGCCTCGACATGGAGGTCGTGCTCAATGACGAGCGCATCGATCTGATCGAGGAAGGCATCGACGTCGCGCTCAGGATGGGCGATCTGCCGGATTCGGCACTCACCGTGCGCAGGATCGGCCAGTCGCCGCGCATTGTTGTCGCAGCACCCACCTATCTCGCCCGGCATGGCGAACCGGCCCATCCTGACGAACTTTCCACCCACCAGGGCATCGTCTATGCCAAGGGTTTCGGCCGCGATGCCTGGCTGTTCCGCAAGGACGGCGCCGAGGTGCCGGTCACCATGCGGGGACGTCTGCGTCTCTCGGCAGCCGAAGGCGTGCGCTCGGCCGTGCTTTCCGGCATCGGCCTTGCGGTCGCCTCCGAATGGATGTTCGCGCCCGAGCTTGCCGACGGGCGGGTCAAACTGCTGCTTGCGGAGTGGAGCCTCGCGCCCCTCGATCTCTGGGCTGCCTTTCCGGCCGGGCGCGGCGTCAGCGCCAAGGCGCGCGCCTTCGTAAGCTTCGTCGAGGAAAAGCTTGGTTCTGTTGCCCATTCCTGACGGGAATAGGTCATAGTCGCGCCGGCTTTCTACTTCGCCTGCCCGGAAGCCCATAATTTCTGCCTCGTGTTCAACGGGCGCCGGCAAGAACCGGCGCGATGCAGAAGGAATGGAACCATGAGCAGGAAGCTGGAAAACAAGGTCGCCGTCATCACCGGCGGCAGCGCCGGCATCGGCTTTGGCGCGGCAAAACGCTTCGTCGAAGAGGGCGCCAGAGTGTTCATCACCGGCCGGCGACAGGGCGAACTGGACAAGGCGGTGGCCGAGATCGGCGGCGATATCGAGGCGATCCAGGCCGATGCCGCAAGCCTTGCGGATATCGACCGGGTCTATGAGATCGTGAAGGAAAGGGCCGGCCGCATCGACGTGCTCTTTGCCAATGCCGGCTTCTACGAGTTCGGCACGTTCGGCGAAATCACCGAGGAGCATTTCGACAAGACCTTCGACACCAATGTGCGCGGCCTGCTCTTTGCCGTGCAGAAGGCGCTGCCGCTGCTGTCGAAGGGGTCGTCGGTGATCCTGACGGGCTCGATCGCCTCGATCAAGGGCTTCCCGTCCTTCTCCGTCTACGATGCCACGAAGGCTGCGATCCGCTCCTTCGCGCGCGGCTGGATCGTCGATCTCAAGGGCCGCGATATCCGCATCAACGTGCTGAGCCCCGGCCATACGGAAACGCCCGGCCTTTCCGCGCTCGCCGACCAGAACGTGCGCGACATGATGAAGGCAAACGTGCCGCTCGGCCGCATGGGCACGTCGGACGATCTCGCCAGGGCCGCGGTTTTCCTGGCGAGCGAGGACAGCAGCTACATCACCGGGATCGAACTCTTCGTGGACGGGGGCGTGGCGCAGTTTTGACGTGTCACCGATAGGAGACGGGCGCGCGGCGCCCGCCTTCCTTGCCGGCGCGAGGGTGCTGCGCGCAAACCCCGGCTGCCGGCACGGTTGCCGCGGGCAGGCGCAGCTGCTAGGTCACGCATCGGCGGCCGGCCGGCCCGGAAGGAGACAGCGTGAAGAAACCGATCTTTCTCGTCCTCATGAGCCTCTGCATCCTGGCGGCGATCGCCGGTCTTGCCATCAGCTCGGCGCGGCTGATCGGGCTGTTCTAGGGTTTGCCCACTCAGCACAGAATGATGTCGAGATAGCCCGACGAGGCGTGGGCCTGCATGATCGCATCTCGTGTGACGATGGGGATCTTCTTCACGCGTGCCGTGGCGATCAGATAACAATCGCCCGGGTCCCTGTGGCCTGTCGCCACCACCACTTCCGCCGCCTCATAGGCGATGCGTTGTTTGATGGGAATGATCTTTGATTTCGTGTTCTTTACTGCCTGCGAAAACCATGTCGCCGGTGACGTGGCTCCGAGGTCCGGCGGGTTCTTATGTGCTGGCTTGCGAGAAGCGATCGTCAGTTCCCAAGCCGTGATAGGAGACACGTACAGGGTTCCCGCGTCCTGATTTTGAGCGATTGATACGAGCGCCTCTCCAGACAACGTATCGGCCGCTGTCACCAGCCAATAGAGCGCATGGGTATCCAGCAAAACGCCCGGCACGGATCAGTTTTTCATTTGCGGGGTTCGGAGGGAGTACCCTTGAGGGCCTGCTTTGCGATCGGCTTGGTCAGGTCCAGGCTCTTTTTAAGCGGAAGCTTGGCCGACTTCAGCGAATCGGCGCCGCGCACTTCAAGGAAGCGGCCGCTCGTTGAATCGCGCACCACCCATTTGCCTGTCGGTTCCTGCTTCAGTTCCGCTTTCGTCATGAGAACTATATAGCGACAAATCGTCGTCTGCGCGAGTACCGCTTGCGATTTTTGGTCGCTGCCGGCCGCCGGTTTCGCCTCACAGCCGCCCGGCCAGCGCCAGATAGGCGGAAATCGTCAGCACCGAAAGCACGGTCGAGGCCAGCACGACGCGGCTCGTCAGGCTGGCCTCGCGGCCGTAGAACTCCGCCAGCATGAAGGGGCCGGTGCCGGTCGGCAGGGCGGCCAGCAGCACGGCGGTGTGGGTGGCGGCGGGCGGCAGGTTCATGAGCGGGGCGGCGATGAGCCAGGTGACGACGGGCTGGGCGATCAGTTTCAGGCCGACGAGGATGCCGGCCGTTTTCGCCCTGCTGCCTTCGCCCGCTTTCGTGCCGGCCAGGAACAGGCCGAGCGCGATCAGCGCGCAGGGGGAGGCGGCGCCGCCGAGCAGCTTCAGGAAGGCATTGACGGGGGCGGGCAGGGCCACGCCCGAGACCATGACGAGAGCGCCGAGAAAGGGGGCGACGAGCAGCGGGTTTCCGGCCAGCGAACGGCCCGTCTTCAGCGCGATGTCGCGTCGTCGTGTTTGAGCCTGCAGCCCGCCCTCGATGAGGACGATGGCGACGGCAAAGAGCACGCAGACGGTCAGGATGGTGGAGATCAGGGTCGGGGCCATGCCGCTGTCGCCGACCAGGGACAGGACGAGCGGAAAGCCGATGAAGCCGGTATTGGCGTAGGATGCGTTCAGCCCGTCGATCGCCGCGTCGGCGAGAGGCCGGCCCCCGGACAGGCGCCAGGCCAGGGTGGCGCCAAAGATGACGGCGCAACCGGCCGTGAAGGCGACGATGAAGCCCGGCTGCCAGATGTCGGCCGGCCTGGCATTGGCCATGATGTCGAAGAGCAGGGCGGGCAGGGCGAGATAGACGACCAGCCGGTTGACCTCGCGCGTGGCATTTTCGCCGAGCGCGCCGGTCTTGCGGGCGGTCCAGCCGGCCAGGATGAGGGCAAAGATCGGCAGGACGATGGAAAGGTTGGTCAGCATGGGCAACTCGGGCGGGGCGTGCTTGGGGCGATCATTGCCTAGCGCCTGATATCGAGATAATCCAATATCATCTTGAACGTCGATTGATGCTTTTGAGGTATCGAATGGACACGCGCCATATGCGCTATTTCGTGGCGCTTGCCGAAACGCTGCATTTCGGCCATGCGGCGGCGCGCATGAACATGAGCCAGCCGCCCTTCAGCCGGCAGATCGCCGCGATCGAAAAGACGCTTGGCGTGCGCCTTGTGGAGCGCAATTCGCGCAACGTGGCGCTGACGCCGGCCGGCCAGCATTTCCTTGCCGATTGCCGCGCCGTGCTCGAAGGGTTTGACGCCGCCTGCCGCGACGTGCGCCTCGTCGCCGGCGGCATGAAGGGCGAGCTGAAGCTCGGTTTCATGATGCATGCCGCCCATAGCGTCATCCCGGCGCTGGTGCGGCTTTATTCCGAAGCGCGGCCGGATGTGCGGCTGATCCTGGAAGAGCGCATCCCGACCGATATAGAGGAGATGCTGGCCGAGGGCCGGCTCGACGCCGCCGTCACCTTCGGCGCCGGCCCGGCGCCGCATCTGCGCACGCAGCTGATTGCCCGCGACAGGCTGTGCCTGATCGTGCCGGCCGGCCACCGGCTGGCGGAGGCGGAAGCGATCGGGCCGCAATCGCTTGCCGGCGAAAGGCTGATCGCGGCCCCCGCGACGGTGGCGCCGACGCTGCGCACGGCCATTGCCACCTATTGCGCTTCCGGCGGCGTCATCGCGCATTTCGCCTTCGAGCCGCGCCTGCAGCACACGATCATCCGGCTGGTGCAGGAAGGGCTCGGCGTGGCGCTGATCCCGCAAGCGCTCTGCGGCGATCTGGCGGAAGGGGTGGTGGCGCGGCTGCTTGTCGATGCGCCCGAATTCGATGTGGTTCTGTGCGCGCCGCGGGCGGGGCGGAACCCGGCGGTGCCGGAACTGTTTGCGGTGGCGGGCAGGGCCTGAGCGGCCGGCGAAGCGGAAAACGGCGGACGGCTGTCGGATCGTGCGCGCCCTGAACGTCCTTCGGCGGACGAGGCCGGATCTCGTCGAGCCGAACGGCAGCCTGGAGATTGGAAACATGGCGCTCAAGCGAATGGACAATGTTGGAATCGTCGTCGAGGACCTCACGGCGGCGATCGATTTTTTTGGCGAACTCGGGCTTGCGCTCGAAGGGCGGGCGATGATCGAAGGCGAATGGGCCGGGCGCGTCACCGGCCTCGGCAACCAGCGTGTCGAGATCGCCATGATGCGCACGCCTGACGGCCACAGCCGGCTGGAACTTTCCCGCTTCCTTGCGCCCGATATTATTGCCGATCACCGGAAGGCCCCGGTCAACGCGCTCGGCTACCTGCGCGTCATGTTCGCCGTCGACGATATCGACGAGACGCTCGAGAGGCTTTGCGCGCGCGGCGCGGCGCTTGTGGGGGAGGTCGTGCAGTATCGGGATACGTATCGGCTCTGCTATATCCGCGGGCCGGAAGGCATTCTCATCGGCCTTGCGCAGGAACTCGGGTGAGGGCGTGCGTGCGGGGTTGATTGGGGGGCGTGGCTGTCTGAGGCTGTCTGACCCCGTTGCAGGCTGTGCCGTGCGGCATCCCCCTCTGTCCTGCCGGGTCCTTCGGACCCCCCAACAAGGGGGGAGATCGACTCGTGGCTTGACCTTTGCACCTCATGAACGTCGAGCAGTTTGCAACGTTCATTGTTTGGGGAAACCCGCGCCCCCAGCCAATCTCCCTCCTTGTGGGGGGTCCGAAGGACGGAGCGAAACCCGTGGCTCGACCCCGGCAGCCCCGCAGACCAGAGGTGCCCCACGGCACAACGCCGACCCGGTCGTCTCAACGCCGCCGCGATCCCCCTGCCGGCCCCGCGCTACCCTAATAGCCCCAGCCGGCGCCCTTCGGCGGCGGCCTGGCCTCTCGATCTGGCGTTCAGCTTTGCCAGGATCGCGGAAATATGGTGGTCCACCGTTTTGGCGGAGACGAAGAGGAGCGCGCCGATTTCGGCGTTCGAGCGGCCCTCGTCGATCAGGCGCAGCACGTCCATTTCGCGGATCGTCAGGCCGGCGGCGTTGGCCTGGGTGGTGGGGCGCGGGCCGCGGGCGGGGAGGCGGCCGCCGCGTTTGCGGATCGTCTCCTTCACATGGGCGATGACGGTCGTGGCGCCGAGCGCTTCCAGCGCGGCGAGCGCGCGGTAGAGCGCGTCGCTGTCGCCGTCGAGCAGGGCAAGGGCGGCATAGTAGGGGGCGCGGCGGCCGGTCCAGATATCGGCGGCCTCCTGCCAGCGGCCGCGGCGCATGGCGGCGACGGCGGCGTCGGCGTTTTCGCCGCCCTGCGCAAGGCCGGCCTCGCCCGTCATATGCGCCCAGAAGCCGAGCATCGAGCCGGCGGCATCGTCGCGGCAGAGCGCGGCGGCCTGCCGCAGGGCGGCAAGCGCCTGCTCGCGGCCGGCAAGGCCGAGCCAGGCGCGTTCGGCAACGAGCGCCGCATGGGCGGCGAGGCGCGGGAATTCGAACGCGTTCTGAAGGAAGGCCGCCATTTCCTGCATGAGTTCGTCGGCATTGCCGCCGCGCCGCGTCCGCAGCGTCGCCAGCGCCACGAGCGAGGGATAGCGGCAGAGCGCGGGCGAATTGCGGTTGTCGACCACGGCTTCGGCGGCGGCCTCGGCCTCGTCCCAGCGGCCGAGTTCGGTCAGCAGCTCGGCCAGCTCGCCGCGCATATAGTCGCGCCAGGTATCGAGGTCGTGCTCGATGCAATAGGCGATGCCGCGCGCCAGCACCGCTTCGGCGGCATCGGCCGCATGCAGGCGGATTTCCACCCAGGCGCGGTTGGTGAAGGCGCGGGCGGCATGTTCCTGGAAGCCGTGTTCGAGGGCGATTGCCAGAGCCCGGTCGAGCGTCCGGCGGGCGCGCTGCGGCTCGCGCCAGCAGATGGCGGTGCCGACATTGTTGAGCGCGTGGCAGAGCACTTCGGGCCTTGCGATATCCTGCTTCGCCACGAGCGCGATGGCGCGCTCGCCATGGCGCGTCGCGGTTTCGGCGTCGCCCGCCAGCATGGCAAGCTGCGAGAGGTTGGAATAGGCCATTGCCAGTTCGGCATGAGCCGGTTCAGCGTGGGCCGGTTCTGCGGGGCCAGGTTCTGCGGGATTGGCCGCCTGTTCCAGCAGGTCCACGGCCTGGCGGCCGAAGGCATCGGCGCCCTTGCGGTCGCCGGCAAGGTAGCTCAGCCGCGACAGCCAGCGCATGTTGTCGCCGACATGCCTGATATCCCCGAGCGCCCGGTAGAGCGCAAGCGCGCTCGTCTGGGCGGCGATGGCGCGTTCCATCTGGCCGGTCAGGTGGCATTCGAAGGCATAACCCTCGTAGAGGCCGGCGCGCTCGGCATCGCAAAGGCTTGCGGCATGGGCGAGCGCCAGCTCGTAATGGCGCATGGCCTGCCGGTGGGCGCCGAGCCTTCCGGCCTCGGCCGCCGCCTTCGGCGCCAGCTCCAGGATCGCGGCCACATCCTGCGCCTCGTGGGCATGGTGGACCATGCGCGCCATCGAGGCATCGCCGCTGCGGCGGAAATAGGCGAGCGCCTTTGCGTTCATCGCCCGGCGGCCGAGCGGCGGCAGCGATTGCTCGATCGCCTGCCGGGCGATCTCGTGGCGGAAGGCGAAGAGTTCGCCGGCCGGCACGAGAAGGCCGCTGGCCGCGCAGGCCTCCAGCGCCGGCCGCGCCGGCCTGCCGCAGATCGTCTCGATCAGCTCCGGCGCGAAGCCATCGGGCGAGGTGGAGGCGGCCCGCAGCGCCTGCCGCTCCGGCTCGGAAAGCGCATCGGCGCGCGCCAGCACCGCATCGCGGATGCTGGCCGGCAGGCGCCCGCCATCGCCTGCCGGCTGGCGGCCGGCGGCCTCGACAAGCTCGCTGACGAAATAGGCGTTGCCGCCGGTGGCCGAAAAGATCGCCTCGCCGTCGAGGCCGGCGCTTCCGGCAAGTTCCAGCACCGCCGCTCTCGACAGCGGCGGCACGTCGAGCCGCAGCCAATGGGCCGGCGGGATATCGGCAAACAGCCGCCGCAGCCGCGTCTGGCCGGCCGTATCGTCGTTGCGCGCGGTCACGAGAAGGAGCAGGCAGGCGGAGCGGATGCGCCGGCCGATATAGCGGATCAGGTTCAGCGTGGCGTCGTCGGCCCAGTGAATATCCTCGATGAGGAGCAGCGTCGGCCGGCGCCCGGCGGTCAGAAGGTCGAGCATTTCGGAAAAGAGCGAAATCCAGTTGCGGCCGGAGGCCGGCGCGAGCGCCAGCGCCCAGCGCGCCTCCCGCGCGATGTCGCGCCAGGGGCCGAGCGGCTCGGCCGTGCCGAAATTCTCGCAGGCGCCGGACAGGACCCGCGTATCGGCAGGCACGGCGCGGGCAAAGGCGGCCGCAAGCGAGGACTTGCCGGCGCCGGCTTCCCCTTCGAGAAGGACGAGGCGACCCTGGCCGTCGGCGGCTTCGCGCAGCAACGACTGCAGGTGATCGAGAGTGGGCTCGCGCTCGACTAGTCGCATGGCGGATTATTGCCAGCAACGGGAGCGGGTGGGAATAGGAGGTGCGTGAAAATCGGGACAGGCGGGGCGCAAAACGGGGAATAGTCCCGATGTGGCGGCCGGCGGCGGGGCATAGGCTCGTGTTCCGTCAGTCAGGCGCAAACAGGAGGCCGCCATGCCGAAATATCTCATCGAACGCAACATTCCCGGCGCATCCAGGCTCACGGCCGAGCAGCTCAGGGAGATTTCCGCCACGTCCAACAAGGTCGTCGCCGGCCTCGACCGGCCGTATAACTGGATCACCAGCTATGTCGCCGGCGACAAGATCTATTGCGTGCACGAGGCCGACAGCGCCGAAACCGTCTACCGCCACGCCCGCGAGGGCGGCTTCCCGGCCGATCTCGTCAGCGAGATCGCCTCGGAAATCGGCCCGAAAACGGCGCGCATGTGAGCCGCCGCGCCCGGCCGCCTCAGAGGGGCAGCGCGCCGGCGCACACCCCGTTCCCTCTCCCGGTCGTCTACGGGGAGGGGATGGGGCCGCGAGCGTGGCCGGCGATCTTCATGCCGCGACCGCTGCGACCATCCTGCGCAGCTCGGGCATCATCGGCGGATTGTCGGGCTCGACGATTTCGCGGCCGATATCCATGAGGATGGACTTGATCAGCGTCGTCTTCTTCAACGCGCTCTTCTTGACCAGTTCGTCAAACTCCTCGCTCGTGCGGGAGGTGACTTTCATCGAAAGGCGCTTTGCCGGGGCATGCTTCCAGCTTTGCCACTTCGCCTTGTGGATTTCCGCATTCCTGCGCAGCCGCTTCACCAGCGCTTCGTCGTTCACCGACCTGTGCACAAAGTAGGCGATCAGCGATTTTCGAAGGGTCGAGCCGGCGGAAGGATCGATGCGATAGGCCGCAAGGTCCAGCATTTCCAGGAACGGG
This sequence comes from Rhizobium sp. GCM10022189, assembly GCF_042656325.1. Taxonomy (NCBI): domain Bacteria; kingdom Pseudomonadati; phylum Pseudomonadota; class Alphaproteobacteria; order Hyphomicrobiales; family Rhizobiaceae; genus Rhizobium; species Rhizobium sp. GCM10022189. Next base: position 181,421 of record NZ_JBHSOR010000056.1, read on the forward strand.
GCAGCCACAACCACCTCCAGGGACCTGGAGGCAATGTCGCGAGCGGTGCGGATCGCCGGGGTGGATTGCGGCGGAATGGCCACGACGGTGCCGCACTCGTCGCAGGTGGCGGCCATGATTTCCCGGGCCACGGCAAGGCCGCTTTCGAACGGCACGTCGTGGTAGCCGAAAGTCGTCGTAACGACCTTCCGGCACGTTTCGCAGAGCGCCTCGCTCCTGTCTCCCGCATACCAGATTTTCATGCTCGCCTACCTTGACCGATGCACGCTGATGAAGATCGTGTCCGGATCAACAAAATAGAATTTTATGTACCATCCGTCCCGCTTGAGGATGTGGACTTCGACGCCCTTGAACGCATGGAAAGGCGGCTGGGTGAAAAAGATTCCAGGCCATGACTTTGGCTATACCGGAATGCGTTTTTAAAACTTTAATGAGAATGATTTCAAGCGCGTCGCGCCAAGGGTGCATATGCGTGAGGGAAAATCATGGCAGATGCGCCGCTTGCGGCCTCATTGCCGGAAAAAACCGTCTGCCCGCGACGGGTACGACCGATCCGCCGGGACTGGTTCCCGGCGGATCGCGCAGCCGCTATTGGGCTGTCACTGTCATCGGGGCGGGTTCTGACAGTGATTCACGGATCTCGTCGATCTTGCCGTCGGCCTCTCCGACGCCGAGGATGGTCCTGGCGCTCGCAAGCGCGGCGGGGCTGAGCTTGCCGGTGCGCGTTGCGGATGCCAGCGCTTCCTCCAGCGCGGCGTCGCCGAGCAGCGGGTCGTCGGCCGCCGGCTCCATGCCGTTGTCGATCTCGTATTGGGCATAGGCCATGGCATAGGCGGCGATCGCGCTCATGCGCGGATCGGACGTGTGCATATAGGCCTTGTAGCTGCGGTTGAGGGAGTTCAGGCCGGCAAGCTCGGAGGCCGCATTCTTCGCCTTGGCCCCGGTTGCGGATTTTCTGGCGGAGAGCGATTTCGCCTTCGCCTCGCCGGATTTGCCCTTGCCGGCGCTGCCGGATGTCGAGCCGTCGCGCAGCGACTTGCCGCCCTGCGCGCCGCCGCCCTGGCTGCCGTGGTTTTCGTGGCCGCCGCCGTTACCGCCGCCGTTACCGCCGCCATTGCCGCCGCCATTGCCGCCGCCATTGCCGCCACCGTTGCCGCCACCCTTGGCCATCGCGGCCGTGTCGAAGCCGGCAATGGCCAGCGGGCTCGAAGCCAGGGCGATGGAAAGCGCTGCCATCGATGCCAGAGTTGCAATCCGCATCCGTTTTTCCTCCGCAAGAAAAGGTTCCTCGAACGTCGCCGCACCGCCTGCCGGGCAGGGCGGGGTCGCGACGAGGCGGATGTTAGGTGCGATTCGCGCCGCCTGCATCGGACCGAGGTCCGGCATGCGTCGGACCATGGTCCTAGAGAGCGGGGCATGGTTAACGGCTTCCGGCCGTTGACGAATCGCGGGCGGCATGTCCGGCGGGCGATCGGGAATCGGGTGGCTGCCGCCCGCCGGATCTCCTACCCATGCCCTGTCGCAACAGGAGGTACGGATATGGAACTCGACGGCAAGGTCATCGTCATTTCAGGGGCAAGCAGCGGCATCGGGGCGGCGGCGGCGCGGCTGTTTGCGGCCGAGGGCGCAAGGCTCGTGCTCGGCGCGCGCCGGGCGCAGATGCTCGATGCGCTGACGTCGGAGATCGGCGAGAGCGGCGGCACGGCCGTGTCCCTTGCCGGTGACGTGCGGGAGGAGGCCTATGCGCAGGCGCTGGTCGGCCGGGCGCTCGATGCCTATGGCCGGCTCGATGGCGCCTTCAACAATGCCGGCATCGTCGGCGAGATGGGCGCCCTGGCGCAGATGAGCCTTTCCAACTGGGAGGCGGTGATGTCCACCAACCTGACGAGCGCCTTCTTCGCGCTCAAGGCGCAATTGCCGGTCATGACGGCGCAGGGCGGCGGCTCGATCGTCTTCACTTCGTCCTTCGTGGGTTACAGCAATGGCGGCCTGCCGGGCATGGGGGCCTATGCCGCCTCCAAGGCGGGCCTGATCGGCCTCGTGCAATCGGCCGCCGCCGACCATGCGGCCGACGGTGTGCGCATCAACAGCCTGCTTCCGGGCGGCACGGTCACGCCGGCGGGCGGGCAGGACAATCCCGAATTCCTGCAATACATTTCCGGCCTGCATCCGATGAAGCGCATGGCGGCGGCCGGGGAGATCGCGCAGGCGGCGATGTTCCTGCTGTCGGACCGGGCAAGCTTCATGACCGGCAGCCCGATGATTACCGATGGCGGCATGTCGGTGCGGCTGCTTTAGCGGCGGCGGGCGCGAACTTATCGCGCGACGGGGCGTTTCCACCCTGCCGCACATGCTGAGAGGAGGACGGCCATGACCACGATCAAGAGCCACGGATTCAGGACGAGGGCCGAGCTGGACGAGCATCTGGCCGATGCCGAGGATGCCGCCGCCGACGGGTTCGGCGCAGCCCCCGGCGAGGAGGCGTCGGCGGTCAGGGCGCGGGAGGAGCTGACGCTGGCGCGCCGGCAACTCGCCCTTCTCGGCCACCGGGTTTCGGCCCTGCGCGAGGAGGCGGATGCCGTCCTGTCCCGGCGCGGGCGGACGGACGAGGCCGGCGGGCACGGGCCGCGCGGCTTGCTGGCGCTTGCCGGCGCGGTGACGCTTGCGCTGGCGGCGGGCGGTCTCTTGCGGTCGCTTGCGGTTGCGGGGAGGGCGGATGCCGCCCTTCGCTCCGGCCGGCGGTGAGGATGGCGAGTGCCGGCATGGTCGGTGACAGGCGAGGTTGAGCCCGGAGCCCCCTTGTATCTGCACATTGATGATTTTGTGCGAAAGAAGCGACTGAGCCTCTTGCCGGGTGGCCACCCGGCAAGAGGCGTGGCGGCGTCGCCCGTTCTCCCTCCGGCTACAACCGTGGATGAGCCA
>NZ_JBHSOR010000057.1:0-355930 GCF_042656325.1 Rhizobium sp. GCM10022189
GAAGGCGCTGGCGCATGAACGCCGCCGCTTTGGATATCGACGCCTTCATGTGCTGCTCAGGCGTGAGGGTCACCTTGTGAACCACAAGCGGCTCTTCCGGCTCTATCGGGAGGAGAAGCTGACAGTACGCAAACGTGGCGGTCGGAAGCGAGCGATCGGGACACGAGCGCCAATGCTGATCCCGCTTGCCCTCAATGATCGTTGGTCGCTGGACTTCGTCTCGGATCAACTCACTGACGGACGCAGGTTCCGAGTGCTTACGGTCGTGGACGATTGCACCAGGGAGTGCCTGGCACTCATCGCCGATACCTCACTTTCCGGTCTTCGGGTTGCCCGTGAGCTTGACCGGATCATCGAGGCGCGTGGCAAGCCAAAGATGATCGTCAGCGACAATGGCAGCGAGTTCACCAGCAACGCGATCCTGCAATGGACGGACCGGACCAAGGTGGAATGGCACTACATCGCACCCGGCAAGCCGATCCAGAACGCCTTCATCGAAAGCTTCAATGGGCGGCTGCGAGATGAACTCTTGAATGAGACCCTCTTCTCGTCACTGACGCACGCTCGATCAGCGCTTTCAAACTGGCGCCGCGATTACAACGATCATCGACCGCATTCCGGCCTCGGCTGGCTGACACCTGCCGAGTTCGCTCAGACCATCAACCCGCGACGTGATGCGGTGCTGCGCAGCCGGAATGGCTCCGCACCGCAACCCGCCGCTACCGCCCCGAACACAGCAACCCAGAACCGCTGGAGCGAACTCAAAACCGGATAAAACTTGGGGGCAAGGTCAAAGTGCATCGAAGCCGAGGCCAAAATAGGTCGAACAGATGTACCAGACGCCATAGATCGCACCTGAGATGAGCGTCGTCAGCGAGAAGACGAAAAGCGGGCGGAAGCGGGTCGGCGCGCTCGGTACGGTGCCGAGCACGATATCGTTATCTTCCGCCTGGGTGCGCAGGCCAATCGGCAGCACGGCGAAAAGCGTAATCCACCAGATGATGAAATAGACTGCGAATCCCTGGAGGAAGGCCTGAAACATTGTGGTTCCCGTCGATATGGTGCCTTGGCGGCTGGTTTTGCGAGCTTATAAGCCGGAATGACGGAGAGTTCAAAGGCGGGGAATAATTTAGGTCACTCTGACGCACTAACCGGCTTCAATCCCCGTGGAGTGTTTTCCTATACAAATCGCTGCAATCGTTGAAGAGCCGTCGAAGCTCGGTCTTTGCTTCCCCCTCGGCAAGCTTCACGATTTCCTCAACGCGCGCCTGGATGATCGGGTCTGCGGATTCGCCCGCGCTGCCCGAACGGGCCAGATTCTGCCGGCCGGTGCTACGCAGCAAAGCAAAGGCGTCCCGCATTCTCTCTCTGCTAAGCGTCTGCCAGTTTTCCGGATATAGTTCGGCGATCACTCCATATAACGCCGCACATTCGAGTTGCCCTCTTGCTTTGTCACCCAGCGCGTTCGCATCCATTGGAGCTTCGGCTAGCGCTACGCCAGAGGTGATCATTGCGATCGCTGCGCCTACATATATGGATTTGAACATGCAACCCTCCCCCGGTGTGGAGGCATAATAGCAACCAAAGGCAAATTGTGCAGGCAGGAAACCAGCTGTATTCTAAACCAGCTGTATTCTAAAGGTGTGTCACACCTGTTCGAGCTCGATCAGGGTACCGAAAAAGTCCTTCGGGTGGAGGAATAGCACCGGTTTGCCATGGGCGCCGGTCTTCGGCTCGCCGTTCCCGAGCACCCTCGCCCCCGATGCCGTCAGCCGGTCGCGGGCCGCCAGGATATCCTCGACTTCGTAGCAGATGTGATGCATGCCGCCCGACGGGTTCTTCTCGAGGAAGGCGGCGATGGGCGAGGCGTCGCCCAGCGGCTCCAGCAGTTCCACCTTGGTGTTGGGCAGCTCAACGAAAACCACCGTGACGCCATGCTCCGGCAGGGGTTGCGGCGCCGAGACCGTGGCACCCAGCGTGTCGCGATAGCTTGCGGCCGCAGCTATCAGGTCGGGCACGGCGATGGCGATATGGTTCACACGGCCGAGCATCGCTCAGATCCTGGTGATGAAGACGGTGACGACAGGCTTCTTGCCCCAGGCATTGTTGGCGGCGGCGCGCACGGCGCGGCGGGCGGCCTCCTGCAGCATGTCGATATCCTTGCGGCGGGCGCGCGGGATGCTTTCGATCGCGCTGATTGCGGCGTCGAACAGAGTATCCTCCATATCCTCGCCCTCGTCGTCATAGGCCGGCAGGCCGATCGCCACGAGATCGGGCTCGCCGATAATGTCGTAACGATTGTCAAGCACGATGCTGACGGCAACATGGCCGACATAGGCAAGCTTCTTGCGCTCGCCGATGCCCATCTCGTCGAAGTCGCCGATCAGCGACCCGTCCTTGTAGATGCGGCCATGCGGCGCCTCGTCGATCACCTCGACAGGACCGGGAGCGAGCCTCAGCACGTCGCCATTGCGCACACGCGGCACGGTCGGAATGCCCGACTGTTCGGCAAGCTCCTTGTGCGCCGTCAGATGCGTGGCCTCGCCATGCACGGGCACGACGATCTTCGGCCGCGTCCATTCATACATCTTCTGCAACTCGTTGCGACGCGGATGGCCCGACACATGCACCAGCGCCTCCGTATCGGTGATGATGTGGACGCCCTGTTCGACGAGACCGTTCTTGATGTCCTGGATCGCCTTCTCATTGCCGGGAATGGCGCGCGAGGAGAAGACGACGATATCGCCGGCGGCGAAGGCCACGTTGCGCATCTCGTCGCGCGAAAGCTTGGCAAGGGCGGCACGCGGTTCACCCTGGCTGCCGGTAAGGATGACGACGACCTTGTCACGCGGGATGAAGCCGTAGTCCTCCTCGGAGATGAAGGGCTTTATGCCTTCCATCAGGCCGATATCCTGGGCGACGTCGCAGACGCGCTTCAGCGAGCTTCCAAGCAGCAGCACTTCGCGGCCCGCAGCTTCGGCGGCTTCGGCGACGGTGCGGATACGGCCGACATTCGAGGAGAAGGTGGTGATCGCCACACGGCCCTCGGCATTCTCGATGATCTTGCGCAGGCTTTCGGAAACATCCTTCTCGGACGGCGAAACGCCGTCGCGCAGCGCGTTGGTGGAATCGCAGAGCAGCGCCAGCACGCCCTCGTCGCCGAGCTGGCGGAAACGCGCCTCGTCGGTCAGCGGCCCGAGCGAAGGCTCGTGATCGATCTTCCAGTCGCCGGTATGGATAACATTGCCGAGCGGCGTGCGGATCATCAGCGACATGGGCTCGGGGATCGAATGGTTGACGGCCACACCCTCGATGCTGAAGGGACCGGCATTGATCCTGTCGCCCGCCTTGAAGATCGTGACCGGCACTTCGCCGATCGCGTCCTTCTCGAAATTGCGCTTGGCTTCCAGCAGGCCCGCCGTGAAAGGCGAGGCATAGACCGGGACATTCAGGCCCGGCCAGAGATCGGCGAGCGCGCCGTAATGATCCTCATGGGCGTGGGTGATGATGATCGCCTTGAGGTTCTTGCGCTCGTTGGCGAGGAAACGGATATCCGGCAGGACAAGATCGACACCCGGCAGATCCGGCCCCGGAAAGGTGACGCCGCAATCCACCATGATCCACTGGCGATGATCCGCCGGGCCGTAGCCGTACAGCGCAAGATTCATCCCGATCTCGCCGACGCCGCCCAAGGGGAGAAATACCAGTTCGTCCTGTTTCGCCATAATGTTTGTTTTTTCCACTATCCAAAGAATACATCGCCAGCCGCAATCGGCATCATCCTGCCTGTGCCGGTATCGAGCATCAACAGGCCATTATCATCTATTCCCGCGAAATATCCGGAAATCGACCGGTCCGGCAGATTCACGGTTATCTTTTCGCCAATACCGCAGGCGACGGCCCGCCACCGCGCCGTGACTTCGGCAATACCCTGCCCTTCGTCCCAGATATCGAGCATCTCGGCCATGGCGGCGAAGAGATGGGCGAAGAGTTCTTCGGGCGAAGCCGCACTTCCCTGATTTCGCAGACAGGTGACGGGATAGATGGGATTGTCGGGCATGACGGATACGTTGATGCCGATGCCGATGACGACCGCATGGCGGCCGTCGGCCAGCCGTTCGCCTTCCACGAGGATGCCGCAGGTCTTCTTGCGCCCGATCAGAATATCGTTCGGCCACTTCACCTCCAGCGGCTCAGCACCCGGCGGCAGCACGCTGCGGATCGCCTGATGCACGGCAACCGCGATGGCGAGCGGCAGGGAGGCAAGGCGCTCCATCGGCGCCGGATCGATGAGAAGAAGCGAGGCGTAGAGATTGCCGCGCTCGGAAACCCAGGGGCGGCCCCGGCGGCCGCGGCCGCCGGTCTGTCGTTCCGCCGTCACCCAGAGCAGGCCGGCGTCCCCTGCCCGAGCCCGGGCAAAGCATTCCGTGTTGGTCGACGACGTATCCGACAAGGCCTCGTGCCGGATATCGCCGAGCGATATCCGGCGCCGCTTGTCGGAAGCCATCAGAAGAGCGTCGCCGCAGCGAGCTCGGCCGCACCGCCGATCGGTCCGCCGATGAGAACATAGGCGGCGACGAAGAGGCCGGAGAGACCGAAGACGAGACGCAGCGAGCCCGAGACACGGGCGAATTCGCCGGTCGCCTCATCGAACCACATCAGCTTGATGACGCGCAGATAATAATAGGCGCCGACGACCGAAGCCAGAACACCGATGACGGCAAGCGCATAGAGCTTGGCCTCGATGGCGGCGACGAAGACGAAATACTTCGCGAAGAAGCCGGCAAGCGGCGGAATGCCGGCAAGCGAGAACATCAGCGCGGTCAGCACCACGGCCATGAAGGGGTTGGTCGCCGACAGGCCGGCAAGATCGCTGACGTTTTCGACAACCGTGCCGTCTTTGCGGCGCATCGACATGATGATCGCGAAGGAGCCGAGCGTCATGACCATGTAGATCGCCATGTAGAGCATGACGCCGGCGACGCCGGTATGGTTGCCGGCGGCAAGGCCGACCAGCGCATACCCCATGTGGCCGATCGAGGAATAGGCCATCAGTCGCTTGATGTTCTTCTGGCCGATTGCCGCAAACGAACCGAGCAGCATGGAGGCGATCGAGATGAAGACGATGACCTGCTGCCAGTCGGTCAGCACCGGCTGGAAGGCGGTGATGACGATGCGCGTCATCATCGCCATGGCGGCGACCTTCGGGGCGCTTGCCAGGAAGGCGGTGACCGGGGTCGGCGCGCCTTCATATACGTCCGGCGTCCACATGTGGAACGGGACGGCGGAGATCTTGAAGGCGATGCCGGCGAGAATGAAGACGAGGCCGAAGATCAGGCCGAGCGACTTCGCGCCTTCGACCGTGAGCGCCTGGGCGATGTCGGCGAAATGCGTGTGGCCGGTGAAGCCGTAGACCAGCGACATGCCGTAGAGCAGCATGCCGGAGGAAAGGGCGCCGAGGACGAAATATTTCAGGCCGGCTTCAGTCGACTTCAGGCTGTCACGGTTGATCGCAGCGATGACGTAGATTGCCAGCGACTGCAGTTCGAGGCCGAGATAGAGCGAGATCAGGTCGTTGGCCGAGATCATCAGCATGATGCCGAGCGTGCAGAGCACCAGGAGAACCGGGAACTCGAACTTGTCGAGCTGGTTTTCCCGCGCATGGCCCATCGACATGAACAGCGCGACGAAGGAGCCGATCAGCGCCAGCACCTTCATGAAGCGGGCAAAGCCGTCGGCGAGGTAGACGCCGCCATAGGCGAGGCCGTCGCCGGGAATGAAGATCAGCCACAGGCCGGAGACGACAAGCACGATCATCGCCAGCGTGCTGACGAGCGGACCGGACCGCTCGCCCGCAAAGACGCCGATCATGAGCAGCACGAGGGCACCGATCGCGAGGATGATTTCCGGCGCGGACAGGTACAGGCTCAGGGATATTGTTTCAGCAGTCATGTCCTAAAGTCCCGTCATTTCATCGACAGCGCAACATTCTGCGCTGCCTGCACTGCGGCCGAATAGCTGTTGATCAGATGGTCCACCGAAGCTGCGGTCGCATCGAAGACCGGAGCCGGATAGACGCCGAAGAAGATGGTGAGCGCTATCAGCGGATAGAGGATGACGCGTTCACGCGGAGAAAGGTCGAGCAGTGCCTTCAGCTTTTCCTTTTCCAGCGCGCCGAAGATCACCCGGCGATAGAGCCAGAGCGCATAGGCGGCCGACAGGATGACGCCGGTGGCGGCAAAGAGCGCGACCCAGGTATTGGCGCGGAAGACGCCGATGAGCGTCAGGAACTCGCCGATGAAGCCCGACGTGCCCGGCAGGCCGACATTGGCCATGGTGAAGACCATGAAGGCGACGGCATATTTCGGCATGTTGTTGACCAGGCCGCCATAGGCCGCGATCTCGCGGGTGTGGGTGCGGTCGTAGACGACGCCGACGCAGAGGAAGAGCGCGCCGGAGACGATGCCGTGCGACAGCATCTGGAAGATCGACCCCTGCAGACCCTGCGCGTTCGCAGCGAAGATGCCCATCGTCACATAGCCCATGTGCGCGACGGAGGAATAGGCGATCAGCTTCTTGATGTCGTCCTGCATCATCGCGACCAGCGAGGTGTAGATGATGGCGATGACGGACATGGCGAAGACGAGCGGCGCGAAATAGTCCGACGCGACCGGGAACATGCCGATCGAGAAGCGGATCAGGCCGTAGCCGCCGAGCTTCAGGAGCACGCCTGCCAGGATGACGGAACCGGCCGTCGGCGCCTGGACGTGCGCGTCCGGGAGCCAGGTGTGAACCGGCCACATCGGCATCTTCACCGCGAAGGAGGCGAAGAAGGCAAGCCACAGCCAGGTCTGCATTGCCGGCGGGAACTTGTATTCCAGCAGCTGGACGATATCCGTCGTGCCGGCCTGCCAGTACATGGCCATGATGGCAAGCAGCATCAGCACCGAGCCGAGCAGCGTATAGAGGAAGAACTTGTAGCTCGCATAGACGCGGTTCGCACCGCCCCAGACACCGATGATGAGGAACATCGGGATGAGGCCGCCTTCGAAGAAGACGTAGAAGAGAACGATATCGAGCGACACGAAGACACCGACCATCATCACTTCGAGGATGAGGAAGGCGATCATGTATTCCTTCAGGCGCTTCTCGACCGAGAGCCAGCTTGCGAGCACGCAGAAGGGCATCAGGAAGGTCGACAGGATGATGAACAGCATGGAGATGCCGTCGACGCCGACATGATAACCGATGCCGGTGCCGAGCCAGCTATGCTGCTCGATCATCTGGAAGCCGGGATTGGCGTTGTCGAAACCGATCCAGATGAAGAGCGAGAGGATGAAGGTGAAGACCGTGGTGATCAGCGAGATCCACAACACGTTCTTGCGGCCGTTCTCGGTTTCGCCGTTCATCAGCAACAGGAGCACCACGCCGACGAGCGGCAGGAAGGTGACCGTTGAAAGAATAGGCCAATCGGTCATCAGAGAGAACTCCCGAGCATCATCCAGGTAACGAGCGCCGCAATGCCGATCAGCATCGCGAAGGCATAGTGATAGAGGTAACCGGTCTGCAGGCGCACGACGCGGTCGGTCACGTTGACCACGCGGGCGGCGACGCCGTTCGGACCGTAGGTATCGATGACGCCGACGTCACCCTTCTTCCACAGGAAGTTGCCAAGCGCCTTGGCGGTGCGGACGAAGAGGAAGTCGTAGAGTTCGTCGAAGTACCACTTGTTGAGCAGGAACTGGTAGAGCACGCGGTGCTGTTCGGCGAGCTTGCGCGGCGTCGAGGGCGACCGGATGTACATGTACCAGGCGATCACGAAGCCGAGCAGCATGGCGATGAAGGGGCTGAGGCCGACCCAGGCCGGTACGTGATGGAATTCTTCCACCAGTTCGTTTTCGGCGCCGGTGAAGAGCGCGCCCTTCCAGAACTCGGCATATTCCTCGCCGTAGAAGCGGCCTTCGAAGAGGAAGCCGGCCACAACCGCGCCGATGGCGAGGATGTAGAGCGGCACCAGCATGACCTGCGGCGATTCATGGACGTGATGCATGACTTCGTGGGAAGCGCGCGGCCGGCCGTAGAAGGTCATGAAGATCAGGCGCCAGGAATAGAAGCTCGTGAAGAGAGCGGCAATGACCAGCAGCGAGAAGGCAAAGCCCGCAACCGGCGAATGCGACGCGTAGGTTGCCTCGATGATGACGTCCTTCGAGAAGAAACCGGCAAAGCCGACCGGGGTGAAGGGAATGCCGACACCGGTGATCGCCAGCGTGCCGATGATCATCATCCAGAACGTGACCTTGATGTGCGGACGCAGGCCGCCCATGTAGCGCATGTCCTGCTCGCCATCGACGGCATGGATGACCGAGCCGGCGCAGAGGAAGAGCAGAGCCTTGAAGAAGGCATGCGTGAAGAGGTGGAAGATTGCCGCGCCGTAAGCGCCGACGCCGAGAGCGACGAACATGTAGCCGAGCTGCGAGCAGGTCGAATAGGCGATGACGCGCTTGATGTCGTTCTGCACGAGGCCGACGGTCGCCGCGAAGAAGGCGGTGATCGCGCCGATGAGCGTCACGACGACGAGCGCATCATGCGAAAGTTCGAAGATCGGCGACATGCGGGCGACGAGGAAGACGCCGGCCGTAACCATGGTTGCGGCATGGATGAGTGCGGAAACCGGCGTCGGGCCTTCCATGGCGTCCGGCAGCCAGGTGTGCAGCAGGAACTGCGCCGACTTGCCCATGGCGCCCATGAAGAGCAGCAGGCAGGCGCCGGTCAGCGCATGCGCCTTGTCGAGATGCATGCCGAAGAGGTTCAGGATCACCTCACCGGCCTCGCCGCCTTCAGCCGGAGCGAAGGTCGAAGCATTGGCGAAGATCGTGTCGAGGTTGATCGAGCCGAACAGCACGAAGACGGTGGCGATACCGAGCACGAAGCCGAAGTCGCCGACGCGGTTGACGATGAAGGCCTTCATGGCGGCCGCCGATGCCGACGGCTTCTTGTACCAGAAGCCGATCAGCAGATACGAGGCCAGACCGACGCCTTCCCAGCCGAAGAACATCTGGGCGAGGTTGTCGGACGTCACCAGCATGAGCATGGCGAAGGTGAAGAGCGACAGGTAGGCGAAGAAGCGCGGGCGGTGCGGATCGGTGTGCATGTAACCGATCGAGTAGATGTGCACCAGGGTCGAGACCGTGTTGACGACGATCAGCATGACCGAGGTCAGCGTATCGACGCGCAGCGACCAGGAAACGTCGATGCCGCCGGACTGGATCCAGCGCAGAACCTCGACCTTGATGGCACCTTCGGGGTGGCCGAGCGCAACCGTGAAGAAGACGATCCAGGACAGGATGGCGGCGATGATCATCAGGCCGCTGGTGACATATTCCGACGCCTTGGCGCCGATCGCACGGCCGAACAGGCCGGCGATGATCGCGCCGATCAGGGGAAGGAAGACGATAGCCTTATAGAGGAACATGAGCCGCTCAGCCCTTCATCATATTGACGTCTTCGACCGCGATCGAACCGCGGTTGCGGTAGAAGACAACGAGAATTGCAAGACCGATCGCCGCTTCGGCGGCGGCAACGGTCAGAATGAACAGTGCGAAGACCTGGCCGACGATATCGTTGAGGAAGGACGAGAAGGCGACCATGTTGATGTTGACCGACAGCAGGATCAGTTCGACCGACATCAGGATGACGATGATGTTCTTCCGGTTCAGGAAGATGCCGAAGATGCCAATCGTGAAGAGGATGGCGCTGACCGTGAGATAGTGGGAGAGTCCGATGACCATATTCTTTGTTCCTTGACCTCTCGGTTCAGTTCACGCCCTGCCCCGGCTTGACCTTGACCACCTCGACGGCGGTCGCGGGCGTGCGGGCAACCTGGCGGGAAATATTCTGCCGCTTGATATTGGTGCGATGCTTCAGCGTCAGCACGATCGCGCCGATCATGGCGACCAGCAGGACCAGACCGGCGATCTGGAAGAAATAGACGTAGTCCGTGTAGAGCACGTCGCCGAGCGCCGCCGTGTTGGTGCGTTCGCTAAAGGCCGGGATCGGCATGGCGACCGTCTTGGCGATCTCGGGCGAAATCGCGCTGCCGCCGATGACGACGATCAGTTCGGCGGCGAGGATGAGGCCGATCAGCGCGCCGATCGGCGCATATTCGAGGACACCGGCGCGAAGCTCGGTGAAATCGATGTCGAGCATCATCACCACGAAGAGGAAGAGAACCGCGACCGCGCCCACATAGACGACGAGCAGGATCATCGCCAGGAATTCGGCACCCAGCAGCAGGAAGAGACCGGCTGCGTTGAAGAACACCAGGATCAGGAACAGAACCGAGTGGACCGGGTTCTTCGCCCAGATGACCATGAACGCCGACGCTATCGCGACAAAGGCGAAAAGATAGAAAAATAGAGCCTGCAGACCCATGTTGGTGCCTTTTTCATCTTCCCCCGGGGCAGCCGGGAGTTTCCCTGCCCGATAGGACTTCGCACGGCATCTGCCGGCAAAGCCCCGGTGCATGTTGACCGCGGCGGACAAGAGCGCCCTTGCCGCGGCATTTCAAATTTCAATCAGCGGTACGGCGCATCCATCGCGATATTGCGGGCGATTTCACGCTCCCACCGGTCGCCGTTGTCGAGCAGCCGCTGCTTGTCGAAGTAGAGCTCTTCGCGGGTCTCGGTGGCGAATTCGAAATTCGGGCCTTCGACGATCGCATCGACCGGGCATGCCTCCTGGCAGAAGCCGCAATAGATGCACTTCACCATGTCGATGTCGTAACGCACCGTGCGGCGGGTGCCGTCATTGCGGCGCGGGCCGGCCTCGATGGTGATCGCCTGAGCGGGACAGATCGCTTCGCACAGCTTGCAGGCGATGCAACGCTCTTCGCCGTTCGGATAGCGGCGCAGCGCATGTTCGCCGCGGAAGCGCGGGCTGACCGGACCCTTTTCGAAGGGGTAGTTGATCGTCGCCTTCTGCTTGAAGAAATAGCGCATCGACAGGAAGAAGGCGCCGACGAATTCCTTGAGGAAAAGCGAGTTGATGGAGGCGGACAGGCTTCCCATCTTCAATCTCCAATTTTGCCGGAAACGAGGTTGGACATCAGCCTGCCCATCCCGTCAGTTTCAGCACGAATGCAACGATGATGACCATGGCGAGCGACAGCGGAAGGAAGACCTTCCAGCCGAGACGCATGAGCTGGTCGTAGCGGTAACGGGGCACGAAAGCCTTGACCATGGCGAACATGAAGAACACCAGGCACGCCTTCAGCATGAACCAGATGATGCCCGGCACCCAGTTGATGAGCCAGAAATCGACCGGCGGCAGCCAGCCCCCCAGGAAGAGGATGGTCGTCAGCGAGCACATCAGCACGACGGCCGCATATTCGCCGAGCATGAACATCATGTACGGAGCCGAGCCGTATTCGACCATGAAGCCGGCGACGAGTTCGGATTCGGCTTCCGGAAGGTCGAAGGGCGGGCGGTTCGTCTCGGCGAGCGCCGAGATGAAGAAGACGATGAACATCGGGAACAGCGCCAGCCAGTGCCAGTCGAGGAACGAGTTCGGCAGGCCGACCATCGTGCCGAGGCCGGTGCGCTGGGCGTTGACGATATCGGTCAGGTTCAGCGAGCCGACGCAGAGAAGCACGGTGACGATGACGAAGCCGATCGAGACTTCGTAGGACACCATCTGTGCGGCAGAGCGCAGCGCGCCGAGGAACGGATACTTCGAGTTCGAAGCCCAGCCGCCCATGATGATGCCGTACACTTCGAGCGACGAGATCGCGAAGATGTAGAGGATGCCGACATTGATGTTGGCAACGACCCAGCCGTCTGCGAGCGGCACGACCGCCCAGGTCGACAGCGCCAGGAGCACGGTGACAAGCGGGGCGAGGAGGAAGACCGCCTTGTTGGCGCCGGCCGGGATGATCGGCTCCTTGAAGACGAACTTCAAAAGGTCGGCGAAGGACTGGAACAGGCCGAAGGGACCGACGACGTTCGGGCCGCGGCGCAGCTGCACGGCAGCCCAGATCTTGCGGTCGGCAAGCAGGATGTAAGCGATGAAGACCAGCAGGCAGACGAGCAGCAGCAGCGACTGACCGATCATGATGATCGCCGGCCAGACATAGGTCGAGAAGAAAGAATCCATGAGTTCCTGCCCTTACTCTGCCGCGACTTTGAAATTGTTGCGGGCCAATGCCGAGCACTCGGCCATGACAGCCGAGGCGCGCGCTATCGGGTTCGTCAAATAGAAGTCTTTGACCGGCGACGCAAACCCGGATTTGTTCATCTTACCGGCTTTTTTCGCCAGTGCGGCAATTTGGGCGCTATCGCCTTCGGCGATCTCGTCGATGGCGGCGAAATGCGGGAATGCCGCATAGAGCTTGCCGCGCAGTTCGCTGAGAGAATCAAAGGGAAGTTTCTTGCCGAGCACGTCGGAAAGGGCGCGGATGATCGCCCAGTCCTCGCGGGCGTCGCCCGGTGCGAAACCGGCGCGGTTGCCCATCTGGACGCGGCCTTCGGTGTTGACCCAGGTGCCGGACTTTTCGGTATAGGCGGCAGCCGGCAGGATGACATCGGCGCCATGCGCGCCGTTATCGCCGTGCGAGCCGATATAGACGGTGAACTTCGCGGCCTTGGCCGAGAAGTCGAGTTCGTCGGCGCCGAGCAGGAAGAGCACGTCCATGGCCTTCAGCATCTCGGCGGCGTTGACGCCCTTGGCGCCCGGCACGAAGCCGAGGTCGAGACCGCCGACGCGGGAGGCGGCGGTGTGGAGGACGGCAAAGCCGTTCCAGCCTTCAGCGATCGCGCCGACATTGACGGCGAGCTTGGCTGCCGTTGCGAGCACGCCGGCGCCATCCGTGCGGGTGAGCGCGCCCTGGCCGACGATAATCATCGGCTTGGAAGCCTTGGCGAGGACTTCGGCGAAGGCGTGGCCGCCGTCGACAATGTCCTTCAGCGTATCCGGGCCGGAGCCGAGATAGTCGTACTTGTAACGCAGCTCGCCGCCCTCGCCAATCACGCCGATCGGGAAGCCGCCGCGGCGGTAGCGCTTGCGGATGCGGGCGTTGAGGATGGCAGCTTCGAAGCGCGGGTTGGCGCCGACGATGAGCAGCGCGTCGGCCTGCTCGATGCCGGCGATGGTCGGGTTGAAGAGGTAGCTTGCGCGGCCGAGCGACGGATCAAGTGCCGTCCCATCCTGGCGACAGTCGAGATTCTCGGAACCGAGCGACTTTACCAGTTCGGACAGCGCGTACATTTCCTCGACGGAGGCGAGATCGCCGGCGATCGCGCCGATCTTGTCACCGGACGTTGCCGCAACGGCAGCCTTGATGGCGCCGAAGGCCTCGCCCCAGCTTGCCGGCTGCAGGCGGCCGTCCTTGCGGACGTAGGGGCGGTCGAGGCGCTGCGTCTTCAGGCCGTCCCAGACGTGGCGGGTCTTGTCGGAGATCCACTCTTCGTTCACCGCTTCGTTGACGCGCGGCAGGATGCGCATGACTTCGCGACCGCGCGTATCGACGCGGATGGCGGAGCCGACGGCGTCCATGACGTCGATCGATTCGGTCTTGTTCAGTTCCCACGGACGGGCCGTGAAGGCAAAGGGCTTGGAGGTGAGCGCGCCGACAGGGCAGAGGTCAACGACGTTACCCTGCAGCTCGGAGGTCATGGCCTGCTCGAGATAGGTGGTGATTTCGGCATCCTCGCCGCGGCCGATCAGACCGAGTTCGGAAATGCCGGCAACTTCAGTCGTGAAGCGGACGCAACGCGTGCAGTGGATGCAGCGGTTCATGACCGTCTTGACGAGCGGGCCGATATATTTGTCTTCGACGGCGCGCTTGTCTTCCTGGTAGCGCGAGGTGTCGATGCCGAAGGCCATGGCCTGGTCCTGCAGGTCGCATTCGCCGCCCTGGTCGCAGATCGGGCAATCGAGCGGATGGTTGATCAGCAGGAATTCCATCACGCCTTCGCGGGCCTTCTTGACCATCGGCGTGTTGGTGAAGACTTCCGGCAGCTCGCCGTTCGGGCCGCCGCGGATATCGCGCACGCCCATGGCGCAGGAAGCCTGCGGCTTCGGCGGACCGCCCTTGACCTCGACGAGGCACATGCGGCAATTGCCGGCAACCGACAGGCGCTCATGGAAGCAGAAGCGCGGAACTTCAGCGCCGGCCTCTTCGCACGCCTGCAGCAGCGTGAAATGATCCGGAACTTCGATCTCGTTACCGTCAATCTTCAGTTTTGCCATCGTCACTCAGTCCTGTTTCCCGTTCGCCGGGTACCGGCAAACAAACCTATTTTTGCAACATCCGTATTGCCAAGGCGGAGATTTCGTCCGTCCTGGCGCCGGTATTGCCCAAATTCTCCATGCCGGCTCCGAGACCCGGAACCCGCCATCGGCATCGCGACCCGGAGCCCCCTGCCCCGCCGATCGACCTGCCATTCCTCCAGCCGTCGCCCGCGGCCGGAAACCTATTTCTTCCTGCGGCCCCGCGTCGCCAGCACCTTGGCCTGGCCAACCCAGTCGTCGCGCCGGATGCGGCCGTCGACGCCGAGTTCGGCATCCAGGCTCGCAACGTCCTGATCGCTCCATGCCGCAATATCGGCAAAGGTGCGGATGCCTTTCTTGTTCAGCACCTGCTCAAGCTTCGGACCGATGCCGGCAATCAGCTTGAGGTCGTCAACCTTCCTGGACCTTGCGGCCGGCTTCTTCTTGGCAACCGCCGGCTTCACCGCCTCCGGGGCCGGAGCCTTGGCGGACACGACCGTCAGCTTCGGCTTTGCCGCCTTGCGAACCGGCGCAGCCGTTTCGGCCGGGCGGCGAATATTCTCCGGACGGATATCCATCTCCGGCGTCTCTTCGTCCGGCGGCGTTTCGTCGAGCGCTGCGGCCGCCAGATTCGCCGTCTCGAGCGCACCCTGCAGCGCGCCGAAAAAGACGCCGGCCATCTGGGTGGAAATGCCGAAGCCGATCGCGGTGGCCGCAGCAAAGGCCGCAGCCGGATGCGCCATCAGCGGATGGACGGGCATGGCCCGCGCACTTTCCAGCATGCCGGCAGCAAGGCGGCCGAAGTCAGCCGCGAAATCGGCTGCCCCTTCCCCCGTCTTGCTGTCGGACACCCTGGTCGTCATGCGTTTACTCGGCCGCCTCCAGAACCGCACCGTGATCGAGGGCATTGGCCGTGTACTGGTCGATGCGGGCTTCGATTTCCGGGCGGAAGTTACGGATCAGGCCCTGGACCGGCCATGCGGCGGCGTCGCCGAGCGCACAGATGGTGTGGCCTTCGATCTGCTTGGTGACCTGGAACAGCATGTCGATTTCGCGCTTCTGGGCGTTGCCGCGCGCCATGCGCTCCATCACGCGCCACATCCAGCCCGTGCCTTCGCGGCAGGGCGTGCACTGGCCGCAGCTCTCATGCTTGAAGAAGGCCGAGATACGGGCGATCGCCTTGATGACGTCGGTGGACTTGTCCATGACGATCGAGGCGGCCGTGCCGAAGGAGGAGCCGACAGCGCGCAGGCCGTCGAAATCCATCGGGCAGTCCATGATGTCCTTGGCCGGCACGATCGGGCAGGATGCACCGCCGGGGATGACGGCAAGCAGGTTGTCCCAGCCGCCACGAATGCCGCCGGCATGCTTGTCCACCAGTTCGCGGAAGGTGATGCCCATCGTTTCCTCGACCGTGCAGGGACGGTTGACGTGGCCCGAGAGCATGAACAGCTTGGTGCCGACATTGTTCGGACGGCCGAAGGAGGAGAACCAGCCGGCGCCACGGCGCAGGATGGTCGGGGCAACGGCGATCGATTCGACGTTGTTGACCGTCGTCGGGCAGCCGTAGAGACCCATATTGGCCGGGAACGGCGGCTTCAGGCGCGGCTGACCCTTCTTGCCTTCAAGGCTTTCGAGCAGCGCGGTCTCTTCGCCGCAGATATAGGCGCCGGCGCCGTGATGGACGAAAATGTCCATATCCCAGCCGAGCTTGTTGTTCTTGCCGAGAAGGCCGGCATCGTAGCACTCGTCGATTGCCGCCTGCAGGGCTTCGCGCTCGCGGATATATTCGCCGCGCACATAGATATAGGCGGTGTTGGCGCCCATGGCGAAGCTTGCCACCACGCAGCCTTCGATCAGCGTATGCGGATCGTTGCGCATGATGTCGCGGTCCTTGCAGGTACCGGGCTCCGATTCGTCGGCATTGACGACGAGATAGTGCGGACGGCCATCGTTCTGCTTCGGCATGAAGGACCATTTGAGGCCGGTCGGGAAGCCTGCGCCGCCACGGCCGCGAAGGCCGGACGCCTTCATTTCTTCGATGATCCAGTCGCGGCCCTTTTCGAGGATCTGCTTGGTGCCGTCCCAATGGCCGCGGCTCATCGCGCCCTTCAGGGACTTGTCCTTGAGGCCGTAGATATTGGTAAAGATGCGGTCTTTATCTTGCAGCATGTCTCACACCTCTTACCGCGGCTTCTTGCCGAAGACCTTGATATATTCCGCTTCGCCGCCCTTGGCGAGCGCCTTGGCCTGCTTGACCCAGTCGTCGCGCTCGATGCGGCCGCGGAAATTCAGGAACCCGTCGACCCATTCGCGTTCGGCCTTCTTCCAGGCCGCGATCTGCGCGAAGGTGAAGATGCCGATTTCATGCAACGTCGCTTCGATCTTCGGGCCGACGCCCGAGATCATCTTGAGATCGTCCGGAGCGGCGGGCCTTTCGATGCCGGCCGGGCGGTTCTTGTCGTTCAGCGACGGTTTTGGCGCGGCTTCCGCGGCAGGCTTTGCCACGGGTTCGGAAGCAGCCGTGCCGGACAGCGGCTGAGCTTCGGCAGCCTTGGCGTTCCTGGCCGATGCCTTGGGCGCCGTTACAGGCGTCTTCAGCGACGCGTTGGTTTCGGCATCGGTGCTCTTCGGGCGGGCGGCCTCGGAGGGCGGAACCGGCGCGGCGTCGGCCGGCTTGGCGGCCGGGGCTTCGGCAACGCGGGTGCGGGTGACGGCAATATCGTCCAGCAGCGTCGTCGGACCACCTTCGGGCGAGGAGAGGTGACGGTCGATCTGCGGACCGACCTTGACACTCGCGCCGTTGCCGGCGGCAAAAACATCGATGATCTCTTCCAGGCGCTCCGGCGTCAGGTCCTCGTAGGTGTCCTTGCCGATCATCACCATCGGAGCGTTGACGCAGGCCCCGAGACACTCGACCTCTTCCCAGGAGAGCGTGCCTTCGGCATTGCGCTCGAACGGGTGGTGGTGGATCTTGCTGCGGCAGACGTCCATCAGCTTTTCCGAGCCGCGCAGCATGCAGGGCGTCGTGCCGCAGACCTGCACGTGAGCGCGGGTGCCGACCGGATGCAGCTGGAACTGGGTGTAGAACGTCGCCACTTCGAGAACGCGGATATAGGCCATGTCCAGCATGTCGGCGATCTTTTCGATCGCCGCTCGCGTGACCCAACCGTCCTGTTCCTGCGCGCGCATCAGCAGCGGAATGACCGCGGATTGCTGACGGCCTGCGGGATATTTCTGGATCGTCTTTTCCGCCCAGGCCGCGTTTTCATCGCTGAAAGCGAATGCGGCCGGCTGGAATTGATCTTCGGCTAATCGACGAACGGACATTCTTCCTCACGCCTTGTCAGTTTAGCGTTCCACACCGCGAAGCAGTCAAAGACTGCATTTCACAGGCATAGGCCGACTGGTCTTTTTGCATAAATACCACAAACTTGCCGCCGTTCGGCACGGCGGCCTTGATCTCGTAGCCCTTGGACAAAAGCTCGCCCATGGACGATTGCTCCGCCGGCTGCTGCGCCTCCTCGTGGCCCAGCGGCGTGCCGAGCTTGCCGGCTTCCTGCGCAAGAGCGGCAGAGGCCGAGAGAAGAAGTGCAGCTGCGAGCGGCAGAGCCTGCATTACCGGTCCACCTCGCCGAAGACGATGTCGAGCGAACCGAGAACGGCCGCGACGTCGGCAAGCTGGTGGCCACGGCACATGAAGTCCATCGCCTGCAGGTGCGCATAACCCGGAGCACGGATCTTGCAGCGGTACGGCTTGTTGGTGCCGTCGGAGACGAGGTAGACGCCGAACTCGCCCTTCGGCGCCTCGACGGCTGCGTAAACCTCGCCGGCCGGAACGTGATAACCTTCGGTATAGAGCTTGAAGTGGTGGATGAGCGCTTCCATCGACCGCTTCATCTCGCCGCGCTTCGGCGGAACGACCTTGCCGTCGATCGACGAGAAGGGACCGGTCCTGGCGTCGCCGAGCAGGCGGTTCACGCACTGCTTCATGATCTTGCAGGATTCGCGCATCTCGATCATGCGGATCAGGTAACGGTCGTAACAGTCGCCGTTCTTGCCGATCGGGATATCGAATTCGAGATCCGAATAACATTCGTAGGGCTGCGCGCGGCGCAGGTCCCAGGCAGCACCCGAACCGCGCACCATGACGCCCGAGAAGCCCCAGGCCCAGCAATCTTCCAGCGAGACGACGCCGATATCGACGTTACGCTGCTTGAAGATGCGGTTGCCGGTCAGAAGGTCGTCGATATCGTCGAGCTTGGACGGGAATTCGTCGCACCACTTGCCGATATCCTGCACCAGCTGTTCCGGCAGATCCTGATGAACGCCGCCCGGACGGAAATAGGCGGCATGCATGCGCGCGCCGCAGGCACGCTCGTAGAACACCATCAGCTTCTCGCGCTCCTCGAAGCCCCAGAGCGGCGGCGTCAGCGCGCCGACGTCCATGGCCTGCGTGGTGACGTTCAGCAGGTGCGACAGGATACGGCCGATTTCCGAGTAGAGAACGCGGATCAGCTGGCCGCGAATCGGGATCTCGATGCCGAGCAGCTTTTCGACCGCCAGCGCATAGGCATGTTCCTGGTTCATCGGCGCGACGTAGTCGAGGCGATCGAAATAGGGAACGGCCTGAAGATAGGTCTTGGTCTCGATCAGCTTTTCGGTACCGCGGTGCAGCAGGCCGATATGCGGATCGACGCGCTCCACGATTTCGCCGTCAAGCTCCAGCACAAGACGCAGAACGCCGTGCGCTGCCGGATGCTGCGGCCCGAAATTGATGTTGAAGTTACGGACGTTATGTTCGGTCATGCTGCGTGCTCCATGCCAAACGCGCTGCCAATCAAGCCAATAGCGAATGGCGAATAGCGAATAGTTTCGTTCAGTCTCATCACTTCTCCTGGAGACTCCGTATTAGCGCCCGAATCATTCGTCCGATTTCGTCGCACCTTCCGGTCATCTGCCTGAACTCGCCCTCATCGATCAAACCAATACGATGAGAAATGAGCATATGCGTTTCCAATTCCTTCAGCGAACCCTGGGAGATACGCAAAAACTGAATGAAACTTCCCGTGACTTCACGACCGTGCCCTTCAGCAATGTTGGCGGCAATCGAAGTCGCCGCCCTGCGTATCTGGGCCGTCAGACCATAGACCTCCTCCTTCGGAAATCTTTGAGTCAACTGATAACACTCTACCGCAAGGTCGATTGCCACCTGCCAGACCCTAAGATCCTTGTAGGAGTTTATCGTCTGCACGCCCCTTCCAACTATTCGCTATTCGCTACTCACTATTCGCGTTACTGCTTCGCCTTTTCATCCCCCGGCAGCACGTATTCCGTGCCTTCCCAGGGGGACAAGAAATCGAAATTGCGGAATTCCTGCTTCAGTTCCACCGGCTCGTAAACGACGCGCTTTGCCGCATCGTCGTAGCGGACTTCGACGAAACCGGTCGTCGGGAAGTCCTTGCGCAGCGGGTGGCCTTCGAAACCGTAGTCGGTCAGGATGCGGCGCAGGTCCGGATGGCCGGTGAAGAGGACGCCGTACATGTCCCAGGTTTCGCGCTCGAACCAGTCGGCGCCCGGATAGACGGCGCAGGCGGAGGGAACCGGCGTATCCTCGTCGGTCGCCACCTTGACGCGGATGCGCAGGTTCTGTTTCGGAGACAGAAGATGGTAGACGACATCGAAGCGCAGTTCGCGCTGCGGCCAGTCGACCCCGCAAATATCCGTCAGGTTGACGAAGCCGCACTTGGCGTCGTCACGCAGGAAGGTCAGCAGCGGGATCAGGTTTTCGCCGGTCGTCGTCAGCGTCAGCTCGCCGTATTTCAGCTGCGAGGCGGCAATCAGGTTGCCGCGCGCTTGCGAAAGATACGACGAAAGCTCAGTGAGGGCTTCGCTCATAATGTCCTGTCCTTGCCCTTAGCGTTCGATCGTGCCGGTGCGGCGGATCTTCTTCTGCAGCAGAAGCACGCCGTAAAGCAGCGCCTCTGCCGTGGGGGGACAGCCCGGCACGTAGATGTCGATCGGCACGACGCGGTCGCAGCCGCGAACCACCGAATAGGAATAGTGGTAATAGCCGCCGCCATTGGCGCAGGAGCCCATGGAGATGACGTAACGCGGCTCCGGCATCTGGTCGTAGACCTTACGCAGCGCAGGCGCCATCTTATTGGTCAGCGTACCGGCAACGATCATGACGTCCGACTGGCGCGGCGAGGCGCGCGGGGCAAAACCGAAGCGCTCAACGTCGTAACGCGGCATGGAGAGCTGCATCATCTCGACGGCGCAGCAGGCAAGACCGAAGGTCATCCACATCAGCGAGCCGGTACGAGCCCAGTTGATCAGCTCGTCGGTCGAGGTGACGAGAAAACCCTTGTCGGCGAGCTCATTGTTGATCTCGCCGAAGAACGCGTCGTTGCTGCCGATCGGCTTGCCGGTCGAGGGATCGATGATTCCCTTCGGCTGCGGTGCCACGAGCGTCTGATTGCCAGCGGGGACTACTCCCATTCCAGGGCTCCCTTCTTCCATTCATAGATAAAGCCGATGGTCAGCACGAAGAGGAAGACCATCATGGACCAGAAGCCGAACCAGCCGATCGCGCCGAAGGAAACGGCCCAGGGGAAAAGGAAGGCAACTTCAAGGTCGAAGATGATGAAGAGAATCGACACGAGGTAGAAGCGGATATCGAACTTCATGCGGGCGTCGTCGAATGCGTTGAAGCCGCATTCGTAGGCCGAGAGCTTTTCCGAATCGGGCGCCTTGAAGGCGACGGCAAACGGCGCAATGAGAAGCGCCAGGCCGATTACGAGCGCGATGCCGATGAAAATAGCGATCGGAATATAGGAACTGAGCAGTTCGGTCATCATGTTCATCCCTGCTTGCCGGCGGCGCCGGGCGGCGCAACTGGGCAAATGCCCGGCAAGCGAACGTGCGTTGCAACAAGCCGTGGTTAGCGCAGCCGGAGCCCCGGCGCAAGACTTTTACAGAAGCTATTCGAACAGTGCCGGACGGACATTATCAAGCAGATGCAACGATGTCGCGACAAATCCGCAAATGTCGTGGAAGGCCGCATGGCTGACCCTCGGAAACTGCATGGCTTTTCGGAGATGAATGGCGCGAGTGACGGGGCTCGAACCCGCGACCTCCGGCGTGACAGGCCGGCACTCTAACCGACTGAGCTACACCCGCGCATTGGACCTTTCGGACCATGAGGATAACACGAAACCGGACCGACAGCGACGATTTGCCGCCTGCCTTGAAATGGCGCGAGTGACGGGGCTCGAACCCGCGACCTCCGGCGTGACAGGCCGGCACTCTAACCGACTGAGCTACACCCGCATTCTTTCAAGCAATCCGGTGCCTGGGCACCCTCTCCGAACGGGCTGGCCGTTTGGATGAGCGGCTAACTAAGGGGTTCGCCATTTAGTGTCAAGCAGGTTTGGAGACAAAACCATGACAGTCCGGAAATTGTTTCGGAAAGCCTTTGCCGATCTCCCGCCAATCCGGCAATTCCGCCTTGGCAACGCCGTGTCGCGAGGGCCCGTCCGGGCGCGCCGCTTTTCCACAGGCCTTTGGCCCTTGCGCTTGCGCGGCCATGCCGCCGCACCGGCCGGCGACGATCCGCAGGCAAGCGCGAATCGCCTCCATGCGCCGCTTGTCGGCTCGCGTCCGGCTCAGGCCCTGCCGGCATATTGTTCGTCGCTGACGTGCTCCAGCCAGTCTGCGGCGCTGCCGTTCAGGGCTTCATGGATGGCGATGTGGCTCATCGCCGTCTGCGGGCTTGCGCCATGCCAATGTTTCTCGCCCGGCGCGAACCAGACGACATCGCCGGGGCGGACTTCCCTGATTTCTCCGCCCCAGGTCTGAACGAGCCCCCTGCCGGCGGTCACGATCAATGTCTGGCCCAGGGGATGGGTATGCCAGGCGGTGCGCGCGCCCGGTTCGAAGGTCACGTGCGCGGCCCGCACGCGGGCCGGCTCAGGCGCTTCGACGAGCGGATCCAGCCGGACCGAACCGGTGAAATAATCGGCCTGGGCCTTCGTCGAGGGGCGCGAGCCTGCAGTCTTGATATCCATGGTCTTTCCTGTTCTTGCGTCGTCTGCCGTTGAAGCCGTCGCGCACAAGGATATTTGATCGCAGCAGGCGATCCAAGCGGCATCGGCGATTGCCGCCCTCCCCGGCGCCTGCTACTGCGAGGGCCTTTCATCACGAACGGAGGATTTTTCATGAAACATCATGCTTTCGGCCGCCTGCCCTTTACCGTCACCGATGTCGGCTTCGGCGCCTGGCAGATCGGCGGCTCCTGGGGCGACGTCAGCGAAGCGGACGGCCGCGCAGCGCTGAATGCCGCGCTCGACGCCGGCATGACCTTCATCGATACCGCCGACGTTTACGGCGACGGGCGCTCCGAAAAGATCATTGCCGACGTGCTGAAGGCGCGGGGCGGCGAACGCCCGATGGTTGCGACCAAGGCCGGCCGCCGTCTCAACCCGCATGTCGCCGAGGGCTACAACAAGGCCAATCTCGAAGGCTTCATCGACCGCAGCCTCAAGAACCTGCAGGTGGACAGTCTCGATCTCGTGCAGCTGCACTGCCCGCCGACGGAGGTGCTCTACCGCCCGGAGGTCTTCGCGGCTCTGGACGAGCTGCAGAAGGCAGGCAAGATCAAGGGCTACGGGGTCAGCGTCGAGAAGGTCGAGGAAGCCTTGAAGGC
Organism: Rhizobium sp. GCM10022189; assembly: GCF_042656325.1. Taxonomy (NCBI): domain Bacteria; kingdom Pseudomonadati; phylum Pseudomonadota; class Alphaproteobacteria; order Hyphomicrobiales; family Rhizobiaceae; genus Rhizobium; species Rhizobium sp. GCM10022189. The sequence goes on from NZ_JBHSOR010000057.1 coordinate 22,973, forward strand.
AATCGAATATCCCGGCGTCGTCAGCATCCAGATCATCTACAACATCTTCCGCCAGCGTCCCGACCACCTGTTCTTCGGCGAAGCCCGCCGCAAGAACGTGGCGGTCATCGCGCGGGTGCCGCTCGCAAGCGGCCTCCTGTCCGGCAAGATCACCCGCGACACCCAGTTCGCGAACGATGACCACCGCAACTTCAACCGTCACGGCGAAGCCTTCGATGTCGGCGAGACCTTCGCGGGCGTGCCTTTCGAGGTCGGCCTGCAGGCGGTCGAGGACGTGCGCAAGCTCGTCCCCGCCGGTGCCGGCATGGCGGCCTTCGCGCTGCGCTGGATCCTGATGGCGGAGGCCGTCACCGTCGTCATTCCCGGCGCACGCAATGCCCAACAGGCGAGCGCGAATGCGGCCGCCGCCGATCTTGCGCCGCTTTCGGCCGACGTCATGGCGGCGACGCGCGAAATCTACGAGCGCCTGATCGCGCCGCATGTGCATCAGCGCTGGTAGGCGCCGGCAGATCGTCCGGCCCGGACAGCACTTTCCGTCCGGGCCGGAGACCATGTCAGACCGTCACGACGATCTTGCCGAACTGCTCGTTCGATTCCAGAAAGCGGTGCGCCTCGACCATCTGCTCGAAAGGAAAGGTCCTGGCGATGACGGGCCTGAGCGCGGCGGATGCGAGGCCATCGAGAATGAAAGCCTTTGCCGCCGCCAGCCGCACGGGATCGCGCACGATCTCATGAACCAGATAGCCGCGTAAGGTCAGGCATTTGCCGAGCACGGCGGCAAGCGGAAACGGCGTCGACTGCGGGCTCAGGCCACCATATTCGATGAGAATGCCACCCGGCGACATCGCCGCCGTCAGCGGTTCGAAGATCGAACCGGCGACGGCATCGAAGACGACACGCAGGCCATCCGGGCCGGCGATTTCCTTGAGCCGCTTTTCCACGTCCTCCTCCTGCGAGGCGATGACGTCGGCAGCACCGGCTTCACGCAACGGCTGGCGTTTCGAGGAGGTCCTGGTGATCGCGACCGGCGTCGCGCCGACCGTGTTGGCGATCTGGATGGCGGCGAGCCCGACGCTGCTGGAGGCCGCGGTGACGGCGACAAAATCGCCCTTGCCCAACCGGGCAATATCGACGAGCGCGCCGTAGGCGGTCAGGTACGGCATCCAGACGGCGGCGGCCGCCTCCCAGGAGAGCGCCGGCGGATGCCTGACGACGAATTCGGCGGGAAAATTGATAAGCTCGCCATAAGCCGGCCAGCGGACCATGGAGATCGGCGGGACGATGCTGACAGCATCGCCGGGCGCAAAACCATCCACCCCCTCGCCTGCCGCATCGACCAGACCGGCCGCCTCGAGACCGAGACCCGAAGGCAGCGGCGCCGTCTCGATATAGGCGCCGGAGCGCAACAGCGCTTCGGCGCGGTTGATGCCGAGCGCCTTGACGCGGATCCGAACCTCCCCCGGTGCCGGTGCCGGAATATCCAGGTCCTCGATGCGAAGAACCTCGGGACCGCCGATTTCGTGAAAGCGGATTACGCGTGCCATTTGCCAACGACTCCAAAACAATTGAACCGAATGAGCTATGACAGACGGATTATTGAAGATAAATTGGCAGGAAAGCATGACAGAAGAAACTGTGAGTTTTGAATATGGATCGTCTGACCAGCATGGCCGTCTTCGTGAAGGCCGTCGATCTCGGTTCGTTTGCGGCCGCGGCTGCCGCGCTCGGCCTGTCCGGGCCGATGGTCGGCAAGCACATCCGTTTTCTGGAGGAGCGGCTGGGCGTCGGCCTCATCAACCGGACGACACGCCGGCAGAGCCTGACGGATTTCGGGCGCGCCTATTACGAGCGCTGCCGGCTGATCCTTGCCGAAGCGGAGGCCGCGGATGCGCTGGCGGTCGACCATCTCTCAGAGCCATGCGGAAAGCTGCGCGTCACCATGCCCGTGCATTTCGGCCGTCATTGCGTGCTTCCGGTTCTGACCGAACTTGCAAAGCGATATCCGAAGCTCGATCTCGACCTGTCGCTCGGCGATCCCATCACCGATCTTGCCGAGGGCGGATATGACCTTGCCATCCGCACGGGCGAACTGGAGGACAGGTCGGATCTCATCGCGCGTCGGCTCGCGCGCCAGCGCATGGTGGTTTGCGCCTCGCCGAACTATCTCGACATGCATGGCAGGCCGGATCGGATCGAGGATATCGGCAGGCACAAGGCGATCATCTATGCGCGCTCGGCCCGCTTCCGCCCCTGGCTCTTTCCGTGCGGCGATGCGCCGCCGCTGGAAGTGCGGCCGAACAGCCGGCTGCGGCTCGACGATCTCGATGCGATTGCCGATGCGGCAGCGGCCGATATGGGACTTGCCTGGCTGCCCTATTGGCTGATCCGCGACCGTGTGCAGGCAGGGACGCTGGAAGTGCTGCTGCCGGAACAGCCGGAATTTCTCTATGACTGCCATGCGCTATGGCTGCAGACCCCGCATTTGCCGCTCAAGGTCCGCCTTGCGGTCGATGCGCTCGCGGCCGCTCTACCCGGCTTCATGACCTAGCGCCAAAGAAAAAGGCCGAGCGTCCGCCCGGCCTTTCCGTTCCTTGCAAAGGCGGTCTCAGTTCGTGGCGGTCAGGTTGACCGGGAAGAACAGGGTTTCGCCCGAAGAGTCGCTGACGCCGTCGTTGTCGGTCACGGCATAGGCCTTGCCCGAGGCGTCGAAGGCGAAGCCTTCCAGCTTGTCGAGAACGTAGCCGTTGGTGGCCGACTTCAGGTCGCCGATGAAATCATGGGCTTCCGTCTTCTTGACGACCGGCAGCTCGCCGCCGAGCTTGGCCGGCTTCAGGTCGGAGATTGCCACCTTGTAGAGCTTCTTCAGCCTGGCCGCATCGCCGACGAGGTTGTCACGCTCGATGATGTAGACGCTGTCGCCCTGAGCGGTGATTTCGGAGAGGCCGACCCAGCCGCTCTCGCTCTTGTCGAGCGGGTAGCGCACGCCGCCCCATTCCTTCCTCTTCAGATTATAGGAGAGGAGCTTCACGAAGCCCTTCTCGTCGTCGTTCCACTCGCGCTGCACGGCCATCCAGAGCGTCGTCTCGTCGCCGCTGCCGACGATCGTGACACCTTCGAAACCGTAGCGGATTTCGTTGGCGAGCAGTTCCTTCGGCAGGGCGATTTCGGTCTTGATGTCGCCCTTGGCGGTGACGTTGTAGAGCGCGTGCGGCACGAGGCGCTCGGTATAACCTTCCGAAGCCAGCCAGAAGGAACCGTCGGCGGCAACGGCAATGCCTTCGATGTCGAGCTTCTGGGCCGGGGCGCCGTCACGCTTGACGACGAGCGCGTCGGTGATGACGGCCGGCTTCTTCGTGGCGTCGATCGTGTAGATCGTCGGCTGCGAGCCCAGCACGCTGTCGCTGACGGCATAGAGCATGCCCGGCTTGCCCGGAACGGCGGCAAGGCCCGAGAGGGCTGCGAAGCCGATCGGATTGCCGTCCTTTTCGGCCGAAACGATCTGCGGATAGGCCTTCTCGCCTTCGCCGCGCTGATAGATCATGACATGCGAACGCGGGCCGCCGTCCTCGCCGAGATCGACTTCGTTGGCGGTGGCCAGCAGATTGCGCTGCGGAATGGCGATTGCGCCTTCCGGAGAAACGCCCGACGGCAGGATCTGCAGCAGTTCCGGATCGGCACCCGTATCCTTGTAGACGCCGACCACGGAGGCGCGCTCGGCGAGCAGGAAGAACAGGCTGTCATCGCCGAACTTGGCGGCTTCGAGACCTTCCGGCTCGACACCCTTCGACGAGGAGCGGCTTTCCGGATAGTGGCCGAGAGCGGCGACGGCGCGTTCGAAGGAGCCGCCGGATTCGAAGAGGACCTTGCCGGTCTTGTCGAAAATGGTGAAGCCGCGCGAACCGCCCTCGTAGTCGCCTTCGTTGGCGACAACGAGACGGTTGTCGTCCAGCCACTTGACGGCGTCGGGCTCGCGCAGGACGCCCTTCTTCTCGCCGGTGAACTTCAGGGCGCCGTCACGCTTGGTGTCGATGCCGGCAAGGTCGGTGCTGCCGGCGGTAAAGTGCGTCTTCACCGTGCCGGTGGCGCCGTCCAGGATGACGATCTCGTTGTTTTCCTGCAGCGTGAGCGCAATTTCGTTCTGGCTGTTGAAGGCAACGAATTCCGGTTCCGGATCTTCCGGGGCAACGCCTGCCAGGCCGGTCAGCGCGACATGCTTGATCGTGCCGCAATCGACGGTGCCGTCGGTCTTGACCTGGAAGACGACGAGGTCGCCTGCCGGCATCTGCGGAATCTTGCCGTCGTTGACCTCTTCGTCGCGCTCGTTTTCGATCGCGATGGTGCCGAGCGTCCGGTCCTTGTTGAGGGCGATCGAATCAGGCTGGCCGCCGAGATCGCAGGTCGCGTCGATCTTCTTCGTGGCGATATCGACGACGGCCAGACGGCCCGACGGCTTCTGCTTGCTTTCGCCGGTATTGACGGCGACCAGCGCCTTGCCGGCTGCCGTCGTGACCGAGGTCGGCTCGCCATCCATCATCAGCGCGCCGCCCGCCTTGGGGGCCTTGGCGTCGGTGATGTCGATGAAGCCGATCGCGCCGAGCGGGCTGTCGCTGTAGATCAGCGTGTTGCCGTCCTGCGAAGCGGTGATGATTTCGGCCGAGGTGGTCGAAAGCTTGTCCTTGTCGGCCGGCAGGTTGGTTGCGACCGGGAACGAGGCGATGCGGTTGAAAACAGGCTCGGCCGCTGCCGGGAAAGCAACGGATGCGAGAAGCACTGCAGCAAGCGCTGCCTTGCGCGAAAACGATGTCATTGAAAATCCCCCAATGTCGAAAAAATCGAACAGAGGGGTTTTGCGGGACTGCCATGACAGACACATGACAATCCCGCAACTTTTCGTAGGGTTCGCGTCAGGCCGTTTCCCTTTCGCGGCGCATCTCGGTGCGCATGATGAAGAGCGAGGCGGCAAGAATGAGCGCAGCAGCCAGCCACAGATAGCCGGCCGGCGCGTAACCGAAGAAAAGCCAGCCGGCGAGCACGTTCAAGGGCAGTTTCAGATCGTCGAAGGGCTGCACATAGGCAGCGTCGGCGCTGGCATAGGCGAGCGTCAGCAGATATTGGGCCACCACGGTCAGCAGGCCCGCCAGGAGGAAGAGCGCAAGTGTTCCGCCTGCCGGTATTGCAAAGCCCGCCGCAAGTGCAAGACCGCCATTGATCGGCGTCAGCAGCACCAGCAGCCAGACGGTGATCGTCTCCGGCTTCTCTATGCCGGTGAGGCTCTTGGTGATGAGCGAGGACGCGCCCCAGAGCAGGGCCGAGGCGACCGGCAGGAGCGCTGCCCAGGTGAAGCTGTCCGACCATGGCTGGAGGATGATCATCGCACCGACAAAGCCAATGCCGGTCGCCGCCCAGCGGGCCGGGCCGACACGCTCGCCGAGGAACAGGCGCGCGCCGAGAATGATGAAGAAGGGCGAGGTCATGACAAGCGCGATGGCCTGCCAGATCGGCACGGAGGCAAGGCCGGAGACCCAGGCCTCGACGCCGAGCGCGGCAAAGGCGACGCGCACGAGATGCCGCCAGGGATAGCGGGTGCGCATGGCCGAAAGGCCGGCCTTGCGCAGGAAGGGCAAGGAAAAGAGGAAAGCGAAAGCATATTGCCAGAAGGCGGCTGACGCGGCCGGAAAGGCGAGCGTCATCGTCAGCCATTGCGTGACGACGTTGAGGAGCGAGAAGGCTACGCCGCCCGCCACCATGAAAGCGGCGCCGGCAAAAGCGCGCGAATGCGACATTACGAGGGAATTCTGATTCATGTCTTCCATCCAGGACAGGGACCAAACATAAATCAGGACGCATGAGGCCACGGCACGCGGACGCGGCAGTCCCCTGCCCCGCGCGGCCATGCTCATTCTCTTTCATCCGGACTTTAACCGTCGGCTCCGGAATCGCACCGGATCTGCTGACCCTTCCGCGACCGAAGCTTCGGAAGGCGCTCGCGGGCTTGGGCCGAAACCCTTACCGCCGGTGGGGACTTTCACCCCGCCCTGAGAACATTGCCGTCGTAAGACAAAGTGCGGCGCGCGGCAAGCGGCGACAACAAAAAGGGGTCCGGCGCTGCCGAACCCCTCCAGATCCTGCGCGGCCGTTCTCGTTTACGGCCGGCGGACAATCTCGTATCAGCCGTTGACGGCGTCCTTCAGGCCCTTGCCGGGCGTGAACTTCGGCACGTTGCGGGCCGGAATGTCGACTTCGGCGCCGGTCGACGGGTTACGGCCCTTCGTGGCAGCGCGATGGGAAACCGTGAAGCTGCCGAAGCCAGCCAGGCGAACGTCGCCCTTGCTCTTCAGTTCAGCCTGTACAACGTCGAAAACTGCGTCGACGGCAGATGCTGCGTCAGACTTCGTCAGTCCAGCCTTTTCGGCTACTGCGGACACGAGTTCATTCTTGTTCATGTTTCCACCCCTTTCTAAATGGTATGAAACAACTCAATCTGTGAGCTAGGCGCAGAAATCGCTTTCATCAGGCCCGCCGGGAACCCAAAAACCCTGCAAATCAAGGAAAAGCAAGCGTCTACGTGAGGTTTTCACAAAAAAGGCCGGCGTTTGCGCCGGCCTTTCCACGCGTTTTGCAACATTTGGGCATAAATGAGGCGCCAACAGCTCAATGAGCTATGGTTGCGCCTGCTTCATCAAGCCCTTCGACCGTTGCGATGACAGGCGTATCAACCGTGCCATCCCATTCGATCGGCTCCGGACGACGGATCAGCGCATGCTTGATCACTTCGCCCATGCGGGAGACCGGAATGATCTCCATATTGTTCTTCACGTTGTCCGGAATCTCGGCCAGATCCTTGGCGTTCTCTTCCGGAATCAGCACCTTCTTGATGCCGCCGCGCAGCGCCGCGAGCAGCTTTTCCTTCAGGCCGCCGATCGGCAGGACGCGGCCGCGCAGGGTGATTTCACCCGTCATCGCCACATCCTTGCTGACCGGGATGCCGGTCATGATCGAGACGATCGCGGTTGCCATGGCGACGCCCGCTGAGGGACCATCCTTCGGCGTCGCGCCTTCCGGCAGATGCACGTGAATGTCGCTCTTGTCGAAGCGCGGCGGCTCGATGCCGAAATCGACGGCGCGCGAGCGGACGTAAGAGGCCGCCGCGGAAATCGATTCCTTCATCACTTCCTTCAGGTTGCCGGTGACGGTCATGCGGCCCTTGCCGGGCATCATGACGCCTTCGATCGTCAGCAGCTCGCCGCCGACTTCCGTCCAGGCGAGACCCGTGACCACGCCGACCTGATCCTCGCGCTCGGCTTCGCCGTGGCGGAAGCGCGGAACGCCCAGATAGTCGTGGATGTTCTCGGCCGTGACATGAACCGACTTCGTCTTGCCCTTGATGATCTCGGTGACCGCCTTGCGGGCAAGCTTCATCAGCTCGCGTTCGAAGCTGCGCACGCCGGCTTCACGGGTGTACTGCTGGATGACCGCCATCAGGGCGCCGTCGCTGACCGAGAATTCGCTCGGCTGCAGCGCATGTTCCTTGATGGCCTTCGGCAGCAGGTGCCGCTTGGCGATCTCGCGCTTTTCGTCTTCGGTGTAGCCGGCGATACGGATGATCTCCATGCGGTCCATCAGCGGAGCCGGGATGTTCAGCGTATTCGCCGTCGTGATGAACATCACGTCCGACAGGTCGTATTCGACTTCCAGGTAATGGTCCATGAAGGTCGAGTTCTGGGCCGGATCGAGCACCTCGAGCAGGGCCGAAGACGGATCGCCGCGATAGTCCTGGCCGAGCTTGTCGATTTCATCGAGCAGGAACAGCGGGTTGGACTTCTTCGCCTTCTTCATCGACTGGATGACCTTGCCGGGCATAGAGCCGATATAGGTGCGGCGATGACCGCGGATTTCAGCTTCGTCACGGACGCCGCCGAGAGCCATGCGGACATATTCACGGCCGGTCGCCTTTGCGATCGACTGGGCGAGAGAGGTCTTGCCGACGCCCGGAGGGCCGACGAGGCACAGGATCGGGCCTTTGATCTTGGTGGCGCGGGCCTGAACCGCCAGATACTCGACGATGCGTTCTTTGACCTTGTCGAGACCGAAGTGATCGGCTTCGAGGATCTTCTCGGCATTGTTGAGATCGGCCTTGATCTTCGACTTCTTGCCCCACGGAATGCCGAGCAGCCAGTCCAGATAGTTGCGCACGACGGTGGCTTCGGCCGACATCGGGCTCATCTGGCGCAGCTTCTTCAGTTCCGCGTCGGCCTTTTCACGGGCTTCCTTGGACAGCTTGGTCTTGGCGATGCGCTCTTCCAGTTCGCTCATCTCGTCGCGGCCTTCCTCGCCGTCGCCGAGCTCCTTCTGGATCGCCTTCATCTGCTCATTCAGATAGTATTCGCGCTGGGTCTTCTCCATCTGGCGCTTGACGCGCGAGCGGATGCGCTTTTCGACCTGCAGGACCGAGATCTCGCCTTCCATGAAGCCGAGCGCCTTTTCGAGGCGGGCCTTGACGCTGGTGGTTTCCAGCATCTCCTGCTTCTCGGTGATCTTGATCGACAGGTGCGAGGCGACCGTATCGGCGAGCTTGGAATAGTCGTCGATCTGGCTGGCCGCGCCGACGACCTCGGGCGAGATCTTCTTGTTGAGCTTCACGTAGCTTTCGAATTCCGACACGACGGAACGCGACAGCGCTTCCAGCTCGACCGGATCGTCATGCGGCTCTTCGAGCACATGGCCGAGGGCTTCGTAGAAATCTTCGCGGCTCGTATAGGTATCGATCTCGGCGCGGGCGCGGCCCTCCACCAGAACCTTGACGGTGCCGTCAGGCAGTTTCAGGAGCTGCAGCACGTTGGCGACCGTACCGACGCGGTGGATCGCGGACGGGTCCGGATCGTCGTCGCTGGCGTTGATCTGGGTAACGAGCATGATCTGCTTGTCGGAACCCATGACCTCTTCGAGCGCACGGATCGACTTTTCCCGCCCGACGAACAGCGGCACGATCATATGGGGGAAAACCACGATGTCGCGCAGGGGAAGAACAGGATAGGCGGTGCTGCTCGCTACAGACGTTTTCTTCGTCATTTTTATTCCTTTCCATCGTCCCGTTACCGGGCTCTTTGGCGCGGCCGCTTGGGACCGGCCGGCACTCTACTTGCTGTTACAAGTGGAGGTTCTGACTACGCTTTTCAAGCCACGTTAACGCCCGCGTTCCACGGATGTGACAGCTTTATTACAATGGAACGCCAACACAATGAAGCGCCAGACTGGAGCGACGCTTACCATTTCCGAACCGCCTAAAATAACAACGCCAGCAACACGCTACGGAATCACGGCATCATTGCCAAGGGTCGTCGTTTGCGCAATATCGGCCAGGGCTGTTTTCAACCTTGCCCGCAACTATTATCAGCGCCGGGTACCAGATTTCAAATAGAAAGGGGCCCGCGCAAGGCAAGCCCCTTAAAATTACGGTCCCCGAGCACAGGTCAGGCCGAAACGTTTGCCTTCTCGTCCTGGCGGTCGGCATAGATATAGAGCGGACGGGCCGAGCCGCGCGCGACCTCTTCGGAGATGACGACCTCGCGAACGCCTTCCAGTGCCGGCAGTTCGAACATCGTGTCGAGCAGGATCTTTTCCATGATCGAACGCAGGCCGCGGGCGCCGGTCTTGCGGATGATCGCCTTGCGGGCGATTTCGCGCAGCGCGTCCTCGTGGAAGGTCAGCTCCACGTCTTCCATCTCGAACAGGCGCTGGTACTGCTTGATCAGCGCGTTCTTCGGCTCGGACAGGATCTGGATCAGCGCGTCCTCATCGAGGTCTTCCAACGTTGCCAGAACCGGCAGACGGCCGATGAATTCCGGGATGAGGCCGAACTTGACCAGGTCTTCCGGCTCCAGTTCGCGCAGCACTTCGCCGACGCGGCGGTCGTCCGGTGCCTTGACGGTCGCGCCGAAGCCGATCGAGGTCTTCTCGCCGCGGGCGGAGATGATCTTGTCGAGGCCGGCAAAGGCGCCGCCGCAGATGAACAGGATGTTCGTCGTGTCGACCTGCAGGAATTCCTGCTGCGGATGCTTGCGGCCGCCCTGCGGCGGTACCGAGGCAACCGTACCTTCCATGATCTTCAGAAGCGCCTGCTGCACGCCCTCGCCCGATACGTCGCGGGTGATGGACGGGTTGTCGGACTTGCGGGAGATCTTGTCGACTTCGTCGATGTAGACGATGCCGCGCTGGGCGCGCTCGACATTGTAATCGGCAGCCTGCAAGAGCTTCAGGATGATGTTTTCGACGTCTTCGCCGACATAGCCGGCCTCCGTCAGCGTGGTCGCGTCGGCCATCGTGAAGGGAACGTCGATGATGCGGGCGAGCGTCTGGGCAAGGTAGGTCTTGCCGCAGCCGGTCGGGCCGACCAGCATGATGTTCGACTTCGCCAGTTCGACATCGCCGTTCTTGGAGGCGTGGGCGAGACGCTTGTAGTGGTTGTGAACGGCGACCGACAGGATCTTCTTCGCCTGGCGCTGGCCGATGACATATTCGTCGAGGACCTTGATGATGTCCTGGGGCGTGGGAACGCCGTCACGGGACTTGACCATCGAGGACTTGTTCTCCTCGCGGATGATGTCCATGCACAATTCGACGCATTCATCGCAGATAAATACGGTAGGTCCGGCAATAAGCTTCCGGACTTCATGCTGGCTCTTTCCGCAGAAAGAACAATAAAGAGTGTTCTTACTGTCGCCGCCGTTGCTGCCGCTGACCTTGCTCATATCACTTTCCTTCCAGCACGCCGCATTTCGAACGCGAAATCGCGGTCCACTCAATCAGCTCCCTGACGGCGCTCCTTACCCGGAGTTTCTGCCGACAAAGGCTTCAGGGGGTACGAACCGGCCCAATCAATCATGTCGGGATACCGGCGGCAACGAATTCCCCTTCGAATGCCGAATGCTATGTCACAAAAATTCAACATAGCATTAATAGTTACTATTAGCGTCTCCGCCGCCAGATGAAACCCCTTGTTCAATCACAAATGGGATAGAACTGTGGCGGCGAAAACACCATCCCTATTAATTACTAGGCCTGATCGCCTTCGATTTCGATGCGCGAGGTCAGGACCTTGTCGATGACGCCCCAGGTCTGAGCCTCGTCCGCATCCATGAAATGGTCGCGGTCGAGGGTCTTTTCGACTTCCTCATAGGTGCGGCCCGTGTGCTTGACATAGACCTCGTTGAGGCGGCGCTTCATCTTCAGGATGTCGCGGGCGTGACGTTCGATGTCCGAAGCCTGGCCCTGGAAACCGCCCGAAGGCTGGTGGACCATGATGCGGGAATTCGGCGTGGCGAAACGCATGTCCTTGTGACCGGCAGCCAGAAGCAGCGAGCCCATGGACGCGGCCTGGCCGATGCAGAGCGTCGAGACGGCCGGCTTGATGAACTGCATCGTGTCGTAGATCGCCATGCCGGCGGTGACGACGCCGCCCGGCGAATTGATGTAGAGGGCGATTTCCTTCTTCGGGTTTTCGGCCTCGAGGAAGAGAAGCTGGGCGCAGACGAGCGTCGCCATGTGATCCTCGACAGGACCCGTCAGGAAGATGATGCGTTCCTTGAGCAGGCGGGAATAGATGTCGTAGGAGCGTTCACCGCGATTGGTCTGTTCCACAACCATCGGCACGAGTGCCATAGCGGTATCGACTGGGTTTCTCATGTGCGTCCTTTTAACGTCTTTCCGGCGAATGCCGGGAATCAAAGAAAAATGCCTCGTCCCTACATAGAGTGTCGGAGCCCCCCTCTTCAAGACACGCATAAGGATAACGTTAAGAAGCGGGCGCGACATATGGCTTTGGCATTTCCCTATCCCGTTTCTCCCAAACGCCTGTTAACGGGGAGGCCGCAGCCTTGTCCCTCACAGTTTTTCTCTGTGACAGGATGAAGGAAGACTTACCGCGACTGCCCGACCTCACGCGCATTTACCGGTCGGAAAGCTTACCGGCAGATATCGCCAAAATCGCCGGCCGCCGATGCCGGCCATTAATCAAACGGCGAGCTTCTTCGGCAAGGATGCGACCACTATTCAAGGGGTTGCCGCCGTGTTCAATGTCACTACAGGTCTGTCCATCTGGTGTTCCGAAGCGTTGACGCTCGCCCTGGTTCTGTTCGTGGCCTGGCGCCATGACCGGAAGGGCGTCGCCTACCTTTATTGGGGGCTCGGCTTCCTGTTCAGCGGCATCGGCTTTGCGCTGGTTGCGGCGCGCGGCGAGATCCCCAACCTGCTCTCCATCGAGACCGGCAACGCCGTCGCCCTGCTCGGCCAGAGCGCCTGGGCCGCCGGCTTCCTGGCGCTCGACCGCAAGAAGCTGGAATGGTGGGCGCTGCTGCCGCCGGCGATCTGGCTTGCGGGCATCTTCCTGCCCTGGATCAACGCGGACTATGCCAATCGTGTCATTCTCTACAATCTCGCCTCGGCGACCGGCGCCACCGCGCTTGCCATGGCGGTCGCCGTCGGCGACATCCGCCGCGAGCGTACCCGCATCAAGCTGATGGCGATCTTCGTGCTGCAGGCCTTCCTCTGCTTCGGCGTGGCGGTGACGATGGCGCTGGTGATGCCTTCGGACACCGAAGCGACGAATTTCAGCGGCGCGGCCGCCATGGCGAGCGCTTTCCTGCTCACCATCGCCTTCGCGCTCACCTGCCGTCTCATCATGGAACGGTCGGAACGTCACCTGCGCCTGCTGACGCTGACGGATTCGCTGACCGGCGTGCTGAACCGGCGCGGCCTGCTCGGCTATTTCGACAATATCCGCGAAAAGGCGCATGACGCGCAGCATCAAGTCGGCGTCATCCTCTTCGACCTCGACCATTTCAAGCGCGTCAACGACCGCTTCGGCCATCAGTCCGGCGACGCCGTGCTCATCGCCTTCGCCCGTCTTGCCCGCCAGTATATCCCCAACAGCATTTTCGGCCGCATGGGCGGCGAGGAATTCGCGGCCTTCGTGACCGTGCGCGACCAGACGGAAGCGGAAGCGCTGGCGGAATCGATCCGCGCCGAATTCTGCCGCCTGCCGGTCAGCACCGGCGAGGCGCTGATCCCTGCCACCGTCAGCGTCGGCATCGCGCTGTCCTCGGCGGTCGAGGCCAATATCGACCGGCTGATGTCGGCCGCCGACCGGGCGCTCTATTCGGCAAAAGCCGCCGGCCGCAACTGCACGGTCGTCTTCGGCGAAGAGGAGACGGCAGCCCCCGCGCCGGGCGAGCCCAATTCCCATGCCGGCGAACTCGTGCCGACCATCGACGATCAGGTGGAAGCCCTGCGCCGCATGGGCGTGCTTTCCCGCGCGGGCTAGAGAGCCGTGCGTCCATCCGGACGTACAAAGGACCCATCTTTTCGAGGCAGGGCAAATCCGCTAAGCCTCTGGCCATGACGATACCGCCCTTCCTCAAGATCGATCCCGCAACCCGCCATGTCTCGCTCGACGGCAGCGACCCGGCCTTCTACGGCAATCCGAACGCCGTTTATGCCGCGCTTCATGCCCATTGTCCCACCTTCTATTGGGAAGAGCAGAAGCAGTGGTTCGTCACCGGCTACGACCATGTGAACGGGCTTTTGCGCGACCGCCGCTTCGGCCGGCAGATCCTGCATATTGCCAGCCGCGAGGAGCTGGGCCTGCCCGAGCCCGAGCCGCATATCGCCGCCTTCGATCTTGCCGAGCGTTATTCGCTTCTGGAACTGGAGCCGCCGGAACACACGCGGCTGCGCACCCTCGTCAACCGCGCCTTCGTCTCGCGCCATGTCGAGAAGATGAAGCCGGAGCTGGAAGAGCTTGCCAACAGGCTGATCGACGGCTTCGCCGACAAGGGCGAGGTCGAGCTGCTGTCGGCCTTTGCCGATATCATCCCGGTGACGATGATCGCCCGCATGATCGGCATTCCCGAGGAGATGGGGCCGCAGCTGCTCAAATGGTCGCATGCCTATGTGCGCATGTATATGTTCGGCCGCACGCGGGCGGACGAGGATGCGGCAGAACAGGCGGCGCGGGAATTTTCCGACTACGTGAAGACGGTCATTGCCGAGCGCCGGGCCGAGCCGCGCGACGACCTGCTGACGCACATGATCCATACCGAGCACAAGGGCCAGTACCTGACGGAAGACGAGCTCGTCTCGACGACCATCGTGCTATTGAACGCAGGCCATGAGGCGACGGTCCACCAGATCGGCAATTCGGTGCGCATCATCCTCGACAGCGGCTGCGATCCGGCCGTGCTTTTCCGCGACGAGGCCGCCACCGAGCGCACGGTCGAGGAATCGCTGCGCATCTGCGCGCCCGTCCACATCTTCCAGCGCTGGGCGCTGGAGCCTGCCGAGATCGACGGTGTCGCGTTCAAGCGCGGCGACAAGGTGAGCATGATCCTGGCGGCGGCCAACCTCGACCCGGCAAAGTTTTCCGATCCCCTCACCTTCAAGCCGGATCGCAACGAGGCGCCCAACCTCTCCTTCGGCGCCGGCATCCACTTCTGCATCGGCGCGCCGCTGGCGCGGCTGGAACTCAACGTCGTGCTGCCGATCCTGTTCAAGCGGCTGCCGGGGCTGAAGCTTGCGAAGACACCCGTCGTCAAGGACGTCTACCACTTCCATGGGCTGGACCGTCTGGATTTGGTGTGGTGAAATGAGGGCACTATATCTGCGACAGGAAACGCCGCCGTCGAATGGAGCCGACAATGAGCAAGAGCGCTAAAAAAGGCCACGAGGTCTTTAGTTTTTCTCTGATGTCCGATCAGCGTGACGAATTCGCAGCCTTTCTCCGGAGATCACTTCGGGCGGATGAACAGATAAAGGCCGAACGCTCGGCCAAACGCAAGCCTGGCCGACTGAAAGGCCGTCTGATCGTAGATCCCGCTTTTTTTGAACCGCTCAGCGATGAAGAGGTCAAGGAATTGACCGGCGAATGAGGTTCCTCCTCGATACACATGCATTTCTTTGGTGGCTGATTGACGACCCCAAGCTTCCCGAGAATATCCGCGATCTCTTGGCCGACCCGGCCAATGAAATTTATGTCAGCGCCGCATCTGCATGGGAAATAGCCACCAAGCACAGGAAAGGCAAACTGCCCACTGGCGAGGTCGTGTTGCCGGACTTCAGAGGCGTCGTATTGGACAACGGCTTTGATGAGCTTGCGATTACGAGTGCTCACATGGTCACAAGTGCCATGCTGCCGGGCACACACAACGATCCTTTCGACCGAATTCTTGCGGCGCAAGCTATTATCGAGAACATGGCGTTGATCACGATCGACAGCCAGATCGAGACGCTCGGAGTGCTTACCCGCTGGTAATCCGGATTCCGCCTGATAAACAGGAACGGTCGGCACGCTCATCGAATGCCGGCCGCTTCCTTGCTGAAAGGCGAAGGCCGTATCAGCCGTAACGGCCGGTGATGTAGTCTTCGGTGCGCTTGACCTTCGGCGACTGGAAGATCTGGGCGGTCGGGCCGTATTCGATCAGCTCGCCGAGATACATGAAGGCGGTGTTGTCGGAAATGCGGCTCGCCTGCTGCATGTTGTGGGTGACGATGACGATCGTGAACTCGCCCTTCAGCTGCGCGACCAGCTCTTCGACCTTGGCGGTCGAGATCGGGTCAAGCGCCGAGGTCGGCTCGTCGAGAAGCAGGACTTCCGGGCGCAGCGCCACGCCGCGGGCAATGCACAGGCGCTGCTGCTGGCCGCCGGAAAGGCCGAGGCCGCTGCCCTTCAGCTTGTCCTTGACTTCATCCCAAAGGGCTGCCTGACGCAGCGCCTGCTCGACGCGGACATCCATGTCGGCCTTGCTCAGCCGCTCGTGGTGGCGGATGCCGTAGGCGATGTTGTCGTAGATCGACATCGGGAACGGCACCGGCTTCTGGAACACCATGCCGACGCGGGCGCGCAGCTCGTTCATCGAGAAGCCGGGGTCGAGAATGTTCTTGCCGTCGAGCTTGATCGAGCCGGTGGCGCGCATCTTCGGATAGAGCATGTAGATGCGGTTGAGGATGCGCAGCAGCGTGGACTTGCCGCAGCCGGACGGGCCGATCAGGGCCGAGACCTGGCGCTCCGGGAAGCTCAGGCTCACATCCTTGATGGCGTGGGCGTCGCCGTAATAGAAATTGACTTTCTCAAGCGCGATCTTGTCTTTGGCCATCGGCTTTTCCGGCTTGCTGGCAGCGTCGAAGGTTTCTGCGGACTGAAGCATCATTTCCCACCTTTTCGGTTCAGGACGGAGCGCGATACGACGCTCAGGATCAGAACGACGGCGGTCATCACGAAGGCACCGGCCCAGGCGAGATTCTGCCATTGCTCATAGGGGCTCATAGCGAACTGGAAGATGACGACGGGAATGTTCGCCATCGGCTGCGACATATCCAGGCTCCAGTACTGGTTGTTCAGCGCCGTGAAGAGAAGCGGCGCGGTTTCGCCCGAAATGCGGGCGATCGCCAGAAGGACACCGGTCAGGATGCCCGTCGAGGCGGCGCGGTAGAGGACGTTGAGCGTGACCTTCCAGCGCGGGATGCCGAGCGAAAGGGCTGCCTCGCGCATGACGTCGGGCACCAGCCGCAGCATCTCGTCGGTCGTGCGCACCACGACAGGCAGGAAGATGAAGGCGAGCGCGATGCCGCCGGCAAAGCCGGAGAAACGCGCCGTCGGGCGCACGACCAGCTCGTAGACGAACAGGCCGATGATGATCGACGGGGCCGAGAGCAGGATGTCGTTGACGAAGCGGATCGCCTCGCCGAGCCGCTTGCCGCGGGCGAATTCCGACAGGTAGGTGCCGGCCAGCACGCCGATCGGCGTGCCGATGACGACGGCGAGCACGACCATCAGCAGGCTGCCCATGAAGGCGTTGGCAAGACCGCCGCCGTCTTCGCCGGGCGGCGGCGTCATTTCGGTGACGAGGCTGGGGCTGAGCGCCGACAGGCCGTGGACGAGCGTCGTCCAGAGGATCCAGACGAGGAAGACGAGGCCAAGCACGGTGGCGATACCGCAGAGCGTCAGCGCGATGGCGCTGCCGAGCTGGCGGCGACGGTAGAGGGAGCCGGAATAGGTAGCCATGGATTATTCCCCCCTCTGCCTTGCCATGCGCACCAGCATGAGCTTGGCGGCGGCCAGAACGATGAAGGTGACGACGAAGAGGATGAGGCCGAGGGCTGCGAGCGACGACCGGTAGAGATCGTCGGACGCCTCGGCGAATTCGTTGGCGAGCGTTGCGGCAATCGAGGTGCCGGGCTCCATCAGCGATATGGCGATGTTATGGGTGTTGCCGAGCACGAACGTCACCGCCATCGTCTCGCCGAGCGCGCGGCCGAGACCGAGGAAGATGCCGCCGACGACGGCGGTGCGGGTGTGCGGAATGACGATGTCGCGCACCACTTCCCACCGGGTCGAACCGAGTGCATAGGCCGATTCCTTGAGCTGCGCCGGAACGACCAGGAAGACATCGCGCATGACCGAGGAAATGAAGGGGATGATCATGATCGCCAGCACGATGCCCGAGGTCAGCATGCCGATGCCGAGCGGAGCGCCGGAGAACAGGGCACCGATCAGGGGGATCGGGCCGAGCCAGTCGATCAGCACCGGCTGGATATAATCCGACATGAAGGGCGCGAAGGTGAAGAGGCCCCACATGCCGTAGATGATCGAGGGGATGCCGGCCAGAAGCTCGACGGCACCGCCGATCGGCCCGCGAACGGAGCGCGGCGCCACCTCGGTGATGAAAACCGCAATGCCGAGACTGACGGGAACGCCGATGACCATGGCGAGCGCCGACGTGACCAGCGTGCCGTAGATCGGCACGAGGCCGGCAAACTTCTCGGCGACCGGATCCCAGTCCGTGCCGGTCAGGAAGCCGAAACCGAAGGTGCGGAACGCCAGCAGCCCGCCCATGGCCATGGAGATCGCCGCTGCCAGCAGGGCGACCAGGACAAACAGGCCGCAGCCCAAGACTATCCAATAGAAAATACGATCGCCTGCAGCGCCGTCGCGGCGCTTCACGCCCGCGGTCTCGGCGGGCAGCGATGCCAATGCTTCGCTCATATCCGTACGCTCTGCTGCTTTGAGGGGGTGTCAACGGCATTCGGGGCGGAAAGCCAAGCTTCCCGCCCCGACCGCAGTTTCGTCAGGATCAGCTCTTGAAGGAGGCTGTCCAGTAATCCTCGATCTGCTTCACGAGGGTCTCCGGAAGCGGGACGTAATCGAGCGAGGACGCTTCCTTCTGGCCCTTTTCGAGAGCCCACTTGAAGAAGGAGAAAGCAGCCTTGGAGCGGGCGGCATCCTTCGGCTCCTTGTACATGATCGCCCAGGTGGTTGCCGTGATCGGCCAGGCCTTCTCGCCCGGAGCGTTGGTCATGATCAGGTAGAAGTCCTGGGCCTTGCCCCATTCGGCGCTGGCAGCGGCAGCCGAGAAGCTTTCGGCGTTCGGCTTCGGATACTGGCCGGCCGCGTTCTGGACGAGAACGTAGGGCAGCTTGTTCTGCAGGGCGTAGGCATATTCGACGTAGCCGATCGAATCCTTGACGCGGGTGACGTAAGCGGCGACGCCTTCGTTGCCCTTGCCGCCGATGCCGACCGGCCAGTTGACGGCGGTGCCTTCACCGACCTTGGTCTTCCAGTCTTCGTTGACCTTGGAGAAGAAGTTCGTCCAATTGAAGGAGGTGCCCGAGCCGTCCGAACGGTGAACGACGGCGATCTGGCTGTCGGGCAGCTTCAGGCCGGGGTTCAGGTCGGCGATTGCCTTGTCGTTCCACTTGGTGACGTTGCCGAGGTAGATATCGGCGAGAACCTTGCCGGAGAGCTTGAGTTCGCCTGATTTGATGCCTTTGACGTTGATGACGGGAACGATGCCGCCGACAACGAGCGGGAACTGGCCGAAACCGCCGGCCGTCAGGTCTTCCGGCTTGAGCGGGGCGTCGGAAGCGCCGAAGTCAACCGTTGCAGCCTTGATCTGGGCAATACCGCCGCCCGAACCGATCGACTGGTAGTTCAGCTTGTCGCCGGTTTCCTTGTTGTAGTCTGCCGACCACTTCGAAAGAACCGGGTAGACGAAGGTCGAACCGGCACCGGTAATATCGGCAGCAGAGGCCGAGACTGCCAGCGCGGCAACCAGGCCAGCGCCGAGGCAGGCCGAAAGAAGTTTCTTGGTGAGCATTTGGACTCTTCCCTGATGGAACGAAAGGACGACGAGGTCCGGCGCCATGGAGGGGGTGTCCATTATCGAGGGCGCTGAATTTCCCCGTCACAGCAGGGGGGCTAGGCGCCTATTATTACAGTTTGATGACAGTTTGTGACAGGCAAGGTGCGATGCAAGGCTGTGCATAAGTTGCTGAAGTCACTGACTTTCCGAATGAATCGGGCGTTAACAAAGCTTTAGTGAAGAGGGTGCGGCGCGATTGCCGCAGGGCTGCGGTCGATTGCCGCAGCCCTGCCGGCAATTGTCGCAATCAGGCCCGGGAAATGCCGTAACGGGGCGCCGGCCTGTCATGGGAAAGGTTGGGGCCGAGGCCGTGGCGGGCGGCCGTGAAAGCGTCGAAATCGGCGATTTCAGGCAGAGAGGGAATGGTGATCAGTTCGCCCTGGTCGAAGCCTGCGAGAGCGGCATCCACCATGTCGGTCACATCCATCACCATGGACGGCGGGAAGTGGTCGAAGGAGCGGCCGGCGCGCTCGAAGATCTCGGTGCGGGTCAGCCCCGGCAGCACGGCCTGGAACTTGACGCCCCTGGTGCCGGCTTCGGCATGCAGCGCATGAGTGAGGTTCAGCACAAAAGCCTTGGTGGCGCTGTAGGTGCCGTTGAAACGCTCGGGAATGAAGGCGACGACGGAAGCGATGTTGACGACCGCGCCCTTGCCGCGCCCGGCAAAAATCTGGGCGGCGGCTACGGCAAGCCGGTTTGCGGCAACCACGTTCAGCTCGATCATGGTTTCGAGGTAATCGATATCGTCGTCCAGCAGCGCGCCCTTCGGGCCGATACCGGCATTGTTGACGAGAAGCGTGATCGCCTCGTCGTCACGCAGGCGCTGCTCGACCTTGCGCACGTCTTCCCGCCTGGTCAGGTCCGCCGGAAGCACATCCACCTTGCCCCCCTGCTCCGCCGAAAGCTTTGCGGCGAGCGCATTCAGGCGGGAGGCGTCGCGGGCGACGAGCAGCAGATCGTAGCCGCGTCTGGCGAGACGGTCGGCATAGGTTGCGCCGATGCCCGACGAGGCGCCGGTAACAAGGGCAGTTCCGAGAGTAGAGGCAGACATGTTCCATCCTTTCACGACTGGAATTTAGTGGTATATGCCACTATTTGAGAAGGGAGGAGAATATGTGCAAGGGGCACGCTGAAAAATAAGCGCGGCGGCGATTGACGGATCGCAATAGACTGGAGACATCGGCCGCAGGAGAACGGTGATGAACAAACGGACGACACTTTTCGAGGGCTGGCAGGTCTGCAGCAACAGCGCGCTGAAGCGCGCCACAAGGCAGCTCGGCCAGCTCTATGACGACGCCATCGACGCGAGCGGCCTTCGCGGCACGCAATATACGCTGATCACGCAGATCCACATGAATTCCGGCTCGTCGCTCAAGGCGCTGGCCGAGAGCATGGTGATGGATCTTTCGGCCCTCGGCCACACGCTGAAGCCGCTGATCCGCGACGGACTGGTTGAACTCGTGCCCGACGAGAAGGATCGCCGCGTCAAGCGCGCCAGGCTGACGCAAGCCGGCATCGAGAAATGGCAGGAAGCGACCGGGCTGTGGCGGCAAGCGCACGAGCACTTCGAGCAGCTTTTCGGCGAAGAGAAGGCAAAGGCGCTGCGCGACACGCTGAACCTGATTGCCTCGCGGGATTTCGCCGCCCGCTTTCGCGCCGGCAATCGCGGCGAATAAGCCGCGCCCTCAGAGGCGGATCACATAGTCTTTGCGAGTCGTTTCAATGACTTCCCAGGTTCCGTTAAAGCCCGGTTGGAGGATGAGACGGTCGCCGGCCCTCAGGTGAACAGGCCCGCCGCCGTCTTCGGTGACGATGGAATGGCCGCAGAGAATGCTGAAATATTCCCACTCCTCATAGACGATCCGCCACTTGCCCGGCGTCGCCTCCCATATGCCGGCATAGAGGCCACCTTCGGCCTCCTCGAGGTTCCAGGTGCGGAATTGCGGATTGCCGGAAAGGACGCGCTCTGCGGCAGGCGCGCCGACTTCCGGTTCGATGCCGTCGATATCGAAGGGGATTGCTTTTGGCATGGTCATCGCGCCGAGGTCAGGAATTTGGGGCCGAAGTCCATGAAAATGATGCCGGCCGAGGCGTCAAGTGGCTTGCGGTTGCGCGCATGGGCGCTGGCAACGGCAGGGTTGCGCAGCATCGTCAGCACGAATGAATGCCAGGGCGAGGAAACCAGAACTATCGCGGCGACCGCGGATGCCCCCCTGTATTCAGCTATGGTCTGCAGGAGGTGTCGCCCCAAGAGCGAGACGACAAAAAGGCCGATTTCGGATGGGCGAGGTTAGTCGCAAGCCCCGAATAGGCTCCGCTGCGAAGATGCGGACGTGGTTTTCGCTAACTCTCCCCCGGATCATTTGTCCATGTCGGACAAACCAGTGAGTTGAAGATCGAGTTGCTCGCGTGATTTTTTCGAATCGTCCGGCGTGAAAAGAAAATTAGAGGCCGCGGTGCAAGCTCCGTATGTTGAAAGAACGCCTGCTAGAATCGCCCCACCCACCCATACAGGTACCTCTGCACCGCGTTTGAATGTTGCGTTAGATAAAAAGCCATCTGAGGCTGCGGCATGTAGCCCGCCGTAAAATCCTTGGATGTATCTCATATTCCGACGAGCGGCTTCTTTCGATAGGTGCTCTCCCAATGACCTCTCGTTGGTGCCGTCAAAGATTGCTTCCCCGAAGTAGATGTCAGTGTCCTCAATTAGCGCAAAGCGTCGCTGCGTTGTAATTCGCACATTGGGTCGGAACGTGTGAATGACGTCGGCCAACGCATCGACCTTTGATTTCCCGACATCAGATGGCCGAAACGGGGCTCGAGCCAAATCCAACGGATCGATCATCGCTGGATCGATGAGGAGCATTTCCTTTGCACCGGAAAGAGCAAGAAATAGCGCTGGCCAGCAACCGAAACCTCCGGTGCCGATTATCGTCAAGCTACTCGGAACGGTTAAACCTTTGACCTGGGACTGGAGCGAATAGTCCGGCTCTGCTGCCATCGACTGACCTGCTGCAGATTCTGCAGCCGCCAATGTTGCGGCCAAAGTTGTTGCCCCAACCAAAAAATCTCTGCGCTCGATGTCACTCATTTCCTCTCCGATCGAAGTATCGCCACTAGGCTGTATTTCTCACAATAAATCAGCGATCCAAGTAAACTCTTGTAGAGCAAGCAGCCTTTACTGTCGATTGGCACAAAAGGCGTACAGAGACGTCCAGTATGTGGTCTAAAATATTCCGACAAGCAGCCAAAAGCACGATAACCACCACTTTTATTACCATCGTCGTCGCCACTGGATTGAACAATTATTTCTATTTCGAAGTTATGTAAGTTAAATGGCGTTATTCTTAATCTATGCCCGCCCAGCGGCCCTCCGTGACCACGATGAGATACTCACCCACTTTCGTACCGCTGGTGAACGCTAGGTCGCGGCGCAAGACTGTGGCGCTATTTATCGAGCTCAGCATTTTTCTTGGCGCGGCTTGGTGACAGACAAGATGCTCCGACAAGACTACGCTTTTTTGGGGCTAGGAGGCCGAAATCTCTGGCTGTATCAGGCGGGCGCCATGCCGAAATAGGGTCTCAAATGCCGATGTATGCAACGAACCGCCTCAAATGTGGTTCATCACATACGGTTGACAACAACCCCTTTGAAATCATTGGGTTTCATCAACACAGCTTCACGTGCGTGTGGTTACTTCCTCGGATACCTTTGCTCAGGCATACGCCGTACGTCAGATACCTTTGATCAACTCTGAAACCAAAAATTAAACTTTTGATTTCTTGATGCCTTTCACGAGATTACCTTGTGGCGAACTGGTTAGGTCGCCACGGAATAAGGATGGCGCGGTAGCACTCGATCCGGCATCGCCAATTTCCGGAAACCATCGTCGGGCCTGCGCCTATGCGCCTCTATTCTCGTCGCCGGACTGGTAATGGAAAGTGACCTAAATTCGCGTGACCATTTCTGGTATTCAAGATTGCGACAGCGTTTGCCGGCTTCCCGCCAGGTTGCAACATCTGCTAACTTGGACGCCACGGAGCCGAGGGTTTTAAATTTTGACGGGCAAGCAAAAGGTAACGCGCTCGACCACGCAAATCGGTGACGAGCTTCGCGATCATGTCATCGACCTTCTTGAAGCCGAAGGTCACACGGTCTCGCGTGAAATTCGCATCGGCACCAAGAAGATCGATATTCTAGTTGAGATGGAGGACGAGTTCCGCCCAAAGAAGATCGCCATCGAGTGCAAGAATCTCTCTAAAAACCTGTCCCAGGAGGATTTGAACCATATCTGGGCGGATTACATGTCTCTCTGGGAGCAAGGCAAGATAGCGGAGCTCTACGTTATCACAAGACTTGATTCCTCTCCGGAGGCCAAATCATACGCCGGAGATAAGCCGGGGCGGCTCGATATATTTTCGATCAAGGAATTCGAGGAGAAGTTGCTCGGCTTTCGCAAATATTGCCGCGAGGTCCGCGATTTGTTCAACGAAGGCGGGCTCGACCAATACTATGTGAAATCCGCGATCGAGGCGGGTGGTGAGCTCCACGAGCGCATAATGGCCTGGGCGAGCGACGCTTCGAAAACTCCCGTCGCGATACTCGGCGGATATGGGATGGGCAAGACGTCCTACTGCAAATTTCTAACCAGGGAGTTAGCCGATCGTTACATCGACGACCCGTTGTCACGGGTTCCGATTTACGTGCGGCTTTCGGACATTGCCACCCAATCCGATGTTGACGGTCTGATCGCCAAGACGCTTGCCGGTCGATATCAGACGAAAAACTATTCGTTCGCCAAATTCAAGAAGCTGAACCGCGCCGGTAGGTTCGTTATCATCTTCGACGGATTCGACGAAATGAAACATGCGTTGTCTTGGGCAGACTTCAAATACAATTTTGCCCAGATACATTCTCTTCTGGAGGGGCGAGCGAAAATCATCGTCGCCGGCAGACCCAATGCCTTCCTTTCCGATAGTGAGCACGCTTGGATTCTCCGGGGACAACGCCTGGCCGGCGAGCAAGTCATCCGCATCCCCGGTGCGCCTGAATACACCGAGCTTCCTCTTGCGCTATTTTCGGACGACGAGGTTACCCTGTTTCTCCAGAAATACCTTCGCCAGCACCACCCGACCGATATCGTGGATCAGGCTGAGGCTGACAGGTGGGTCGCGGATCGGGTCAAGGATTTCGACAAGCTAAGGTCGAACGGTGACCTTTATCGACCTGTTCATCTAAAAATTTACGCGGATATCGCAGCTGACCCGGACGTTAAACTCGAGAGTTTCACGACCTATAATCTCTATTCCATTGCGGCAACGAGGATCAGCGAACGCGAGGGGGAGAAAGTTGTCCGCAAACAAATCGATTCCGAGAAACGGCAACGCATTATTGAACACATCGCCTGGTGGCTATGGGACTCGTTCGACGGTCGGCGTCTCTATTTCATTGCCGACACCGTTCCAGATTACATCATCGGACGCGACCTGCTGGATGACGCCCTTTATGAGCGGGAATCGCTTTATCGAGAGATTTTTACGGGGTCGTTTCTGGAGCGTAAGTTCGGACAGAACTATCATTTTTCTCATCGCTCCTTCCTTGAATTTTTCGTAGCTCGCCGGCTGGAAAGAGCCGAAAAGCTCGACATTCCGGTTGCGTCCATCTTCAAGAACATCAATCCCGAGATATTAGCATTCCTTCGCCAAAGTCCGGGATATGGCGAGTTTCTGAAGTACGTCGATCACGGTATGCAGAGATTCAGCGGTGAAATTCCCCAACTGATGATGGAAGAAATCTATAACTTTCGCCAGGAGCGTGGGCTGGCGGACGTTCAATTGCCGATCCAGATTCTAATCCAGTATTACGGCTTCCTTCGACAGGACACACTTGATATTCCCGCCATCGTTAAGGCGATTGAAGCCGACTTGAGTTCCAAAAATCAGGAACACCGTGAAGCCGCGCTCTACTTCGCGCTCTTCTTACTTAGGGTGCGGTATGATAGAGCCGTGATGGTCGGCCTCCTTCAAACTCTCGCGAAGTCGGTGAAATGGCCAAACCGTACCTACACTTCCGCAGGCGAAAGGATGTCGAAGTACTCATTTTCCAGGCAGAACATAGGTGAGTACGTTTTCGTTAAATTCAGCAGGATCGCTGCCGAAATGGCGCGAGATGGCCAGTTGCTCGTGAGCTTCGACTACGCAAAGGCGTTCGACGAAGTCCGTGATAAACGGTCGCCGAAGATCGTGATCAGTGAAGACGCCTATCTAAAGTCTTCGGGTGCCACTCCGTCAGCACGAATCGAGTGGGCGGAGATTTTCGACGAGATCGGTACAAGGGACCAAAACGTAGCAAGAGATGTCTTAGCCGTTGGTGTCATCTAATTTCGCCGCGAGGGCACTTAGGCTGAAATTCAATCTGGATTTTTTTCGGATTGCCATTGTCGGTCTGAAAGGCTGGAGGAGCCTCGTTGTCGGGCATCTCTCTATGACTAGGACTAGATGAAGGCCGCTTCCAATGCTCAAAAGTATTCAGTGGGCGGAGGACAGCCCTCGTGATGCCCGTTTCTGCGCGGCTCGCACTGGACACACCGAGCTCTTTAAGTTTCTCGGCCCCTTTTTGAGCACCTTTGGAAACAGCTGCCCGATGAGTTGACCCCCTTGTCGGCGCTTCTCCAGTGCGGATTCGCCACCTCGCTCGGTGAAGAGGTTAACAAAACCGGCTCGAGCGCAACCGAAAAAAATTCTATAGGTCGATTTTTTGAAGATGAGGCTGCTGAAAACGCTTTTTCTCAGGGATTTCGCGGCGGCCTCATCAATACAACCGGCTCAAAACAGTCGTCAAAGGAACTGACGTAGGTGTCAGAGGTATGTGACGAACTGCATCAAATCTTCGCCAGCGACTGCTCGAGATCGGCGATGATGTCCTTCACGTCCTCGATGCCGACGGAGAGGCGCACCACGTCCGGCCCGGCGCCTGCGGCGACCCTCTGTTCATCGGTCAGCTGCCGGTGCGTGGTGGAGGCCGGATGGATGACCAGGGAGCGCGTATCGCCGATATTGGCGAGATGCGAGAAGAGTTCCAGCCCCTCGACCAGCGCCTTGCCGGCTTCGTAGCCGCCCTTGACGCCGAAGGTGAAGACGGAGCCTGCGCCCTTCGGCGAATAGCGCCGCTGCAGGGCGTGGTTCGGGTCCTCCTCCAGGCCGGCATAGTTTACCCAGGCGATCTTGGAATGGGCCTTCAGCCAGCGGGCGACATCGAGCGCGTTGTCGCTGTGGCGCTGCATGCGCAGCGGCAGCGTTTCGATGCCGGTCAGGATCAGAAAGGCGTTGAAGGGCGAAATGGCCGGGCCGAGGTCGCGCAGGCCGAGCACGCGGCAGGCGATGGCGAAGGCGAAATTGCCGAAGGTCTGGTGCAGGACGACGCCGTTATATTCCGGCCGCGGGCTCGACAGCATCGGGTAGTTGCCGGTCTTCGACCAGTCGAACGTGCCGCCGTCGACGATGATGCCGCCCATGGAATTGCCGTGGCCGCCGAGGAACTTGGTCAGCGAATGCACGACGATATCGGCACCGTGCTCGATCGGCCGGATGAGATAGGGGGTCGCCATCGTGTTGTCGACGATCAGCGGCAGGTCGTGGCGGTGGGCAATTTCGGCGATCGCGGCGATATCGACGAAGGTGCCGCCGGGATTGGCGAGGCTTTCGATGAAGATCGCCCGCGTCTTGTCGTCGATCCTGCTCTCGAATTCCGCAGGATCTTCCGGGTCGGCCCAGCGCACCTGCCAGCCGAAATTCCCGAAGGCGTGGCCGAACTGGTTGATCGAACCGCCGTAGAGGCGGCGGGCGGCGACGAAATTCTCGCCGGGACGCATCAGCGTGTGGAAGACGATCATCTGCGCGGCGTGGCCGGAAGCGACGGCAAGCGCTGCCGTGCCGCCTTCAAGGGCCGCGACACGTTCCTCCAGAACCGCCTGCGTGGGGTTCATGATGCGGGTATAGATGTTGCCGAACTGCTGCAGGCCGAAAAGGGCTGCGGCATGGTCGGAATCGTTGAAGACGAAGGCCGTCGTCTGGTAGATCGGCGTAATCCGCGCGCCGGTCGCCGGATCGGGCTGAGCGCCCGCGTGGATCGCCAGCGTGCTGAAACCCGGATCGTTTTTGGCCATGTCGTCCTCCCGTGCAATTGTTGACGGGCGCGATCATAGCCGCTCGAACGTGAAAGTTAACCGCGATCTTTTTCAACCACGGCGCGTCCGGAGGAAAATCCGTTCTGGCGGCGGGCTCAGCCGAGGAGGCGCGGATATTCGATTGCGGGGCAGCGGTTCATGACGACCTTGATGCCGCCGGCTTCGGCCCTGGCGGCGGCCGCGTCGTCGCGCACGCCAAGCTGCGCCCACACGACCTGCGGGCGGGGAGAGAGCGCCAGCGCCTCCTCCACCACCCCGTCAAGATGTTCGGAAGCGCGGAAGACATCGACCATGTCGACCGGTTCGGGGATGTCGGCAAGGCGGGCGTAAACGGTCTGGCCGTGGATCGTCTTGCCCGCCTGCCCCGGATTGACGGGGATGACCCTGTAGCCGCGCGACAGAAGATATCCCATGACGCCGTTGCTCGGCCGGGCCGGATTGGGCGAAGCCCCCGTCAGCGCGATGGTTCTGACGGATTTCAGGATGCCGGAGAGATAGTCGTCGGCATAAGCATCGTGGTTCATGTCTGCTGTCTCCAGTCCGGGTCCTTCAGGAGGCGGATGTGCCGGCTGCGATTCGTTGAAACCGGCGGCTCGTTTCCACGTATATATAGATGCCGGAAACATCAGGGAGAAATCGTGCCATGAAAAAAATCGTCCTTACACTCGCGCTCGTGATGGCCGCCTCGCCGACGCTTGCGATCTCGCGCTACAATCCGCTCACCATGAGCTGCCAGAGCGTGCGGGCGGCGATCCACAACGAAGGCGCCGTCATCTTTCGCTACACCTCGCCGCGCGGCCTGCCGCTCTACGACCGCTATGTCCGCAACAGCAATTATTGCGACGCGACCGACTATGCGGAATGGACAAGCATCCCCTCCAAGGACAACCCCAGGTGTCGGGTGCTGAACTGCCAGAACATAGACAACCTGGACGGAATGCTCTTCATTCCCCACTACAGCCTCTAACCCGGACCGCCGCGACCGTGACGAACGTCAATCCTTTCGCACCTGCGAAGGGATCGACGTTCATCCCAGGGATACAAAATCCCGATAATATCGCCCTTTGGTTGTGGATTTACAATCGTTTCAAAGTTATAGAATAATGTCTATATTTCAGCACCATAGGATTGTCGACATTATCATTCTAAGAAAGAATTTCACCTTTCATGCATAATTTGATCATGGTTTGTTCACGCATGCATTAGCAACATCTCATAGTTGTGTGTGGCGATCGGAATTGAACGTATTTCGAGCGCACGCGCAAATTGCTACGACAGTGGGCAATTGTTCGCTTCGGCAATCCATGTTATTGAAATCCACACCGTGCGGACTACACCCTGGCGAGCAAATCATGCAAACAAAGGTTGCCGCAATGATGCTGATTTAAACGAGAAGCTGCGACGTTTCTCCCTCTTTGCTGCACTGCTCCCGGACCGCCGCCTTGCCCCTCGACGTTATCCTTCTCGTCCTTTTCGGTGCTCTTCTGCACGCGACCTGGAACGCCATCATCAAGGCCGGCACGAACAAGTCGCTCGACGCGGCGCTGATCTCGGCGGGCGGCGCGGTCGCCTCGCTGCCTTTCCTACCGTTTCTTCCCCTGCCGCAGCCGGAGGCATGGCCCTTCATCGGTGCCTCCGCCATCCTGCAGTTCGCCTATTTCCAGCTGGTCGCCGCCGCCTACAGGGCCGGCGATATCGGCCTGGTCTATCCGCTGATGCGAGGTGCGGCGCCCCTCATCGTCGTCGCCACCAGCGGCTTCATCCTGGGGGAACATCTGACGGGCGGGGCGCTTGCCGGAACGATGACCATCTCGTTCGGCATCCTCACGCTCGCCTTCGAAGCCCGCCACGGCAGCCGCCACGCGATCGTGCTGGCGCTCGCCAATGCCTGTGTCATCGCCACCTATACCTATGTGGACGGCATCGGCGCCCGGCTTTCCGGCAACGCGGTTTCCTATACGCTGTGGATGTCGCTCCTGCCGCCGGTGCTGCTCTTTGCCTGGGCGTTTTCGCAGCGCGGCCCGGTGGCTGTCGCCACCCATGTCCGGCTGAACTGGGGGCGCGGGCTGATCGGCGGGGCGGGCTCGATCGCCTCCTACGGGCTGGCGCTCTGGGCGATGACAAAGGCCCCGGTGGCGACGGTGGCGGCGCTGCGGGAGACCGCCATCCTGTTTGCGCTCGTCATCTCGGTCACGGTGCTGAAGGAGAAGGCCAGCGTCTGGCGCTACCTCGCCGGCGTCATCATCGCGCTCGGCGGGCTGATCCTGAAACTTGCCTGATCACTCGCCCTTCCACTCGGGGGTGCGCTTTTCGAGGAAGGCGCCGATGCCTTCCTGCGCGTCGCCGGTCAGCATGCCGTCGACCATCACGCCTGCGGCATAGTCGTAGGCTTCGGCGACGGGCATTTCGAGCTGCCTGTAAAAGGCTTCCTTGCCGATCCGCAGCGCCTGCGGCGACTTCGAAGCGATGACGGAGGCGTATTTGCCGACCACCTGCGTGAGATACTGTTTCGGCACAATCCGGTTGACCAGACCGAAATCCTTCGCAGTCGAGGCGTCGATCGTCTCGCCCGTCAGGAGCATTTCCATCGCCTGCTTGCGGTGGGCGGCGCGCGAAACGGCGACGGCCGGCGTCGCGCAGAAAAGCCCGATATTGACACCCGGCGTGCAGAAGGTGGACGTATCCGTGCAGATCGCAAGATCGCAGCTCGCGACGAGCTGGCAGCCGGCCGCGGTCGCCAGCCCGTCGATCTCGGCGATGACCGGCTTCGGCAGGCGGTTGATTTCCAGCATCAGGTCGGCGGCGAGCGCAAAACTCTCCTCGAAGAAGGCCACGCCGTCGTCCTCGTCGGCGCGGTGGGCCGTCAGTTCCTTGAGGTCGTGGCCGGCGGAAAAGACATTGCCGGTCGATGCGATGATGACGACGCTGACATCCTCGTCGCCGGCCGCCCCCTGCAGCTCGCCCATCAGCGTTTCCATGACCGATATGGACAGGGCGTTGGCCGGCGGATTGTTGAGCGTCAGGCGCAGGACGCCGCCGGAAAGCTGACGGAGCACGAGGGCGCCCTCGCCCGAATTGCTGTTGTCCTTGCGGAAGGATACGATCTCGGCCATGGCATGTTCCCCTGCGCTGTCAATATCCGCCCTTGTGCCACAAGGGTGGGGCGATTTCGAGCCGAATACGGCAAGGGCACGGCCGCAAAGCGCAAAACTTCTCGTCTTTCAGGCGCGCTAAAATATGGTACATGAATACCACATGTGTAACATATTGTTTTTACTTTGTTATTTTTCCAGTCGCCAAAAGCACTCATATTGACCGGCCAATCGATTGCCGCTATAAGCCGCGCCGGAAATGCAGCCTTCCGGGGCTGCTTTCTTTTTGGCCCGTCCTGCGGGCGGCCAAATCCAAGCAACAAGAAACGCCCCTTCGCCTTCGGGCATGGGGATCCAAGAGAGAGTGACAGATATGGCAACCTTCTCCCAGAAGCCTGCAGAGGTGGAGAAGAAGTGGGTCGTCATCGACGCCGAAGGGCTCGTCGTTGGCCGTCTCGCTTCCATCATCGCTATGCGTCTGCGCGGCAAGCACAAGGCAACTTTCACGCCTCACGTTGACGACGGCGACAACGTTATCGTCATCAACGCTGAAAAGGTCGTTTTCACCGGCAAGAAGTATTCCGACAAGGTTTACTACTGGCACACCGGCTATGCCGGCGGCATCAAGGAGCGCACCGCTCGCCAGATCATCGAAGGCCGCTTCCCGGAGCGCGTCCTCGAAAAGGCTGTTGAGCGCATGGTTCCGCGCGGCCCGCTCGGCCGTCGCCAGATGAAGAACCTGCGTGTCTACGCCGGCCCGAACCATCCCCACGAAGCACAGCAGCCGACCGTCCTCGACGTCGCAACGCTGAACAAGAAGAACGTAAGGAGCGCCTGATAATGGCTGACCTTTCCTCCCTGAAGGATCTCGGCACGTCGTCGGAAGCCGCTGTTGCTGCTCCGGCTCACGTCCGCAAGGTCGACTCGCTTGGCCGCTCCTACGCGACCGGCAAGCGCAAGGATGCCGTCGCCCGCGTTTGGGTCAAGGCCGGCTCCGGCAAGATCATCGTCAACGGCAAGGACTTCACGGCTTACTTCGCCCGTCCGGTTCTGCAGATGATCCTGCGCCAGCCGATCGTCGCTGCTGCCCGCGACGGCCAGTTCGACATCGTTGCTACCGTTGCCGGCGGCGGTCTTTCCGGCCAGGCCGGTGCCGTTCGTCACGGCCTGTCCAAGGCCCTCACCTACTTCGAACCGGGCCTGCGCTCGGTCCTGAAGAAGGGCGGCTTCCTGACCCGCGACAGCCGTGTCGTCGAACGTAAGAAGTACGGCAAGGCCAAGGCCCGCCGTTCGTTCCAGTTCTCGAAGCGCTAATCGCTTTTCGACATGCTTTCATGGAAAGGCCGGGTTTTCGCCCGGCCTTTTCGTTTATTCCGGCTTGTTGAAGAAGGCTTCGAGCCGGTAGCCGTCCGGATCGACGATGAAGGCGGCATAGTAGAATTGCCCGTAATCCGGGCGGATGCCGGGTGGGCCATTGTCCTCGCCGCCATGGGCAAGGGCTGCCGCATGGAAGGCGTTGACGGCCTGCTCGCTGGTGGCGACGAAGCAGAAATGCAGGCCCGAGCCGCGGTCGGCCGGCACCGGGCGCTCCACCTCGCTCACCCAGAAGGCGGGCCTGTCGGCGCCGTATCCTATCGTTCCGTCGAAATTCGACAGCCGTTCGTAGCCGAGCGGCGCCAGTGCCGCATCGTAAAAGCGGCGCGATCTATCGAGGCTTTTGACCCCGATCGAGATGTGGTCGAACATTGCCAATGGCTCCCTCCTGGTTCGGTCGGCGCAGCTTCCCGGAAGCGCCTTGCGAAGTCAACGCGCGGCAGGAACCTGTTGCCGCGCCCCTTCCCGGCTGCTAGAGCAGCATCAGGTTTCGAACTGGGCAAGACAGGACCTGACATGGGAGCCACCCCGTCCGCAGACAGATAGGCCGCAGCAACCTTTTGACGTTGTTGCGGCATCTGTCCGATCAATCCAGACTGCGATGAGAAGGCAGATCGCCGCCGGATGAACTCATTCGAGCGGATGAATACCCATGTCTTTTCAAAACAGGAGCTGGACCTGCTCCCTGCCGGCAGCGCTGCTGCTTCTGGCACCCTTCGATATCCTGGCCTCGCTTGCCATGGACATCTACCTGCCCGTCGTTCCGATCATGCCCGAGGCACTCGGCACATCGGCGGCGGTCGTTCAACTGACGCTGAGCCTCTATATGCTGCTCCTCGGCGCCGGACAGATGCTTTTCGGCCCGCTGTCGGACCGGATCGGCCGGCGGCCCGTACTGCTTGGCGGCGCGCTGCTGTTTGCGGCCTCTTCGCTGCTGCTTGCAACCACGTCGTCGGCCGCACTGTTCGTCCTTCTGCGCCTGCTTCAGGCGGCCGGCGCATCGGCGGCGCTGGTGGCGACCTTTGCGACGGTGCGCGATGTCTATGCCGTGCGGCCGGAAGGCGCTGTCATCTACAGCCTGCTCGGTGCGATCCTCTCCTTCGTGCCGGCGCTCGGGCCGGTCGCCGGCGCAGTGATTGCCGATCACTTCGGTTGGCGTGCCATCTTCCTGCTGCTCGGCGGGCTGATGCTTGCGGCCATGCTCAACGCGCTCCAAGGCTGGCCGGAGACAAGACCGGCGGCATCGGCCGGCGCGACGATCCGTATCGGCGCGATCCTGGCGGATGCGCATTTCCGGACCTACACGATGGGATTCAGCGCGGCGATGGGGGCGTTCTTCGTGTTCTTCTCCACCGCGCCCCGCATTCTCATCGACCATGCCGGCTTTTCGGGTCTCGCCTTCAGCCTTTCCTTTGCCACGGCGGCCGCGGTGATGATCCTATCCGCGCGCCTTGCCGGCCGCTTCGTTGCGCGATGGGGCACGGCCGGCAGCCTTGCCCGCGGCATGGGCCTGCTTCTTGCGGGCGCATTGCTGCTCGGCATCGGCGAAGTGCTGTTCACCCCGTCCTTCGCCAGCTTCGTCCTGCCGATGTGGGTGATCGCCGTCGGCATCGTGCTGACGACCGCCGTCACGGCAAACGGCGCGCTGGCCGCCTTCGGCCAGACGGCGGGAACGGCGGTCGCGCTCTATTTCTGCGTCGAAAGCCTGATCGTCGGCTGCATCGGCACGCTCTTCGTGCTGCTGTTGGACGGCGATACGGCATGGCCGCTTGCCGGCTATTGCGCGGTGACGGCTACCCTCACCCTGCTTGCCTTGCGCCGGATCGGCGCTTGCCGCTGACGCCAAGGGGCGGCGGAGACGATCCGCCGCCTGCCCTGAAATGGGATTGCTTGAAATCCGGCGGAAGCTCGCCTACCCCTTCGGGCAGAGACGAGGAACCCGAACATGTCTTCCACCACCAAGCCCTCACCCTTTGCCACAACGCCCGAACCACCCTATTACGTCGTGACCTTCTCCTCGGTCCGCACCGCGGGCGACAACGGTTACGGCGCGATGGCAGACCGGATGGCGGAGCTTGCGCTGCAGCAGCCGGGCTGTCTCGGGGCCGAAAGCGCGCGCGATGCCGACGGCTTCGGCATCACCAATTCCTACTGGGCCGACGAGGAGAGCCTCAGGGCGTGGAAGCAGGTCGTCAGCCACCTGGCCGCCCAGCGGCTTGGCCGCGAACGCTGGTACAAGCAATATAAGGTTCGCATTGCGCGCGTAGAACGCGCCTATGAGTTCACGGCAGAGGAAGGAAGCTCAGATGGCCAATAGGACGATCGACCATGCCTTCACCGCGCAGAGCCTGACATCGGCCGCCTCCGACCCGACCTTTGCCGGTGCGCTGTCCTTCATGCGCCGCCGCTTTACCAAGGATCTGGCCGGCGCGGACGCCGTCGTCTGGGGCATTCCCTTCGATGCGGCGACCTCCAACCGGCCGGGCACGCGTTTCGGGCCGCAGGCGATCCGCCGGGCGTCGGCGATCTTCGACAACGATCCGCAATATCCGTTCCAGCGCGATCTCTTCGCCGAAATGGCCGTCATCGATTACGGCGACTGCCTGCTCGACTACGGCAACCATCAGGATACGCCCGATGCGATCGCGCGGCAGGCGAGCGCCATTCTCGACAGCGGCGCCTTCCTGCTCACGCTTGGCGGCGACCACTATATCACCTGGCCGCTGCTGAAGGCGCATGTCGAACGTCACGGCCCGCTGGCGCTCGTGCAGTTCGATGCCCATCAGGACACATGGTTCGACGACGAGCGCCGCATCGACCACGGCTCGTTCGTGGCCCGCGCCGCGCGCGCCGGCCTCATCGATCCCGACCGCTCGATCCAGATCGGCATCCGCACCCATGCGCCGGAGGATTTCGGCATCCACCTTCTCTACGGCCACCAGCTGGAGGACATGAGCGCGACGGACATCGCCTCCGCGATCATCGCGCATACGAAGGGCTCGCCCGTCTACCTGAGTTTCGATATCGATTGCCTGGACCCGGCCTTTGCGCCCGGCACCGGCACGCCGGTTGCCGGCGGCCCGTCCAGCGCCAAGATCCTCTCCGTGCTGCAGCGGCTGAAACAGCTCGACATACGCGGCGCCGATGTCGTCGAAGTCTCGCCGCCCTACGACCATGCCGACATCACCGCCATTGCGGGGGCGACGGTCGCGATGTATATGCTGGGCCTCCATGCCGAACGGTGTGCGACGGCAGGATGAATGCCGTTACCAACTTGATTCAACTTCATGGCAAACTGATTCCGGAAACGGTCCGAACCCACTGAAAGCGCAGGATAATCATGGCAGCAAAGATCTTCATCGATGGCGAAGCTGGAACGACGGGTCTGCAGATCCGCGAGCGTCTGGCAGAGCGCCGCGATATCGAGCTGCTGTCGATCCCGACCGAGAGCCGCAAGGACAGGGCGGTGCGTGCGGCACTGCTCAACGAGGCCGATATCGCCATCCTGTGCCTGCCTGACGATGCCGCCAAGGAAAGCGTCAGCCTGATCGAGAACGACCGTACCAAGGTGATCGACGCCTCGACGGCGCACCGCGTTTCCGAAGGCTGGGCTTACGGCTTTCCGGAAATGAGCCGGGAGCAGGCCGGCGTCATCGCCTCGGCCAAGCGCGTCGCCAATCCCGGCTGCTGGCCGCAGGGACCGATCGCCACGCTGCGCCCGCTGATCGAGGCCGGCCTTATCCCGGCCGATTTCCCGATCACGGTCAACGGCGTCACCGGCTATAGCGGCGGCGGCCGCACGATGATCGAGGATTATGTCGCCAAGGGCGAGGATGCGCCCGAATACATGCCCTACGGCCTGACCTTCAAGCACAAGCACCTGCCGGAACTGCAGCGCTACGCCAGACTTGGGCGCGTGCCCTTCTTCCAGCCGGTCGTCGGCAATTTCGCGCAGGGCATGGTCGTCACCGTGCCGCTGCAGCTGTCGCATCTGCCCAAGGTGCCGAAGGGTGCCGACCTGCACGCTGCGATTGCCGACTATTATGCCGGCGTCAAGGGTTTCGTCGAGGTCGCCCCCTTCGAGGCGCCGGAGCGCACGCCCGAGCTCAACCCGGAAATCTACAACAACACCAACCGCATGCGCCTGCACGTCTTTGCCAATGACGATATCGCGCAGGCGCTGCTGGTCGCCGTCTACGACAATCTCGGCAAGGGCGCCTCGGGTGCCGCCGTGCAGAACATGGACCTGATGCTGGGCGCGTGACGCCCGGCATCTCCCCGTTGCCGGGCGATCGCCGTGGCTGCCTTCGGCGGCCTGTTCGCTAGCACCCGATACGATTGCCCGCCTGCTATGAA
The DNA here is from genome assembly GCF_042656325.1 of Rhizobium sp. GCM10022189. NCBI lineage: Bacteria > Pseudomonadati > Pseudomonadota > Alphaproteobacteria > Hyphomicrobiales > Rhizobiaceae > Rhizobium > Rhizobium sp. GCM10022189. The sequence continues at coordinate 59,171 of NZ_JBHSOR010000057.1, forward strand.
AGCCTTACACTCCCTCGCGCGAAGGGAAGTTCAATGGCGTCGGTTCTGATCGGCATTGCCATCATTGGAGGCACGACCGCAACGGTGCTTGCGGCCTATTATTTCATGCATATGCTCATGGGCGGCGATCCCGGCGGGCGCGACAGGGAACTGGCGAGTTCGGTCATCACCCGCATCGCCAGCCTGCATGCGCTTATCCTTGCGCTCGTCTTTGCCCAGGAAATGATCGAATACCAGGCGTTGCGCTCGGAAAGCGCCACGGAGAGCAACGCGATCGGCGATGTCTTCTACGATGCAGAGCGTTACGGCCCGGAGGCGCAGGCGCCGATCCAGAAAGCGTTGAAGGACTATGTCCGCATCGTCATCGAACAGGAATGGAGGGAACTCGGGCATAGCGGCAAGCTCTCCTCGCCGGCCTGGGACCAGTGGAACATCGCCTATCTGAGGATCCTCGAACTGGCTCCCGCCAATGCCAAGCAGCAGAGCCTGCGCAGCCACATGCTGGAGGAAATCCACGCGATCTCGGAATCCCGCGACCGGCGGGAAAACAGCGGCACCGACTCCATCAGCCTGATCTTCTGGTTTGCGGCCGTTTCCGGGGTCATCTTCACCGCCATCGGCTACTACCCCTACGCGCCAGACGGCCGCAACCTGCTGCTGTTGTCGATCTTCGGCGTCTTTACCGGCATCATCCTCTTCTTCATCTACGCCTTTTCCAACCCCTACAGCCCGCCCGCCACGCTGTTTCCGACAGCCTTCGAGCGCCTGCAGGAGGAAATCAGCGGGCCGGACCCGTGAAGCTTTCCCGGCAAGGGCGCTACAAACATTTCGTGCGCGCCAGCCGAACACGACGGGGGGAATGTCGGCTGTTTCATCGATGAATGGCCGTCGCGCGACAAGGAGGTCGCTTTCGTCTGCGTTTTGCGGTAAAAGCGGCATCGCGCAGGCGCTGCCGCCTGTCGGCATCTGCTCGCATAACGACTCCGGCAGCCACTGCACTGACTGTTCGCGCCAACGGGAGGCACCCATGAAAACGATCCTGAGAAACCAGAAAAACAAGATCAACGCTCAGGATATCCGTCTTCATGTCCAGTTTGCTTTCACGCGCGAGGAAAAACCCGCGGCGTCTTAACCGCAGCCTCTCAACCGCATCGCAAATTCACAACAGGCGCCAGCTGCGCCTGCGCAAATTCGCATCCTACTTCCGGCCGCATCTTCTGCTGCTGATGGCGGATATCGCCTGCGCCATCGTCGTCGCTGCCGCCGCAGTCGCCTTGCCGCTCTGCGCCAACATCGTCATGAGCCGTCTCATCGTGCTCGCCGATACGGCTTCGGCCTACTGGCAGATCCTCGGCATGGGCGGCGTCATGCTGGCTGTCGTGGCGGTCGAGACATCGGCGATCTTCTTCGTCGATTATCGCGGCCACATGATGGGCGCGCATATCGAGGCGAACATCCGCCAGGAACTGTTCGATCACTGCCAGAAACTCTCCTTCGGCTTTTACGACCGGCACCGCACCGGCCAATTGATGAGCCGCATCGTCGGCGATTCTTTCTGGCTGGGCGAACTCTTCCATCACGGGCCGGAAGACCTGCTGATTGCCGTCCTCAAATATAGCGGCGCGATGACGGTGCTGTTCTTCATCGATCCGCAGCTTGCCTTGCTGATCCTCCTCCTGACGCCTTTTGCGGTGGCCTATGCGCTGCATTTCAACAGGCGCATGAACCACGCCCTCGAGGCGAGCAAGCGGGAGATCGCCGCCGTCAACGAAAGGGTCGAGGATGCGCTGGCCGGCATCCGCGTCGTCCAGTCCTTCGCCAACGAGGACCTGGAACGGAAGCGCTTTGCCGCCCTCAACAGGCGCTTCCTGCAAAGCCGGGCCGACGGCTACCGCAGCGAAGCCTGGTTTTCCGCCGGGGCCGAGACCTTCGCCCAGATCATCACGCTTCTGGTCGTCATCCTCGGCGGATTGCGCATCCTTGCGGCCGAGCTCACGCTTGCCGATCTCCTGACCTTCCTGCTCTGCGTCGGGGTTCTCATCGATCCGGTCAAGCGCATGGCCAATCTCGCCCGGCTCTGGCAGGAGGGCTATACCGGCTTCGTGCGGGCGATGGAGATCCTGGAGATCGATCCCGACGTGGTGGACCGCCCTTCGGCACGGGCGTTGCCCAGCCCGAAAGGAGAAATCCGGCTCTCCAACGTCGATTTCCGCTATGACGACGGCGCGGAGGTGCTGAGCAAGCTTTCGCTCACGATCCGCCCCGGCGAATTCGTGGCGCTCGTCGGCCCCTCGGGCGTGGGCAAGAGCACGCTCTGCGCGCTGCTTCCCCGCTTCTACGATGTTACCGGCGGCTCGATCGAAATCGACGGCACCGATATCCGTGACGTGACGCTTGCCTCGCTGCGCCGCCATCTCGGCGTGGTGCAGCAGGATGTCTACCTTTTCGCCGGCACCGTGGCGGACAATCTGCGCTACGGGCGCCCCGACGCGACGGACGAGGAGGTGGAAGCCGCAGCCCGCGCCGCCCATGCGCATGATTTCATCATGGCATTGCCGCAGGGCTACCAGACCGACATCGGCCAGCGCGGCGTAAAACTGTCTGGCGGGCAGCGCCAGCGGCTGACGATCGCTCGCGCTTTCCTCAAGAATCCTGCCATCCTCATCTTCGACGAGGCGACGAGCGCGCTCGACAATGAAAGCGAGCGCGCCGTGCAGCAGGCCTTCCTGACGCTTGCCAAGGGGCGCACGACACTGGTGATCGCCCACCGGCTTTCGACGATCCGCCATGCCGACCGTATTCTGGTGCTCACCGGCGAGGGCATCGTCGAAGAAGGCAGCCATGACAGGCTGATGGAAAGCGGCGGCATTTATGCCAGTCTCTACGGGCTGCAGGCAAGCATCTGAAGCCCACGATTGCGATATGCGGAACGGTTCGGCAGACAGGGCCGTGCCGTTCCGCTCACCAACCGCCGTTTTGGAGGAGGAGCGCCATGACTGTGCTGCGCATCGTTGCGAATATCGCCGCCGCTTCCATCGAAGAGGCACGCGGTTTCTATTGCGAACTGTTCGATCTCGACATGGTGAAACCGGGCTGCTGCTGGCAGCCTCTGCGCTGGCCGGGACCTGGCAGGCTGCGGCTCAATAAGAGCAGGGGCGATTGTTGCTGGGACGGAAACCGCCCGCGCAGGCCGGGTTCAGGGACGTATCCTCGCCATAGTCGTATCGCTCGTTCGATGTCGTGCAGCCCGAGGCGATTGCGGAAAGCGTGAGCAGCGCGCCCGCCATCACGAATGTGCGAAATCTGTTCATCTGAACACCCCCTTCGTAGGATCGCCCATGCGCCGACCGCTAACCTAGCATGTCACGGCAAAGCCATGCGAGGAGCATCGCATTGATCCCATTCACTCTTCCGCGAGCCACGGCCGGAAGGAGGCAGATATGCCCGCTCAATCGCGCTCGGCGATGGCAGTCGCGCGGGGATATTCGCCGTAATAGCCGCGCCAGTTGGCGACGGCAAAACCGAAGACCACGAGCGCCCCCGCCTGATGCAGCAGGCCCCAGTGCAGCGGGACCTCGAGCAGCAGCGTGGTGATGCCGATCGCGGCCTGGATGGTGACGAGCGCGAAGAGCACCACGGCGCGGCGTGCATGGGTGGTCCAGGATGCGGCGCGCAAGGCGATCACCATATTGACGAGCGCGATCGCAAACAGCGTGTAGGCGCCAAGGCGATGGATGAACTGCACGGTCTTCGGGTTCTCGAAAAGGTTGATCCAGAAAGGCTGCTGGATGAAGAGGTCGCCGGGCACGACGGCGCCGTCCATCAGCGGCCAGGTATTGTAGGTAAAGCCGGCATCAAGGCCGGCGACCAGCGCGCCGAGATAGATCTGGAAAAGCGAGAAGGCGGCGATCGCCGCCGCCCAGCGGTGCGACGTTCTCGTCGGGGCCGGATCGTCGGAATGCGGCGAAAGCCCGCGCATGATCCACATGCAGGCGGCAAAGATCAGGCAGGCCATGACGAGATGGGTGGCAAGGCGATACTGGCTGACGTCGGTGCGCACCGAAAGACCGGACGAAACCATCCACCAGCCGATGAAGCCCTGCAGGCCGCCAAGCGCCAGGATGCCGGCCAGCGGCCAGCGCAGGCGCTTCTCGATCCGGCCGGTCGCCCAGAAAAAGATCAGCGGCAATGCGAAGACGACGCCGATGCCGCGCGCGATCAGCCGGTGCGCCCATTCCCACCAGAAGATGCCCTTGAACTGGTCGACCGTCATGTCGCTGTTCAGCTGCTGGAATTCGGGAATGCGCTGGTAGAGCTTGAACTCCTCTTCCCATTCTGCGGCGTTCAGCGGCGGGATGACGCCGTGGATCGGCTTCCATTCGGTGATGGAAAGGCCGGAATTGGTCAGCCGCGTCGCCCCGCCCACGAGCACGAGACAGAAGAGTGCCAGAAGGACGAAGCCGAGCCAGATGCGTACGGCGCGGCGGTTGTTGTCCTGCCTGCGCATTTCGGTGCGGATCGCCTGCTCCGGGCTCAGGTTCGCGACGGCCATGATCTCTCCTTTTATCCGGCAGTTGATTTGCCCCACCGGCTGATGCAAAACAAGCCCCGATCCTTTGCGGCATGCCGTCGCGCCGGTTCAGTTCCACCCGCTCGGAAGTTATACGATGCCCGTCCGCCTTCGCAAATTCATCGGCACGATCCTGATCATCCTGCTCGTGCTCTTCTATGCGGTTCTGGCAAATACGATCGCGGTCGCCACGCTCGGCAACGCGCCCTGGTGGGGCCACCTGCTCTATTTCCTGCTGACCGGCCTGCTCTGGGTGCTGCCGGCCATGGTCATCATCAAGTGGATGGCCGGTCCGAAACAGCAGTAGCGGCCAATTAACGGCGGAATAACCCTGATGCGCGGAAATCCGCGCGCCGGCTCCGCAGTTAAACCAAATATACGTCTGGCCGCCTTACCTTCCCCTGCAGCAATCTCTCGACCGGAGAAGGACCCGTGCAGACGCAGAGGCTCGATGTAGCAGATCAGAATTTCGACGCCGTAGCGCAAGCCGAAGCCGGCATTTCCCGGCTGCGGCAGCTCAGCGTGAAACTTGCCATGGCAGAACTCGATATAGAGCTTTTCGACCGGATGGAGCCCCTGGAAGCCGAATGGCGCGCGCTGGAGCGCGACAGGCTTTCTTCGCTGCACCAGGGCTACGACTGGTGCGCGGCCTGGGTGGCCGCCTTCGGCCGGCCGCTCGCCATCCTGCGCGGCAGCATCGGCAATCGCACGGCCTTCATCCTGCCGGTGGAAATCGTCGCCTCGCGCGGCCTGCGGATCGCCAAATTCGTCGGTGCCGAGCACAGCAACATCAATACCGGCCTGTTCTCACCCGATTTTGCCGCAGACGGCGATGCTGTGGACAGCCATCACCTTGCCGCCCGCCTTCGTGCCACGCTCGCCGGCAAGGCGGATCTGCTTCTCCTGCAGAATATCCCGCTGGAATGGCGCGGCCGCCGCAACATGCTTGCCGGCCTGCCCATGGTGCAGAACCAGAACCACGCCTACCAGCTTCCGCTCCTCGATACGTTCGACAAGACGCTGCAGCAGCTCAACGCCAAGAGCCGGCGCAAGAAGTTTCGCACGCAGAGCCGGCGGCTGGAGGCGATCGGCGGCTTCGACTATATCGTGCCGGAAGCATCCGCGGAGCAGCACGAACTGCTCGACATGTTCTTCCGCCTGAAAAGCGCCCGCTTCGCCTCGCTCGGCCTGCCCGACGTCTTTGCGGATGCGCAGACCAAGGCCTTCCTGCACGGCCTGATCGACAAGCGCAACGGCGGCGATTTCGGCCTGCAGATGCGCGGCCTGCGCCTGAAAGGCGACTATGAGGGGCGCATCGCCGCACTCTCGGGAATTTCCCGCAAGGGCGATCACGTCATCTGCCAGTTCGGCGCGATCGACGAGCACCTGGCTGCCGATGCAAGCCCCGGCGAATTCCTCTTCTGGCAGATGATATCGAGCCTGCACGACAAGGGTGTCGCGCTCTTCGATTTCGGCCTCGGCGACCAGACCTACAAGCGCTCCTGGGCGCCGGTGGAAACGGACCATTACGATGTGGTTCTGCCGATTTCCGGCATCGGCATCGCAGCCGGCGCGGCACACCGGGCGATCACCCGCGGCAAGGCCTACGTCAAGGCCCGCCCCGGCCTCTATAAATTCGCCCAGAAGATCCGGGCCAGGGTCGGTTAGGCAGTCGCGCGGCGCGCAGCGATCAGGTATGCAGGCCGCAGGCTCTAAAGATCAGGCGGCGTGACGCGCGGGGCTGCGCATGGCAGCCTCTTCGCCGCCCGACATCAGGACGACGCGCTCGTAGCCGGCAGCCTGGAAATCCTGCATCAGGCCGACGAAAGCCGCCTCATCGATCTCCGGCAGCGACAGGACGATCTCGATTTCCTTGCTGCGCGTCAGCCGCGAAACGCTGGCGACATCGGCGGCGCCACATTCGACGATGACGATATCATAGGCCGAAGTCAGCGCATCGAGCAGCAGCGAAAGCCTGTCGACGCCGCGCATGGCGCGGCGCACATCGCTGACACCCTGCGGGATGATATGCGCATCCGAAGCGCGGTCGCCGTGGATCGTCTCGCCGAAGGCAGCCTCGCCGCAGAGGAGATCGGTGACGCCCAATGCTTCGGGGTTCTCGGCCATCAGTTCGCTCGGATAGCCGGAGCCGGTCATGTCGATGAGGATCGCGCGGCGCCCGGTATCGGCAAGCACGCGGGCCAGGGAAACGGTTGCGGCCGAACCATTGTCACCGGTCGGGGATATGGCGACGGCGAGCGGGGCGCGGCAATCGGTGAGATAGGTCGCGACGGAGGAAACGGAAAATTCGTTGTCGTCGGCGGGCACTTCATCGGCTTGCCCGGCTTCAGGCTCGCCTTCGTCCTCATCCTCATCAAGGGCTGCCGCCAGCATGCTGGGCTTGGCAGGCTTTGCGGCAGGAACGGGTGTCGCCTCGACCGGCTGCTCCTCTTCCTTCCTGGCCTCGACTTCGAGAGGCTCGACCGGGCGCAGCGCGCGGCCGCTGAAAAGCTCGGAGAGCATGATGACGATCGCGCTCATGATCAGCGTTGCGACCGCGGCGACGACGACGATCGGCACGACCTTCGGGAAATAGGGATCGACCTGCTCGATCGCCTTCGAGACGATGCGCGCATCGGCCGGGCTGGAATTGCGGTCGGCGCGGGAGGCGGCCTCACGGTAGCGAACGAGATAGGTTTCGAGAAGCTGGCGCTGGGCATTTGCCTCGCGCTCCAGGGCGTTCAGCCCCACTTCGTCCTCGCCCGCCCTGGCGCTGTTGGCCTGCAGCCTGTCGGACTGCTGCTCGAGTTCCCTGGCGCGCAGATCGGCGACTTTGGTCTCGTTTTCGATGCTGGCGAGGATTTTCTGCGTTTCCTGGCGGATCTGCGTGCGGATATCGGCAAGCTGGGCGCGCAGGCTCTTCAGCCGCGGATGGTTGTTGAGCAGGCTCGTCTGCAGGTCCGATATCTGCGACTGCAGGCCGGATTCGGTTGCCTTCAGCCGCTGGATGGACTGCGACGACATGATATCCGGCAGCGTATCGGAGGCTTCGCCGGACGACAGCGCGTTGCGCACGGCCTGCGCCCTCGCCTCGGCATTGGCCTTGTCGGTGCGCACACGGGTCAGCTCGACGGAAATATCGTTGAGCTGCTGTGCGGTGAAGGTCGTGGTCCCGTTGGTCTGCAGCAGGCCGTGGGCGGTGCGGTAGTCGGCAACCTTCTTCTCGGCCTCGCTCACCTTCTGGCGCAGGCTGTCGATCTCCGGCTCGAGCCAGCGGGTGGCTTCCGAGTTGGAATCGAGCTTGGCGCCGCTCTGGATCGCCAGATAGACCTGTGCCATCGCATTCGGAATGCTGGCGGCGAGCTTCGGATCCCTTGAGGTGAAGGTAATGCCGATGACGCGCGAACCGGGCACCTGATAGACCTGCAGGCGCTCGGTGAAGGCATCGATGACGCGCTCTTCCGGCGGATTTTCCAGCGGATTCTTCTTCAGGTGCAGCCTCACGAGGATATCGGTGAGCGCGGAGCCGTTCGCAGCCGCATCGAATTCCGGCAGATTGTAGAGCTTCAGATTGTTGATGACCTGCTTGATGAGGTCTGCCGATTGAAGGATCTGCACCTGGCTGGCGATGTTCAGCTCGTCGAGCAGCGGCCCGGAGCCGGCGTCGGTCGTCTGCGTATTGGCAAAGGCCGGGGCGCGCGGCTCGATGAGGATGCGGGTCTCGCTGCGATATTGCGGCGAAACCATCTTGGCGCCGGCAAAAGCGACAGCCGCACCCAATGCGGTGATCGTCAAAACTCTCAGACGACGGGACCAGACCGCGCGCACAAGCTGGCCGAGGTCGATGTCCATATCCTGATCACTCGCTACGCGGGACATACTCGATACTCCAATACGAACTGCCGCAAGCGTAAACGACCATGGTAACTCAACGGTTAATGGCAATTGCCCCGCAAATCAGGCGCTCCTGATAAAGGAATTGCGGAAATCGGCGGATCTTTTACCGGGCATTAACCCTAATAGATCGATAACGGCTCGACCGAATTATCTTCCTGTGAGCAAGCGGATGCCCTTCGTCCAGCCCAAGATCCTGATAGCCATGAGCCTCGCCGCCATGATGGCTGCTCTGGGCGGCTGCACCACCTATCGCCCCGCTCCGAAGGCCTTCAACCAGGCGACCATCCAGCCCTATTCGCTCGACAGCGGCGACCGCCTGCGCATCACCGTCTTCGACCAGCCGACGCTGACCAATACCTATACGGTGGATCAGGCCGGCTATATCGCGTTCCCCCTCATCGGCCAGGTCCCTGCCCGCGGCCGCACCCTGCAGCAGCTTTCCGGCCAGATCGCGCAGAAGCTGCAGCAGGGATATCTTCGCGATCCCGACGTCACGATCGACGTCGATCGCTACCGCTCCGTCTTCATCATGGGCGAAGTCGGCCAGCCCGGCCAATACGCCTATGTGCCCGGCATGACCGTGCAGAACGCCATCGCGGTTGCCGGCGGCTTCACCAGCCGCGCCAACCAGAGCATGGTCGACGTCACGCGCAAGATCAACGGACAGGTGCTGACCGGCCGCGTCAATATTTCCGGCCCGATCATCGCCGGCGACACGATCTATGTCCGTGAACGGCTCTTCTAGCTGATGGCAGAACAGAGGCCCCTCCGTATTCTTCACTGCTTCCGGTCGCCGGTCGGCGGAATTTTCCGCCATGTCCGCGACCTGGTAGAGGAGCATAGCCGGGCGGGCCATGAAATCGGCATCATCTGCGACAGTTCGACCGGCGGCGAATATGAGGACCGCCTCTTCGACGATATCCGCCCCTTCCTTTCGCTCGGCCTGACGCGCATTCCGATCCGGCGCTCCATCAGCCCGTCGGATGTGAAGGTGCTCTGGAATACATTCAAGGAAATCAGGAGCTTGCGGCCGGACGTGCTGCATGGGCACGGCGCCAAGGGCGGCGTGCTCGCGCGCATTGCCGGCTCAGCCCTGCGGGTCAACAAGTATCGCGTAGCCCGCCTCTATACCGCGCATGGCGGCAGCCTGCACTATTCCCGCGCCTCGCTGCTCGGCCAGTTCGTGCTGCGCATGGAGCGGGTGCAGGAATATTTTACCGACGCGCTGGTCTTCATCTGCGAATACGAGCGCCAGACCTATGCCGCCAAGGTGGGTCGTCCGCGGGTGACGAACCGGCTGATCTACAACGGCATCGGCGCGCGGGATTTTTCCGACGTTCCGACCCGCTCGGATGCGGTGCATTTCATCTATGTCGGCATGCTGCGCGACCTCAAGGGCCCGGACATCTTTATCGATGCCTTCGCCAAGACCGAGCGCCTGCTCGGCCGGCCGCTTTCGGCGCTGATGATCGGCGACGGGCCGGACCGCGACCGCTATCGCGAGATGATGGTGGAGCGCGGCCTCGGCAAGCGCATCGGCATGCTGCCGGCCATGCGCGTCAAGGAGGCCTTCTCCATGGCGCAGAACCTCGTCGTTCCCTCCCGCGCCGAAGCCATGCCCTATATCGTGCTGGAGGGGCTCGGCGCCGGCAAGACCGTCATCGCCTCCCGCGTCGGCGGCATTCCGGAAGTGCTCGGGGCGGATAGTCCCGCACTGGTGACACCGGGAGATTCCGACGATCTGGCGCGCGTGATGGCGGAAGCGCTGACGGTGCCCGGCTGGCACGACAGGGTCATGCCCTCTCCCGACGCGGTCAGATCCGTCTTTTCCGCGCCGGTCATGGCCCGCGAAGTGCTCAAGCTCTACGGCGAACTCGTCAATCCCGTTGCGGCACAGGCGATCCCGGCCGCCTCGTAAATGTTTCTTAGGGGCTTTCTGTTATCCCGCTCACATCAACGAGCGACGAAATCCCATGAACAAGCTGGAAAAGAGCGGACAGTTCGACGTGGAAGCCCTGCGCAAGCAGGTCTCCGATGCGCAGACGCGCAGCGCCGCCGCCCCACATGCAGCCGGCGAGACGCCCGGCATCAATCCCTATGCGCGCCAGATCGCCGAGCAGTTCCGTGCCGCGACCCATTCGCCTGCCATCATCATCGGCCAGTTGCGGCTGCTGGAATTCCTGACGCAATTCGCCATCGGCCTTGTCGCCTTCTATTTCGCACCGGGCGACGGCAGCGACACTATCCTCACGCGGGCCGTCATGGCGGCCGTCGTTGCCGCATTGACCGTCGTCGCGCTTCAGCTTGCCGACGCCTATTCCATTCCGGCGCTCAGAGCCCGTCTGCGTTATCTGCCGCGCGCAGCCGGCGCCTTCGCCATCATCTTCGCGCTGACGACGGGCAGCTTTTCGCTGTTTTACGGCCTCGGCGCTGCGGCTGCGGAATCCTACGGCATCTGGTTCGTCGCGGGTGCGCTCTTCCTGCTGATCGAGCGATTCCTCGTGGCGCAGGGCGTGCGCAACTGGGCGCGCAACGGCATCATGGAGCGCCGCGCCGTCATCGTCGGCGGCGGCGAGCCGGCCAAGGAGCTGATCCGCATGCTGGAGCAGCAGGCGGATAACGACATCCGCATCTGCGGCATCTTCGACGACCGCGGCGAGAAGCGCTCGCCGATCATGGTCGCCGGCTATCCGAAGCTCGGCACGGTGAGCGAACTCGTGGAATTCGTGCGGATGACGCGCATCGACATGCTGATCATCGCGCTGCCGCTGTCCGCCGAAGCGCGCATCTTCGAGCTTCTGAAGAAACTCTGGGTGCTGCCGGTCGATATCCACCTTGCTGCCCATGCCAACCGCCTGCGCTTCCGCCCGCGCGCATATTCGCATGTCGGCGCGGTGCCGATGCTCGACATCTTCAAGAAACCGATCCGCGACTGGGATTCCGTCGCCAAGCGCGCCTTCGACATTTTCTTCACCATCGTCGCGCTTTGCCTGCTCTGGCCGATCATGGTGGCGACGGCGATAGCCGTGAAGGCGACGTCGGAAGGGCCTGTCTTCTTCATGCAGAAGCGCCACGGCTTCAACAACGAAGTCATCAACGTCTTCAAGTTCCGCTCCATGTACACCAACATGAGCGATCCGACGGCCAAAGCCGCCGTCACCAAGGGCGATCCGCGCGTCACCCGCGTCGGCCGCTTCATTCGCAAGACCTCGATCGACGAATTGCCGCAGCTCTTCAACGTGCTGAAGGGCGAGCTTTCGCTGGTCGGCCCGCGCCCGCATGCCGTGCTTGCCCAGGCGCGCGAGCGGGCTTTCGCCGATATCGTCGACGGCTATTTTGCCCGCCACCGGGTCAAGCCCGGCGTCACCGGCTGGGCGCAGATCAACGGCTGGCGCGGCGAAGTGGACAGTGACGAGAAGATCAAGTTCCGCACGGCCTACGACCTCTATTACATAGAGAACTGGTCGCTCTGGTTCGACCTCAAGATCCTGTTCCTGACGCCGATCCGGCTGCTCAATACGGAAAACGCCTATTGAGCGCGGTCGACGCCTCCCATGCGCGCGTGGCGCAGCCGCAACGGCTGACGCTGCGCCTCATCGGTTCGGCGGCGGTGGCTTTCGGGGTCTTTCTCTCCGGCTTCGTCATCGACGAGCCGGCGCCCTATGAACTCTGGATGGCGGGGCTGATCGGCCTCTGGTTCATCCTCGGCCTGAAGATATCCCGCACCACCGCGCCGCTGCTGGCGCTGCTGCTGACCTTCAACATCGGCGGCATGCTGTCGCTCACCCAGATGCGGGACCTGGCGACCGGCCCGATGTATATCGCCGTCTCCACCTTCCTGGCGCTGACATCGATCTTCTATGCCGCCATCATCGAGGACAGCCACAGGCGGCTGCCGCTGATCTTCAACGCCTGGAGCTTTGCGGCTGTCATCACCTCCCTGCTCGGCATCCTCGGCTATTTCCACGCCTTTCCGGGCTCGGAAGTCTTCACGCTCTATGACCGGGCCAAGGGCGCCTTCCAGGATCCGAACGTCTTCGGCCCCTTCCTCGTGCCGCCGGCGCTCTATCTCGTCCACGGCATTCTTGCCGGAAGCCTGAAGACGTCGCCGATCAAGGCGGGGGCGCTGCTCATCCTCGCACTCGGCATCTTCCTCTCCTTCTCGCGTGCCGCCTGGGGGCTCTTTGCCTTTGCGGTGATGGTGCTGATCTTCATCATGCTCCTGAAGGAGCGCAGCGGCGCATTCCGGCTGAGGGTGCTGATCCTGTCGCTCGGTGCCATCATCCTGATGGTCGCCTCGCTGCTGGTGGCGCTGCAGGTGCCCAAGGTCAGCGAGCTCTTCTCCGCCCGCGCCCAGCTCGTGCAGCAATATGACGGCGAGCATCTCGGCCGTTTCGACCGCCATCGCATCGGCTTCCAGATGATGATGGAACGGCCGCTCGGCATAGGGCCGCTGGTCTTCGGCACGATGTTTCCGGAGGACGAACACAATATCTGGCTGAAGTCGCTGACCACCTACGGCTGGCTCGGTTTCGTCAGCTATGTCGGCATGCTGTGCTGGACGCTCACCCTCGGTTTCCGCAACATGCTGCTCGACCGGCCGTGGCAGCCGTTTCTCATGGTGGCGTGGATCTCCGTTCTCGGCCATGCGGCGATCGGCAACGTCATCGATATCGACCATTGGCGGCACGTCTACCTGCTGTTCGGCATCGTCTGGGGATGTGCGGCGCTGGAAGTTCGCCACAAGCGCCTGAACCGCTCGCGAACACTTGAGAAGTTCGGCGGAAGCGCTAAATTCCCGGCATGATTACAGGCGCACAGATACGCGGCGCGCGCGCCATGATCGGCATGAGCATCGAGGACCTCGCGTCCCATGCGGGGCTTTCGGTCGAAACGGTCCAGGCGCTGGAAAACGGCGAATGGGCGGGCGAGACGCGTGCCATGGTCGAGGTGCGCAACACGCTGGAGACCCACGGCGTCATCTTCATCGCCAGCGGCAACCAGGATGAGGGCGGCCCCGGCATACGCCTGCGCGCCCGCAGCCTCAGCGATGACGGCATCCGGCCCGAAAACCTCAACGCGGCCAACGACGACTGACGGAACCAAGCGCCATCTCAGGCGTTTCGGCTGTCCTGTCAACGTGTTGGGGGTCATCCGCCTTGAATCGCAACAGCGGTCTTTATCTCGTCATCGGCGCACTGGTCGTCGTGGTCGTCGGCCTCGGTGCCTATATTTTCCACGAGGAAAACAAACCTGACGGCATCGAGATGAGCATCGGCAAGAACGGTGTCTCGATCGAGCAGAACTGAGCTTCAGAGATAGGTCTTGGCGAGAATGGTCAGCTTGCCGCTGTCCTTCACGCCTTGCCTGTAAAGCTGGATGAGGGCCGCGCCGATCCTGTCGGCCTCCGGCGTGCGCGGAGCGATGCCGCTGTCGTCGCAAACCCGGTTCAGGACCTGCGACAGCAAATCGATATCTTCCGAAAAGAGCGGTAAATCCTGGGGATGAACTGACGATTTCAACATCGTGCTGCATTTCCCTCAGAGGGCATGACGCATCGTTCTGCGCAGCCGACGCCCTCCCAGCCAGCCTTGCACATATTATGCGCGTGGCCCCCAATTTTAGCAACTGCGCAAATCAAAATCGTCGGGAACAATTTCTTGTCTCGTGCGTTACGGGGCCGTTTGGAATTCATATGGTATGAGAGAGCCGTGGGCGAAAAACGCTTCCCCTCGCCCGTGAGGGTAAAATCTCCAGGCAGCAGCTTCATCGTTTCAACGGCCTGGGGGGCCGTCGAATAGCTCAAGCGCTGGCCGGCCAGGCGCGGCAGCGAATACCGGATAGCCCTCGATGCGATGGACGGGTTGAGAAGCCCGCGGGCCGCACAGGCGTCTTTCACGACTGCTGCCCGGACAGCCGGGCTGCCGCTGCAAGGATTGCCGGATGCTCAGATTTTCCGCTGGCCAGCGGCAGCGTAACGCTGCAGCTGATTGAAGCCTTCAACGATCACCTTGGCACCGATTTCCGCCACATGCGCCTCGGCAAGTTCGGCAAGCGCAAGGGCAACCTCCCCTTCCGGCCAGCCTGCTTCCACGGCTTCGTCGGAGAGGGTCTTAAACGCGGCGGCAAGCGCCTGCCGGCAATCCTGGCTGCTGTTGTCGATCGTCATAAGGTCCGAAACTGTGCTTTTCTGCGGTCTCTCTTCCTTACACGTTCGGAAACAAAATTGCGAATAAATTTCAATTTCAAATAATCCAAAAATGGGATTACCACACACATCATCTTCAATCACAGGTGGATTTTAACGCAATGTTAAATAAATCCCCTTTGCGACCGATCTCTATGTACAGGAAATATTAAGGAAATAGTTTACCGGCAATTTAGCTTATCAAAAACTGCAACCGATACTCTACATTATTCGGGCAACGCGCCAGGACGACGTCGCAAGCTTCGATCCGTCGACAGGTCAATTTGCCGTAACCCCGCATCCTGTGCCGGCGCGCTGGGGGCAGGTCCGCATCAAGTTCAAAGACCGCCTCTATATCGTCGCGGGGGCCAAAGACGGCGCCAACAGCCCGCCGGAAAATCCCGACGCCTATCCTCAATGGACGACCGTCAACGACGTCTGGTCCACGGACAATCCGGAAGACCCGACGTCCTGGAAGAAGCACGAGACACCGCGGTGGCGCAGGCGCATGTGGCCCGGCCTCGTCGTCCACGGGGACCTGCTTTACCTGACGGGCGGCTGGGACAATTTCAACGCCGTCAACCTGAACGACACGTGGCGTTCTCCCGACGGCGGGAATTGGGAGCGGGTCACGGTGACCGAATCCTATCCGGCTCGCCATGCCCCGACCCTCTTCAGTTTTGAAGGGCGAATCCTGATGGTCTGCGGCAATACCAATGTGAGCCCGAGCGTGCAGAACGACGTCTGGCAGCTCTGTCCGGCGTAAAAACCGCGGCACCCTCCAGCGGGACAGGAGACGATGCCGGCGGCCCGGCCGGCGTCATTTTCTCCGTTTCGCTGGCCGGCATGCGGCGCCGAGGCTGCGCGGCGTTCCATTTTTATTCTCCCCTGCCCCATTTTCCGCTTGCGCTCCGAATAGCGATTACATAAAGGAAACAAGCCGTTTCGGCAGGTCGGGGCGTAGCGCAGCCCGGTAGCGCACTTGACTGGGGGTCAAGGGGTCGCTGGTTCGAGTCCAGTCGCCCCGACCATTTAATCCCTTGAAATCTCAGTCATAATATCCTCCGCTTCACTTGAAGCGCGAGGTGCTTAGCGGAACGAAATACGCACAAAGTTCCAGAACGCGATCGATCAGTCCCGGAAAAGTCCCGGACGGAATTTCCTGTTTGTTCTCATCAAACACGCTAGCCTTATTCGCGTGCATCTTTATCCTGTGACCATCACAACGAGAACCTTCTAGAATCACCTCACGCTGAGATATGAGGGAGGAACAGGAGGCCAGCATGTCGGAAATTTTCACTGCCATTAAGGACCTATGCACCTGGCTTGGAAGTGAATTCTGGTCCGCTCTGGCTGGCGCCATAGTCGGCGGTCTTATCGCCCTTCTAATTCAAAGGCAGGAACAAAGAGCTTCCCGCAAAGAGCGGGAGGATGATCGTAAGATGGAAGCGAAGAGCCACGCTTACTCGCTCCTTTTCAAAACGATTTCGATCCACTCTTCCCTGAAACACATCAAAGCGCACATCGGCGAGCGCCTCGAACTGGCGAAGCAAAAGAACATTGCATCCATCTCAGCGGTTCTTCTTCCAATCGCAAACCTTCCGACTCCCCTCGAATTCGCGCCTGCGGAGATGGCAATGCTGCTTTCGCTGAAAGACGATGACACCTTTAATTCGATGGTATCTCTCGACAAGATCCACAACTCAATTATCCCGGTGTGGTCGCTCTACGAAACCAAGCGAGCAGCCATCCCCACCCAGGGCGGCAATCATGTTTTTGACCAAACCGAGGGCCGAGGCGAATTCGATGTACAGCGTGGGAGCCATCTCGAGGCCGCGATGTTTGAAGTAGAAATGATAGCAAAAGAACTTACTCGACGCGCCGAGCAGGATTTTGCAGACGCCGACCTAGCAATGAAGAAGCTTGTGCCATTGCTGAATGATCGCCTAAAGCTCGGGGTTGACGTCACTGACAAGTAGGTAGAGGCCTCGCCCGGAAAGATGCAAGTAGGCGTTTTCAATAACTTGTCATAATCAGTGCCACACTTGTAGCCGAATAATTCTATTTGAAAATCAACAGCGACTGCTACACCCTGCCACACCTATTGCCTCGGAGTTCATTTTGAAACGACAGCCGATAAGCATCAGAGTTTTCGAAAAGTCCTGCGGGGCTAGAGTCGAAGGTCTTGAGGAGATCGTTTCCGCCGTAACTGCGGGGAAGAAGGTCGTGTTTATTGGCGGGGCAAAGTGGGCGGTATTGAAGTGGTTGGAAAAAGCCGCCGCTGCCTTCGCGCCAAAAGATATCACCATCTCAAAAGACAACCTCAAAATCGCCCACCTTCCGACCGGCGGGGAACTGACGTTCATAGGCAACCGTGATGACCTAGAGGACTGGCTGAAGCAGGCGCGCTACGACCATTGGGCCATTGGCGTTCTGTGAGGCCACGGTCCCTCCGTGCCTACCACTTTTCTTAGCAATCAATCGTCTAACCGATCGGTTAGCAACACCGCGTTCACGCTGCATTCCGATCCCGGGGCTAACTTGCTCGGCTCGGAGAGTGATTAACCGCGCTTCCTTGTCACTTTGCGCTGAGCTTATCCACAGCCAAAGCGAAGGAATTTTACCTCAGAGGTGAAATCATTTCACTCGCTTGTTGATTTTATAAGGTCTCAGCCTTATATCGAAGTTAGGTCCGCAACCTGGAGAAGACAGATGTTAACCGAACTCGGAAAGGAACTGCGCAAGCTTAGAATCGACAATGACGAAAAGATGATCGAGATGGCGGAACGGCTTGATAAGTCACCTGCGTTCATTTCGGCGATCGAAACCGGGAAGAAGTCGCCTCCTGCCGATATCGAGCAGATGGTGATCCGTATCTACGGCCTCGCTGGTGAGGCTGCTCAAAGGATACGTCTCGCGGCCGACCGCTCCCGAAATGCATTCGTGCTTCAGCCGAACAACGCCTTAGGACGTGACACCGCTGCTTTAATGGCGCGGCGGATGAATAATCTCTCAACGACGGATTTGGAGGAGATCCATCAGATATTGGTAAGAGGAGCCAAAAAGGATGAGTAGTCAGAACTTCATTGTTCCGGCGCGGTCATGGGATAACATCCATTCTGTCGCGGAAGCTGTACGTGGCGCACTTGGCATTGCCCAGTTCGCATATGTTCCAGTGGTTGACGTGCTTGAAAAGGTCATGGATCAACAGCTCGAACTGGTACGCTTCGAAGTTGGATCAACTGAAGAGATGCGTGATAACGAGGGATTGGCAGATCCAAATGGCCAGTTCATCCAGATCAGAGAGGACGTGTATGAGAAAGCCGTCGCAGGCGATGGCAGAGCACGATTTACAATCGCGCACGAACTCGGCCACTTCTTCCTCCACACGAGCATACCATTAGCTCGAAGCGAAAAGGGCGACGGCGTGCCGCCCTATCGAAAAAGCGAGCCACAAGCCAATCAGTTCGCGGCTGAGTTTTTGATGCCTCGCAGTTTGATTCCTCCTGGGATGGGTAGGATCCAAATCGCAGCGAACCATGGCGTTTCCGACGAAGCGGCTCACCTACGAGTGCAATTCCTGCGGAGGGTGAGAGGTCAATAAAAAAGGAGATCTGGTAGCAGCCAAATCCCCTTCTTTAAAAATTTCCGTCTCGGGCTTGCAAAGGGGCTAGCCGAACGGAAGCCTAAACACAAGCTTAGCTACGGAGTGTCGCAATTCCAAATAGTAGCCTTCAAAGCTTGTGTCAAGGTTAACAGCGCCCCTTAGGGACATGGCAGAATGGGCAAAAAGCCCCTTCCTCCGCCTCCCCCCGGCTCGAAGTACATCTTTCGGCCGTGGCGCACGTGCCCGAAGACCGGCAAGGTCCTCTGGGCACGTAGCTTTGGTCTCAAGGCGTGGCCGATCCTGGTCACGGCTTAAATGGCTCCTGGATAGGCGGTGCACGCCGCCTATCTGCTCCCCGTATCGCTAGAACATGATAGGACGCTCACAATGGCGACTGTTCTTCAGATCCTTGCGCTCAACTTGGTCAGCGTTGCATTTGCAATCATCGCCGGTGCCTTGTGCTTCAAGCAACGCGATGGGTGGGGATGGTTCCTCTTCGCCGCGCTGATTACCTTTGCCGGCAGGGCGGTCATCTCTGCCAGCGGCACAGGGCACTTGCCGTTATCTTGAAGGCTTCATGCCGGTAGCGACCAACGTGCAACCGGCTACTTTTAGACAATCTCAAAGCTCGAGGATTGCCACCTCGTCGGCCGCTTCGCGCAACCCCTTGTAAGAAGCATGGCGAAGCTTCCCATCGCTCGTCCATGCCCGATATTCGATTTCCACTATGAGCTTCGGCTTCAACCAGGTGATGTCTTTCCGACGCCCACTATAGGCCACCGGCGCCCTCGCCGCCTTCAGCTTGTCCATGATCCCGCGAAGCTTCCATGCTTCGCTGTCTTTGAACCCGGTACCAACCGAGCCGACATAGACGAGCTTGCCATCCTTCATTGCACCGAGCAGCAGAGAGCCGATATGCCCACGGGCTACCATCGACTGCTCCCAGCCGACGATAGCGAAGCTGTCGCTCTGGATGCACTTGATCTTCAACCAGTCGCCGAGCCGGCCAGGTCGATAGGTGCTGTTTCGATCCTTGGCAATGATACCCTCGAGCCCGTGCTCGCACGCGATGCGCAACAACTGTGCGCCATCGGCCTCGATCTCCTCCGATAGCCGGATCGCACCTTCCCGCCCGGGTGCGATCAATGTTTCGAGCAGGTGCCGCCGCGTCGAAAGTTCTGTGTTCGTAAGATCGTGGCCGTCGAAATACAGGAGATCGAAGGCCATCAACACGGATGCTCCGGAGTTGAGCTTCCCGCCGCGGCCGCCGAGCGACTGCTGCAACTTGCCGAAATCCGATCGCCCCTGCTCGTCCAGGACAACAGCTTCGCCATCGAGGATTGCCGTTGCCGCTCCGAGCTGCGCCGCCTCGGCCGCAATCGCCGGGAAGCGGTGCGTCCAGTCATGGCCGCCGCGGGTGAGGATGCGAACGCCCTTCGGCTCGATATGCACTGCAATCCGATAGCCGTCCCACTTCACTTCGAAAGTCCACTGGTCGCCTTTAGGAGGCTTCGCTTTCAGCAACGCGAGACACGGCTCGATGCGGACCGGCATTGGATCAAGGGGGAGATTTGGCTGCGCTGGATCTCGCGGCCTACGCGCTCGGGAGCGAAGCGGCTTGTCGACTTGGAGGAGCGGTTTTGACTTTGGCGGCTTTGTCATGCCACCATTGTATCAGCAAATCTTAAAATGCCGTCGATATGGGGCCGCCCGATCATGAGTGACGTCTTCCCGCCCGACACCCCACGGGACGATCCGGATAGGTTCATCCGTTGCCAGGAGGCGATGCACATCGGCTTTGCGGCATTCGTTGATCGCGCCGTTGCGGCGGGATGGAACGCCGACGAGGTTCTGACCGCCATCATTGAACTCGCCGACAATCACGCCCTGATGCTGGCTTCAAACGCGGATCTTGATGCAGCCCTCGACGTCCTAAGACGCGGCGGCAAATGATCGCTATCACAATAGCGCAGGCTCTGCCGGATCTCCGGCCTTGCTAATGATGCTGGAACCGTATGCCTCGCGGGACGTGATCTTGATTGCATCATCTGGCAGCGGCCGAGCGAGGGTCTTAGCCTCTTCCCATGGCGCTCGCATCCACACGTCGACCTCCTCTTGCGTTAGCAGCAGGACGGGCATTGCCTTCTGATGGATCGGTTTGACCACCGCGTTCGGCTCCGTCGTCAAAAACGCATAGAGATCGTCGGTCGTGAGGCCGTCCTTGACCTTTCGGACACTCTGCCATTGCGGAACATGAACGCCGGCGAAGAACATCAGTGCCAGGCTCTCGTCGCGAGCGAACCAGGCGTTCGGCGTCGCGCCCTCGCCTTTGCTTGCCGGATCGGGTTCGGCGAAGCTTGTTACCGGCACGATGCAGCGGTTTTCGACGCCGAACCATTTCTTCCAGTGAGGGAGGTTGAGGTTACGAATATTGGTGACACCTTTGTCTGGCTCCATGCGGAGCAGCATGTCCATGTCGACCGGCTTACCCTTCTCGCGCAGCTTTTTGGCGCGGGCCTCAGCCGCCTCCTTGATGACGAAAAACGGCGAAGGCACTCCCCACCTCGCATGCACGAGTTCCCTGCTGCCATCAGGGGTATTGCGAACAATAGGCCCCATTTGATCGGGGTTCATCTGGTAGGCGGGCATGAGATTGACACGGCTTGCCACGTCACCAGCCCACTTGTTCACCCAGTCCTTGGCATGCATGCGATAGAGATTACACATCGAAACCTGCCTCCCAACAATCCTTGGAGAGTTCGTTTCACTCCCCGTTTTGTCAAGCCGATCTGAGTGATTCGGTTGAGCCTTGACTCCTCTCGAAATGAGAACATAATAAGAACATCTATAACGCACTGCGAAAGGATGACGGCAATGACCTCAGTGCCGAACGATAAGTCGTGGGAAGACGGCAGCGCAACGCCGATCGGAACCTACTGGACCCCTCCAGTTGCCATCAGCGTCGACGAGCTCGACCCTCTCATTGAGAATGCGATCGAGCTGCGGCTCGGCAATGTTGGGGATGCTAACCCCTACGATATCTACGTGGCGGGTGCTTTCGATATGGCGTCCTGCGCCCCGGCTGGAGATTTCATCGTCGCGATCGACAAGAACAACGGCCGCGCACGCGGAATTTTCAGGGGCGAGAGCCTCGGCAAGCCGTCGCAACTTTCCTTCGACGGCGATATCGATGTGGCCTTTGTCGATCTTTACGAGAGGTCCCGCGACCAGGGATATCTCTTCTAACCTTCGGTTCGCCCGAACGGGCGGACGGCCGCGCGGCGACCTCCTTGTTTCACACCGCTGCGCGGCCCAACTCCCTGCGCACGCTGACCTGATTTCACCGGCTCGGGCGGAGCCATTCAAAATGCTGCGGTCAGAGAGACCCCTTCAATTGCATGCTCAAAGAACCGCCCCATGAAACTATCGAATCGATCACGCGTATTCTCCTTGCCTGCGAAAGAAAGGGTGTCATTCGAGATTTCGCCGGCCATGCTGTCGGCAAGCGTCGCAAGCTGATTGTGTGCAAATTTATAGCGGAGCGTATCGCCCCCAGATATTTATACCCAATTGACGTTCGGGATGGAGAGCGGAAGGTTGGCGAGAAGGAGCTTATCGATCTGCTCGAGCAGGTTTTGAGATCTATCCCGGACGAACAGGCATTCCTGCTGGCGAGCCGCGACGATCGCCACCGCCGGCAGATAGGTCAGATGATCGCGCGGCGCATGTCGAAGATCATGCGAAAGCGTTACACGCTGTCCCAGATCGACAACAGCACGTGGAATTTCAGGGTCCATGAACCCGGTCCATCATGGGGCGACGAGGCGCTTGCTGAAGCGAATCGGCGGGCGGAGCTGCGCCCACGCTATCGCTGGAGAAGAACAGCAGGGATGTTCGAGCCGGACTTCACCGGCTTTGATGGGGAGTTGGCCTTTGGGCGTATATGGTACGCACATTCAAAAGGGCCGGAGGCATGGTGGCAATGGGAATGCCTGCTGACGATGGATCGGCAGCTGAATAGCCTGCCGCAAGGCGGCGCCGACATTGCGCGTCAGGCAGCGCGCGATGTCGAAGATCATTACGACATTCTGAAACGACTCAATGGATTGATGGAATGAGCGACAACAACCAGACCTCCGCCGATCACACACCGGTTCTCGTCGCGCGCAAGTGCCATTGCGGCAAATGGGCAGGCTTCGGCTTCTCGCTCACTCGGCGGGAAGATCAGCAGGAATGGTGGTGCTGGGAGCACTACCCCTACAAGAAGCTGAGCGACATCCCCGGCCGATCGCATTGATCGGCCCTAATGCCCCTTGCTCAAATACCGCAGCACGATCGCCAGCCAGTCATAAAGCCACGCCACCGCCGTCGCCGCCGTCACCCCGAGCGCGACCAGCGCACCTGAAAGGACGCCGCCGAGAAACTTGATCCGCTTCCATTCGTCGATCGTTGGAGAGATATCAGTCATCACCGTCTGTTTCAGTACCGCGATGCTGTCGCGCAATTGCGCGTCCACCTGACCGCTGATCGCAACCGTCGTTTCCATCCTCGATATCTGCTGCTGCTGCTGATCCAGGCGCTTATGGATCGCCGCGCGGCTGTGGTGCGCCTGTTGTTGTTCGACGGCGAACAGGCTGTCGGCCCGATCCTGCCTGTCTGCAACTGCGTCTAGCTTGGCCTCGATGTTCCCGAGAGCTCGCATGATGTCGTCGTTAGAAGTCCTCGCTGGTGGCATCTGAGAACCTCACTTCACAGCGTCGACGGCCGCAACGCAGGCCGCCCGCCGCCATTCCCCGACATTGCGCGCCGTCCGGTCGGAGGACCATCGGTCGAAGATCTCCTCCTGCGTCAGCGCGCGATCCGGCTTCGGTGTCAGCGCCGGCGTCGTCTTGCGGCTTTCCGGCGGAAGGACAGGCGCCACTGTCTTGACGACGACGACCGGGTCCTTGTTTTCAGTCTGGGAGCATCCGGCCGCGATCAGCGGAAAGACCGATAGTGTCGCCATCAGGAAGAGCCGCATTTCGTTTCCTCAATTCCTCGAGCTGCTGGGAGGCATAATTGACGCGATTGGCCGCGTCGGCTTGTATCTGAATGGTCGCGTTCGCCTGATCGGCGATACGCTTGTTGGCTTGGGCATTGGCCTTTTCGAACTCGGCAGTCCACTTCGCGTCCGAAAGCTCCCGGGCCCCGGCTGCGGCGGCATCCAGCATCGACCGGATCTCGCGGATGCCGAGCAGCCCCGCGACGATGATCGCCAGAACCAGGCCGAGAACGGCAAGGCCTGCGACAACAGGTTTTGAAAAGCCGAACATCACTGCACCTCGCGCCCGGTCGTTGGGTCGTATCCCGCCCCGACTGGCAGGCGCTCGTCGGCGTCGTCGCGCAGATCGTCGCGGTAAGGGTTGGCCCGGCCCGTGCGCCAGATCGCGGCGACATCCTGCGCGGTCGCAAAGCCCGTGTAGCCGAGGATCAGGATGGCGATCAGCATCATCAGGCCATAGGCGATCGTCTCGTTGACGCGCGTATCGGCCGCCGTGATGAGCGCGTCGATCTCGTAGCAGGCCCAGCCGACGACGGGAAAGATGATCACCCGCCGCCAGACCCACTTCGCTTCGCCGGTTCGCTTGCGCTTCATGCGCCGGCAGCCTTCAGCGCCCGCTCGAAGACGAGCGCGTAACCGCCGATCTTCTCCGCCTTGTCGGTTCCGTTGACGACGCGGCGGGCGTTGACGAATTCGCGCAGGTCTTCCGCGTCGCCCTCGTCGATACCGTCGATGAAGTCGAACAGGTCCTTGCCCGTCCACCATCCCTCCCTGTTCCCCAGGAAGAGCGACATGGCCGAAACGAAGGGATCGCCGCGCTGATCGGGATTTGCCACCAGGTCCAGCGACAGGCCGAACACCTGGTTCAACCGGTCAGACGCGAAATTTGCATTGCGACGGCCGGTATTCTGCACGTCGCCCTCCCCACGGAATCGGAAACCGTCGCCGGGCTGCGTATTGCCAAGCATTCGGCCAAGCCTGGTGCCCGGTTCGTACTTGTCGAAATAGGCCCGCGGCCCGCGCTCGACGATCGGCTGCATCGTCTGCGCCGTCTCGTGGTAGGAGGTCCCGAGGTTATAGGCCAGGTGCGCCGCCGGATCGGCCGAGAAGTACTTGTCCCAAGTGTCGAGCAGCCGCTCGAAACCTTCGACCTGACCCTGCGTGAACCCATGCGGAAAAAGCACGCCGCCTCGCAGCGCGTCGTAAAACGCTCCTCTGTTCATGGATGTCTCCGATTTGTGGAAAATAAAAAGCCGCCCTGAGGCGGCTTGTGGGTATCTGGCAGATGGTCTCAGACCACCTTTATCCGTACTTTTGCGGATATCATTTCACGGCCGAGCGTCGCACACTGTCGACGCGTCGAGCATGGTTGGTTACCACGGCGTAGGCAACGCTCCTCGGCCAGCGTAACGCGGAAAATAGCGCTGGCCGAAAGCGACGAAATGAACGGGCATCGGACCTAAGTCCGATTGCGGGCCACGGTCTGTCCGCTAATTACGGTGCTGGTGACGTCTTCAAAGTCATCAGCACGAAAAGGGTGTCTCTCCCTGACCGGGGGGCACCCTTTTCAATCCTTTCATGACATCCACCCAGACGGCCTTCGGTAGCTTCCTTGTCCTCGGACAGTGCTACCACCCCATTTGATGATGGGGCGGTGGGGTGTTGCAGTTTTGTTTTACTCGCGCTCGGGATGTGTTACGCAGTTGCAAACGGGTCCGGGGAAAAATCATGCAGCGCGGAAAGCTTAATTCCATTCAAGTGCTCAGGGCCGTTGCGGCCTTGATCGTTGTTCTCTCCCACTCCATCAGAGCCTACACGATCAACCCGCCTGGCTACATGCAGGGGCTTCCCCAATCGTGGCTGTCGGCTCCGTGGTTCCGTGACGGGATGGCCCTTGGCGTTGACATCTTTTTTGTCATCAGCGGCTTCATCATGGTCTACGTGTCGAGGGACCATGCCGAAGGAAGAAAGAAGCCGACTGACTTCATCGTTCAACGCATCGAGCGGATCTATCCGCCCTACATCGTCGCAACATTGGTTTTGATGTGCCTGACGATCGCCTGGAGCCGCTCGATACCTGCCGATTTTTCTCCTTGGAGGATCTTCGCTTCCCTGACGCTTATCCCGTCGTTTGATGCAGCGGGAACCGTGCAGCCCATCCTCGGCGTAGGGTGGACGCTTTCTTATGAGATGTATTTCTATTTCATGTTCGCATTCGCGCTGGCGGTCGGAAAACAAAGATATCTTCCTGTATTGATGACGGCGATCATCGCCGTTTGGTTGATCGCGACAATCATTTCCAGTCCGTCTGCGCTTGGTCTTTTCTTCAGCAGCCCGATTGTTTTTGAATTCCTGTTTGGTTGCTGCATCGGTCATCTTTATCTGAATAAGCGTCTGCCGGCGCTTCCAATATTCATACTGGCGCCGGCGGTAGCGACCATGGCGGTTGCATCGTACTATCATGAAGCCGATACGCTACCAGAGGTCTTGCGCGTCATCTATTGGGGCATCCCTGCCGCCATCATCGTCGCGGCTGTGTTGCCGTTAAAGGCAGAAGGCTGGCTTGGAGACAAGTTTGCAAGGCTTGGGGACGCCTCATACTCCATCTATCTGATCCACATCGTGGTCATTTACCACATACTCTCGCGGATTTACCCAAAGTTGATTGGATGGGGATTTGTGACGTTCATAGACGAGGCAGTGGCAATCACAGCGGTGGTTGCCGTGATTGCCGGTATCGCTTTTCATCTAGCGGTCGAACGACAATTTAATAAATGGCGACGCGACGCCAGAAATCGCCGAATGAGAGCGATGGAGGCTTAAGCAGCGAGTTGCGAGCAGGGAGCAAAACTATGAAGTTGCACGAAATGCTGACAGAAATTCACCGCCGCGCGGCGGCCTCTCCGTTCGGCGTGTGGGAAATCTCAGAATATCAGCTCACAGAACACGAGATCGCACTGATAGAGGAAGCCGAGCTGGCCGGGCTCATCGACAAAGAAGTGCGCTTCGATTTAAGCGATCTTTACCGCATCAGCCTGACAGATCACGGCCGGAAACAATACAATTTCCCGATGATTAAAAGGCGCTCTCTCATGGATATTGCCAGGAGCGCCCTATCGATCTTCGGGGTTCCTGCCCGCGATTAAGTCGGCCAGTCGAAAGTTTGGATTTCTCCAACGTCTAGTCTAAGCGTCGCGCCGGCTCCCCCGTTGCCAAAGAACAGTCGAAGGGCCAGGCCGATACTGCTGCCGGCTACATCGGCTTGAACGAAATTCGGCGTCTCAATCCAAAGGTCCATGTCCTTGGTGCCGTCGAATTTGAATCCTCCTGAGAAATTCGTTCCTGCGGCTTCGACTGGCGTATTGGCCGTCTCGTCAATTATCGACGCGATGGCGTGGCTACGGGCAGCCGTGGGAATGCCTGAAAAGCCGCTTGTTCCCAAGAGCGCGAAAAGCATATACGGCACGTTAGTAGCCGGTATCTTGACCCGCATCCGCTGGCCGATCTTCTTGTTCGCCGGAACTGCAATCGGCGTAGTTTTTGTGAACGCCAGTTGAGCGCCACCACTCGGAACAGACGTGGTGTTGCTGATGTCGAAGCGCTGGAAGCTCTTGCCGTCCAGAACGACTTGCGAGGCCACGACACTGGCGGTCGTGTTGACCGTGAGCGCCGCCGTCCAGTCATCGAATACCGTGCCGGTGACAGATGTTTTTGATCCGCCAGTGCCGCTGAGCGGCGCGATAAGGTTGTCAGCGCCAGGTGCCGGATACGGTACAGCATCACACAGTTCTGCGAGTGCCGCTGAGACAGCCACTGAAGCAAAGTCTCCGCCCTTCGCTGTCAGGTGCGTGTAATCGCTTCGCATCGTTCCAGGCAGCGGGTTGCCTGTGCCAGGGTCGATCAGCGCCGATGGAAAATCGATCAATTTTATATCAGGATCGGCGCCGAAGGTTGCTGTCATCCAGTTATTGATTTGCGCCAATGTGGCTCGCGCTACGCCGCCCTCTTCCCAAGGCGGACCGTAAGCTGGATCACGGTTGAACAACATTCCGATCAGGATTTTCGCAAAGCCAAACGCCTTCATGTCAGCAACGTCACGGTTGATGAACGTCTGGTAGTAAGCGAGATCGTGGCCGTCCGTGAGGTCATTTCTGCCGGGATCGTAGTAGATCATCCGCTTGTTGGTCGGAACTCCCGCGAACCGTGTCTTTATCGCCGCTATCTGTGCTGGATATGCTGACCCGCCGACGCCGCCGACGCCTTGGTTATCGCCGGCGATGAAGTTTCCAGTTGCCTTTGGCTCGATCAATATCTGCGCCCGCCTGTCACGCATCAGCGCCCAGGTGAAAGGCCCGCTGGCGAGGCCATAGTTGCGATACACCGAATTGTTGATCGCGCCGTAATGGTTGTATTCGACGGTGCTTGGCCCGACCAGACCGATACGCGGATTTACGAGCTTAACCCCACCGCCCTTTGCATGGGCGGCTGAGGCGAGGATCATCTGCCTCGTACGAATAGCGAGAGCCATCCTCAAATCTCCGCGGTCTGGATCGACGGGACGTATACGTCGCCGGCCCCCGGAGCCCAGCTTGCCACGGTCTGGAGATATCCATGGACGTTCTGTGAGGTAAGCTTCACCAGTTTGCCGATGTTGTTGACCTCGACATAGAGCTTCGACCCAAGCTTCACCGGCTTCGGGATCTCGATCGCGCCTAGATAGAGAGCGCTGTCATTGTCCGTCAGATCGAACGCTGTCCCGTCTGTAAAGTTGGAGACCGGCGCGGCACTGTAGAGATGCAAACGGAACGTATCCATTCCGGCGGGTATGGCTGCTATGTTGAACTGGAGCTGAGCCCCCATGATCAGGGCCGGCCCACCAGGTGCGGGCTTTCCCGCGGCGGTGAACTGAAGTGGCCCACCGACAACGGCGCCGGCAGCGTACACATTGGTATTTGCGGCGCGGGTGATGGTCGTCTTAACGCTGCGCCCATTGCTCACCTGATTGACCGGCAGCGTATCGCTGTCGCTGGCAAGGGTTACCGGCAGAGAGGCATCCTTGACCTTCTGGCCGAACTCGAGCGGAAGCGCGACGCCGACGCCGCCGACCATGAGTTTGATGAGCTGGAAGAAGCGATTGCTGATGTCTTCCGCAGCGACGGCCTTGCCTACTCCGGGGGTGACATTGATATCATTTGCCATGACAGGATCCTTTTTGGTGAAATCAGGCGTAGGTGAGAGCGAGGAGAAGACCGATCGGTGTGCCAGAAGGCATCGGCGCGGCGCCGGTCACGGAGATCTGAATGTTGGCCGCCAGAAGTCGGGCGCCCCGCGCCGCCTTGACAGTAATCGTGGGAGTCGGGGCATCGGCATGGCTCAAGGGCGTCTCACCCACGAGCAGCCAGTCACCGTTCGCAGAGAACATTCCGTCGGCGTCGTCGGCGAGCGCATAGCTCCAGCCGCCCTCGGCATCGTCGACCACACTGAAGCGGCCGACGATCGTGCCTGCAGGTGCCTGCTCATTGACGGAAGCAACCGAGAGTGCGACCGCGGCCGGAGCATCGACCTCGAACCCCTGCCCGAATTTGCCGCGAAGCTCCGCCGACGTGAGCAGGCCGAGCGAGAAAGACAAAGCTTCCCCGCTCTCATCGGCCTTCACGCCGTGAAAGTAGGATAGGTCAACCATAGGGTTCCTCAGTTTTCGTCCGTCCGCCCGTTGCGGCGCGTGAACTGCCAATTGTCAGGGGTTGCCGGCGTACCGGGCGGGCTGTTGGGGGCGACCTTGCCCCCCGAAGATGAGCCGCCGTTTGCGCCGCCCCCCTCGCCTTCACCGTCGTCGCTCCCGGATTTGCCGTCGTAGAGCGTATTGCTGAGCGCCGTCGTATAGCTCGCCTTGGCGTAAGTATGCGTCGCCGTGTCGATGATGTAGGGAACGCCATCCAAGCCGGGCCGCACGTCCTCGAAGAGCAGCGGCGCGCCCGCGATGATGGTCGCGTCTCCGGTGACGGTGACCGAGCTCGATCCTTCCCCCCGCTTCAGTGCCTTGGCCTTGGCCTGCGCCGCCTTGTCGGCCTCCTCCAGGCTGCCGTAGGGTTCCGGGATGCGATAGACACTGTCGCCGTCCGCATCGCCATCAGCCTCGATCTCGACGCGCTGCGCCTTATCTCGATCCTGGTAATAGGCAACGACCTTGGAGTATTTGGTCCGGTCGTTGGCCTCGAAGCTGCAGCTTCCCTGCATGATCATCTCGGGCCTGATGATCACAGTGCCGACGAAGGCGCCACTTGCCGAGCGCGCGGATCCTCGCTTGGCAAAGACCAGCCGGCCGCCCTTGATCGACATCAGTCCGTTATGGCGCTTCTCCAGGCGATTCAGAAACTGCAGGTCGCTTTCGTCCTGCTGCGCCAGCCAGGGATAGATGAAGCCGCCGAGCAACTGGTCGATCGATGCGACGAGGCCGTTCTCGCTGGCGATCTGCTGGATCACGTCGCCGAGCCGGGCATTGTCCCAATGCCGCTCCTTTGCTTCCTTCAGCTTGCCGGATCGGAAATCGGCGCTCTTGCCGGAGATCGACATGGAATATGGCAGGCATTTCGGCGACACCTTGTCGACGGTGAACTGCCCGAGCGGCCGCGCCGTCCCGTAACCCATGGCGACAGTGATGATCGCGCCCTTGCGCGGTATCGCCAGAAAATCAGGCGCCCCGTCATTGAGCTCGATCGATACCGTATCCGCCTTTACGCCCTGCTTGTCGGTCACGGTGGCGGATATCAGCCGCTCATAGAACAGGCCGGCCACCGGATTGCCGTCGATGCTGATCTCGATTTTCGGATGCATCTCAGTCCCAAAGCGAAACGAGCTTCGTCGCAGCAGGCTGCGCTGGCTGGTCGGGCATGACCATGATCGTGCCCATCGGCAGCACTGGCCCCTTGGCGCTGAGACCCGGATTGGCCTTCAGCACCGCTTCCGTGGTGCCGGCCGTTCGGCCGTAGTAGCGCCAGCAGGCGAGATCGACGGTCTCGCCCTGCTTTGTCGTGTAGGTTCCGGGCATGGTCTATCCGAAGAGATCGAGGATCGGCTGCAGGATGGAGATCGGCCCGCCCGGCACGGCGTTTTCGTCGCCGTAGCGTTCCAGCACGATCGAGTAGGCGTTGCGCTGCGGTGCACCGAATGCGGTATGAAAGCTCCGGTCTTCGTCGACGGACTGGACGGTGAAGGTGCCGTGAATGACCCCTTCCGCCACGTCGCCGGTCACCAGCAGCATCGGCGTCCCCGAGATCGCCGCCGCGGCAATCCCATCGAGCTGCGCCTGTCCGCCGAGCTCGACCGGAAACAGCACGCCGCGGATAGTCACCGTGTCGGATGTCGGCCCCATCCACTGCTGGACGTTGAACCGGTTGACGACCTGGACCTTCGCCCACGGGGTCTGCAGGCTGCGGCTCACCCCGTCATAGCCGAAGCCCAGCGCCTCGAAAGCAAAGGAGCCGAGCATCATTGAAGTTTGGGCGGTCATATGGCTTGTCACCGATTTCAACGAAAAGTAGTGTGAAGCGCCTGCGTTAGGGAACGGAGGCTGGGGGTACTGATGAACGCTGCAATCTTCTTTATATTGCCGCTGGCGGTCGCGGCAGTGCTGATCGTCTGGTCAATTGTTCGGTACACGAGCGGAGCGATCGGCAGCACCAGAATGATCCGCTCGATACTGGTATACGTCGTCCTTGGAGCGTTCTGGTTCGGATACGACATCTACTATGATAGACAGGCAGTACTGCAAGCGAACGGAAACACGATCGACAACCTGCTCTCCAAGCAAAATGCTATGATGCTCCTGCGGGTCAACCACGTGGAAGCGCCGTTTTTCAGCTCTCTGCCCGGTCTCCTCCCGAGCGAATACAGGGGCTTTTTCACGGTCAGCCGCGCCGACGGAAAATTGTCGAGCGACTGCGAGATCACGACCTTCGACTACATCTGGCGTTCGATAGGGGACGATCGGTTCGTCATCAATATCGACGGGCCAACTATGGCTGCTCTCGCAGCCTGCGGCATCTGAAATCAGAACCCGCCACCGCCGCCAAACGATTCCTCGACCGCACTCTTCGCCGTCTTGCCGAGTTGCTCGATCGCCGCGTCTGCCGCAGCCTTCGGATCCACAACGCCCGTGATGCTGATCGGCGCATTGATCATGACGTTTGGCCTGGTCGGGTTCGTGATCTTCACGTCCTGCACGCCGCTCGGCCTCACGAGTTCGCCGATCGTCGCCCGATCGAGCTTGATCGGGCTGTTGCTGCTGTCCACCGCTTGCTGCAGCGGCGAATAGGCAGTGCCGCGCTGCGCATTGAGCTGCGCCTCCGAACCGGTATAGGTGTCGGGCCGTTGCGGAATGAAGGGATGGGTCTTGATCCATTCCCGCCCGGCGTTGTCGCGGACCCGCTGCTGCTCCTCGGGCGTCATCTCTCGCGACGAGCGGGTCTGCATGAGGCCAAGCCCCGCGACTGTACTCAGGCGACCGATGATCGGCAGCAGATTGCCCCAGAAGCCACCGCCCGTCTTGCCGGCAGCACCGGCTGCGCCTGCCGCCACCTTCCCGCCGGCGACGATCCCGCCCACCTTGCCGAGCGTCTTGATGATGCTGACGGCGCTGGTGATCCCCGTCAGGAATGCAATCGCCCGGCCGAGCTTCAGGATGGTGCCGGCCAGCATCGAGATCCCGGCCGACCACAACACGAGCTGAAAGCCATAGCCCGACATCTGCTCGAAGAACTTGACGATCGGATTATCCTTGATCGCGTCGTAGAAACTGCGAACGTTCTGGCCCCACTCCTGGAAGCGATGGAAGATGCGGCCATAGGCGTCAGCCGCCTTGCCGGCATCCTGCACGCCGAAGAAGAATTCTTCCGCCTCCTTGGCGATGTCCTTCAGCTCGCCGCTTCCCAGCCCCAGGCCGCTCAGGAAACCCTGCGCGCCGGTCCCGATCTTGCCGAAGATCGTCGCCCGCTCGTCGAGCGTGTTCAGGATATCGGCAAGATGCTGGGCACCCTCGCCCACCGGCCCGAGGAAGTTGGCGCCGATCGACATGCCGAGATTGGACAGGCCGATCTGCGCCGCCTTGATCTTCTGGTTGGCGTCCTGCATGCGCCGGTTGAAGGCATCTGCGACCGTGCCATTGGCACGGTCCGCCTGGCCGCGGATACGCAGGTAATCGTTGAAACCTGCAATCATCGGGCGGATGAAGTCAAGCGTCTGCTTGTCGCCGAAGATCTGCGTCAGCAGGTCACCCTGACCGCCCTTCGTCTTTTCGTCGATGAGCTTGATGAAGTGCTCGATCGGCGACACACCCTTCTTGTGCGCCTTCTGAAGTTCTTTGGTAACATCGACACCGAACTTCTTGAAGTTCTTGATCGTCTGTGGCGTCATGATCTTGCCCATGAAGTCGCTGAGATTGTTCGCCGCTGTCGAGGCATCGCCCGCGCCACGCCGCGCGATCTGCAGTGCAGCGGCAATGTCGTTGATGGCAGGCACGCCTTCCATGCCGAGCGTCTGGGCGGAGGCCGTGAGCTGCGGAAAATACTGCGCCATGTCCTTCAGCTCGAAGGCGCCGGCATTTCCGGCCGCTGCCATTCCGTCCAGCATCTGCGCGACAAGACCAGGAGCGACCTTCAGGTTCTGGATTGCGGAAACCGATGCGGACGAGAGGTCGGCAATCGCCGCGCCGGTCGCGGTTGCCGCCTTGCCGACCGCGGGGATGGCGGTGCTGGCGTCATTGGCGGCAAGACCCATCGTCAACATCGTGTCAACGCCCTCGGTCAGCGCCGGCACAAACTGGTTTACCTCTGGCGCCAGCTTCTTCAGCCGGTCCTGCATCTGCGCAAGCTGTGACGCCGATAGGTCGGCCTTGATGCCGATCTCCGTCATTGCCGCCTGCATCTCTGCCGCTGGCTTGAAGCCATCCTCGATCGCTGAATTGACGCCGAGATACGCGCCTCCGAAGGCAATGGCCTTGGCAGCCAGGCCGCCGAGCGGCGATGCCGCCCGCCGCTGCAGGTCTCCGAGTGCCGCGGCGATACCGCGCGACTTGCGCGTCACGTCATCGATGAGGCTGACGCGGAGTTTCGATTCCTGCGTTGCCATGGCTACAGTCCCTTAAGTAGGTGATGAAGATCCAGCGCAGTGTCGAAATAGGCGCGGAGCTTTGCGGGAGGCCATCGCTCGATGACGTCGAGCGATGTGTTTGTGTAGTGGGCGACGAAGCTGGCGATCAATCGCCAGTCGTCTCCTCCTCGTTTCCCAGGAGATCCTTCGTCAGATCGAGGATCTTGTTGAACTCTCGCGCCGGGATTTTCTTGAAGGCCGGCAGCGGCACGTCAGCTATGTTCGCAAGCATTACGGCAGAGCGCGCGACGTTGCCGCCGGCAACCGATTCCGCGAGCATGATGTCCCCGACCGTGGCTTCGCGGAACGTGAGCCGTGAGAAGGTCTTGTCGCCGTGCTCGATCGGCTTCTTGAGCGTGTATGAAATGATTTCGTCAGTCATGTCTCACCTAAAGAAATGGCCGCTCTGAGCGGCCGTTATGGATGATGCTTGGGATCACGCACCGTCAGAGCAACAGCGCGTTACGAATGCCCTGGTACTGGCTGACGCCGCCGATCTTGATGTCGAAATCGTCCATCTCGATCAGCTCCTCGCCGTCGATTTCAAGCTTGTAGTAGTTGACCGAAACCGTGTTGTCGTTTTCCGGCAGTTCGCCGGGCTTCCAGTTGCCGTGGTCGAGCTGGTTGATCGAGCCGCGTACGGTTGCTACGGCCGAATGAACCGTGCCGTCCTCATCGACCAGCGCACCGGTGATGATGAACGGCGTTTCGACGCCGGGCCGCAAGCCGAAGAGCTTGACGATCTGCGGGTCGAGGCCTGGCATCTTGAAGCTGAAGCCGAGCTTCTCGTAGCCGAGCGTGATGTCGCGCGGCTTGATCATGCCGCCGTTGCGGATCTCCTCGAGCTTCTTCTGTACGACCGGCAGCGTAATGTCGCCGATCTGCCCGAGCTTGCTTTCGCGGTCCGCCCAGAGCGTGCAGTCGCGCATGATGAGGCGGGGTTTGTTGCTTTCTGTCATCGGAAGCGCTCCTTATGCCGCCAGCGTCAGCGGGCCGTTTTCGATTGCGCCGCGAACCTCGTCCAGCAGGAGCTGGTAGTAGAGGATGTTGCGGAAGGTGGTGAGGTTGATCTGTTCCATGATGCCGACCGGCTCGAACTCGACGTTCAGGAAGACCTTGCCGTTGGAATTCAGATCAGGCGTGTTGAGGTCGGAGAGCCAGACACGGCCGCCGAGAATGTCGTCATTGTTCTTGAAGGTGCGAAGGGCGGCATTGCCGTCCTCGATCATGTTCTTCAGGTTGCCCTTGGTGAACTTGCGGTCGACATACTGGAAGTAGAGATCTTCCAGCGCCTCGTTGATCATGTCGGCCGTGGCGCGAACGCTGTCGAACTGCCAGAGCTGAATGTCGGTGCAGAGGCGGCTGCCCCAGGTGCGGAAGCCGCCGCGCTCGTTGATGATGGTCGAGACCTGCCGTTCGTTCAGATAGTTGCTGTCGACCGGATAGGCGATGGTGCGAGCCACACCGTCGATCGTGCGGATGATCTTGTTCGACACCGAACCGGAGACACCCTCGGCCGACGCGACGACGCGGGCGCGCACGCCGGCAAAGACCGGCGCGACCGGCTTGGTGACCGGC
This sequence comes from Rhizobium sp. GCM10022189, assembly GCF_042656325.1. Classification (NCBI taxonomy): domain Bacteria; kingdom Pseudomonadati; phylum Pseudomonadota; class Alphaproteobacteria; order Hyphomicrobiales; family Rhizobiaceae; genus Rhizobium; species Rhizobium sp. GCM10022189. The sequence goes on from NZ_JBHSOR010000057.1 coordinate 94,197, forward strand.
ACACCGTCGATATTCTTCAGCACCTGCGGATCGATCACGAGGATGCGCCCGCCATTGATCGTGTTGCGGAAGCGCACGGCCTCGTCGCTTGTCGTGTTCGGACCGGCAATATAGGCACGGGCGCGGATCTGCGGCAGGATGGTGTTGAGCGCCGAAATGAAGGGGTTGGCGACATCGCCGATATTGGCGACCGCGATCGGCAAGGCCTTGTCCGGGTCTGTGCCACCGCCCGTGAAAGCGACGGCTGGCGCTGCGGTCATCTTCTTGCCGGCATTGGTGATGGTGATACCGACTACCGTACCCGCGGCCGCACCCGTGCCCATCACGGCCATCGCGGTCGGCAACACCTTGCCGGCATCGGAGCCGCCACCTGTGAAGACAACGACAGGCGCTTCCGTCAGGTTCTGCCCGCCGCTCGTCAGCGCCACCGATGTCAGGCCGCCCTCGATCCAGACGCCGGTCTGGCCGGCCGTAATCAGCACGCGGGGCGCGACGCCAAGGAGAGCCTTGGCGCGCAGCGCGGAATAAAGGCCGGTGCGGGCGACCGGATCGCCGATCAGGTTTGCCTGTTGTACGGCGGCATCATTGTCGCTGGCGACCCGGTTGACGACCAGCATCGAGGCGCCCTCACCGAAATAGGTGATCGCGTCATCCTGCAGGGTGCCGGCCGATCCAAGCGCTTCGGCACCTGCAAGCGAGGTGATCAGCTTCGGCTCATTAAGCGGAAAGGCGGCCGGGTCGGCATTGGGCGCGACACCATTCAGGAAGGTCACGCCAAAATTCGTCACGCGGGCGACGGAGGGCGTATCACCGCTCTCGGCAAGATTGACGCCATGGTAATAGGATAGGTCGGCCACTGGGGGTCTCCTTTGGCAGAGGTTGGCGATGTCGATGGTTTGGTGTCAGGCGGGCCAGTAGGCCGGATTGGTGGCGTAATCAGCCGGGATCGGGTTCATTGCCTGCAGTGCGAAACTCGCCTGGTAGAGCGGCTGCTCGAAGTGCATCCCTGCGTAGAGGAGAATCTCGTTCCACTCGGGTGCAGTCACTTGCGTGATGCCGGTGGCGGTCGCGATCGTGATCGTCGAGGTCGTGTCGCCGCCCTGCAGCATCACATCCTTCAACTTGGTGACGCGATCCCAGCCGCGCATGTCGGCCTCAGTCGTGGCGAAATGGTGAACGCCGCGTTCGTCTCCGAAGTCGTAATTGAAACCCAGTGCGAGACGACGATCACGTTCCTTGCCGACGGCTTCTGTTGTCGGCGCGGCATTTTTCAGGCCGAGCGGATCATTCAGGAATTTCGCGATGGCCGGTTCCTGGTCATCGTGGACTGCGAGGTAACCTTCCAGTGGTGAGGTGCTGACCCCTAGGATGGTCCCGAGGCTGTCTTTACGAACGTAAACCTTGGTCATGCAAAGAGCCTCTTGCACTGGTAGTCATGCCACCCATTGACGTAAATTGCTGATGCCGCCGCTGTCGTTGAGTGGTCAATGACAATGTACACCTGTCCAAGATCATTGGATCGGGCAAGACCTGCCGCAAGGCTGCTATCTGGGTAATCATTGCCAGTCCTCGCACGACACGCCACCCTATAGCTGGGTGATGGTGAAGCGACTAGCGCATTGGCTGCATCGGCGTCCCCCACGATACAAAAGGCATCGGCACCCGTGGTTGCTATTTGAACTGTCAGGTAGACAGCGACATCAACGGACAGCCCATTAGGAATTGTCGTAGTAGTTGCCAGAGTAGTCAGGTCTGTGCTGGAACTTAGCCAGAGGACATCCGGCATCACCACTCTGTTGCCCCTCTGGACGAAGGGCATGATCTGTCCCGAACCATTGGTGAGAATGATCCCCACACGGCTTCCCGACAACAACTCCCAGCCAGAAGGTATTGCAACTCCGCCCTCGGTGGCTGACCGTGAGGCGATGAACGCGGTTGCCCCATTGGAAAGGTTTCTGATGGCGTACACGAAATAGGACTTGTTGGCCTGTATGGCGCCAGTATCCAGGCAACCGTTGCCAGTACCAAAGATCGCCGCAAGGGAGCATCCAGTAGCTACCGCCGTCGAGTGCTTCTTGCCTCCAAATATCCCGGCACCCGCGCTGACCGAGAACGTTGTGGTAGACACGTATGCCGGTACGAAACCACCGAAATAATCCGGCACAAGGGCTTTGACATCGGCCACCTGCTGCGAAACGCTGACCGCGAAATTGGGATCATTGCCGATCGCCGCTGCCAATTCATTGATGGCATTGAGAGCGTCCGGAGCGCCGCCGATCAGGGCACTGAACCGTCCGTCGATGTAATTGTCGAGGCCGGCGATATCGCTGCGCTGATGCTGATGCGGCCCGAGTGCAGCGATTGCCGACGATGCCCGCCAGATGCCGTTGATACCCTTGACCAGCACATAGTTCAGAGCGGCCGACGATGCTCCATCCACGTCGGAGAGATCATCGAGACTGAATTGCACATTCGCATCGAGCTTGGCGGCAAGCGCCGATGCGAGGCCGGAAATCTCGTTGATCTGGTGCGTATGGTTGGTGTTTGCCTTGCCGGCGATCCCGTCGGCCTGCGCCTTCAGCAAAGCATCGACGATAAGCCATGCAGCCGCCAGCCGCAAAAATTCCTCGCTGACGGTCCGTGACGGGTCGGCATCCGCATCAGGCATCGGGATGTTGAAATTCGGCGTCTGGTCCATGGACTATCCTCGTCAGAAAATTCCGGCGCCGAAATCGCCGATCATGAGCCGCGCGTCCGGACCGCCCGTCGCCGAGATCTTCAGCCGAGCCTGCACACCGGTCAGCGCCGTTGCCTCGAACTTCTTCTCGGTCCAGAGCGGAAACGCGAGAGGATCCGTTCCGATGAGCGGCAGAGCTACAAACGCCCCGCCATCGATCGAATAGGCCATGCTGATCGTCGCTCCGCCCGGCAGGAAGGTTTTCAGATAACTGGTGATGCGCACGGCCGTTCCGAGATCGAAGGCGCGCGTCACATAGGTCAGGTCGGTCGCGATCTCGCCCGCGACAAGCTCGACCGGTGCATAGAGGATCGGCGAAAGCTTCGCGGTGCCCGTGAGTACTGCGCGCAGCTCGACCGTTTCCGTGATGAATTCCGGAAGCGAAAGCACCTGGAACGGCAAAAGCCGGTAGATCGTGCCGTTGGTCCGCTCGATCTCGAAGACGACATTGCAGCCGGCAGACGGCAGCTCGACGGCCGCGCGAACCTGAAGATCCGAGCAGTCGACGAGGTCGAAACTGCCGAGCTCGACGGTCTTGGTCAGCGTTGCGAATTTCGCTGCCACGACCCTGAATGTCAGCGCCTCGTCCTGATGTGCGGTCCATGTCGCCGCATTGACGGACGAAAAGCGCGGTCCGGTCACATAGGGATGGACCGTAACCCACTTCTGCTGATCCGCGTCGAACCCGCCGAGTTTGGCGATCGAGATAGAGTGCGCGTTATCGTCAGTCTTGATCACGAAGGCATGGCTGCGATCGTTGGGCGTCGTCAGCGGCAGATTGTAGCGGGCCGACTTCCAGCCAACGATCGCGCCCGCCATCGAGACAACAGCCTCGGCTGCGACATCCGTCGTCGGATAGCCGGTATCGGTCGAGACCTGGTCGACCAGCAGATGCTTCGCCGTATCGCCGATATTGCAGAGATGGAAGTCGACGCCGACCACCTGCCGTGTTTCCGCGAGCGCGAAGAGCTGCGCCTGCGGATCCGCGCCGCCCCATCCGCCGCCACCGAGATCACTGCTGCCACCGGTTCCATTGCCGCTGCCCGCCCGGACGGTGAGCTGGCGGCGCGTCCAGTTATTGACGGTCGTCACCCGGCGCATCACATCGATCTCAATCGTGCCCTGCCCGGTAAAGAGACCGATAGCCTCTGTCTCGCCCTGCCCGAGCGCGTGCACTTCCTTCGTGCCGGCCGTCACATTGGCCGGGATCGTGAATGTGCCCATGATCTTGCCGCTGGCATCGGCCGTCTGCGTGCCGGGCGGCTTCACGCTGATCTGGTCGAACGTCAGCGTGGCCAGGATCTCGCCTGCCCCGAAACCGCTGATCTCGAAACTCACGCTGATCTGCCGTAGGAATTCTGCCTGCTGTACGCGCTGGTCGACAAGTTGGTTATCGGTCGTGACTTCCTGCAGCGGCCCGTTGTCCCGCCGCGTGCCGCGATTGAACTCGTTGGTCTGCGGCGAAAGCCATTCGGTGCGAGATTCCGTCCAGAAATCGGCAGCCGGCGTCAGCTTCATCGCGCCTGGAAGCGGCGTGAAGTTGGCATAAGGATTGATCTTTTCGCACTGCGTCTTCAGCAACTGCGAAACGACAACCTCTTCCGTCCAGTCGAGCATGACAGGCGCATCGAAATCGGCCTGGTAGAAGGTCGGCGTGATCGACAGCTCGAGAATGCTGTTTCCGATCGCGCCGGTCTGCGCCTCGCCGGCATCGCGATAAGAATCGTCGATGAACGGATCAACGAACATGCCACGCTTGGCGACCGGCTCCCGACTATCGATCCCGCTTTTCAATCTTTCAAGCTGCACCAGCCGGTCAAGGTCCAGAATGCGGCCGAAATAACGCCACATCTCGGAATAGGGCAGCGAGCGCACGCCGTCATTGACGATCGCAGGTGGTGCCATCCAGTTGTTGCTGATCTGGCAGAGCGGCAGCACATCGGACGGGACGCCCGGCGCCAGCGGGTTCATCCTCGCCGGCAGGCCTTTCACGTAGAGCGGCGAGCCGTCCTGTTGCAGGCAGAGCCGGTCGATTCGCGGCAGCTTCTGGGTATAGGCGACGATGATGTCGCCGCCTGTCGCGCCGCCGGAGACCGTGATCGTGGTATCCGTGAAGCTGTCGGCCGTGACCAGCGCGCGATAACGATAGGTCACCTGATAGGTCGAGCCGACCGATGGCTCACTTCCGGCCGGTGCCCAGTCGATCGTATTCCCGACAAGTGTGTAGTCAGCCGGCGAGGCATAGGTCGTGCCCCCTTGTTTGACGAGCGAAACGGAGATGACGCTGGTGTCCGGCAGGCCGTCGGCGCCGTTGACGATCGCGCCGCGCGTGACGGTGACAGTCTTTTCCTTCGTCAGCAGGATCGAGTTGATGACGCCGATCGGCGCGGCATCGACATTGAAGGTGACGGATGCACCGCCCGTATAGGTGTGCGTTTCGCCGGGGATCGCCAGCTCTTCCCAGGCCTCCGGCTCGGCATGGCGCAGCGCGGCATAGCGCGTCCGCTTCCAGCCGTTGATGTTCGCTTCGCCCTGCTCGATCGAAAACACCTGATCGCCGCTATCGGCGCCGAGCGCGGTCACGCGGCAGCCGCTGACGATATAGTTGCCGTTCGGCCGGTCGTAGGCGGCCAGCGCCTGCATGGCCGGCTCGAGGATCGACGGACCGGTCTGGTCGAGGATCGTCCCGCCCTGCAATGTATAGACGGCATAGAACTGACCTTCGCCGTCATCGTCGACCCATGCCCAGGAGATGGACACGCTTTCACGCGCAGCACCTGGCTCACCCTCTGCAAGCGAGCCGGGCACAATCCCGAGCAAGGACGGGTCGTCCTCGTGGGTGATGTAGGTCTTGCTCACGCGCACACCGACCTCGGTGCGGCCCGTCATCGTCACGCCCGTCAGCACGGCCGGCGCGACCGGAAACACATCGCCCTCGACATAGATGCTGCCGGCGCTAAGCGTCACGGTTTCAGCCTCGATGTCGACGACAGCGTCGGCGCGATCGATACGATTACCATCCTTGGCGACCAGGCGTCCGAGCCGGTTGTGACGGCTGCGCGCGATGGTCTGCATCTCCTGCAATTCCGGCCCCTGTAGGAACGGGCGGTCGCCGTAGAAGACGACGCTCTGCCACGCTCCCTTGCCGGCCGCCCTGTCGAAGGCGTTCGGCAAGCCGCTCTCGTGTTCGTACATCAGAACCTCATCAGGAACTTGATCTGGTCGCGCACGGTGGTACGCAACGGAAGGGAGACCGGGCGAACGGCAATTGCATCTCCGCCGGTCATGTCGTCGGGATCGAGCCACAGCCGACCGGACGGGACGCCCGGCGCAAGAACGGGTGCGACCGTCAGTTCGAGACTCGCCGCCTGCACGTCCGCAGCATCGCCGAAATCGGTCATCGCCTCGACATAGAGCATCGTGGCGCCTGTAGCCGGGCGATAGGTGGCGCCGCCGAAGGTATAACCCGCACCGAATCCTTGGTTGACCGGGCGCACGGCGCGGCATCGGCGGTGGCCGATGACGGCGCCTTCGCCATCGCGGAAGGTGACGTAGAGCGCGCGGCTCTGAAACCACGACGCCATCAGGATCTGACGGGCAACCGTTGGATTGTCGGCCCAGCCGAAATCAGCGTCGACCCAGGGGTAATCCATGTCAATCCAGATCAGGCTGTCGCCTTCAGGCGGATCGATCCAGTTGCCGATCGCAAGTCCTTCGGCCTCAGTCAGCAGGTGCTCGATCTCGGACGTGCGCCCGAACGACCAGAGCGTTCCGGCGCTCGTTACGGCAACGCCGCTCTCCCGCTCCAGCATCCCGTCATCGAGGCGCGAGCGGTCGAGCTCAATCGCCTGCGCATCGTACTGGTAGACGCCGCGGCGCAGGATCGACCGCTTGGGCAGCGAGAGCTGCGTGATGCCTTCGATCCGCGACAGGTCCGGATCGTCGGCGGCCGGAAGCGCCGGAAAGCGCAACTGCGTCGAATTCCAGAAGGCCCGGCCGTACCATGCGTCTTCCAGCGTGGCGCTGTAGCCAACGAAGCCAAGCCCCTTGGCGACCGAGGCCGGCGTCCCGCGAATGCGCTGCCACTTCACCCCTTCCCGGTCGACGACAAGGTTATAGAGGTTTGGCACGAAGGGCGTCAGTTCGCCAAGACCGTATTCCAGCACCAGCCATGGCAGGAACGACGACGGCGGCGAAACGAGTTTTGCCGTGCGGATGGCCGTCACAGCGGCGCCGATATCCTCCCAGCGGTCACCGAGCGAAGCCTCGATCGTCGTTTCCAGCAGCCCGGAATTCGACGGCAGCAGTGAACCGGCCATCAGAAATCCCGACCGCGAAGGGTCCCCGTGATGGTTCCGATCGAGATCGCCTGGTTGGGCGGCACGATCACGTCACCGAGCGGTGATGTAGGCGTGACCTTGTACATGCCCGCGATCATCAGCTTTGACTTCCACCATTCCAGCACCAGGTTGCGGCCAAGTGTATTTTCTGTTGCCCACGCGGTTCTCAGGCTCATCGTAGCTCGCTCCAGCGTCGCTGCATCTGCATCCGGCAGCAGCCATGCATCAAAGGCGATATTGACGACGGTGCGAACCGCTGTCTCCGTGACGATCGTGTCGTTGACCATCTTGAAGTCGAGCGGCTGCACGGCCGCGTCGGCAATCGCCAGCAGTTCCGGGGAGGCAACCCCATCGGGATCGGTCGAGAAGATCGCGATATGGATCAGCGGGCTACGGCCGACCGTGTAGACGATCGCATCCGAGATCCGGACATCGGCCGCCATGACCCTCGCTTTGTAGCGTGGCGCAGTGCCCCCGGTGGAGCGGCCTTGAATTTCGAGTACGACGCGCGCACGCAACCTGTCGTCTTTTTCTCCGACAAGCCGCGTCACATCGTAGAATGCTGCCAGCATGTCGAGATCGGCGTCCACCGCGAGTGGCAGCATATAGGCCTGGATCGCCTCATTGACGCGCTGGCGCATCAATGTTTCGCGATAGCTCTCCGCCTCGTTCAGGATAACCGGCGGGTCGGTCTCCAGCAGCACCACGTCATAGGCGGGCAACGCAAGGGACGGATTGGCCGCGCGAACCTCTGCCCACTTCTGCTGGAACAACCCGTTCTGACGGGTCACGATCGCCTCATGGTCCAGCTCCTCGATGATCCGGGGCGCGGGAAGCGTGCTGATGTCGATCATGCTGGCGTCCCGATCAGTTCGTAAAGGCAATGCGTGTCGTGCGATCCTCAGCAATTGAATAATCGCCGAGGTGGCCGCGCGGAAAATAGGTGCCGAGAATGACGAGCTCGACCTTGCCCGTGGCGGCGACCGTCAGGACCTGCCCCCGCCGCATCCGAAAGCGCGGCTCCCATCGTGCGATCGCAGACGCAGACGCGGAGTAGATCGCGAGGATGTTGCGCCGGGTCATCTTCAGGTCGACCAGATCCGGCAGATCCGAGCCGAAGGTGCGGCGCATGACGCGCGCTCCGATCGGTGTTGTCAGGATCTTCTCGATCGACTGCTCCGTATGCTCCCAGTCGCTGAGGGGCTTGCCCGTCTGCGCGTTTACACCCGTAGAATCGGTCATTGCTTACCTCAAGCAGGAGGGCCGGTAAGGTCGCCGCCCTTCAGAACGTCTTTGTGCTTGTGGGTGTGCCCGACATCCTTGTCCTCGTGATGCAGGTAACCACCTTCGAAATCGACGTCACCCTTGATCTTGACCTTGCGAGCCTCGAGGGTTGCTGTATCCTCGGTAAGGCTCCAGATCGTCTGCCCGATCGTCACCTTGAACGGGACGTCGCTGTTATCCCGGACGTTCTGCTCGGAATAGCTGCTGAGGTCGATCTGTGCGTCCGTCAGGTCGCCCGTTTCCGAGACGACATCCACCTGCTCTCCTTCGGAAAGCAGGATGTCGATCTTCACCAGACCGGCCCCGAGCTGCTTCGGGCTGATCCATCCCGTCAGGTACGGCTTGCCGCCCTGCTCGGAAAGAGCAACCCTATAGAGCCCCTTCTCATGATCGACATGCTTGACCGTCCCGGTGCGCTTGCGGTTACGGTTGCGGCGCTCAAGCTCGGCCAGCCGGCCATAGATGTCAGCGACCATATCGGCGATGTTGTCCGGGATCACGGCTGCGCCAACTCGGCCGGGCTGACACTGACTTCCGTGATCCCGATATCGCCGCCGGCCGGATCGGCCGAGCCGACCTGCAGCGCATCCGCCTCTTCGCTGGTCATGCCGTACCTGCGCTGAACGATATGCCACGGCAGTTCCGAACCGCTGATCTGTGCGGAGATCATCTCCATCTGCGCCCTGATCATCGGGTCTGTGACGCTGTCGGTCTTCGCGAGGAAACGGGCCATGGTCGAGGTTGGCTTCAACGGCTCGCCTTTGACCGGATCAGTCAAAAGATCGGCCATGACGCGCATCTGCTGACCGGCGACACGCAAACCGTCCTCATCGCTGCCAGCCCTTGCCCTCGCCACATCGATAACGCGGGACATGAAGCCGAGAAAGATCTTGGACCACTCGTTGTGTGGGTCGTTCAGCGTATCGACGATCTGGCGCATCACCATGTCGAGCATGAATTCCATCGGCCCATCGGTCGCCGGCAGTCCTATACCAATGATCTTGGTTTCGTCGGTGTCCGGATCAGCTTCGGTCATCGTCGCCGCGATGCCGCTTTCGAACAGGATCGCTGTCGGCCCATTGACGCCAAGCGCACGGGTGGCATTGCCGATCGTGGTATCCTTCGTGCTCGCCTCGTCCGTGTATACGGCGATGAACGGCGCATCCTCGGAAAGCCGCAGCGATCCGGCATCGTTTGACTTGATGGCGACGATCTGGCTGTCGAGAACATTGCTGCCGACGAGGGTGCGGTCTCTCAGCGCCATGATCGCCGAAATCCGCACCGCAGCTCGAACAAGGCTCATCAGCTCTGCCCCAATCTCACGATAAGCCGCGTATGATCGCGGCCGTTCACCGAAAGAACCTCGAATACGACATCGCCAGGCCGCGAAAGCGCCCTCACCTTATCACCCTTCTTCAGTTCGACATCCGGATATTTCGCTCTGTCGATCCGAAGCTCGGCTTGCCCGGCAACGATCTTCGCCTTCCATTTCCGATCACTTCCGCCATCGGTACTGGTCGGCTTCTCCTCCCCGGTGCGCAGCACTGCCTCGATGGTGACCTGCGCCCGGTCCGGATCAGCCGAAGCCGCCTTCATGGGCGACAGCCGCACGGGCTCCGCGAACACCTGGTCGACCGCAGAAACGACGCGATCGCGGAGCTCGTGGAACCGTGCAGCTATCGGCATTCTCAGGCCTTTGCGTTAATGGCGGCGACGATCTCCGCCTTCGTCATATCCGCATTGGCCTCGACACCACGGTCGGCGGCGATGGCGAGCAGTTCGTCCTTGGTCAACCGGTCGGTGACTTCGGCGTGTTCTGCTTCGTCGTCATTGCCTTCGTAGTGCTGCCCGGGCTTCAGAAACTCGCCGTTATAGAAGCCCGCCTCAGTTACAAGACGCCTTGTCATTGCTCTCTTCCCTCCGTGAGGTGTTGACTAAGCGGCCTCGCGCCGATCAGTACGCCTTGCCGCGAAGAAGCATCTCAGGACGGGTCGCGATGAACAGCGGATAGCTGTAGATTTCGATCCTGTCCCATTCATCGCGGCCGGACGTATCGGCCAGCAGAAGGCCGACCTTCTCCTGACCACGCTTGTTCAGATACGGCTTGAACTCGCTCGCGGGAGCCCAGCCGACCTGGAAGGCGTTGCGCGCACCGATCGGGAAGAAGCGCGCCTTATCAGTGGCGATGGCGATGGTGCTGTCATCATCGGTGCCGCGGTAATTGATGAAGGTGATGCCCTCGAAAGTGACGACCGAATAGCCCTCAATGCCTTCTAGTGCCATTGCACCTTCGGTGTTGAGCTTCGTTTCCTTGTACTGCTTGTGGTTGACAAGCGTGTCGAAGAACGTGTCGCCCACTAACGAGCCGACACGCGTGCCAGGCGTCCAGATGCCCTTGCCGGCCTTCTGCATCGCACGCTTAACGTCACGGCATTTCTTGCGGACATCAGTGGTGTCGACGTCGAGTTCGAAGTCGATTTCTGCAGGCTCTGCGATACCCCAGAAGTTGTACCAGTCGACAAGTACCGTCGTGCCGTCGGCATCCAGAACCTTGCCCTGGATGGCGCCGAAGCGCATATGCTCCCAGGTCAGTTCGAGATCGTCAGTGATTTGCGCAGTGCGGCTGCTCACCTCGTCGGCAACCTCGACGGTCTGGTCTTCCATCGGCAGCGCAGCAATGCCGGCCAACTCGATCGCATAGATCGTCGAACCTTTCGCCAGCCGCACCGCTTCCATAGTCCGCACCTTCGCGCCTTTCGGGATCAGCTCTTCGGGAGGAGCACCGGTCGGCGAGGTCGGGATCAGGGTGAGCGTGCCATTCCGATCGACGATGGCGATCGTGCGCGACCGCGAATAGATCGGAGAGAAGAGCCCAAGCGATCCAAGGAGCTGAGGCTTGAAATCGACGCGGTCGACGACCTCTTCCTGCATCTCGATGACACCCCAGGCATTCTGGTTGAAAACGTCAGTCACTAAGGCCATGGAATGCCCTCCTTCTTATCGGGATACGATGCCAAGCGCGGCCAACTGGGCAAGCGCGGCGGTTTTCTGGGGGTCAGTGACACCGGCAGCCCAGACCAGGACGGCGGCCTGAACTTCGGTATCTCGGGCGGTAATGGTGCGACGAACGTCCGCGGAAGTCGCATCGCAGGCCTCATAGAGGATCGCAGCGGCGTTCTGCGAGCCATCGGCAGCACCCGGTGCAAGCGGCACCAACTTCTTCGTGGCGGTGACACGGCCGAGAACGGCACCTGCGTCGAGCTTTCCGCTACCGCTGGCAATGACACCAACATCGCGAGAACGAAAGCCGTTCGCCTCGGAGACGAGATAGTGACCGGTCGGGCGAAGGCCCTGAGTAAGTACGGGCATCGGAGCGATCTCCTGTTATCGGCGCTTGTTGAGACGATCGACAGAGGCAGAAAGAACTGCCCGCGCCGTTGCCTTGTCACCGGGTTTCGTGTTGAGCGGGGTCTTATTCAAACCCTGCGCGTTCATCCGACGAGGCTGGAACTCTTCCTCTTCCTTCTCGTCAGTCGCACCGGCCTTCGGCGAAACGGCGAGTGTTGCCTTCGCCTGGTCGACCGAGCTCCCTGTATTGAAGAGGTGCTCGGCAAGCGTCTCGCGGCCTTTGGCTTCTTCCAACCCCATGATCGCCGCGCGCCGCTCGCGGTCGGCTTTTACGGCGGTGTCCACGCTCGCGGTCGCTGCAGCGAGATCCGTCTTCAGCTTGGCATTTTCGGCGGCAAGCTGTTCCGCACGTTCCTTATCCGTCATTGAGGGCTCCTCTGCTGGACGGGTACTTGCGGCGGGTGCCGCCGGCTTGGTCGACATCGACCAATTCTTCTGTTTTGCGAGATCGACGAGCGCTGTCGGCGCGTGGGCGAAAATCCGATAATCGAATGCCGCGACGGGCTCAGCCGCAGTTTCGGTCGTGGCGTCGGCGAAGCCTTCGCTGACTGCTTCCGGAGGGGTGAGCCAGCGCTCTTCCTTCATGATGGCGCGGCAATCTTCAGCAGTCTTGCCGGACTTCATCGCGTAGACGCGGGCATAGGCTGTGGCCAAAGCCTCAAGAGCTTCGATCGCCTTCTTGTGATCGTCCGAGGTTCCAGCCGTATAACCGCTGGGATCGTGGATCATCATGACGGCGCCGGCAGACATGGTGACTTTCTTGCCTGCCATCGCAATCAACGACGCGGCTGACGCGGCGACGCCTTCAATGACGATGTCGGTTTTGCCCTTCCGTGCGGAAAGCAGCGCATGAATTGCCGCGCCTTCCGTGGCAATACCACCACCGGAATTGAGGAACACCGTGAGCGGGTCGGCATCGTCGATCTGCGCGAGAGCCATGACGACGTCGCCTGACGTAAAACCGTCCTCGAAATAATAATCGCCGACATAGCCAGAGAGCCGGAGCTTTCCGTCTTCGAGAATAGCAGCCATAATGAAAAACCTCAGTAAGGGCGCATCACGCCACGGATCGCGAAGCGCTTGCGTTTCGGTGTCTCGCCGCGGGAAAGCTGGCAATTGCGGATGGCTTCATCGAGCGCCCGCTTCACATCGTCGAGCTTGGCGTTGGCATAACGAGCCATGTCTTCGCCGAAGCGCGCTTCGGTGACCATTTCGCCGCTGAGGAGTGCTTCCTCGACCTTCCGAAGCTTGATCGCGCGCGCGCACCAATCGACGCCGCTCGGGTCCTGTTCATCGGCCATCAGGCGGCTTCCTTCACAGGTTCGCGATTTCCCTCGACGGCCGCTCCATCTGGACCGCCGCCCCCACCTTTTGCACGGCCGAACGGATGCGGGACGTTTGCGCTTGCGAACATCTTGATTTCGCGGCCGAGCTGCTCGATCTGCTCTTCGCCGTTCTTTCCCATCATCGCGCACTCTTCGAAGAAGGTTGATGTGCCCAACTCGAGGCGGATCTTCTGAGCCATCGCAGCCTTGTAATCGTCGGCCGACGGCGCGGCTGGACCGCTCCATTCCGACTGAAACACACTCTCGCGGTCAGCCTGGAAGGCAGCGTACCCGCCTTTGAACGGGATCTGCCCGCGAAAGATCTTCTCTTCCAGCCATCGCTCGAAGATCGCCTGGACGAACGGAACGGCGATGCGGGTGCGTCGGCGCAGAACGATCGGCCAGATGCTGGCGACCGACATTCGCACCGACGAATACGAAGCCGACGAGTGATCCATCGTCAGATTTTCGAAGGTGATCCCCAGGCATCGCGCGACTTCCCGAAGCAGGTTCTGGAAGAACGGCAGATACTGAGATCCCGGCGTCGCCGCCGTATGCATCTGGAATTCTTCGCCAGGGCCAAGATGATTGACCCTTGCGGAATCGGACATCGAGATGCCCTTTTCCTTCAGCGCGCCGAGGCGCGCATCCCATACGCCGAGCAGGTCATGCTGCAGGCCGCTGAGAAACTCGTCCCAGGAGCCTTCGCTGCCGTCGAAATCCTTGGGCTCCGGAATATCCGTGAGCGTCGAGATCGCTTCGAAAGCCTCTGCGCTCGCTTCCGGGCTCTTGATCGTCGCCGCGAAAATCGTCTGCATCAGCGCCGTCGCCAGTGTCGCATCTGCGAGCTGATCGGACTGCGCAATCACCTTCAGCGCTGCGGCAAGAACAGAGATGCCGCGGGCGCTATTCAGGTTCTCGCCGCGATCCATGACGTGGATGACATCGGCGGCATCGATATCGCGATCGCTCTCAATCCCCGCCTCACGGACACGGAAGCGATACGACACTGCGCGCCAATAGGCGTCGTGAAAGATGCCCTGATCGAGGCCTTCAGCCTCGCGCGTCACCCTGGGCAGCCGGTGCGAAGCGATCAGTGAAACCTTCGTGCCGGTCTTCAAGCCCAGGCGGCGCTGCTCTCGCAGCGGCAAATTGTCGAGAATGCCGAATGCTTCACCCGTGACCAGGTAGGAGCGGACTGCGGCCTCGACCATCTCGGCAATAGTAGCCTTGCCGGCGAGATCGCATTCCTTCGGGTTCCAAGCCCAGCGTCGCCATTCACGCTCGACCTGGCGGCACCATTTCGCGGCCTGTACGTCGGTATAGCCGAACTTCTTCAATTGAGCCCGGCAATTGAGCTTCAGCTCCTCGCCAATCGTGTCAGATAGGATCTGTGTGACGGCGCCTGCGATCCATCCGCTGTTGTGCAGGAAATCAGTTGCGAGCGCCGAGGCGCGATCGGCAGCTTCACGAACGTCCCGCTTGGCGTCACGCGTGATCGCCTTTCGCATCGCCAAGACGCCAGCGCTGTCGCCGCGCAGGTACCGGGCAGTGTGGCGACGAGGCGCAGGGACGTGCGGCGCTGCCTGGGTGTGGACGCCGACTGCCTTTACGCGGTAGCGGGGCTTAGCTTCCGTCAAGAATACGCTCCCCATTTCCTGCGTTTACGTGGGCTGCCTTTCGGGGCAACGGGATCGGCTGGCTTCTTCGCCTGTTTCACGAACGGGCTTTCGTCGGCGACCGTGAAGAGATCCTTCTCTTCCTCCGGCACACCATGCAGATCGCGGACCAGGTCGGCCCAGCGATCGAGATTGAGCCGACGCTTATTCTGCAGATGCCAGCCAAGTGCATAGGCATAGACCGTGGCGTCGAACCAGTCGTTCTTACGACCGATGATCTTCATCCACTTCTTGCCGGCCTTCGGCTTGACCATTCGGCGAGCCCGGCGGGTGATGCTTGCCCGAGCCTCCTCTTCGGCGTCGACCAGCTTTTCGCCGGTCAGCTCTTTGGCGAACTCCTCGTCGCAGAGATCCGCCGGAAGATGGATCGTATTACGCGGCCACTGGGCACCGTCTCCTCGCCCCTGAACGAGGTTCGCCATCGCGGCCGTCACCGCTGTTTTGACGTCGAACAAGCCTACTGGGTAGAGCAGAGACTTTGCGACCACCCGTTTCAGGCGATCCTTGATGTCCTTCTTGACCGGCGTTCCAAGGGGAGGAAGGCCGCTCGGTTCACGTCCGTCGAGCGCATAGACGTTCGGCCGTCCCGAACAGAACCGGTAAACTCGATCAGTCGCCCATCCCGAGTCGACGCCGGAGAGATCGATACCCTTTTCAGCGTTGCCGCTCTCGGTCGGATACGTTCTTCCAAGCGCATCGGACAGACTAATCCATGGCTCGTCGCTCTGGTCGGGAGCGCCGGCAAATATTTCTCTGTCGATCAGCTGGTACTGATCGCGCGGACCGATCGCATAAACGACCCACTTAATACCGTAGCCCTGCACGTCGGCCGCCGACACGAGAAGAGCGGCCCAAGAAGGAATGACGCGCGACGGAAGCGAATGCTCCTTGACCGTCTCGACGATCTTCTCCCAGTCGACCGTCAGGCCTGCGGGGTCATACGGCTCCGCCAGATCCTGCTGGCAGAAAGTCCGCATCTTTGTAGTGTCGCCCTGCGCATCCAGCCATCTCTGCCAGATATCGGCAAGCTTCTCACGGGGCGCATAGGCAGCCCAGAGGTGATAGCTCGGCTGCCATTCTCGGCACCGGCCTTCGCAGGGCGGGCAAATCCAGTCGGCGATCTCACTCGCTGGAATTGCCAGAGGGACAGCCGGATCGAGCTCGTGAACACGACGGGCAATCCAGTGCCCGCGGCTCATCATGTCCGGCTTGTGACCGTCGAGGATCGCGCCGTCGCAGGACAGGCAGCGCAGATGCACCGGACCATCGTGCTCGGGCGGGCCGCGCATCATGTCGAAGGCCAGCCCCTGATACATGTCACAGTGCGGACATGGCAGGTAGAAATATCGCTGGTCGCCAGCCTCGAAGTCGTCGCTGATGACGCACTCGCCGGCAACGCCTGGCGTCGAACCCTGCCATTCCTTGGCAAGGTCACCATACATCTTCTGTCGGGCGCGGGCCTGGTCGCGGGGACTGCCCCGTCCTTCGACGTCCTTCGGGTAGCCGGTGACCTCGTCCATGGCGAGATACTTGATCGACACCATCTGCAGGCCCTTCGAGGAACCTGCATTGACGATCTGACAGAAGCCGCCGGCATATCGCTTGAAAGCGGTCGTGCTGCCCTGTTCGTCTCTGCTGCTGACCGGCAGCACCTTGTGACGGATACGCGGCGATGCCTCGATCGTCGGGTGCAGCTTGACGCGGTTGAACTTCGTCGCCTCTTCAAGCGTCGGCAGCACGATCATCATCGAGCCGGGAGACTGGTCGACGATGAAGCAAAACCAGTTCTCGATCGCGGTCGACTTGCCGAGCTGCGCGGCCCAGCGGCAGGAGATGCGCCGCGCCGGATGATCCGGATGCAGGCAGTCCTGTGGCTCCCGCAGATACGGCACGCGGTCGGTTCGGAAATCACCCGGCCAGGGCGACCCCGATTCCGCAGAAACCTTGCGATACCGATCTGCAAACTCGCTGATCGTCAGATCTTCGCTCGGCCTGCTGGCGGCAGCCATGCCCGAGAAGATCGCGACCGCTCCGTTCGGCAGCTCCGGGAAGCGCTCCCGGATATCGTGAACGGTCACTGCAACGGCTGCCCGGCAGCTTCGATATCGAGAGGATCTTCGCCAGCCTCTTCGCGCCGGCGCATCGCGTCGAGCTTTTTCAGGACGCTCTGGTTGAAGATGTTCAGCCCTTCCTTTGCGAAGCCCTTCAGCGCGATACGCACTACGCGCTCCTCCCATCCGTACTTCAGGGAGAGCGACGCCGCTTCCGTCTCGATCGCCCGCTCGAAGGCTGACATCATCATGGCAACGGCGTCTCGGCCAGCCTGGTCGACTTCCGCAACGGGCGTCAGCTCCTTGCGACGCTCCGCGAGATCCATCTCGCGCAACTCGGCATCGGCCTGCGCCTTACGGGCAACGCCATCCGACTGCGTACCGGAGAACCGCGACGAGGGCGCCGAACGCTGCGCCGATGGTGATGCTGCACCCGGAGCCTGTCGGATGCGAACATTCTCGCGCCGGTGCGCCAGGAGGGCGATGTAGTCGACGAGGTTCGACTTGCCGTCTGGCTTCAGCGTCAACGCCTCGGAATGTTGCTTCAGATAACGCGACAAGGTCGAACGGTCGACCTGATCACCGGCAGCGGAGAGCTTTGCCGCAGCCTCCGTGATCGACATCCATTCTTCATTCATCGTGCATTATCCGTGCGTTGCACGTGTGCGTGCACGCTTCCTCACGTGTACCGCTTTCGAAGTTTCACACTGGCGAAAACCCGCAGTCGCGCGCTTCCGTTCGGTTTTCGGATCGTTGATACGGTCCCTGAATGGGGGGGGGTGCCCCGCCCGCTCGGCGACCCTGCCCTTCGGGTCGGGTCAGCCCTGCAGCTTCCGAAGCACCTGATCGATGCGCTGAGGCAGCGTCGTCTGCACCTCGCCCTCAAACGCTTCCTTGGTGGCGCCGATGATCATCTCTTTCGGGATGAAGACGCCGGACCGTGCGAAGGTGATACGCGTGCCCGATCGATTGAGACGATAGAAGACATGACCATCGAAGCGTGCCACCATCTTTCGATTTGGGAAGACGCCACCGCGCATGAAAGTGCCGGGATAGAGCGTCTTCTTTCCGAACGGCGTGGCGACAACGCCCGCTTCCGTCTCTTTCGGATTTAGGTATTTGAGGCGGACGTTGCCACCTCGAGACCTGAGATCGTAAATAAGCTGACCGCTGAAGGCTCGCTTGCTGTTCTCGACAGCGCGACGGATAACATCGCGCTTGAGGCCCGTCTGTGTCGTGAGTGCCCGGACGACGCGAGTGCGCGCCCTATCGCCTACCTGGTTCATGATGCGAGGGAGAACTTTCGGAAAGTTCTCGTTCAGCCAACGAATGCCCTTATCGAACTGCCGCAAGCCACGGACATCAGCCCAAGTGACGACTAGCTTCACATCACAGCCTCCTGAAATGCGAAACCCGCCGGGCCATCACCTAGCGGGTTTATCTAACCTTTTTTACTGTCTTCAAGATATGTCAAGCTACTGCCGCACCGCAAGATGCATATCAGAATATTTTCTCAGCCGTTTTCAATGGCTTAAAAGGAAGACGCACGAGATTTGAGGCGTGCCCACGGCTGCATATCCGGCGCGAAAGGCTGCAAATCATTGGCCTGAAGCCGGCCGGAAAGCTCGGAATGCAAGTGCTGGAGTGCATCCTGCCATAGCTGCCAGTCCATTCGCGAGATGATCGCGCCACGGATCGAGGCCGAAAGCTCGTATTTCCGGTATGCGCCCTTGACCGGACGCTGCTTGCGCTTGTCGAAGCCATCGGTCTCGAAGGTGAATGGCCGGTTGAACGCATCCCGGCCCTTCTTGCGGACAAACCATGCCGGCTTTCCAGCCTTCATAACCATCCGCACCTTCGGCTCGTCTGCCGTCCAATCCGGGCCGCTACCGAGAATGGAATGCCTGATGACCAAGTTGACGATGTGCCGGCCGGTGAGCCTTTCCCCCTTCAACAGAAGCTCCTCGTCCACGCGCGCCACTTCGGCCGCGATCAGACCTTGTTCGTCGCTCCATTCGGGGAAAGGGTTCCAGACACCATCGCCGCTGTAGCCGAAGCTATCGAATGCATCCATGGCGCGGACGGCATTGCCGACCGTGATGGCATCGGGGTGAGGACCGGCCTGCGCCGAAATGAAATCGGGGATGACGCCGTAGATGTTCGGACTGCGGTCAATGATCGTCCCCAGCACGGCCATATCGCTGGTGATGCTCCAAGCCTGGCTGAAACCCAGCCCTCCGGCATCTGCCATAGGAGCGCCGACCTTGCAGAGCTCCTGCGTAAAAGCCCAGGACAGAAGCTGTTCAATGGTCACCTTTTTCATCATCAACCCTTTGGAGATAGTTTGCGATAGTTCTGCGATAGTTTTTGCGATAGTTTTTATGAGTGATTTCAATAGGTTCGATAGTTGCGATAGTTTTCCCGCATTAACGTGGAAGAATTCTCTTCACCCCACACCCCACCCAAAACATTACGCGTATGCGCGCCAAAACTATCGCAACTATCGCAAGTCTTTGATTTTGCTCCCCCTTCCCCCTCGCCAACTGTCGCAAAACTGCCGCTGAAACTATCGCAACTATCGCAGCGCGCGGCAGTTCAGACGGCGGGGAAATGCCGGGTGGGGTTTCGGGGAACATCAAAAGACCTCTGGAAGCGGAGCATCATCGTCAAAGCGGCCGGGCGGCGGCTCTGGCGCGTCGTGGCCATGCGGCTCGGGGACATCGCGCAGACGGATGCCAAGGTAGTAATGCAGGCGTTGCGTCGTATCCTTCTTGAACTTCTTTGCCATCGCCCGCCCGAAGGCCGTCACGTTCATGGGCTTGCCGCCCTCGTCCTCCGTAAATCGGCAATAGGCGCTGTAGAGGAACTTCGCCTGCAGAGGCGGCGCGTCCTCTTCCTTGACCACGCAACGCGCCACGAAAGCAGACGTGCGGTCCATGTCGTCGCGATAGTCCTGCGTCGCGGCCCTGACCGCATCAGGAATGACAAGGCCCTCGCGCAGATAGATGCGCACGCCCTCGATCAGCCAGTTCAGGATACCGGGATATTCCGGACGGAAATAAGCGATCATCTCGTCGAAGGGCCGCCGCTCGGCCTCCGGCACCTTCACCGGCCAGTGTACGACCGCCATGCGTCTCCAGATCCCGTCGTCATTACCGGTGATGCGCGGATAGCCGTTCCCGCTCATCTGCACCACGAAGATCGGGTCGAAGTCCATATAGCCCTGGAAGAGGTCACGCGCGGTAATCGTCTCGCCGCCTGTCAGTTCCTTGACCAGGTTCTCCTTCAGGTCCTCGCCCTCGGGCAGCTCCTTGACGCGCAGCAGCCGGCGGCCGAGCAATCTGGCAAGGTCCGGCGATGCACCACCGGACGATCCGCTCTCGCCGATCAGGCTCGTCGCCGGCAGGGTTACGGACACCTCGCCGAGCAGCCTGCAGAGTGTTTCCATGTAGACCGATTTGCCGTTCGCGCCGTCGCCATAGTGGAAGAACAGTTTCTGCACTGTCAGACCGACCAGGCCGAGGCCTGAGGACACCTGCACGAGCCGACGGACATCCGCATCCGGCAGCATGGTCTCGAGGAATCTCGTCCAGCGAGGGCATTTCGCTTTCGGCTGATAATCGACCGGCACGACATGGGTGATGAGATCCTCGCGCCGATGCCCCCTGTCCGCCTTCACGTCGGCCTCGATGCAGATGTCGACCGTCTCGGGCACATTGGGCGTCTCGGTCGGGCTCACGAATTTCGGGTTCTTCCGCCGCTCCATGCGGGAATGGAAGCTGATCGTCGCGTTCTGCACGGCAAAGCGCATGCGATCGGCGTTAAGGTCGTCCGGCGAGCGGATGATATGCGGCGCGGCGCAGGCGAGCGCGGCATTCATGCGCGCGACGTTCTTCGACGACACGGCATGATCGAGCCGGCGCTTCACCCGCTTCGAGAACAGGTCGAGCGCCTTCTCCCGACTGGCGAGCAGCCTCCGTTCGGTGACATCAAGGTCCGTCCCACGCTTCTCCTTATCGGCCGCCGCCTTGCCGGCGTCGATATCGTCCTGCTCTGCCTTCGTCGGCTTGATGTAATGCCGCTCCAGCATGATCCTGTCGCCGAGCTGCTGCACGATCGCCAGCGATTTCGGCCCACCATTGGCAATATCCCAATGGGTGCCGGTCCAGACGGCATAGAGTGCCGCCTTCGCCTTCTCCTGGCTGACCACCAGCAGATCCTTGCCGAAGTGCTTCAGCAGCCGCTTGCCGTTGTCAGTGTCCGAATGGTCGAGGCCGGCGCAATATTCGAGGATTTCCTTGAGCGCGTCGGCGTCATCGGGGGGCGCTGCGCCATCGTCGAGAGTTTCGGCATGGTCATCTGCGAGGGGTGGGGTTTCGGGGTCAAGTTCGCCACGCTGCACCATGGCAGCCTGGATGATCTCTTTCAGACCATCCGGCATTTCAGTCGATAGATTGTCGAGCACGCCCTTAGACCCTCTTGCATAAAAGGCTGGCGAAATCCGCGCCGCGCGGAGGCCACCAGATATTGACCGACCGGCCGGGACGAGCGGTGCGGGCTTGCGCACGCGCCATCGCGGCCGCGGTGAAGAAAAATTCGCTGTCGCCGTCGGCGAGCAGCACCAGGCCTGTCACATGGTCGGGCACCTGGAATGCGTCGGTCTCGCCCTGGTCTGGCCTCGGATGAGGATAGACGCGGATCCTCTTGCCATCCGGGCCGGGATAGCTCTCACTCCGGCCTTTGCCGCGATCGGCCGGGCCAGCAAGGTTGCCAAGATCACCGGCCGCGAAATAGAAGGTGTCGCGATCGAAGCCCTCGTAGCCGGCGACGGCAAGCCCGTTCTCGATCCCCTCGCCGCCCACCCAGCGCTTTGCGTCGATGTCACCGCAAAGAGGGATCAACCCGCCGCTCTTCACGCCGCGCATCTTCTTGGTCGGCAGTGGATCGCCCTTTTTGTCCCGCCCGAGATCCGGCCGGCACTTGGGACGATTGTTCATATCGATCCATGTCGTGTGGCAGCCGATGACCTTGCCCGAAAGGTCGACGAATGGCGCTATCATCGCGTAGCCGGAATAGATCGAAACCGGCCGGCCCATCTCGTCCTCCCCGTTCCAGTAGCTGAGATTCGGGTTGAACCGGATGTTTTCGAAGACGGGGTCGGACATGAGATAGCCGGTGCGGGCGGCAAGGTAGGCACGCAGGAATGTATCGTCTGGCTTCGGTGCGATCTTGGCGTTCAGGTAGATGCCACGCGCACGATCGATCTCCTTTTGCCGGAAAGCGTTCTGCGCCTGCTGCTGGGCTGCCTCCTTGGCCGCGCGCTCCGCCCTCGCCTGCGAGATTCTCTGCAGCCGGGCCGCACGATCGTCCGCCGTCTCGCGCTCGGCCTCATCAGGCAGAACCTCATCCAGCGCTTTCGAGCATGCCTCGAAATACTGCGCCCGAACATGCAGATCGAGGCCCAACACGAAGCCGATGAGGCCGATGCCAGTGCGCCCGCCCGTATTGCAGCCGCGGCAATTCCACGCCTGCTTGGTCAGATTGACCGAAAAGCGATCCTTGCCGCCGCAATGTGGACACGGCTGCCCCTTGTCGCCGCGCGCCACGGCCAAACCGAGCTTCTCGACCGCTTCGGAAACGCTGACGGCCTTCGCCCGCTCTATGAATTCCTCAATGATGGCAGACATTTTTGCCACCAAAATTCGGACAAAAACATCCGAAGCCTCTTGACGTTCGGACAAAAATATCCGAATATGTTTTCATTGAAACGGAGACGGAAATGGACAAGCGGGACCGCTTCATCGCTGAACTCAGAGACGAAGCAAAACAACGCGGCCTTCCCTTCCGGGTCGACAAATCGAAAGGCAAAGGCGGGCATGCAACGGTGTTCTTCGGAGACCGGTTCACGACCCTCCCGAGCCGGGAGATAGACCCGAAGACGGCGGCAAAAATTCGAAAACATCTGGGGCTCACCTGAGCCCCAGACCTTCGCGTTGTTACCGCATGTCCATTCCACAACAGGCCAATCGTGGCCGCTTTGGAGACTGAACCATGAAGACTTATGCTTACGCGGCGACCTTCGAGCCGACCGAGAAGCAGGGCGGCTTTACCGTGACCTTCCCTGACGTTCCGGAAGCGATCACCGAGGGTGATGACATGGCGGAAGCCAGGGAGATGGCGGCCGACGCCCTTGGCGTCGCCCTGCTGACCTATCTGGAGATCGGCAAGCCACTGCCCGATGCTACGGCTGAAGGTGCGATGATCATGCCCGATCCGGAAGTGGCGGCAAAGATCGCCGTCATCGAGACGTTCCAGACGGCCGGTATTTCGCGCAGCGAACTCGCCCGCCGCATCGGCAAGGACGAGAAGGAAGCGCGCCGGCTGCTGGACCCGAACGTCAGCACCAAGCTGCCGTTGATGGTTGCCGCCCTGGCAGCCATGGGCAAACGTCTGGTGATCGGTCTGGAAGCAGCCTAGAACTGTCGATCTTAGGGGCCACACATGCTTGAAAAATGGATCGCGCCACTGTTTGGCTCGATAATGATTGTTGTCCTTATTGTCGTCGTCTTTGGCTTCGGCCCGACGCGGTCCTTGCTCTGTGAACCTAACGAAAACTGCCTTCGCGAATGGATTTCCGCATCTAGCGGATGGGCGGGTGCACTTGTCACCCTGGCAACATTGATGGTGCTTCTGCACCAGATCAGAGTGCAGCAGAGACAAATCGACCATCAACTCGGCGAAAGCCCACCGTCCATGTTTGTCGTCGTGACATCTGACGAGGAAGGCGACCAATTCGTTAAGATTGAAATCCAAAACTGGAATAGACGTCCGCTCAGGATCGACCGCGTGGCTGACTTCGGTGAGCAACCAAGCTTGATGATGCGCGTCACGAGAGTTGTGCTTGACGGAAAAGAGATCGAAGACGGACAAGATTTGTTCGATCTTGGCTACGTGGTTGGCTGCATACTCCAAGGCAGAGAGGATAATCGCCCGATTTCGAAGGTTGTCATTTACAGCAGGTTCAAGGTTTGTCGCGAGCCCGATCGATATGCAGGCCCATTTGCAATTTTCGACGTCCGACTTGGAGTGCAATGCATGCAGTTCGATGCACCAAATCGCGATATCCACATCGAGAGCCCAGTAAGTATCCATGTCTTCGCCGACAGACTTGCCGCCCTGTCTAACTAGCATGCGCGCCCCCCGCGAGGTGCCGCGCCGCATGCAACGTGCGGCAGACCGCGTCCTCGCCGACGTCGAGCAGCTTGCCGATGTCGAACGTGTCGAAATGTCCGGAATTCCAGAGCACGATCGCCGCCAGCGCCTGGCGATCGTCCATCCTGCCGCTCATGGCGGATGAGGTTGCGCGCCTCGGATCGGCTCTATCCAGCATGGGCAAGCCCTTCCTCTTCCCGCAGATCCTCCAGGTCTTTCTCGTTGGCGATACGGAGCTGGCCGGTGCGCGTCAGCGCATCGAGCGCCCTGTCGAGCGTTTCCGGCCAGCTATCGCGGTTGAGCGCGATGAAGGGCGTGCCGCGGCTCCAGCTCCTGAGGGCATACGGCCGGGTGACGGTGCGCATCGATCCGACCTTCGTCAGGTCGAGGCCGAAGGCGCGCGCCGTGCGGTGGCATTCGACAATATTGGAGCCGACGATCAGCAGGATGCGGGTACGTTCCGGCTTCATGGCTGCCCCGCCTCCGCGTCCGGCTGGCTGACGAGATTGCCGTCGAGCGGCACATGCGGCCTGCCGGTCAGGCTCTGCAGGCGCTCTTCCATGTTGCGGGCCTCGATCTCGAAGCCGCGCAGCATCAGCGCCTCGCCGACCTTGCCGGGCTCCTTCTCCTTGCTCTCGCGCATGACCCGGATCGAATCGGAGAGCATTCATGCCTCCGCCATGATCTTGGCAGCCCGCGCCAGCAGTGCCGAACCCTGTGGCGTCACGCAGTAACAAGGCGTCCTGCCGCCTCGGCCGAGCTGATTTGCGAGCTTGACGACGAGGCCGCGATCCAGCACTTCGCTCATCGCCTTTTCCAGCGCCCCGTCATAGACGCCGGTCTCGGCCGAGATGGTCGCCTTGCCGGCGGTCCACCCCTGACGTTCCCGGCCGATCCGGCGCAGCAGCCGCAAGGCATTCCGACTGATGTCGATCCGATCGGCCACCACGTCAGACACGGGCTCCGGCGTCACGCGCTCTTCGGCCGCCTTCGGGATCGCATAATGATGCTTCGCCTCGATCAGCCTGCGCACAACCTGCGAGCCGATCCCGAACATCGTGCCGATCGCCAGATCGCTTTTTCCCTGCTCGCTCATCAGCGCGAAGCATTCGCTGCGCTGATGCGGCGGCATCTTCATCAGGTCTTCGCGCGTCACGTTGACCGGCGTTGAGCCGAACAGGATCGTTTCCATCAATGCCACCTCGATTGTTTGGGAAGAACCGCGACCGTCTCGCTCTCGACGGCACGAGCCGCCGCCTGCGCATTGGCGAATTCGGAATAGGGAATGACAGGTCCGTCGGCGGCCTCGCCCAGCGCTTCGGCGAGGATCTTCTCCTCGGCCGCGCGGCGCTTGGCGTTCCACTCGTCGACGCGATCGAAGAAGGCGAGGCTGACGCCCTCGATACCACCGATATCGCGCCGCCACTCCCACGCCATCTGGGCATCGGTCGGGCTGCGGTCCGACCAGGCGAACCACTGGCCGATGCAGCGGGCGCCATCGGGAACGGCGCGGATATCGGCCGCCGATGTCAGCACCCGCACGAAGCTCGGGCAATCGGACAGATGGCAATGCATGACGGCAAGGCAGGCCTGCGCCGCATCGTCGGTCACGATGAAGAGGCGGATGGGCTCGCTCATTCTGCGGCCTCCGCTACGCTCTCCGCCGAAATCAGATCGAACCGTACCGGCGCACTCCCGCCTCCATGAGCGCCTGCGAAAGCTGTGGATCGGAAAGCAGACGCCATCCCGATCGCAATCAGCGAATGGTAGTTCTTACCAATTCGGCAAGCGGGGGTGGTTCGATGGCAAACAACAACGACGATAGCCGGGCTGTATCGGACGGGCCAAACGTCAAATCGGAAACGTGGTTTGCGTTGGCGATCGCTGCCTTCATCATTACCGTACTGCTCTTTGCTGGGTTCGGCATTGTTGTCATAACTGCCGTGCCAAACGAGCGCGTGCAAATTGCTCAAGCATTCACACCGTTTGGTGCCGGACTCGCTGCAATCGTCACCTTCTTTACCGTCGCATGGCGCGGGGTTCTCAACACGAGGCAACTTGAGTACCAAGCCGAGCAACTGGCGCACGCTCGCCGGCAAATCGAATCGAACGACTCTGCAAATTATGCCCGCCTCCTGCAGGACGGAGCTAAGCTGCTGGGTGAAAAGGAGCGGCAAGCAAGCTTGTTGGCCGGCATTGCGTCTCTGGATATCGTTATCGCTGATCCGGAGAGACGTTACGGTGTCGAGGCAATGGACCTCCTTGCCGACTACGTCGCGACACGCTACGGATCGGAAAAGCTCGACCGACCGCTTTCTGCCGCTTTGAGAGCGTTGGCGAATGGTGAGGAAAGAGGCATCATCTCTCGTGTTTCGGCAACGTTTGAGCGCGGAGTTGGAGCTACACTCAACTGGCTGAATATTCGCGGCTTCAAGCACGTCACTTACGAAGGTGGCGTAATAAGAGGCGAGGCCCACAAGAGGGCGAACGAGCGTAAAGACGCTGCGCGCTTCGTTAAGGTCACAGTGATCGGTTCGCAAGTTGTCGAAGATGACCAATACATTGACTGCAACTTCACGAACTGTCGGATCCGAAGTATCGACGCTAGTGAGCTCGTCAGTCACGAATTCACAAACTGTGATTTCAGTGGCGCTGAAATTAGAAACTTCGATGAGGAGTTGCTGATCTCCCTTGATGCCGCAGGCGAGCAGTTCAAGCGAAACTACTTCTATTCCGACGATCCACCCATCACAGGTGGATTTGAAGCCGACTGGACGGGGGTTCTCACTGCAAAAAAGGGCCCACGAAATACCATCCTTCGAAAGCGGCGAGCTGAAGATAACTTCCTTTAGCATCAAATCACCCCGCCCTTCTCGAAGACGTCGGCAATGGCCCGCATACTGGCCGTCGCATCCCGGCCGGACTTCCACGCCTGCAGAATGCGGCGCACCTCCTGCAGCTGCTCCTTGCGCTTCGCGCCCACCTTCTGGCGTATGCGATCCTGCTGCGACTTGTTCTTCGGCCCACCGTGTTCCATCAAAGCCGCTCCGCATCGAGAGTGATGTCGCCGCAACGGACGCAGAAGCGCTCGATGACTTCCGCAATCGCCAGACCGCGTCGGCATTTGGGGCAGTCTGGCAGGCTGGCGGTGACGGTTGGGCGATGCATGGCAACGCCGCGCCCCTTCACCTTGCGGATCGCGGCCACGAGATTGTCGAGCGCCTTCGGCTGGATGTCAGGAAACATCGGACCTACTCCTGGCCGACAAGGCGGAGCGCCGGGGCTTCTTCGCCACCCTTTGCCATGGCATGCGAATAGGCGTTCAGCAGCTCAGCGGCAGCATCGACGATCTGCTGCAGGTCCTTGACGCCCTGAGCCAGTTCGGCGCGCGAAAGCATGAAGTCCATGGAAGCGATGGCGTGATTGTGCTGATACTGCGCGACCCGGCTGCCAAGCTCGACGGCGCCGCGCATGACGCTGGTGCCATCCGCCTTGGCCTCGCGGGGATCGGAAACCTTGCAGCCATGAACCTCGGCCATGGCGCGAGTAACAGCGTAGTCCCCGCACTCGGCTTCGAGGCGCATGACGGCTGGTAGCGGCAGAAGCTCGGTATCGCCGTCGCTGTGGCAGCGACCGATCTGGCTTTTCGACAGAGAGGTGATTTCGGCGCTGGCTTCGATGCCGCCGTTCTTCTTGATCAGCAGGCGGTTTGCCGCTTTCAGGCGGTGGAACCAGGCGTTGGTCAGAGTGTCCTGCATCGTCATCGCCCCTCTTGGCGCAAAGCAAAGTTTTCCCGCGCCGGGAAATTCCCGCGCGTTTTCCCGTGGTGGGAAAGGTTTCGAAATGTGACTGTCAGCCCGTCAGCAGATCACGGGGGACCGCATGAACAGACTATCCAGAGAGTGCCCGCAAAGCCGCGATACCGCTGCAGCCTCCGGGTCTTTTCCATCGCGCCTGTCGGTATCCGCGCCGGGGGTATGGTGGTTGCAGGAGCCGGATTTGAACCGGCGATCTCGTGGTTATGAGCCACGCGGGATGACCTCTTCCCTATCCTGCAGAAGAAAAACCGGCCGGAGCGCCTGGAGAAACACGCTCCGGCCGGAGGTGGCGCGCAGTGAGGACGCGCTGGGAGAACTGGTGCGAGAGACGGCATCATTCTGCCGCCTCCGTGACGAAGATCGGCGGACGCGGAACCTTATCCGGCCATTCAACCCCTTCGGGCCAGTGCAGACAGAACCAAGCCACGACCTCGTCATACTTCTTGGCGGTGAAGGTCTTCCCATCACGAATACGCGGAAAGAAGCGACCATCCGCGGCACAGTGCCGACCGACTGTCGCCTCGCCCAGCTCTCGAGCGTTGGCGAACGTATCGCAAAGTGTCAGAAGATGGCGTGCCAATTCCGTTTCCATGGCCCCCTTATAGTGGGATACATCCCACTTTGCAATAGGAAACATCCCATTAGCTTAAGGAGGGGGAAATTTCCTATTCTCCCACTATGAGCACACTCCAAGAGATCGTCGTAAAACGACTTGCTGAACTCGACCTCAGCCCTATCGTTGCCGCAACCAGGAAGGGACTTCCACGGGATTTTATTCGGGATATCGTGCGAGGCAAAAAGGCCACGATAACAGCGGAAAAGCTTTGGATGCTTGCGGAAGCACTGGATCTGGATGCCGAAGCACTCGCGCGCAATGAAGCGATTCCCGCGCGGCGAAACGAGGAAGAAAATGCCGACGATAGAGACGATCAGATGGCATTGTCGGTCACCCGAACGAATGCCAGCTTCCCGCCCAAGTATCAAAGCTTCCCACGGGACGGCTATATTCCGTTGCGCGGCCAGTCTGTAGGCGGCCCAAACGGTCGGTTCGTACTTAACGGCGCGGAAGTTGGCCGCCTATTCGTTCCGCCAATGCTTGAAGGTGTTGAGGGGGCATACGCCGTGCGCGTCTACGGCACGTCAATGGAACCTCGATTTAAGGCTGGCGAAACGGTTTGGATCAATCCGAACGAACCTGTGCGAGCTGGAGATGACGTGATTGTCCAAGTCCTTACAGACGAAGAGAACGATCGCGAGAGCTACATCAAGGAGTTCCGATCGCAGTCTCACAAGGTGACGAGACTTTGGCAGCACAACCCCGACGAAGGGGAGCGTAACGAACTTGAATTCGACACCAAGAAGGTATTCTCGGTGCACAAGATCGTCTTTCACGCCACCGTTTGAAGCACTTCCGCCAACCAACTCGGGCGCAGTGTCAGATTGCGCGCCGATGGCGGAGTTTTGGGGCATTCACTGCAGCGGATCTTTCGGCACAGCTGCATGTAATTGTGAACGCCAAGGCTTGCGGCCGCCCGAAGATTTGAGAGCTTCAATACGCGGGAATGCCCACAATCATCGCAAGCGACATACAGGCTCTCCAACTCAATGACGAGACGGAGTGCATCTGGATGTTCTGCCGCACGCGGTTGCATTTTTCTCTCCATGTTCTTTTTTCGTTCTCGCTATAGGAAACAGGATCGGCCGCAAGAGTCCAGCGGAATTTGATTCGTTTTTTCGACATCCCGACAACAGCGATTTCCACAGCCCGGACCATAGTGTGGGTCTTTTCCCACTATTCCACTTGCTAAGTGGGATGCTTCCCACTATAACGATCTCCAGCTCATACCTGAGCCCACCAAGAGGAGATCGAGCCATGCACACTGCACCCCCCACCCCGACCGCCGCCGCCGTCCACAACGCCATCCCGCGCGATACTGCCAAGGAAATCGCCGACTACATGCGCGCCAACCCCGGCTGCACCTTCGACGATCTCCGCGCTGAGGGTTTCTCGTCTCGCCAAATCGAGCGCTTCAAGGGCGAGGCCTCCGACCTCGCAAATCGCCTTTCGGTTCGCCGTCTCGCCTGACCCGCGATCGGCTTGGTTATGGCCCGTTCGTCACCACCCCCTCTTTGGGCGAACGCGGCCATTTCCAAACCGATGAAAGGGCAATGCCATGGATCACGTAACGCCTTTTGGCGCGCGGGTTGAGCCGCCGCCCGTCATTATCGTCGAGCGCCGCCCGGCCGTGCCACGCTGGGTTCCCGAAATCCTCTGCCCGCTCCTCTGGGCGGTCGCCATGCTCCTGCTTGTCTACGTCGGCTCCCAGACCTGGCGCCGGACAGGCGAGCTGGATCAGCAGATCGCATGGGAGGAACGCGTATGACCGTGACCATGGGCATCATCGCCGGCTGGACGCTGGCCGGTCTCTTCATGACGCTCTGGCTGTTCGGCCAGCGGACCCGCGCCTATTCGGTCGACGAGGCGGTCGCGAAGGCCCGCAATGAAGCCTGCCGCGCTGTCGAGTTCCTGCAGGATGTCGCATTGCCGCATTCCGGCAACATGGCGAACGCGGTCGACAGCTTCCTCGTGCCTTGGGCCTGCAATGACATGGCGAGCCTTCGCACCGTGTGGCCTGAATGGTTCGCCTACCGCGACCGGCATCTCCTGCCGCAGCAGCCGGAGAAATCTGCATGATGGCGGTTCGCATCACCAAGGATCCGATCTACGCCAATCTCGGCCCCGGCCGCCGCATCGATATCGGCCTCATCGATCCCGGCGCGGTCGATTTCCGGCTGATGGCGGCTACACTCGCCAAGCAGGTTCGTTTCGACGGCCGGCACGATGGCCCCTACGGCATTTCCGCCGCGCAGCACGCCGTCCAGGGCGCGCAGGCGATCGTCAATGAGATCAGAGATCTGCGTCTCGCCGGCCTCTTCCTGCTGCGCGACGGCCATCAGCTCTTCATCGGCGGGCGCAGCCGTCCGGCCGAGGACCTTCTCAAGGCAAAGTCGGGCACCAACCTCGACGAGATCGTCCGCAACATCAAGCAGGCATGGGACCTGGCGATCTACGAGGCCGCCGGCATGCAGACGCCAGACTGCTGGACCAGGGCGACGCGCGAAGCGCTCGACCTGATGGACGTGCGCATGACGCGCGCCGAGGCGATTACGCTCTTCGGCAGGCAGGCCGAGGCCGACTTCCCAAAAGCCACCACACCGAAGACGACGGGCGCCCTGCACCCGTGGCCGGCCGCCAAGGCCGAGCTTGCCTTCGTCGAATTCTTTCAGCGCGCCACCGGGCGCAGCATCTGAGGCAAGACATGGCAGGTTCAGTCAACAAGGCCACGCTCATCGGCAATGTCGGCGCCGATCCGGAGATCCGCCGCACGCAGGACGGAAGGCCGATCGCCACGCTCCGCCTTGCGACATCCGAAAGCTGGCGGGACCGCAACAGCGGCGAGCGCCGGGAAAAGACGGAGTGGCACACGATCGTCGTCTTCAACGAAGGTCTCTGCAAGGTCGTCGAGCAATACGTCAAGAAGGGCGCCAAGCTCTACGTCGAAGGCCAGATCCAGACCCGCAAGTGGCAGGACCAGAGCGGCAACGACCGCTACACGACCGAGATCGTCCTGCAGGGTTTCAACAGCACGATCCAGATGCTGAGCAGCAATGGCAGCGGCTATCGCCCCGGTGGCGAGCCTGATGATTACGGCCTCGACGGCGATCGTGCCGCGGGCGCCAGCTCGCGCGGATCTGGCAGCGGCGGCGCACCGGCCGGCTCCTTCTCCCGCGATCTCGATGACGACATCCCCTTCGCGCCGGAATGGCGCTGACACCGGTTTTCTTTGAAAGGGCAAACCATGCAGACAATACGCGATGCGCAGGCCCTCGTCGGCATGCTCGAACGAGGCGAACTCAATCAGGAGATGACGGAGAAGCTGGAGCTTGTCGTCGAAAAGCTCCTCGATCATTCCAACGAGCAGCCGAAGGCTACCTTCAAGGGCTCACTCTCCCTCGTCCTCAATTTCGTGATCAAGAACGGCGTCATCGAGGTCACGGCCGATATCCCGCCGCCGAAGCTGCCGAAGATCCCACGCAAGACCAGCATCTACTGGGCGATCGAGGGCGGCAAGCTGTCGACCGAGCATCCCCAGCAGCACGACATGTTTCCCGGTCCTCGTGTGATCGACCGGTCGCAGCAGCAGTAATCCCTTCAACCAGATGAAAGCAAAATGGATCAGCTATCCGAAACCGCCGTCCACGCCATCGCCGCGCTCGCAGATCAGGGCATGGTCGACATCAAGGTAATTGATACTCCGACCGATGTGCCCGGACTTCCCGCGGACGTGCCGCTGCTTGTCGATCCGAAGTCAGGCAAGGCTACCAGCCTCAAGCCGATTATTGACGAATGGCGGCTGAAGCCCGTCCGCAAGGCCGGC
Organism: Rhizobium sp. GCM10022189; assembly: GCF_042656325.1. Classification (NCBI taxonomy): domain Bacteria; kingdom Pseudomonadati; phylum Pseudomonadota; class Alphaproteobacteria; order Hyphomicrobiales; family Rhizobiaceae; genus Rhizobium; species Rhizobium sp. GCM10022189. The sequence continues at coordinate 126,490 of NZ_JBHSOR010000057.1, forward strand.
ACGGCTAGGGTCCTGACGCTGGAAAGCCTCGTCGACCTGGTCAACCGCCACAAGACCGAGCACTCCGTCATCTTCGCCGACACCGACTGGAAGAAGCCGTCGCTGACGGCGGTGATCGACTATCATGACAAGCAGAACGGCGGCCCGGCCGATAACGGCAAGCACCGCGTCCATTACGAGTTTCCGCTGTCCGATAGCTGGAATGCCTGGATGGGGATCAATGGCGAGGCCTTGCCGCAGGTCGAGTTCGCGGAATTCATCGAGGATCACATTGCCGATCTCGCCGCGCCAGATACCATGGAAGAGGAAGACTGGCGCCACAAGTTCTCCTTCCGCGTCGCCTTCCCGAACGAGCTCGTATCGCTCTCGCGCGGCCTGCAGGTCTTCTCCGAAACGAAGGTGAAGAACGTCGTCAACCTCCAGTCCGGCGCGGCGCAGATCAATTTCGAGGAAGAGCACAAGGACGCCAACGGCAACAAGCTCGACGTTCCCGGCATGTTCATCCTGTCGATCCCGCCCTTCTTCCGCGGCGAGCCGGCCCGCATCCCGGTCCGCCTCCGGTACCGCCAGTCCGCGGGCAAGCTCTTCTGGATCTGCCAGCTCTACCGGCCGGACATCTATGTCACCGAGCAGGTCATCCGCGACATGGAACGCGCCGGCTCCGACACGAGCCTGCCCACGTTCCAGGGCGCCCCGGAAATGCAGGGCTGATCATGACCAAGCCGGTTCGCCCCTTTGACGGCGCACTTCGCGACGGCAGGCAGCCCGAAGAGATTATCGATCTTATCGTGGCAAAGCAGACGAAGAATGAAGGCCGAGTCTGGCCGGATTGGCGCCTGTTTGGCGAGGACCAGGCCATCGAGCATAATCGCACCGGCGAAATGTTGATGCCGCTCGACACTCCATCGCCCCTTCCAAAAGAACCGGTTGCATGGATGATGCGAGACAAGCTCGGCTGCGACTATATCACGATGGACCAGGAACAGGCTGAATCGTGGCCAACGAAGACGCCGTTGTTTGCCGCCACCCCATCGCCCCTTCCACAAATGGTTGGAGCCGATGACGATATTCGCCGTGCCGCCAGCGCCCTGCTTGACACCCTTTGGCAGCATGCCTGGTCAGGATCTCGCACACATGAAGAGAACTGGCAGGAGATGGATCGGCGCTTCCCGCAAGCCCGGTGGCTGCACACCGCACTAAAAGCCGCCCAGCCCGCACCCGCCGAACATGTGACGGGGAGCTTTGCTACCGTATCGGATCACAATGCAGCGTATGATCCTGCCAATGACGCCTTCGGAGGCGCGTTCAGGGATGGCTTCCGAGAGGGCTGGCTGTTCGCCAGAGACCCTGGCTTCGAGGATCGTGAAGAGCTTGAGGTGGACTATAGTCGCGAGGTAGACATCGCCCCGTCCGAGTGCTGGGATGCATACAAGGAAACCTACTTCGCAATGCTGCCGCTGGCTGCAATTCCGGAAGTCGGCGCCACGGTGTCAGACGAAATCACTCGCCTCAAGCAGCGCATTGCCGACCTTACGGAGGAGCGTGACAACCTATCGACCATCGTTGCCACCGGTATCGATGATGTTGCAGGCGCCGCTCTTGATGACGCCGAAGAGACCATCAAAGCGCTATCCTCATCTCTTGAGGTGGTCAACAAATACGTTCCGGACTACCGCAAGCTTGCCGTTGAAATCGTCGATGGCATTCGCGGCTATACCTTCGAGTTTTCGAGCCATCCAGCTGCGCACCGCGAAGACTACGACTTCATCGAGCAGAAGCTCCGCGCCGCCCTTGCCGCAACCTCGGAGGGCTCGACCGATGCGAATTCTTGAGAAATCGCGCGGCTATTTCCGTGGCACCCACAAGGGCGCGACCATCGAGATCGAGCGCGACAACGACTATCCCGAGCACAAATTCTACATCCGCGTCCGCTGGAAAGACGGCGGCCACCTATACGATGGTTACTCTCCCGAGGGCGTCAACTCGATGGCAGAGGCCAAGCGCGAGGCGATCAGAGGTTCATGTCTCGATACCGATACCGCTGCAACGGGGGACGGCGTCAATGGCTAGTGGCAAATGCAAATATTGCGGCGATGGCGTTGGCTTCGACCATTGGGAACTTGGTTTCGATTTCTGCCCCGATTGCTCTGAGATCGAAGAAGAACGGTCACGGAAGCGGCGCGAATGGGCCGAGTATCATGACGAGCCGTGCCCGGAGATTGAGCTTCCTCCCTACAAAGCCGAGTTGCCCTACCAGTGCGATGCCTGCTCGACGCCGGGTTACAGCCCCGACGCGCCGTGCAGCTGCCACCCAGCACCGCCCTCACAGGGGATGGAGGGTAGCGATGGCTGAGACAACAGCGATCGAATGGAGCGACAGCACGTTCAATCCATGGACCGGCTGCACTAAGATCAGCCCGGCTTGCGACAACTGCTACGCCGAGGATTGGGCGAAGCGTTCCGGCATGGTCAAATGGGGCAATCACCCGCGCCGGCGCACGACTGACGCCAACTGGCGCGAGCCCCTGAAATGGCAGCGCCAAGCTGACGAGTTTTTCGCGCAGCACGGCCGCCGTCGCCGCGTCTTCTGCGCCTCGCTGGCCGACGTCTTCGACAACCAGGTTGACCCGTCATGGCGCAAGGACCTGTTCGACCTCATCCGCGCCACGCCCGATCTCGAATGGCTTTTGCTGACCAAGCGCCCGCAAAACATCATCAAGCTATGTGAAGAGGCAGGCGGCCTGCCGGCGAATGTGGCGCTCGGCACCACGATGGAAGACCAACGCCGCGCCGACATCAATCTCCCGCATCTGCTGATCGCAGCGGCCCGCCTACAGCCGGTCTACACCTTTGGTTCCTTCGAGCCAATGCTCGGCCTGATCGATGTCCGCTGGGCGTTGTCGCGCAACCCGCTTGATGTCGGCGCCGGCATCCTGCAGCGCGGCCACTTCGGTCCCGGCCTCGAAACGATCCGCCGCCTGGAGTGGGCCATTGCGGGCGGGGAGAGCGGCTGGAACGCCCGGCCAATGCATCCGGACTGGGTGCGCGCGCTTCGTGACCAGTGCGCCGCCACGGCCGTCCCCTTCCTGTTCAAGCAGTGGGGTCAATGGAAGCCTGTCATCGATCGCGACAACGATGATCCGGACTGGCGTGTAGATTACAGCAGAAAATTCGCCGACGCCGATAGGCACCGCTGGATCAATCTCGCTGGCGGCCGCGGCTTCCATGGCGAACGCTTCCACGTCATGCGCCGGATGAACAAGCATCTCGCCGGCAACGAGCTCGACGGCCGCCAGCATCTCGAATTTCCCGCGGACAACGACAACCGCGCTTCATTGCGACAGGCGGCGCTCGCTCTTTGACCAGAACGACCTTCATCAGCAAGATCACGTCCCTAAATCGCTGCCCCGTCTGCGGAAACGAACTCGCCATGTCATTGTCGGCACCCGACGACGCGCCCTACCCGATCGCTGACGTAAGGTTCGTCTGTGGCGCGCGTTTCTGGGCTGACAGCCGCACCATCATCTCCTCCGCTCCCTGCCGATCTGGCTCTCTTCTGGCGGCAAGGCTGATGTGCATCGAGGTCGAGGGGAGAATACGATGACAGAGATCAACGGCCTTCTTACCTCCAAACAGGCGGCAGACATGCTGACCATCTCGGTCAAAGTCTTGCGTGCCCACGTGAAAGCAGGTGATATTGCCTTCATCTCGAAGGGCACCGGGACCAAGCGGCCGAAGATGGCCTTTGATCCGACGGACATTCAGGAATTCATCAACCGACGCAGGACGCGCCAATGTCCGTCTATAAAAACGCCAAAAGTCCGTTCTACCAGTTCGACTTCATCGTCGACGGTCGTCGCTTTTTCGGCTCTACGAAGACCCGTAACAAAAAAGAAGCCGTAGTCTTCGAAGACCGGGCGCGCAACCAGGCAAAGAAGGATATCGAAGCCGAGAAGGCGCTCGGGCATGGGCCACTGACGCTCGACATCGCGGCCGGTCGCTACTTTACCGAAGTCGGCGAGCATCATGCCAACGCTGACACCACATTCACCGATCTCAATCGCATCGTCTCTTTCTTCGGAAAGGACACCCGGCTCGACGCTATCGACGATGCGGAGCTCGCCAGGATCATCGCCTGGCGCCGCTCTCAATATCCGCACGGCCGGGCCGAAGACAAGGATGGAAATCCCCTTCCGAAGATCTCGGCCGCAACCGTGAACCGATCGGTGATCGTTCTTCTTAAAGCGCTGTTCACCCGCGCCAAGCGGACTTGGCGCTATCAGTTTCCGAATGAGCCGAACTGGCGCGACCATATGCTGAAGGAATCGAAGGAACGCGTGCGCGAGCTCGACGAGGCCGAAGGCGCTGCGCTCGATGACGCAGTCCGGAGCGACTATGCACCATGGTTCGAATTCGCACGCCTCAGCGGACGCCGGCGCAACGAGACGCTGATCAAATGGAGCGATGTCAACATTTTCGCGAAGCGGATCACGACGATCGGCAAAGGCGGCGCGCTGATCTCCACGCCGATCACACCGGAGATCGCGGCAATTCTGAAGCAGTGCGAAGGGCATCATCCAGTCTTCGTGTTCACCTACCTCTGCCTGCACCCTCGCAAGGGCCAGAAGATCGGCAAGCGCTACCCCATCACTCCTGAAGGCGCGAAGACGCAATGGCGCAGGATGAAAGCACGGGCGAAGGTAGTAGACTTCCGTTTTCACGATATCCGGCACGACGTCGCCACGAAGCTGCTCAGAGAAACCGGAAACCTGAAGCTCGTCCAGCGCGCGCTCAATCACGCCGACATCAAGACCACGACGAAGTATGCCCACGTCCTCGATGACGAAGTAGCGGCCGGTCTGGAAAAAGTCGCGCGGTCCCGGAAAAATCCCCGGAATGAGAAATCGAAGCGCGCCTGATCCCTTGCAATCCAGGCGTTTTCATGAAAAACGACCACATGCCTGGGGGTCAAGGGGTCGCTGGTTCAAGTCCAGTCGCCCCGACCATTTAATCCCTTGAAATCTCAGTCTTTCCGCATCTCGCGAGAGTGGGGGCGCGGTGCGTCCTCAGCGCGATTCATCCGTCCATATGCGGCGCTGGCCGCGGTAGATGTACTGGCCGGAGCCCTGGCGGGTGTTGTCGCGGTAATAGTCGCGGCGGCTGCGGTTGCGGTCGTCGCCGGCGCAGCGCTCGGGAAAGCGGCGGCAATCCTGGTAGTTCTGCCGGTCGACGCGCGGATTTGTCGGATCGACAGCCATTGCATTACCGGCAAGCATTGCTAAAGCTAAGGCAAGAACGACCCTGATCATTTCACTCTCATCAATTTCACGCGGACTATTGCCGGAGTTTATCACATGCTGCCAAGCCGCTCACTTCTCATCGGCGTGATCGTGACGCTGGCCTCCTCGCATATCGCATTGGCAGAAAACGTCCAGTTCCGGAATGCCAGGGAAAACGAAATCCGGCAGCTTCTGAAGGGCGCCCGCGACCTGCGGAAGGCCTCGAACGGTTATGAATACCGGCCGGGCAACAAGAACGGCTACAAGATTTCGGACGGCCAGATCTGCGTTCTCTTCCCCAACAAGCAGACCGACTGCATCTCGATCAAGACGGATGGCAAGGTGCTGCAGATGATCGACAACAAGGGCAACCGCACCAGGCTCTGAGCCTTGCCGGCATCAGCTATACCTTGCCAACAACATCTTCGGCCGGCTGGAATATCGCCGTAACGACGACGTCAGCGCCGACCTGCTCAAGTTCGACGGCGACTTCGACCAGCATGTCGTCATGATCGGCATGGGTTACACGTTCCGAGGCCGATCTGCCGGCAATCACATGGCGGACAGAAACAGCTTGCCGTCCGGCGTCACACGCGGCCCCCAGGCGGCATAGTTGGAAATCGAAAAATGCGGCGTCGCGAAGGGCGTCGCGTGGGTTTGCGTGATGACGGTCACGTCGGCACCGGCCGCCTCACCGGCGAGAATGCCGGCAACCGCATCCTCGAAGACCAGGCAGCGGGCGGGATCGACGCCGAGGCGGCGCGCGCCGAGCAGGTAACATTCCGGGCTCGGCTTGCCTGCCGACACTTCCTCGCCGCTGACGATCATCCTGGGCATGGGAATGCCGGCGGCCGCCATGCGGCGGCGGGCGAGTTCGATCGGCGCGGAGGTGACGATGCCCCAGCGGTCGGCCGGGAGCGCATTCAGGAAACGGACGGAGCCCGGTATCTCGACGATGCCGTCGAAATCCTCCATCTCCTCCTTCAGGAGAAGCTTGGCCTCGGCGACCGGATCGACACCGGGAAGACCGAGCTGGCGGATGGCGTCGGAGGCGCGAACGCCGTGGATGGTCTTGAGCAGGACGTCGGGTTCGAAACCGTGGCGAAGCGCCCACTCGCTCCAGACGCGCTCGACAACGGCGATGGAGTTCAGCACCGTGCCGTCCATATCGAAGAGGAAGGCATCGTAGGTCTTGTCGAGAACGCGATGGGAAGCGGACAAAGGAAGGTTCCTTGCGAAGCGGAAAGCCGTCAGGCCCTTCGCGACTAACCGAGCCCGCGAGCGGCGTCAACCTGGAGCATGGCGGACGGACCTCAACGATCGCGGCAGGCGTCAGTCGTTGACCTCGGGATGGGTGATGCTCCTCACGTCCGCCAGGCCGCGCGTGGCGTCGCGATTGCCGGTGGCGGCCGCAGCCTCGAAAACGCGCGTGGCGTCGCCATACATTTTCAGGTTCATGTAGCTGTAGCCGCGCAGCACCATGAGGTCGACGCGCTCCTGCTGCAACTGGGCGCGCTGGTCGAGATAGATGAGCGTCTCGCGGTAACGGCGGCCCTCGAAAGCGGCAAGCGCACGATCGGCAAGGATTGCCACCTGCAGTTCGGAGGCGCGGTCGCGGTTCTGCGGCGCCTTGGTGGCGGCGACCGCAGCGCTGTTGGAAAGGCCGGCGCGCAGATAGGCAAGGCTCTGGCCGTAGGCGGCGTCCTCGCGTTCCCGACGCACGGGACTTGCAAGCGCGGCCTCGAAAGCCGCAACCGCTTCCATCGGCCGGTTGATGTCCATCAGGCACCAGCCGCGCGCCAGCGCCTCGCCGGGCCGCAGGCGAGCGGAATCCGTTGTCGTGGTGCAGCCGCGAAACTGGCGCGGACCGCGCCCGACCGCAACGGTCTGCATGGCCTCTACCGGTCTTGCCCGCACGACAGGCTGCGGCGGCGCGAGAGGACGCGGCTGCAGCTGCTGCGTCCGGGATTGGACTTCCTCGGACGGCGCGGCCGCGGAGCCCGGAGCCGGCAATGGCGCGCCGGCGCGAGCGGCGGCCGCGGTCTCGCTCAGCGCGGCAATGCGGGCCGAGCGGCCGGCCCAGAGACGCTGGATCTCGGCAACCCCGGCACGGTCGTTCAGCTGCTGGCGGGTGACGGCAAGGCCATAGGCCGAGGGTTCGTCATCCGGTTTCCAGCGCAGTCCCGTCTCGAACCAGCGGGCGGCCGTCTGGAACTGGTTCAGGGAGCGGGCATACCAGCCGAACTGCTGGGCTGTCGGCACGTATTTCTGCTCGATGACCGTTGCGGCGATGCGGCCGAGCACGTCCTCGCCGAGATCGGCCGGCGGCTGCAGGGCCATCAGGTTGGCAGTCGCGGCAAGATAGGTGGCGGTCGCATCCTTGGAATCGTTGCGCCATCTGTACATGACGTCCTCGGCTTCCTGCGGCGACTTTCGGGCAATCAGCGCCAGCGCCAGGCCCTGTGAAGCCACGGCGGAATCCTGCCTGTCGTGAGCTATGCGGAACCATTTTTCGGCATCCGCCGCATTGTTGCGGCGAAGCTGATACCAGCCGAGCAGCAGAGCATCGGAGGGCTGGCCCTTTTCTTCGGCAAGCGTCTCGACGCGAGAAACATAGTCGGGAGCGACCTCCAGCTGGGCATCGTCGTTGCCATCGGCAACAAAGCGGCGGGCAAGATCGTCGCGCAAACTGTCGAACTCGCGCATACCGTTGGCGTCGGCCGGTCTTTCGAGCGAAAGCAGCGCCTGCATCGGGCCGTAGGGCAGAAGCGCGGCGGCCTTCTGGATCGTCGCCACACGTTCGGCCGGCTCGGTACAGTTCTTCAGGATATAGGTATAGGCATCCTGGCCGCGCTGCTGCCGGTTCGTCTCCACGAAGGCTTCGGCAACGCGCCAGAGCACATCGACCTCCGCGCAGGTCAGCAGGCTCGGCGTTGCGGCCGCAATATCGATGACCGTCGCATATTGCTTGAGATCGGAGGCATTGATCAGCCGTATACGGGATTCGGCGACGTCGAGGCGGTCGAGCAGGTCGGCCGGCGGTTGCCAGCCGCTCTCGCCGGTCTGACGGTCGGCGATCGCCTTGCGCAGCTCGGCGTAACGGCCCTCCGAATAAAGGCGCCACATGTTTTCGAGCTGCCGGTCGCCGTTCTGCGGAATGGCGAGCGGATCGGCCGGCGGCACCCAGTTCGGATAGAGCGCCTGAAGGCGGGAGATTTCCGCCTGCAGGCGAACCGTATCGCCGCGGCTTGCGAAATAACGAAGCGCGCTTTCGTCGATGGCCGGGGGCTCGCCTGCTGGCGGCGGACCGGCCGGGGCGGCGGGCGCCGTGGCCGGCGGGACGGCCGGAACCGGGGCGGGCTGCCCGGCCTGACCTGTCTGGGCGAGAAACGTCTGTGCGGGACCCTGCCCCTGATCGGCGGAACTGCCCTGTGTGGCGGCCTCGATCCGTTCCGCCACGGCCTGCACGTCGACCGGCGGACCGGAGGCCGCGTCCGGTCCCTTGATCCGGCCCATCATCATCAGTTCGGGGGGCTTGCCGGCGAAGCCGAAGCGCTCCTGCAGCGCTTCACGGTCCTTCAGCCCGGCGATGAGCGTCGCCACCAGGACTGCTGCCGTAACCGCCACAAGAGAAGATTTCACAGACACTCCGGATGCTTCTCCCCGACATAGGCCAGCCCCAGAAGCTGAAGCGTTGATGGGTAATAATAGGCAGGCGCAAATTGCAGCGCTTCGGCAGGAATTTTAGTTCCGTCCAATACACAGGCCACAACGTGGTTAACAATTTCATAACCGGGGTCGGAAAGCTCCGTCTTCGGCTGTCCGGTATTCAGGTCGATCGTGGCGGTCATGCCGGCCACGCTCATGCCCTCCTTGAGGCGCGTCAGCAGCGGCGCGTCGGTCACGCCGCCCCGCACCAGATAGAGCGGGATGCGGATCGCATTGTAGCCGAACACGGCCTCGAACCCTTCGGCCGGCCGCGGCTGGCGCTTCAGACTTACCCATTCGGCGGGCAGCTTGCGCGGGCCGAACTGCATGGCCTTGAGCAGCGCAAGGCCGTCGTCGGCGAGTTTCCGCCAGCGATCGGAAGGGGCGAGCGCGGCCATGACGGGCAGCGCTTCGTAGACCCAATAGGACGGGTTGACGACGGGGCCATCGTCGCGGTCGGCGGCGGAGAAACCTTTTGCGCCGGGCAACAGCAGGGTGCGGCCGGTAAAATCGACCACGCTTTCCTCAAGCGTCGATTGCGCCATGCGCGTGGCTGCGGTGATATAGTCGCTACGGTTCCAGGCAGAGCCCGCCAGTGCCAGCGCATAGGCAATCAATATGTCACCATCAGACGCATTGTTGGTGTCGGTCACATGCGGGTTGGCGGACGGGTCCCATTTCCAGACGGCAAGGCCGTCATCGCGCAGCAGCAGTTCGGTTTTCGTGAAATACCAGATCTGCTCGAAACCGGCGGCATCGCCGGCCAGATAGGCGAGCAGCAGGCCATAGCCCTGGCCTTCGCTGTGGCTGATATTGCCGTTGCCGTTATCGACGATGCGCCCGCCCGGATCGAGGAACTTCGCCTTGTAGGCCGCCCATGCCTCGCCGCTGATACGCGGCTGCTGGGCGGGTGCCGGATGGCCGGCAAGCGCCAGCATCGCCGTGCCCGCCAGCAATGTTGCGATCCAGCCTTTCATTTCGACCTGCCGAGCCTTGAAAGCATTCTGGATGTGACGAGGCCGATCAGCAGCGACAGCACGACCAGGAGGAAGGAATAGGAAAGAATATTGGTCGACAGCCAGTTGGCCGCGATCAGGCGATAGTTGGCGATCGACAGGCCCGCGGTGGGCACGAAATCGAAGCGCGTGACCGGCACGCTTTCGATCTTGCCGGTGCGGCTGGAATAGGTCGTGATATGGCCCGATATCTGCGGCCAGTTCATCTGGGCGGTCAGCGCATTCAGCCCCTCGCGCAGGTCCTTGGCCGAGGGGGACGTCACGACGGTCCAGGCGCCGCCGCCATCCGGGCTCTTGCCCTGAGCGATCATCAGTGTCGCCGCATTCGACGGCGTGAATACCTGTTCGGCATTCGGGATGAACTGCAGCGAGCTGCCGGTAATGTCGAAGTTGCGGCGCAGCCATTCGCGGAACGCCGCTATGCGGCCCTGCAGCGCGCCGCCCGCGATGCGCGAGCGCCATTCCTCCAGCGCCTGTCGATTATCGATCTCCGTCGGCTGCGGCTCGCTCGCCGGCCGCCAGGACGCCTGGCTTGCCGTTGCGACATTGACCTGGGCGAGCGCGGTTGCGGGCATCTGCGAAATCGAGCCGATGAAAATGGCGCTGCGGTCCCCGATCACGCCCGGCGAGGCGACGGTTTCGATGGCGATCGGGTGGCCGGCCATGATGGCGAGCTGTCCAAGCAGGGTCGCGGCGGCCGAAAGCGTGTCGGCATCGGTGCGATCCACGAAGAGCGGCGTCGGCTCGGGATTGCGGCCATAGGGATAGGCGGTTCCGGCCATGGCCGCAAGGTTCGGGCGCTGGCCGACGCGGGCGAAATCCGGCATGTGAAATTCGGACGTGTCGAAAAGCGCAAAACGCGGCGTCTGCGACGCCGTCGCGCCTGGAGCGCAGGCCGCATCCTCCTGCGTCGTCAGCACGGCCTCGATGGCGATCGAATTCAGGCCGGGCTTGAAATGCCGCATGGTCACGCGGATCGGCAACTGGCGGAAAATGCCGCCGCTGGTCGTGGCGATCGGCACGGTGGAGGCGATATTGCCGTTCACATAGACATCGATATGGCTGCCGGGAAGCACCTTGCTGGAATAGGCGGCATCGAGCAGGATCTGCGCCTCGCCATAGGCATTGGCATAAAAATCGGCTGGTACCGCGATATTGAAGCCGGTGCGGAAGCGGCGACCGGAGAAATCGACGGTGCGTATGCCGAGCTGCGAAAGCGCAATGCGCGTATCGGCAAAAAGAAGCGGCGCGTCGGGCGCCGACCAGCGCTGCGTGGTCAGCACGTCGCGGCGTATTTCGGGGGCACGGTCGGTCGGAGAAACGATGGTATCGATCGCTGCCGAAACCGCCGGCCAGGATGGACCGCTGATCAGCAGGACGGGCGAACCGCTGCGCGGGTCGGTGACGAAGGCCGCGAGCGGGGCACTTTCTGCCCCTTGGGGAAGACCGGGGAAAATCGGCCGCAGCTCGGCCGCCGTACCGACGAGCACCGTCATCCTGCCGGGGCCGCCTGATGGCAGCGTGTCGGTGCTGAAGGCAAAAACCTGGTTCGGCATGCCGCTGAGGAGCGACAGGCCCTGTGCCAGGCGGAGCAGCGGCCTGGTGGTGCCGGGTTGTTCCATTGCCGGCACGACAAGCTCGAATTCCGTCTTGCCCGAACCATCGACGCCGACGGCGCGGATCGCATCCGTGCCGGAAAGCCGGCCGGCATCGCCGCCGGCAAAACTCAGATAGGTGCCGGCCGGATCGATGTTCGACCAGAGCTCATAGGTGGAGTCGATGCTGCAATCCGTGCGGTGGCGCTGGCTGGCTTCGAAGGTGATGAGGTTGGCGCCGGGCTGCAGCAGGCCCGGAGGAACGTCGAAACTGACCGCCGAGGGGCTGTCGGGCGAACCGATCTGCTGCTCGCCGATGGCGCGATTGTTGATGAACACCGTCAGTTGCGACGCCTCGGGAGCGACGACCACGGCGTTCTGATAGGTGAACGTGAACCGCGCCTTGGCCGCCGCCTGTTCCGTCGTCAGATAGACCGACCATGACCTGCGGTCATATTCGCCCGTGAGGCCGAGTTCGGAGAACGGCACGACGAAGCGCCTGACGTCACCGGCCTGCGGAGCGGGGGCGACAGAGCGGACGACAGGCGGCGGAGCGGCTGGCGTCTGCGCCGGTGCGGGAGGCGGCGCCGGCGGCGGGGCGGCCGTCTGCGGCACGACGGGAACGGGGGGCGGTTCGGGCTGGGCAGGCAGCGTCAGGCGCGGCTTGACCGGCGGCGCGCCGGCCGGGCGCTCGCCGGACATATCGAAAGGGCTGACCTGCGCATAGGCGAGGACCGATGTGCAGGCCAGAAGGAGCGACGCGGCGAAGAGCTTTTTCATCCGGCGTTCACCTTTGCCGCCTGCTGCTGGCGATGTTCCTCCCGCTCCGGCCGCATGCTGCGGAAGAAATAGACCAGGCCGCGGCTCGTCTGGTAGAAGGACAGGCCGAGGAACCAGATGGTGCCCCGGATCAGGCCGGGATTGCGGCGGCGCGAGGCCTGGAACTGCGTCCACTGATCGGAATTGGCAAAGATCAGGTCGGCAATCAGGCGGTGATCCAGCGCGCTCTTCGGCTGATACTGGCAGCCGACATTTATGATATCGCCGAGCGGTTCAATATTGCGGACGATGAGCGGCAGGGTTTCGAGATCGGCGCCGCTATAGGGGCGGAACCGGATGTCGCCGAGCGCGCCGACCTGCACCGCATCGAAATGTTTGCTGAAGACGTGCAGCCGCGCGCCGTGAACGGAGACATCCTCGATGGAGGCCGTGTACCACTGGTCGCCGACGCTGAATTCGCAGCGGCGGTTGACGCGCACACGGCGGGAAGACGCCCGCTCCCCGCGCTCCGAAACCACGCCGAGCGCGCAGCCGGCAAGGATGAGGTTGATGATGTTCCAGGCGCCGACGACAAGGGTGACATCCGCCTTGTAGGGTTCGGCATAGATCTTGTAGACGGTGATCGCGACGGCGATGATCTGCACGGCAAAAATGACGAAGAACGGCCTGCTGATTTCCGACAGGCGGCTGATGGCGATGGATTCGTCCTTAGCGGTGACCTTGAAGGTCGGCTTCTTCGGATTGAGCATGACCGAAACGACGGCCGGCAGCAGATGCACCGTCTGCACATATTCGTAGAGTTCGGAAATCCACGGCCAGCGGAACGACCCGTAGAGGTAGTTCTGCATCATCAGGTTCACGATCATGTAGGCGAGCGTATAGGCCAGGAACTCGCCGCCCGATGCCGTGAAGATTTCCAGATCGAAGAAGAGATAGAAGAGCGGCGCGAAAAGGAAGATCGTGCGCGGGAACGGGAACAGCCAGAACAGCGACGAGGACATGTAGCAGAAGCGCTGCGGCAGGGAGAGGCCGCGCTTGAGCAGCGGAAAACGGAAACGCAGGATCTGCATCATGCCCTGCGCCCAGCGGCTGCGCTGGCCGATGAAGCTTGCGAAAGTCGCCGGCTGCAGGCCGGCAATCAGCGGCTTGTCGAGATAGATGCTGTTCCAGCCGGCGCCGTGCAGGGCAAGCGCGGTCTCGCAATCCTCGGTGATGCTTATGCCACTGAAGCCGTTGGCCGATTGCAGCGCGCGGCGGCTCAGGACGGCTGCCGAGCCGCAGAAAAAGGCGGCGTTCCACTTGTCGAGGCCGCGCTGGATGATGCCGTAGAACATTTCGTTCTCGCTCGGCATCTTTTCGAAGGTGCGCAGGTTGCGCTCCAGCGGGTCCGGATTGATGAAGAAATGCGGCGTCTGGACGAGGAAAAGCTTCGGATCGTCGTCGAAATAGCCGACCGTCTCCAGCAGGAAATCGCGTGCCGGCGCGTGATCGGCGTCGAAAACGGCAATCAGCTCGCCGCTTGAATGCTGCATGCCGTTGTTGAGGTTGCCGGCCTTGGCATGTTCGTTGCGGTCGCGCGTCAGGTAATTGACGTCGAGATCGATGCAGAGCTGCCTGAGTTCGGCGTGGCGGGCCGCAGCCGCCTGCGCTTCGATCAGCTTGCCGGAATTGCGCTTCTGCAACGTGCCGCCATCGTCCAGCAGCCAGACATGCAGCTTGTCGGCCGGATAATCCATCGCCTTGGCGGCGGCGAGCGTATTGGCAAGCAGGCCGGCATCTTCGTTGTAGGACGGCACGAAGACATCGACATGGGGAAAGCGCTCGAGCCTGCCGGCCCGTGAGGGGCGCGGCGGCAGCGGTGTGGCGACAATGAAGAGCGACAGCGCCAGCATCATGACGCTGTACATTTCCGCGAGATAGAGCAGCAGGCCGGGAATGAAGTTTTCCAGCTGGTTGACCGGCGGCAGCGTATTGGTCGTGCGCCAGTAGACGTAGCGCAGCACGATGGACGTACCGAAGGCGAGCGCGACCAGGCGCCATGTGCCCTCGCCCTTCAGCACCTTGATGAGCGCCATGACCGTAACCACGGTGAAGCTGGCTATGAGCTGCGTCTGCAGATTGACGGGCAGCGTGACGAGGGCGATCACACAAAGCGACACCACGGCCCATATGACAATACTGCCAGCCTTACGCATGGACATTCCTTCGAAATGGCTCGCCCGTAACGCATCGGCGCGCCGGGCAGGTTTGCTATTTCCGGCAGGCGGCCGTCATGGCCGCATTGCCTATGCAATCGGGCGAAGGCACGGTTACGCCGATCGGCCTCGCTGTCTGTGGAACCGGCGCGGGCACTTCCGCCGGCGGCTCAATCGCATTCGTCTGCAGGTCGTCGTTCGGCAGCGGCACGCGAGGGCCGACCGGCGACGGCAGGACCGGTGGGGCAGGCGCCGGCTGCGGCTGCGCGCGGCGCACGGTCACGGCCTGCGGCTGGCGGAGCGCGGCCGGGGCAGGCTCGTAGCCGATCGACATGGCGTTCGGGCGATAACCGCCTTCGTCCGGATAGATCGGCGCGCCGGTCTGGCCGAGCGCTGGATTGGCGGGCGGCGGCGCGCCATAGGGGTTCCAGATATCGCCGTCGAACGTGCCGGTGACGGTGTAGCCGTAGACGATGCCGAGAAGCTGGCGCTCGCTGGCGCGGGCATCGCAAAGGCGCAGGCGGATCTGGATCATGCCGAAGTTGCGCGCCTGGGTCTGCGCCGACCGGCTGGAGCGGATCTGCTGCCAGGCATAGATGCAGGTATCGCCGGCGCGGCTGCGGCCGGAGGCATAACCGAAGGGACCGTAGCTGTTCTGCAGGAAGGTGGCCGAAGTCGCCATCGCAACGCCGGGAACCGAGCGCGCCGCCTCGCGGGCAATATCGCCTTCGCGGATCATCCGGAAAGAGGCGCTGCCGGCGCCGGGATTGGCGCCGGACGCGCCAAGGAACTGAACTTTCAGGAAATTCTGGCCCGGAACGGATGAGGACGTGAAGAGCGAGATCGTCTGCTCCACGCCGTTTCCACGCTTTCGTTCGACGACGCTGACGATCGACGGGCCACCGGGCGGCGGCAGGACAAGCGCCTTTTCCGGCTCTACCGTCTCCGGCCCTGCGGGCTGACGCACTGCGCCTGTCGACGTGCAGCCGGCCATCATGGCCGCAACGGCCACCACCGATATCGTCTTCGGAAAATGCATGTCCTGGCCGTTGCTATCTTATTTTTAATCTCTGTCTGCGGGGACAAAGCGCGGCGAATTTCCGAATCAACAATCCTTATGTCGTTCATTAGGAATAAACGATGCTTATGGTTAACAAATGGTCAATATCCCGGCCGCGGCCAGCGCAGGCCGGGGCGGCGATCAGGCCCTTGCCGGGCCTCACGCCTGCTCGGCAGGAGGCTTGCCGTTCAAGGCTTCGCGGACCTTGTGGGCGAGCTGTTCCAGGCTGAAGGGCTTGGCAAGCAGCGAGACGCCGTGGTCCAGCACACCGTTGTGGACGATGGCGTTGCGGGCATAGCCGGTCGTGTACAGTATCCGGATGTCCGGCCACTTCTCCGTGACGGCATCGGCAAGCTGGCGGCCGTTCATCTGCGGCATCACGATATCGGTGAAGATGAGATCGACGCGCTCGTTCTCCAGCAGGTTCAGCGCCTCGGGGCCGTCTGCCGCCTGCAGCACGCTGTAGCCGAGTTCGCGCAGGCTTTCGGCGGTCATTTCCCGCACGTTCCGGTCGTCCTCCACGACGAGGATCGTATCCTCGACACTCCCCTGCGGGATCGGCTTCGTCGAGGGCGCCGGACGCGCCACGCCCGAGCCGACATGGCGCGGCAGATAGATCTTCACCGTGGTGCCGCGGTCGATCTCGGAATAGATCTTGATGTGTCCCCTGCTCTGCTTGACGTAACCATAGACCTGGCTGAGGCCGAGGCCCGTGCCCTTGCCGGATCCCTTCGTCGTGTAGAACGGATCGAAGGCGCGTTCGAGAACCTCGGGGGACATGCCGATGCCGGTATCGGTGATGCTGACCATCACATATTGGCCGGCCTCCACATCCTGGTGCAGGCGCGCGTAGCGATCGTCCAGTTCGGTATTGGCCGTCTCGATGGTCAGGTGGCCGCCATCGGGCATGGCGTCACGGGCGTTGACCGAGAGATTGAGAATGGCGTTTTCAAGCTGGCTGAGATCGGCAAAGGTCGGCCAGAGGCCACCGGCCAGAACCACTTCGATGCTGATCTGTTCGCCGAGCGTCCGGCGCAGCATCTCCGACATGCCGCCGACGAGCTTGTTCGCATCGACGATTTCGGGCGCCAGCGGCTGCTGGCGCGAAAAGGCGAGCAGCCGCGCCGTCAGCACCGCCGCCCGCTGCGCGCCGTCCCTGGCGCTCTGGATCGAATTGAGCAGGCGCGGGTCTTCCTTGCCGTTCAGCCGCCGCTGGGCAAGGTCGAGGCTGCCGATGATGATCGCCAGCATGTTGTTGAAATCATGCGCGACGCCGCCCGTCAGCTGGCCGATGGTTTCCATCTTCTGCAACTGGCGCACCTGCGCCTGGGCGCTTGCGTGTTCGGCCATCTCGCGCTTGAGTTCGCCGGTGCGCTGGGCAACCGTGTCTTCCAGCTTCCCGTTGAAATCGTTGAGTTCTCCACGCAGCCGCACCTGCCGGCCGTGCGAGACGATGACCGCCTGCATCAGCCCGACGATGATGAAGGCGTTGACGATGAAGATCGACAGGCCGATCCATTGGCCGAACGTGGCGGGCCAGAAGGCATTGCGCGGCTCGACGAAGAATTGCTGGACGACGAAACCCGACAGAAGGGCGGCGACGGCACCCGGCCCGGCACCGCCGATGAAGCTTGCGACCAGCACGGCGGGCAGGAAGCTCAGAAAGGGAAAGCCGGAGAGATAGTCGCCGGCGGCAACGCGCAGCAGGAAGGTGAAGGCGACGACGGCGAGCGCGAGCGGATAGGTCAAACCCGGCCGGTGTCGCAGCCAGTCCGTGGCGCTCAACAGATCCATTTCCCAGCCTTCCCTTCCGTTACGAAAGCGGCCCTCCAGCTTTTGCATATCGAATCCGGCCCGGCAATATGCCACCTCGCACAAGACGGCGCCCCAGCCTTGACGAGCAGGTGGCTCGGGACAGATAAGCCGTGATATCCGGCACCGGGCCAGGCAAGGGCCGGCGCGAGGGTAAAGGGTGGACGAGGCCATGAAAGACATATTCATCGTCGAAGACGATGCGCTGATCGCCATGCTGCTCGAGGAGATGCTCGAAGATCTCGGCTACCGCGTCAGCGCCAGCGTTCCCGATCTGGAACAGGCGCTCGACGTGGCCCGTAACAAGGAATTCGATGCGGCGATCCTCGACGTGTCACTGGCGGGAAAAAGCTCGCTGCCGGTCGCGAAACTGCTCGAGGCGCTCGGCAAGCCCTATGTCTTTGCCACCGGATACGGCAGCGCGCCCGAGGGCAGTAGTTCGAACCAGCCCATTCTCAGAAAACCGTTTCAGCTCTCCGATCTCGAAAAGGCACTGAAGGGCATGCAGGCGTAGAGCAGTTCCGGCAAAAACGGGAACCGGTTTTGCGTCCGGAATTGCGGAGAAAACAATGGTTTAGGGTCTATCGCACCTGATCGAGCAGTCGCTTGCATTCCAGTAGATCGTAGAGCGCTTCCTGGAGCAGCGCACGGTCCTCCTTGCCGACACTCGATTTGCCGACCGAGATTTCCGGCTGGTCGTCCTCGCCGCTGACGAAATTGAAGAAGCGGCGGGTGATCGGCGGCTTGGCGCGGCCGACGATCTGATCCTCTTCCGCCATGGCGACGCGCGGTTCGCCGGCGACGGTATCGCTGACGCTGGCCGAGAGCGCCTCGACGCTTGCAAGATCGCCGTGCCCGACCGCGACGACAAACTTGTTGCCGTTGGTCTTCAGGAGCTTCTGCACACCCTTGATCGTATAGCCGTGATCGTAAAGCAGATGGCGGATGCCTTTCAGAAGATCGACATCCTCCGGCCGGTAGTAGCGCCGGCCGCCGCCGCGCTTCATCGGCTTTATCTGCGGAAAACGCGTTTCCCAGAAGCGCAGCACGTGCTGCGGCAGGTCAAGGTCATCAGCAACTTCGCTGATGGTGCGAAAGGCATCCGGGCTCTTGTCCAACGTCATACTGCTACGCGACCTCGCGGATCATCCAAACGGCGACTCATCATATTTCAACGGTTTGGAGCCGCGAATTCAAGTCACGTCTTGGCGTTGCGCACAGCCGAAGCGCTGTGCGGCAAAACTTTTCGTTCAGCGGGAAAAGACCGTCAGGCTGCCGGGTTTTGCGGCTTGGTCTTGCCCTTGCGGGCAATATGGGACTTGAGAATGCGCGTCTTCAGCACATTCGAGGCCTTGAAGGTCATGACACGGCGGGGCGAAATCGGAACTTCCTCGCCGGTCTTCGGATTGCGGCCGATGCGCTCGTTCTTGTCGCGCACCTGGAAGGTCGCAAAGGAGGAAAGCTTGACGGTTTCGCCGCGCACGATGGCGTTGCAGATTTCGTCGATGACCGTTTCGACCAGCTCAGCAGATTCCGTCCGGGAGAGACCGACCTTCCGAAAAACGGATTCCGCCAGGTCTGCTCGCGTCACTGTCT
Organism: Rhizobium sp. GCM10022189; assembly: GCF_042656325.1. Classification (NCBI taxonomy): domain Bacteria; kingdom Pseudomonadati; phylum Pseudomonadota; class Alphaproteobacteria; order Hyphomicrobiales; family Rhizobiaceae; genus Rhizobium; species Rhizobium sp. GCM10022189. Next base: position 145,531 of record NZ_JBHSOR010000057.1, read on the forward strand.
TTCCGGTCATGGTTTCCCCGCCCAATAGAAAATATTTTGTGAAAGTGGACAAAGATTATTTGTCTTGTGCCTCACGGTCAAGCTCTTGTTCGCCGCCAGTTTTTCAGGATTTGCGCCTACCAGCGCAGCAGAACCGCACCCCAGGTGAAGCCGCCGCCCATGGCCTCCAGCATCACGAGGTCGCCCTTCTTGATGCGTCCGTCGCCGGCGGCCGTCGCCAGAGCGAGCGGAATGGAGGCAGCCGAGGTATTGCCGTGCAGATCGACGGTGATGACGACCTTTTCCGGGGCAATGTTGAGCTTCTTGGCCGAACCGTCGATGATGCGGCGATTGGCCTGGTGGGGAACCAGCCAGTCGAGATCGTCGGAGGTCGTTCCGGTCGAATCGAAAGCGGCCTGGATGACGTCGGTAATCATGCCCACGGCATATTTGAAGACCTCGCGGCCTTCCATGCGCAGCTTGCCGACCGTACCCGTCGAGGACGGGCCGCCATCGACATAGAGCTTGTCCTTGTGCGAGCCATCGGAGCGAAGATGGGCGGTCAGCACGCCGCGGTCTGCCGTCGTCCCCTCGCCTTCGGCTGCTTCGAGCACGATCGCGCCGGCACCGTCGCCGAAAAGCACGCAGGTGGTGCGGTCGTTCCAGTCGAGGATGCGCGAGAAGGTCTCGGCGCCGATGACGAGCACGCGCCTGGCAAGGCCACCGCGAATATAGGCATCGGCGGTCGTCACCGCATAGACGAAACCGGTGCAGACGGCCTGGACGTCGAAGGCGAAGCCGTGCGCCATGCCGAGCCGGTTCTGGATGTTGACCGACGTCGCCGGGAAGGTGTTGTCGGGCGTCGAGGTGGCGCAGATGATGAGATCGATATCGTCGGGCGTCAGGCCGCCATTGGCGAGCGCCGCGCGAGCCGCCGCCTCGCCGAGGGACGAGGTCGTCTCGTCGTCGCCGGCAATGTAGCGCTGGCGGATACCGGTACGCTGGACGATCCACTCGTCCGACGTATCGACGATGCCTTCCATTTCGCGATTGGTCATCACGCGTTTCGGCAGTGCTGCCCCGAAACCACGAACCACTGATCGGATCATATTGCTTGAACCCCGTCGCTCACGCGGCTTCCGGCCCCATCGGGGGCAGCCGCTTGGCATGATATTTCTTGAGATCGTTTTCTATTTTCTGGGTCAGGCCATTCTTGGCCATGTCATAACCCACTTCGATGGCCGCGGCGATGCCTTCCGCATTCGCCCCGCCATGGCTCTTGATGACGATGCCGTTGAGGCCGAGGAACACGCCGCCATTGACCTTGCTCGGATCGAGCTTCTCGCGCAGCATGTCGAAGGCGCTCTTGGCAAAGAGATAGCCGATACGGGCAAGCAGCGTGCGCGACATGGCGGCACGCAGGTAGGCGCCGATCTGCCGGGCAGTGCCTTCGGCGGCCTTCAGGGCGATATTGCCGGAAAAGCCTTCCGTCACCACCACATCGACCGTGCCCTTGCCGAGATCGTCGCCCTCGACGAAGCCGTAATATTCGAGCGAATCGAGGTTGGCCTCGCGCAGCAGGCGACCGGCCTCCTTGACCTCTTCCTGGCCCTTGATTTCCTCGACGCCGACATTCAGCAGGCCGACGGTCGGACGCTCGAGCTCGAACAGCGCGCGCGCCATGGCGCCGCCCATCAAGGCGAAATCCATCAATTGCTGCGAATCGGCGCCGATCGTGGCGCCGACATCGAGCACGATGCTTTCGCCCTTCATCGTCGGCCAGATGGCGGCAATCGCCGGGCGTTCGATATTGGCCATCGTGCGCAGACAGAATTTGGCCATGGCCATGAGTGCGCCTGTATTGCCGGCGGAAACGGCGACATCGGCCTCCCCCGACTTCACCGCCTCGATCGTGCGCCACATGGTGGAGATGTAACGTCCGCGGCGAAGCGCCTGGCTCGGCTTCTCTTCCATGCTGACGGCGAGTTCGCAATCATGAAAGACAGACCGTTCCCTGACCTTGGGAAACTTTGCCAGAACCGGCTCGCACTGTTCCTTGATACCGTAGAAGACGAAGGAAATATCCGGATGCCTGTCCAACGCCTTGGCTGCGCCGGGGATGACAACCTGGGGACCAAAGTCGCCACCCATGAGGTCGAGAGATATTTTGATCACGCGTCCCTGATCCTTTTTTTTCGCCTGAGGGGGGGCGAAATTTCGGCCAAAATACCGGTTTTGGCGTCGCTTACAACTGAATTGTGTCAAATGCCGGGGAGGCTTCAGTCCTTTTTCCAGTCCTTGAGCGCGGCGAATGCGGAGGGCTTGCGGTCATTCTCGCCCGTGTCTTCGATATGGCCCTCGAACTCGGCACCTTCCTTGCGCGGATAGGGATCGATGGCAAGCGCTGCGAATTCCGCGACGATCTCGCCGGCATCGATCGTATCGCCGGTAAAGGTTTCCGGCAGGTCGGGGCCATCGGGATCCAGCACCATTTCGCCGGCATCGTTGGCGGGATGGCGGGCGAGCTTGGAATTTTCAGGCACGAAGATCTGCTCGAAGGTCTCGTCGATATCGGATTCGACCGGCTCAAGCGTCACGACGCAGGCCTGGACGATTCTCGCCTGCACCCGGCCCTTGACGCGGATGCCGTCACGCTTCCACCTGTTGATCTGCAGGTCGGCGTGGAGGCTGTCCACCGACACGACGTTCCAGCTTTCGGCCAGCGCCTTCAGCTCGTCCTTGTCGGCGCTCACGCGCACTTCGACGGGATTGGCGGAGATGTGGCCGACCTTGACCGGATAGGAAAAGGGAACCGCGCTCGGATCTTTCTTCATGATTCTGCTCCTCAGGCGACCGCGGGAATCGTCGCCGAACCGGTGGCGATCGCCTCTTCGGGGATGGCCGACAGATGGGCTTCCGCCGCCATCATCCAGTGCGCCAGCCCGCTCATGTCGGCGGGCTCGGCGGCTTCGGGATAGATATTGCGCTGGAGGGCCACGGAAAGAGCGGCCGCGTCACCTGCGTCCATCGCCTTCGAATAGGCCTCCAGCCGGCCGTAGAACATGCCCGCGAGCTTCTTCATGCGCTTCGGCACGCTGTTGTCGCCGATGCCGAGTTCGCGGATCGAATAGTCGATATCCTGGAAGAAGGCATCGACGATTTCCTGGGCGATTTCCTGGCCGCTCGTCCCGGAGGCGCGGGTGCGGCGGAAGAACAGGATCATGGCGATCGACAGCATCTCGAAATGACCCATGACGGTATCGGGGACGTTCAGGCGCTCGTAGAGCTCCGGCATGCGTGCGGCGGCCGTCAGCGCGGCATATTGCCGGTCCACGATAGCCTGGTTGCTGTTTCTCTTTGCGAAGAGCCCGAAGATCATTTGTTTTTTCCGGAAATGCCTCATTCTTGACGCCGAGCGGGGCCGGGCCTTGTTGCATGATTTCGAAAGCTGGTTTACCGAAGCAGGCGCGAATTGCAATGCTGTTCGTGGCCGGTTTCGGGACAGGTGCGCTCCGGTGCACAACGAGGCGGATCGGGAGAATTCGACCCCGGAATGGCCACAATGGTTTTGCAGGAGGAAGCACGCAGTGCCCGGAATGGCTGCTATCGATACTCAAGGGAGTAGATGTCGTTGAAGAAACGGTATTTCAAGTCAGACATGAAATTCTTCAGTAATGCCGCCATTGCCATCATAATCGCCTCCACCACCGCCCTTTCAGGCTGCCAGACGAGCACCGTCTTGAACGGCGGCTATATTGTCGACCAGCAGTCGCTGGCGCTCGTGCCCGAAGGTTCCAGCCGCGAGCAGGTGCTGCTGTCGCTCGGCACCCCTTCCACGACGGCAACCTTCGACGGCGAAGTCTTCTATTACATCTCGCAGCGCCGCCAGCGCTCGGTGGCCTTCCAGAAGCTGCGCGTCGTCGACCAGAGCATTCTCGCCATCTATTTCGACAAGGACGGTGTGGTTACCCGCCGTGCCAACTACACCCTGCAGGACGGCAAGGTGTTCGATACGATTTCGCGCGTGACGCCGACCGGCGGGCGCGAGCTCACCTTCCTGCAGCAGATGCTGTCCGGCGGCAGCGCGGCGAATGCGGCCCGCAGCCTGTTCGGCGGCGGTGCCGGCGGCACGCCGCAGAACCCGTCCAGCCTGCGCTAAAGCAGCCTGTTTCCGATACCCAAAACCCGCCGGAGCGATCCGGCGGGTCTTTTATTTCGCTGATTTGCTATTTCAGTGGGCGAGAATCGCCAGAAGCAGCAGAGCCACGATATTGGTGATCTTGATCGCCGGGTTGACGGCGGGACCGGCCGTATCCTTGTAGGGGTCGCCGACCGTATCGCCCGTCACCGATGCCTTGTGCGCATCCGAGCCCTTCATGTGGCGAACGCCGTCCTTGTCGACGAAGCCGTCTTCGAAGCTCTTCTTGGCATTGTCCCATGCGCCGCCGCCCGAAGTCATCGAGACGGCGACGAAGAGGCCGTTGATGATGACGCCGAGCAGCGATGCGCCAAGGGCGGCAAAGGCCGACGCCTTGGAGCCGGAGATGACGAGCACGCCGAAATAGACGACGACGGGCGCCAGCACCGGCAGCAGCGAGGGAATGACCATCTCGCGGATCGCAGCCTTGGTCAGAAGGTCGACGGCCTTGCCGTAGTCGGGCTTTTCACGGCCTTCCATGATGCCGGGCTTTTCGCGAAACTGCTTGCGCACTTCCTCGACGATCGCGCCGGCGGCACGACCGACGGCCGTCATGGCGATGCCGCCGAACAGGTAGGGAATGAGGCCGCCGAAGAGCAGGCCGGCGACGACATAGGGGTTCGACAGATCGAAGGAGATCGTGCCGATATTCTGGAAATACGGATACTGATCCGGATGCGCGGCGAAATATTGCAGGTCGTTCGCATAGGCGGCGAAGAGCACCAGCGCGCCGAGACCGGCCGAGCCGATCGCGTAGCCCTTGGTGACGGCCTTCGTCGTATTGCCGACGGCATCGAGCGCGTCCGTCGATTTGCGCACTTCCGGCGGCAGGTGGGACATTTCGGCGATGCCGCCGGCATTGTCCGTAACCGGGCCGAAGGCGTCGAGCGCCACGATCATGCCGGCAAGGCCGAGCATGGCGGTGACGGCGATGCCGGTGCCGAACAGGCCGCCGAGCTGGTAGGTGGCAAGAATGCCGCCGACGATGACGATGGCCGGCAGCGCCGTCGATTCCAGCGATACTGCAAGGCCCTGGATGACGTTGGTGCCATGGCCCGTAACCGACGCCTGGGCGATCGAGACGACCGGGCGCTTGCCGGTGCCGGTATAATATTCGGTGATGACGACGATCAGTGCCGTGACCAGCAGGCCGACGAGGCCGCAGGCGAAGAGGTTCGTGCCGGTCACGTCGAAACCGGCCACCTGGCCGAGCGAACCCCAGCCGACGGTGAGCGAGGTCGCGGCACCGAGACCGACGATCGACAGAAGGCCGGTGACGATGAGGCCCTTGTAGAGGGCGCCCATGATCGAGCCGTTCGGGCCGAGCTTGACGAAGAAGGTGCCGATGATCGAGGTGATGATGCAGGCGCCGCAGATCGCCAGTGGATAGATCATCGCCGACTGCAGGATGGGTGCGCCGGCAAAGAAGATTGCCGCCAGGACCATGGTCGCGACGACCGAGACCGCATAGGTTTCGAAAAGGTCGGCCGCCATACCGGCGCAATCGCCGACATTGTCGCCGACGTTATCGGCAATGGTGGCCGGATTGCGCGGATCGTCTTCCGGAATGCCGGCCTCGACCTTGCCCACGAGATCGCCGCCGACATCCGCGCCCTTGGTGAAGATGCCGCCGCCGAGACGGGCGAAGATCGAGATCAGCGATGCGCCGAAGCCGAGCGCCACAAGCGCGTCGATGACCTCACGCGAGCCGGCTTCGTGGCCGAGCACGATCGTCAGGACATAATAATAGATGGAGACGCCAAGCAGTGCGAGGCCGGCAACCAGCAGGCCGGTGATCGCGCCCGACTTGAAGGCGATGTCCAGACCGGCCTTGAGGCTGGCGGAAGCCGCCTGGGCGGTGCGCACATTGGCGCGGACGGAGACATGCATGCCGATGAAACCGGCAGCACCCGAAAGAACGGCGCCGATCAGGAACCCGATCGCGGCCGTGGCGGAAAGGAGCACCCATGCCGCAATGAAAACAACAATGCCTACGATGGCAATGGTTCTATACTGGCGCGTCAGATAGGCCTGGGCGCCCTCGCGGATATAACCCGCGATCTCCTGCATGCGGCTGTTGCCCTGATCGGCGGCAAGCACCGACCGGGTTGCCCAGATGGCATAGACCACCGAGAGCAGGCCGCACGCGATTACCAATAAAAGAATGGTCATTCGCTCTTTCCTCCCATAAGCCGGAGCTCACTCCTTCTCCGGCGACGAATGCCGCTGGTTCGACTCCTCTCCACAGAAACGCCCAGCCGGCGAGCGGAGATTGCGTGGTCGATAACGTCGCGTCAAGCCTGCAAAACCTCAAAAGCCTTGCAGTTCCGCAGAAAGAACGGGAGGGATCGTTTGGCGGCTAAGTGCCTATTTCTTCTGGTCGCCGCGCACCTGCTTGGCGATGCGGTCCAGAACGGCGTTGACGAGCTTCGGTTCGTCGTCGTCGAAGAAGGCGCGGGCGATCTCGACATACTCGGTGACGATGACGGCGACCGGCACATCCTTGCGGTCGACGAGCTCGAAAACGCCGGCGCGCAGGATGGCGCGGACGGTGCTGTCGAGACGCGACAGCGCCCAGTCGTCCTGCAGGGCAGAGGCGATCAGCGGATCGAGACGGAGCTGGTCGCGCACGACGCCCGAGACAATCGAACGGAACCAGCCGGCATCGGCCTTCAGGTAGGTTTCGCCGTCGATCTCCTGGCCGAGACGATGCGCCTCGTATTCCGCCACGATTTCCAGAACGCCGGTGCCGCCGATATCCATCTGATAGAGCGCCTGCACAGCCGCGAGGCGTGCTGCGCCCCGCTGGTTGGCTGCCTTGACCGGTCGTTCGGTATTTTCGTCAGTCATTCTTTATGCACCCAGCTTCTTCTTCAGCTCGATCATGGTGAGAGCTGCGCGGGCGGCGAAACCGCCCTTGTCCTTGTCCGAACGGCGCGCACGCGCCCAGGCCTGTTCATCGTTCTCGACCGTCAGGATGCCGTTGCCGATGGCAAGGGACTCGCTGACGGCGAGATCCATAAGCGCGCGCGAAGACTCGTTCGACACGATATCGAAATGATAGGTCTCGCCGCGGATGACCATGCCGAGTGCGACGAAACCGTCATACTGCGTGCCGTCATTATCCGCGCCATCGAGCGCCATGGCAATCGCCGCCGGAATTTCCAGCGCGCCGGGCACGGTGATGACGTCATAGGTGGCCCCCGCCTCTTCGAGCGCGAAGGTCGCGCCTTCCAGAAGAGCATCGGCCATGTCGTCATAGAAGCGAGCTTCGACGATCAAAATATGGGGAGCGGTCTCTTTCGGCATGGTACACCTTCGGTTGGAGGGGCGTTTTCCACTCGGGCAGGCCGCGGTCAAAACATGCCTTCGAGCGAATGGCAAGCAAATTCGGGCAGCGCTCCGGGGCGAAAGTCAAAATATCTGCAATGGGATAGCCGGACGCGGCAGTCCCTGGCGCGGCGACGCAGAAAACATGCTTAGCCGGGTGACGGAAAAACGGCAAATCCAAGGCAGAATTCATGAACAATTTTTAATTGATTTTCAGTGTCTTACGCCATTGAAAGGCCCATGCTGCAGCGCCAGATCCCAGTCGTAACGCAGACGATCCCTGTTGACAGCCGACCGTCGCAGCAGACGAAAGGACACTCTCATGAACCGCGTTGCCAAAATCACCATCGCCGCCGCTTTCACCTCCCTTGCATTTGCCGGCGTCAGCCGGGCTGAAAGCCTCGGCATGAATAGCGCAGAAGGCATCGAGCAGACGCTTCGCACCTTCCAGGGCAATTTCGACGTACAGCCGGTCTACAACTGGCACAATCTCGATGACGAGGACACCGGCCCGCGTTCCGTGCTGCAGCGCCCGCAAAGCGCTGTCCACGCCATCCAGGCCTCGATCGACGCCAACAAGTCGCTGGCGCACAAGCTCAACAATGACGGCGTCAACATCCGCAATGTCGTGAACGCCGAACAGGCGGCCGATGGCAGCATCACGTTCTACGTTCGCTGAGGCCGCCAACAGAAGGGCGCGTATGGGCGGCTGATCTCCTCACCGCCCGTACCGCTTTTCCCCAGATCGCTGTTGCATTTTCCGCCACAGGATTGTCTTCTCGCCGAAGCGGAGGACAAGCCCATGGCGACGAACGCAAAACCGGTCATCAACACGGCCGATCTCTCCCTCGAACACTGGACGAGGGGAAGGCTCTTCGAAAGCCGCGACACGTCTTTCGGAAAACAGCTCGGGCTTACCAATCTCGGCATCAGCTACAACGAAGTGCCGCCCGGCAAATCCGCCTGCCCTTTCCACAATCACCACGTCGAAGACGAGCTCTTCTACATTATCGAGGGAACCGGCGAATATCGTTTCGGCGAGCGGCGCCATGCGATCAGGAAGGGCGACGTGCTGGGCGCGCCGGCGGGCGGCCCGGAAACGGCGCATCAGATCATCAATACCGGATCGACGCCGCTGATCTATCTCGGGCTGTCGACCAAGGCGAAGACCGAAATCTGCGAATATCCCGATTCCGGCAAGTTTCTCGCCAGGACCAACCGCGACGGCAGCTCCTTCGACCATATCGGCCGCGGCGAAAACGCGCTCGACTATTGGGACGGCGAGCCGGGCTTCTGACATCATCAGCAATCCATTCAGAGTGATATTTTCATGATCGATATTCCGCGACTGGAAACCGGACGGCTCATTCTGCGGGCACACCGGCTTGAAGACTTCGACGCGCATTTCGAACTCTGGCGCGACGAGGACGTGGTACGCTTCATCGGCGGCGTGCCCTCCAGCCGCGAACAGAGCTGGTCGCGCCTGCTGCGCCTGGCCGGCATGTGGCATCACATGGGATTCGGCTTCTTCGCGATCGAGGAAAAGGAAAGCGGCCGCTTCATCGGCGAAGCGGGTTTCCTGGAAGCCAGGCGCGACATGCAGCCCTCGATCGAAGGCACGATGGAGGTGGGCTGGGCGCTGATGCCGTCGGCCCACGGGAAAGGCTATGCCACCGAGGCGCTGAAGGCGATCATCGGCTGGGGTGAGACGGCATTTCCGGGGCGGCCGATGACCTGCATCATCAGCCCGGACAATACGCCCTCACTGAGGGTCGCCGAAAAGCTCGGCTTCAGGGAAACGGCGCGCACGGACTATAACGGCCCGATCATCCAGTTTTCGCGTTAGAGCGCTGCGATTTTCAGGCCGATGCTGTCGGGAATTCGGCGAGGCGGGCGGCATAACGCGCCATCGTGTCGACTTCGAAATTGACGAAGTCGCCGGCCTTGCGTTCGCCCCAGGTCGTGACCTCGAGCGTATGGCGGATCAGGAGAACGTCGAAATCCGTGCCATCGACGGCGTTGACCGTCAGCGACGTGCCGTCAAGCGCGATCGAGCCCTTGGGCGCGACGAATTTCGCCAGATGGGCGGGCGCGCGCAGGCGAAAACGGGTGGCGTCCCCCTCTTGCGTGACCGACAGGATTTCGGCCTTGCCGTCGACATGGCCGGAGACGATATGGCCGCCGAGTTCGTCGCCGATCTTCAGCGACCGCTCGAGATTGATATGGCTGCCCGCCTGCCAGGTGGAAATCGTGGTCAGCCGCAGCGCCTCTTCCCATGCCTCCACCTCGAACCAGCGGCCGTTGCTGCCTTCCTGCGGCAGGCCGGTGACGGTGAGGCAGATGCCGGAATGGGAGATCGAGGCGCCCATATCGATGGTCGCCGGGTCGTAGTTCGTGGCAACACGAAGCTTGATGCCCTCCTTGAGGGCCGAAACGGATTCGATCGTGCCGATATCAGTGACAATTCCGGTGAACATCAAGTCTCTCTTTCGTATTCGTCCAGGCGATCCGCGCCGAATATGTAAGTGCCCCTGTGGGCGAAGCCGGATGGTATGTCGGTTGCCTGCAGCGGCGATTCAATACCGCCCTCGCCGATGACGACGGGCGCCTGGTAGAGCTGGACGTGATCGACGAGACCGGCTTCGAGGAAAAGCTTCGCGGTCTTTGCGCCGCCTTCGACGAGAAGCGAGGAAATGCCGCGGGTGGCAAGCGCCGGCAGCAGGACTTCGGGGTGATAGGGATTGCAGTAGAGGATTTCGACGCCGGCGGCTTCAAGCGCGGTGCGGCGGGAGGCCATCTCGGTGGGGTCGGCGGGTGTGTTACCCCCCTCTGTCCTGCCGGACATCTCCCCCACAAGGGGGGAGATTGGCTGGGGGATAGCTCCCTGCCCTAAATTCGCCGAGGCAGGAACATTGCTGTCAGAGGAACTGGGAGCAGGCTCCTTGCCGATCTCCCCCCTTCTGGGGGAGATGGCCGGCAGGGCGGAGGGGGGTAATCCTTCCTCCGATCCCAGCGGTGAAACCTCTTCACTCGCCACCACAATCACCGGCACGTCCTTCGCCGTCTCGACAAGCTTGCTCGTCAACGGCAATGCCAGAGCAGGATCGAGCACGATGCGAACGGGCGATTGCGCCTCAAGCCCCGGTGTCCGCACCGTCAGCAGCGGATCGTCGGCAATCGCCGTGCCGATGCCGACGAGGATGGCATCGGTTTCGGCGCGCAGCGCCTGCACCTGGGCGCGCGCCTCCGGGCCGGTGATCGCCACCTGCCCTACTCCCTCGCGGCCGATCATGCCATCGGCGGAAACCGCAAGTTTGAGAGTCACATAGGGGCGGTTCTTCGTCTGGCGGGTGAGGTAGCCTGACAGCGATTGCCGGCCCTCCTCCTCCAGCACGCCCGTCGTCACCTCGATGCCGGCCTCCTGCAGCATGGCGATGCCGCGGCCGGAGACCCTGACATCGGGATCGGTGACGCTGATGACGACGCGGCCGACGCCGGAGGCGATCAGGGCGTCGGCGCAGGGCGGCGTCTTGCCGTGATGCGAGCAGGGTTCGAGCGTGACATAGGCGGTCGCGCCGCGGGCGAGTTCGCCCGCTTCGGCGAGCGCCTGCGGCTCGGCATGCGGGCGACCGCCGAGTGCCGTTACCGCGCGGCCGACGATGACGCCGTCACGGACGACGACGCAGCCGACGGAAGGATTGGTGGACGTCCGGCCGGTGTGCCAGCGCGACAGGCGGATCGCGGCTTCCATGAAGCGTTCGTCCTCATGCTCGGCGATCCTCTCGCCCATGGTCAGACGTCCAGTGGATCGCGGGCAATCTTGGCGTTGAGCTCGGCGATCAGTTTTTCGAAATCCTCGGCATGCGAGAAATCGCGGTAGACCGAAGCATAACGCACGAAGCCGACATCATCGAGGCTCTTCATGGCTTCCAGAACCTGCAGGCCGATCTGCTCGGAGGAGATTTCCGTCTCGCCCGAGCTTTCCAGCCGGCGCACGATGCCGGAGACGGCACGCTCGATGCGGTCGCGATCGACGGGGCGCTTGCGCAGCGCCACGTCGAAGGAACGCACCAGCTTGTCGCGATCGAAGGGAACCCTGCGGCCGGTCTTCTTGATGACCATCAGCTCGCGCAGCTGCACGCGCTCGAAGGTCGTGAAGCGGCCGCCGCAATCCGGACAGATGCGGCGCCGGCGGATGGAGGTATTATCCTCCGCCGGGCGGGAATCCTTGACCTGGGTATCTTCCGAACCGCAATAGGGGCAGCGCATGCCTACTCCTTAGCCCATGTAGTCATACATGGGGAAGCGGTCGGTCAGGTTCACCACCTTGCCGCGCACGGCAGCCTCGACGGCGGCGTTGCCCTCATCGGAATTGGCGACCTTCAGGCCGTCGAGAACCTCGACGATGAGATTGCCGATCTCGCGGAATTCGGCCTCCTTGAAGCCGCGCGTCGTGCCGGCCGGGGCGCCGAGGCGCACGCCCGAGGTGACGAAGGGCTTTTCGGGATCGAAGGGGATGCCGTTCTTGTTGCAGGTGATGTAGGCGCGGCCGAGCGCGGCTTCGGCGCGCTTGCCGGTGGCGTTCTTCTTGCGCAGGTCGACCAGCATCAGGTGGTTGTCCGTACCGCCGGAGACGACATCGAGGCCGCCGGCGACGAGCGTTTCGGCAAGCGCCCTGGCGTTCTTGACGACCTGGGCGGCATAGTCCTTGAACGAGGGCTGCAGCGCTTCGCCGAAGGCAACGGCCTTGGCGGCGATGATGTGCATCAGCGGGCCACCCTGGAGACCGGGGAAGACGGCCGAGTTGAACTTCTTCGCCAGATCCTCGTCATTCGTCAGGATGACGCCGCCGCGCGGGCCGCGCAGAGACTTGTGGGTCGTGGTGGTCGCGACGTGGCAATGCGGGAACGGCGAGGGATGCACGCCGCCGGCGACGAGGCCGGCAATGTGGGCCATGTCGACCATCAGGTAGGCGCCGACCGAGTCGGCGATCTCGCGGAAGCGCTTCCAGTCCCAGATACGGGAATAGGCGGTGCCGCCGGCAATGATGAGCTTCGGCTTGTGTTCCTGGGCCTTGCGCTCGACTTCGTCCATGTCGAGCAGGTTGTCGCCCTCGCGCACGCCGTAGGAGACGACGTTGAACCACTTGCCGGACATGTTGACCGGCGAACCGTGTGTCAGGTGGCCGCCCGAATTCAGGTCGAGGCCCATGAAGGTGTCGCCCGGCTGCAGCAGCGCCAGGAAGACGGCCTGGTTCATCTGCGAGCCGGAATTCGGCTGGACGTTGGCGAAGTTGACGCCGAACAGCTTCTTGGCGCGTTCGATGGCGAGTTCCTCGGCGATATCGACGAACTGGCAGCCACCATAGTAGCGCTTGCCCGGATAACCCTCGGCGTATTTGTTGGTCATGATGGAGCCCTGGGCTTCCAGAACGGCGCGGGAAACGATGTTCTCGGATGCGATCAGTTCGATCTCATGCCGTTGACGACCGAGTTCCTTTCCGATCGCGCCGAAGATTTCCGGATCGACGTCCGCGAGCGAGCGATTGAAGAAGGATTCGGTGGAAGCATTGGTCATGGGCTGGCTCCTTCACTGGAATGCGGCCAAGGTATTAGCCTTCCGCCGATGCGAGGGCAATACGAAGAACGACATTTGCTGGGCTAAGCGCGCGGGCGACCGGTTTGCGCGCAGCGCGCGGCCTTGCCGGAACGAAAAAAGCCGCGCAACGGGCGCGGCTTTCAGGGATATGCAGGCGTAATTACTGGACCGGCTGCTCGATGCCCGAGGTGGTGTCGAGCGCGAGTTCCGCATTGCCGTCCATCTGGTAGATGTCGTCGCGGAACTGGACGACGCCGTCGGGCATGCCCCAGGCCGAGATATAGACGAAATAGACGGGAACTTCGGTCGCGAGCTTGATCGGCGTATTGATGCCGCTGGCGATCACCTGCTCCATCTGCTGGCGGCTCCAGCCGGGCGTTTCGCGCAGCAGCCAGGTCGTGAGGTCGCGGACGTTCTGGACGCGCACGCAGCCCGAGGATTCGAAACGCATGAGCTTGTTGAACAGGCCCTGCTGCGGCGTGTCGTGCATATACTCGCCGTTCTTGTTGTAGAAATTGATCTTCGTGGAGGCCATGGCGTTGATCTTGCCGGGATCCTGGCGGAACATCAGGTTCGGCGCCTCGCCGTTCCAATCGACCGTTTCCGGGGCGACTTCGTTGCCCTTGCCGTCGATGAGGCGGATCGCGTTCTTTTCGAGATAGGTCGGATCCTTGCGCATCAGCGGCATGATGTCCTTTTCGACGATCGAGCGCGGCGCCGTCCAGTACGGATTGAGGATGACCTCGTAGATCTTGGAATTGACGATATGCGTCGGGCGGCTCAGGCGGCCGACGACGGCCGTGTGGCGCGTCGCGACGCTGCCGTCTTCGACCGCTTCCACGTAGGCTGCCGGAATGTTGACCATCACATGGCGGCGGCCCATGTCTTCCGGGAAGGTCTGGATGCGGATGAGGTTGGTATTCAGCTGCTGCAGGCGGACATCGGCCGGGATGTTCATCGCCTTCAGCGTGAATTCGCCGATCACGCCATCGGCCGGCAGGCCGTGACGGGCCTGGAAGCGCTTGACGGCACCGTCGACATAGGAATCGAAGGCGCTCGAAAGGCCGGCTTCGCGCGGCAGGTCGCCGCTGATCGCCAGGCGCTGGCGAAGGGCCTGGACCGAGGGATCGGTGACGCCGAGCTGCAGGCGAACGTCGCCCGGATTGACCTGCGGCCAGCCGCCCATGGAGACGATCTGCTGATACTGCATGATCGCCTGCTGCGTGCTCGGTATCGATTGCGGGCTGAGGATCGGGGTATTGGAAAGAACGGCGGTGGCCGTGCGCGAGGCGGCCTTTGCGTCGAACTGGTCGTCCCAGTTGCCGCGCCTCGGGGCGTTCAGCAGCCCGTCGAGCGCCGATTGCGCGAATGCGGGCGCGGCAAGCGCGCCGGCACCAACCGTTGCCGCCGAGGCCAGAAAGGCGCGGCGAGAGAGAGCTTCAATTCCGTTCTTCTTAGACATTCGTCCCAACCACTCAATGCCGCGGTGGAGGAGGCCACGGCCCTTTGCGATATCCTGCGCCTTAACGCAGATCCCTATCCGTTCGTTCTTCCGGCGCAGCAGGAAATTCCGCCAGTCCCATCACAGAATCGCGAGGGGCGATCCGGATGATGCCAATGGTCCTTCGAGGACGCCGGCTATCGAATATTCCGCTGTCACATCAATATGGCCAATTCGTGTTGCCGGGCCGGACGACAGACTGCCGGTTGCCGGAAACCGCCTGCAACGAACCATATGACGGGTAAACCGTGAGGGTTAATAACGACTAAAAAACGGCTTGAATACCGGGCTTTGCGGTTGGTGGGCGTGCGTTGCAAAGATGCCACGCAGAGGCGCCTTGGAGCGTTATTGAAGCGCCTGGGCACGCTGAAGGCCAGCAGACTCAACTTCAGGCCTTCGAGGTTTCATCCATAAGCTGAACGCACCATATGCGCGAGACAAAATCAACTCGCCGAACTGATAGTAGATTTCGAACCCCTGTGACAATGGTTTCAGTTCACAATCTTCCGTTCGCACTTGCCACTGTGTGAAGAAGTTAACGGAGGTCGATTTCGCTTTGCGTTTTCTGCGCCATAACGCTATAAATTCTAATTAGAAACGACGAAATCCAAGCTTCAAATCATAATTTTCTATTAAACGACAGAATAATTCGGTTAACGGGTTAACTCTGGCTAAACCGGTCATGTGCATACTGATCATGTAAAACATGGAGTATGTCATGAAAAAACTCATAGCACTGCTTGCACTGATTCTGACGACTTTTCTCGTTGCGATGTCCGATGAAGCTGGCCGTGATCTTTGGCGCTACGGCACCCACTACCTGATGTCGACTAACACTACTACGACCGAATCTCATGAGCTGTAGCCGTATGGCGCTAGCGCTCCGGATGCCTTCCGGCGGCTTCACCAGCTCGGGCCGATCTGTTCCATGTTCGGACACTTCAACGTGGCCTTAAGCACGGCATTGCCATCCATCCCAATCGACGCAGAAAAGCGCATCGCGGAGGGAAAGCCGCTTTGCGCTCTAGGTGCCGATTGGAGGTCGGAATTTACTGGCGCGCAAGTGGCGCGCAAACGAGCGCCACCTAGTGCCATCTTGTGCCCTTTTACGCATCCGCGCGTCAGCTGGAGCATTCTAATATAGAAGCGGGAACAATCCTCTAATGCCTTACAGGCGATACAGGATCTGATCGTTCCAGAAACGATCCAGACGCTGAAGCAGCTTGTTCATCTGGGTAAACTCGTCGGTGCCGATGCCGCCGACCTTGTCGATCGAGGCGATGTGGCGTTCGTAGAGCTTGCCGACGGTTTCGGCGATGTCCTGGCCGGTTTCGGTCAGGCTGATGCGGACCGAGCGGCGGTCGATGCGCGAGCGCTGGTGGTTGATGAAGCCGAGGTCGACCAGCTTCTTGACGTTGTAGGAAACGTTCGAGCCGAGATAGTAGCCGCGGGAGCGCAGCTCGCCGGCGGTCAGTTCGGAATTGCCGATGTTGAAAAGCAGGAGCGCCTGGATGGCGTTGACGTCGCTGCGGCCCTGGCGGTCGAACTCGTCCTTGATGACGTCGAGAAGACGGCGATGAAGACGTTCAACAAGATGAAGGGATTCCATGTAAAGATCACGGATGCCCTGATCCTGTGCATGGAAAGTCGATGCCGCCTGCGGCTTGAGTTTCGTGTTCATTTGACTGCCTCACTGTTTTGTTTGGCGGTGTCGTTTTCTTCCCGCCTTGAGTGAGACCCTATCGAATACATATAAAATTCGACTTAAACCGCAGGCTTAACAGAGGCTTACCGGAAACCCATTGGTGTATCAGGGTAAATCAACGCTTACCTGGCGTCGCTGCCGGCGCCGCTCCAGCCACAGGGAAAGCCTGAAAATCCAGTAGATTACGGCGACGATCACATGCAGCAGGATGATCAGCCGGTTGGCGCCGAAGATCTGCGGAAGCAGGCCGTACATGAGGATCTGGCCGCCGGCGGCCAGCACCCAGATGACCGGCCCCCATGAAACGGTGAGCCAGAGGCCGAGCGAGGCGACCGGGAAGAGAACGGCAAGGCAGGTGCTTGCCACCTTCCACGGCAGGCTGAGCAGATCGAACCGGCCGGCGCCGACCAGCGAGTAGCCCACCAGCATCGCCCAGTATTGCAGGCCGAACCAGAAGCAGGAGACGGCAACCAGCCGCAGGAAGAAGATGAAGAGGATATCCGTCAGCGTCCGTTTCGGTATCGTCGGAGAATCGGTTTCCATGGCGGTACATCACGTTCGAGTTGCGGCTTCATTTTATGGCGGCTTCATCCGCCGCGGCCAATCGTCCGGTTTGGATTTTCCGGGGCGCATGATAATGAGCGCTCCGATAAATGGAATGGCCCAGGGACAGATATCATGCAGGACAAGACACATCTCGTCGATGAAATCACCGGTCACCGCCGCATGCGGCGCAACCGCAAGGCCGACTGGACGCGCCGGCTGGTGCAGGAGAACCGCCTGACGGTCGACGATCTGATCTGGCCGATCTTCGTCGTTCCCGGCACCGGCATCGTCGATCCGATCCCCGCCATGCCGGGTGTCAATCGCATGAGCGTCGACAAGGCGGTCGAAGCGGCGAAGGAAGCAGCCGATCTCGGTATCCCCGCCATTGCCACCTTCCCCGATATCGAGATGGAATTGCGCGACGAGACGGGCTCCAACAGTCTTGTTGCCAACAACCTCATCAATCAGACGACGGCGGCCATTAAAAAGGCGGTGCCCAATATCGGCATTATTACCGATGTGGCGCTCGACCCCTTCACCAGCCACGGGCATGACGGCATCCTGCGCGGCGGCGAGATCGTCAACGACGAGACGGTGGACCAGGTGGTCAAGGCGGCAATCCTGCAGGCCGACGCCGGCGCCGATATCATCGCCCCCTCGGAGATGATGGACGGGCGCATCGGCGCGATCCGCCGCGGGCTCGACGCCGCCGGACATCAGAGCGTCGGCATCATGTCCTATGCGACGAAATTCTCCTCCGGCTTCTACGGCCCCTATCGCGAGGCGATCAACACCAAGGGCCTGCTGAAAGGCGACAAGAACAGCTATTACATCAATCCGGCCAACGGCACGGAAGCGGTCCGCGACGCCGCCCTCGATGTCGAGGAAGGGGCGGACATGCTGATGGTCAAGCCGGGGCTTGCCTATCTCGACATCTGCTGGCGCGTGAAGGAGGCCTTCGGCCTGCCGACCTTCGCCTATCAGGTCTCGGGCGAATATTCGCAGATCAAGGCGGCGGCCATGAACGGCTGGATCGACGGCGAGCGGATCATGATGGAGACGCTGCTGGCTTTCAAGCGCGCCGGCTGCGACGGCATCCTCACCTATTTTGCCCCGGAAGTGGCCAAAATCCTCGCAAAAAGGTGATTTTCGGGCGGATTATTGCATTTCCCCCTGACGATACCATATCAGCGGCATCGTCTTTCGAAGGGAGATGCAGATGAGCTACAACCCCAACCCGGTCTATGCCGCACCGGAGGACTGGCGCGCCTATAGCGGCGTGCTCAGCCGTCGCGTCTTCGCCTTCATCCTCGACTATGTCATCGTCGCCCTGCTCTGCATTCCGGCGGCGGTGGTGGTGTTCTTCCTCGGCATCGTCACGCTGGGGCTCGGCTTCATTCTCTTTCCGGCCCTCTTCGTCATCGTCGCCGGCCTCTATTTCGGCTTGACCGTCGGCGGCCCGTCCCAGGCTTCGCTCGGCATGCGGGCCATGGGTATTGCGATCGTGCGCATCGACGGAAGGCCGATGGACTTCATCCTGGCGATCGCTCACCTGGCGCTGTTCTGGATCCTGAACTCGCTGCTGACGCCGCTCATTCTGCTCGTCGGCCTGTTCACGGAGCGCTCGCGCCTGCTGCACGATTTGCTCGTCGGTACCGCGACGGTGCGTACCGGCTGAGCCCATCCCGGCGGAGACGAAATAAAGTCTCCGCCCGCCCTTTGACGGCCACAAAAGAGCGCCATATCCAAAAAATCGAATATTCGATTGCGCGGCACTGAATGTCGCGCTGTTGACGTTTTTTATTCTTGCGTCATGCTGTCTGGATCGACACGCGCCTGAAAGGAAATCTCCGCGAGAGATGAATACGCAGACTACGCCATCCCCTCAGTTTTATCTGACGGCCCCGGCTGCCTGTCCGTATCTGCCGCACGAGATGGAGCGCAAGGTCTTCACCCATCTCGTCGGTCCGCGCGCGGCAGAGATGAACGACATCCTTACGCAGGGCGGCTTCCGCCGTTCGCAGAACATTGCCTACCGCCCCGCCTGCGAGGCCTGTCGCGCCTGCGTGTCCGTGCGCATCCTGGCGCAGGAATTCCAGCCGACGAAATCGATGAAGCGGGTGCTGGCGAGCAATTCCGACATCATCGCCACGGAATTTCCGGCCCAGCCGTCCAGCGAGCAATATTCCCTCTTCCGCCGCTATCTCGACTATCGCCACCAGCAGGGCGGCATGTCCGACATGACCGTGCTCGACTATGCGATCATGGTGGAAGACACGCATGTGAACACCAAGATCATCGAATACCGCCGGCGCGAGGAAGGCTCGGGGCTGGAAACGCGGCCGAAGGGGGAACTGCTGGCCGCCGCCCTGACCGATACGATGAGCGACGGCCTCTCCATGGTCTATTCCTACTTCAATCCCGATCTCGACCGGCGCTCGCTCGGCACGTTCATGATCCTTGACCATGTGCGCCGCACGAAAGCGCTGGGCCTGCCGCATGTCTATCTCGGCTACTGGGTTCAGGGCTCGCGGAAGATGGACTACAAGACACGCTTCCAGCCGCAGGAACATCTGACGCCGCGCGGCTGGGAACGTTTCGATCCCTCTACCCTCCAGGACGACCCGCAGGACTGATACCCCTCCCCGCCTTTCCGTTCATCGGAAGGGCCTGCTGCTGACAGCGATCGGCGGCCCGATCCCGCTTGCGGCGATTGCTGCCCGCGGCAGGCGAAATCGACAAGGTCGGCGCGACGCGCTTCCTGCGCGACCACACGGTCCGGCTCACGCCATAGCGCCGGCGGACCGATCCGCTTCGGGGTTCGATCGTTTCGGACCCGCCGAAAGCTCCAGTTCCCGATCCAGCCCTTCGACAATATGCGTCCAGCCCTGCCGGGTCTTCTCCTCATATTCCGCCCATTCCGCACACATTTCGTGCGTCAGGGTCAGCCTGCTGCCGCTGCCGAGCGGTTCGATGTCGATTTCGACGCGATCGCAATTGTGGTCGTGCTCCTCGACGGAAAAGCAGAAGGCGATATGCCTTGGCCGCTTCAATTCCAGGAAAAGGCCGTGATGAAAGGCGTCACCGGTCGGGCGGCGGTCGACGATGATGAAACGGCCGCCGACGCGTGGATCGATATCGGCGCGGACGACGTGACCGTCATCGGTCGCAAACAGAAAGCGGCGGGCAATTTCCGGGTTGAGCCAGGCGTCATAGACCCTGGCGGGCGGCGCCTTGTAGCTGTGGGCGACATGCAGTTTGATCGTATTGGCGGCAGGCATCGACAGTCCTCCATCGTTGTTCGCGCGCTTGCCGGCGCACGGCTTATGGCCGTCCCGCCCGCCCGCGGAACGCCCTTGCCCTTCTTGTCGGCTCTTCTTTTTGGTGACAGGACTGAGATAGAGGAATTGCTCCGCCCGCCAAGGGCGGAGCCTCAATTTTCCGGGATCAGCCGGCGAATTTGCCGCTGCGCGGGAAGCCCTTCGGCACGGTGCGGCCGGCGGTGGCGCGGTCGGCCAGCCATTCGGCAAGCTCGTCCTTGTTCTTGGTGAAGGTGCGGCCGGCGCTGTCTTCCCAGATCAGGCCATCGGCAATGGCAAAGCAGCGAACGTCGGAAATGCCGCCGTCCTTGTAGCGCTGCAGGCGCACGCCCTTGCCGCGCGTCATCTCCGGCATCTGGCTCAGCGGGAATACCAGCATCTTGCGGTTTTCGCCGACGACGGCGACATGATCGCCGGTCACGGGCACGAGCAGCTTGGTCTCGTCGGGCATGGAAACATTCATGATCTGCTTGCCCTTGCGGGTATTGGCGACCATTTCCGCTTCCGGCACCACGAAACCGTTGCCGACGGTCGAGACGATCAGCATCTTTCGCGACGCATCGTGGACGAAGGCGGTCAGCACGTCCTGATCGTTTTCCATGTCGATCATGATGCGCAGCGGCTCGCCATGGCCGCGGCCGCCGGGCAGCTTGTCGCCGCCGAGGGTGAAGACCTTGCCGCCGGTGGTGACGATCAGGATCTTGTCCGTCGTCTGCGCCGGGAAGGCAACCTTCAGGCCGTCGCCTTCCTTGAAGGCCAGCGTGGACGTATCGGAAATGTGGCCCTTCAGCGCGCGGATCCAGCCCTTTTCGGAGACGACGACGGTGATCGGCTCCTTCTCGATCATCGCGTGCTGGATGGCTTCCTCGTCGGTCTCCGGCGCTTCGGCGAACTGCGTGCGGCGGCGGCCGATATCGGTGGCCTTGGCGAATTTCTTCTTCACCTCGCCGATTTCCCAGGAAACCGTCTGCCACTGCTTCTCGTCGGAGGCGAGCAGCGCCTCGATATCGGCCTTTTCCTTGGTGAGTTCGTCGTGCTCCTTGCGGATCTCGAATTCCTCGAGCTTGCGCAGGGCGCGCAGCCGCATGTTGAGGATTGCCTCGACCTGAACGTCGGTCAGGTCCCAGCGCGCCATCATGACGGGCTTGGGCTCATCCTCCTCGCGGATGATGCGGATCACCTCGTCGATATTGAGATA
Source organism: Rhizobium sp. GCM10022189 (assembly GCF_042656325.1). Taxonomy (NCBI): domain Bacteria; kingdom Pseudomonadati; phylum Pseudomonadota; class Alphaproteobacteria; order Hyphomicrobiales; family Rhizobiaceae; genus Rhizobium; species Rhizobium sp. GCM10022189. Next base: position 166,906 of record NZ_JBHSOR010000057.1, read on the forward strand.
GGCAACGAGCAGGCCGCCGAGGATTTCGAGGCGCTTGTCGATGGCGGCGAGGCGGAAGCGCGAGCGGCGCTGCAGCACTTCGCGGCGGTGGTCCAGCCACTCCCTCAGCACCTCGTTCAGCGCCATGACGCGCGGGATCACGCCCATGGAGAGCACGTTCATGTTCAGCGGGAAGCGGCTTTCCAGCTCCGTCAGCTTGAACATGGATTCCATGAGGATGGTCGGATCGACGGTGCGGCTCTTCGGCACCAGCACGATGCGGATATCCTCGGCCGATTCGTCCCTGATATCTTCCAGCAACGGCAGCTTGCGGGCGATCAGCAGTTCGGCGATCTTTTCGATCAGGCGCGACTTCTGCACCTGGAAGGGAATTTCGGTGACGACGATCTGGTAGCCGCCGCGGCCGAGATCTTCCGTCTCCCACTTGGCACGGACACGAAAACCGCCGCGGCCGGTGCGGTAGCTTTCGATGATGCTTTCCTTGCTGTCGATGATGATGCCGCCGGTCGGGAAATCCGGGCCGGGGATGAACTCGACGAGCTTTTCGACCGTGGCGTCGGGATGCTTGATCAGATGCAGTGCCGCGTCGCAGACCTCATGCACGTTGTGCGAGGGAATCGACGTCGCCATGCCGACCGCAATGCCCGAGGAGCCGTTGGCCAGAAGGTTCGGGAAGGCGCCGGGAAGAACGATCGGCTCGGAATTGGATTCGTCGTAGGTGTCGCGGAAATCGACGGCATCCTGATCGATGCCCTCGAGCAGCAGCTCGGAGACCACGGTCATCTTCGATTCGGTGTATCGCATGGCGGCGGGACTGTCGCCGTCGATATTGCCGAAGTTGCCCTGCCCGTTCACCAGCGTATAGCGCTGCGAGAAATCCTGCGCGAGGCGCGCCAGCGCGTCGTAGATCGACTGGTCGCCATGCGGGTGATAGTTACCCATCACCTCGCCGACGATCTTGGCGCATTTCCTGAAGGCCGCGTTCGGCCGCAGGCCCATGTCGTTCATCGCGTAGACGATGCGGCGATGGACCGGTTTCAGGCCATCGCGCACGTCAGGCAGCGCGCGGTGCATGATGGTCGACAGCGCATAACGCAGGTAGCGCTCTTCGAGCGCCGCCTTCAGATCGACCGGATGAATATTGTCGCCGTCTCCGCCGGAAGGCGGTAAAATTTCTTGTCCCATGGAATCCTGACTAGCTCAGAAACCCCTGTGGGGCAAGGAATCCGGGCATTCCGGCTGTGGATGACGTCTTCCGGCTGACATGAAAGGCGACAAAACTATCGCCTGAATTTGAACTTTGCCCGCCGATCCTCTCAATAGAAATTTAGGGGTCTGCGAATATAAAGCCGGACTGTTCCGCAGTCGCTTCATTGCAATATTCAACGGCACTTGCCACTCAGGGGACTTTCTCATGACCTTTTACCGCACGACGCGGCTGATGCTGTCGAGCGCAGCCATTCTTTCCTTCGCGGGCTCCGCTTTCGCGCTCGACGGCCAGGACCTGTTGACGAAGATCAATGCTGCCTCCAGCCAGCAGAGCGGAACGATTTCGACTGACAGCATCGATATCGACGGGACGACCGTCACGCTCAAGAACGCCATTTACACGCCCAAAGGTGTTCAAGGCTTTTCGGTCGGCGATATCACTCTCTCTGGCGTGGAAGAGCAGGAGGACGGCAGCTACTATATTGAAGGGGCCACTTTTGAAGATGTCGATAGCACCGCAGGTGGTGTGACGGTAACCGCAAAGGATCTCAGTCTCGGCGGTATCACCGTACCCGCCAAACCAGGCGATGATAGTCCGGACACCATGCTCTGGGCCGAAAATCTCCATACCGGCGCCCTCAAAGTGGTTAAGGACGGCGCGGAAGTGTTTTCAATGCTGGAAAGCGATGTGAATAGCACGCTCCGCGAGGACGAGTCCGGCTTCGACATCGACGGCGCATTGAAGGGGATGAAGTTCGACCTCAGCAAGGCCGGCGACCCGCAGAGCAAGGAAGCAATCGAGAAGCTGGCCCTTCAACATGTCCAGGGCGACATAAATTTGAAGGGATCTTGGGACCTTGGGCCGGGTACGCTGGATCTCTCCGATCTCTCCTTTGACTTCACAAATGTCGGCAAGTTGCAATTTGGCCTGAAGATCTCCGGCTATACGTTGGCTTTCGGTAAGTCGTTAGGACAAGCGCTCGATCAGGCCGACGCCAATCCGAACAAGGAAGAAGCACAGCAGGCGCTCGGCCTCGCCGTGCTCGGCCTTGCCCAGCAACTGACCTTCGAGGGCGCTCAAATCCGCTTCGAGGATGCCTCGATCACCAAACGCGCACTGGACTATGCCGGTTCGAAGCAGAACGTTTCCGGCCAGCAGATGGCGGATTCGCTGAAGGCCATGACGCCGATCATGCTGGCGCAGCTCAACATTCCGGAACTGCAGAATGCGATTTCGGCTGCCGTCAGCACGTTCCTTGACGATCCGAAGAACCTGACCGTCAAGGCCACACCGGACAAGCCGGTTGCCTTCCCGATGATCTTGGGCGCTGCCATGGGCGCACCCAACACGGTGCCGCAGATGCTCGGCGTGAAGGTTTCGGCCAACGACTAAGGACTATTCGGATCCAACAAAAACCCGGCGATGATTTCGCCGGGCTTCTTGTTGAGAGATGTCTGCCTCAGTCTTTCTTCACCGGCGGGATCGGGCGGATCGCCAGTTCGCGCAGTTGGGTGGGCGTTGCCGGGGTCGGCGCGCCCATCAACAGGTCCTGGGCCTGCTGGTTCATCGGGAAGAGCGAGATTTCGCGCAGGTTCTTGGCGCCGACGAGCAGCATGACGATACGGTCGATACCGAAAGCAGCACCGCCGTGCGGAGGCGCGCCGTACTGGAAGGCACGGTAGAGGCCGCCGAATCGGTCCTCCACGTCCTGCTGGCTCAAGCCGACCTTCTCGAAGGCGGCGACCATGGTTTCCGGCGACTGGTTACGGATCGAGCCCGAGGCGATTTCGAAGCCGTTGCAGACGGCGTCGTACTGGAAGGCCTTGATCGTCAGCGGATCCTGGTTCTTCAGCGCGTCGAGGCCGCCCTGCGGCATGGAGAACGGGTTGTGGGCGAAGTCGACCTTCTTTTCTTCTTCGTTCCATTCGAAGAACGGGAAGTCGACGATCCAGCACAGTTCGAAGCGGTCGCGGTCGATGAGGTTCAGTTCGTCGGCGGCGCGGTTGCGCGCTTCGCCTGCGAACTTGTAGAACTTGTCCGGCTCGCCGGCGACGAAGAAGCAGGCGTCGCCGTCATCGAGGCCGAGCTGGGTGCGGATCGCATCCGTGCGCTCTTCGCCGATGTTCTTGGCAAGCGGGCCGGCGCCTTCGAGCTTGTCGCCTTCCTTGCGCCAGAAGATGTAGCCGAGACCCGGCTGGCCCTGGCTCTGCGCCCAGGCGTTCATGCGGTCGCAGAAGGCGCGGGAACCGCCGGTCCTGGCCGGGATCGCCCAGACCTGAACCTTCGGGTTGGAGGCGATCATGTTGGCGAAGACCTTGAAGCCGGAGCCGGCGAAATGCTCGGTCACTGCTTCCATGACGATCGGGTTGCGCAGGTCCGGCTTGTCGGAACCGTATTTGCGGATCGCTTCGTCATAGGGAATGCGCGGCCATTCCTTGGTGACCGGCTTGCCCTCGGCGAATTCCTCGAAAATCTTGGTCATCAGCGGACCCATCGTGTTCCAGACGTCTTCCTGGGTCACGAAGCTCATTTCGAGGTCGAGCTGATAGAATTCGCCCGGCAGGCGGTCGGCGCGCGGGTCTTCGTCGCGGAAGCAGGGCGCGATCTGGAAGTAGCGGTCGAAACCGGCAACCATCAGGAGCTGCTTGTACTGCTGCGGGGCCTGCGGCAGGGCGTAGAAGGTGCCGGGATGAATGCGGCTCGGCACGAGGAAGTCGCGCGCGCCTTCCGGCGAGGAGGCCGTCAGGATCGGCGTCGTATATTCGGTGAAGCCGACGCCGTTCATCTCGCGGCGCATGGCCGAGATGATCTGCGTGCGCTTGACGATGTTCCTGTGCAGCGTTTCGCGGCGCAGATCGAGGAAGCGGTACTTGAGGCGGACGTCTTCCGGATAGTCCGGCTCGCCGAAGACCGGCAGCGGCAGTTCCTTGGCGGCGGAGAGAACTTCGATCTCCTGCGCGTAAAGCTCGATCTCGCCGGTCGGCATGTTCTTGTTGACGGTATCGTCAGTGCGGGCCTTGACCAGGCCGTCGACGCGGATGACCCATTCGCCGCGAACGGTTTCCGCCTGCTTGAAGGCCGGCGAATCCGGGTCGGCAACGATCTGCGTCGTGCCGTAATGGTCGCGAAGGTCGATGAACAGCACGCCGCCATGATCTCGAACACGATGGACCCAACCGGAAATACGGACATTCGAGCCGACGTCCGATTTGCGAAGAGCGGCGCATGTGTGGCTGCGGTAGCGGTGCATGATCTCAAATCCTGGCATTTGGCTTAAGACGGCGGCATGGCCCGAGGACCTGCTGCGCCGACAAGAAAATCGGGCGGACAAGCGCATGGACGCTCTGATTTGTCAAGGCTTGGCGCTGTCGAGGGGCCGTTTGCCCCCGCGTTTCGGAGGCGGCCGGAGGCTGGCGCTGCGGCAGTTTGGCCGCGGGCGGCATATTGATGAAGACGGCAGTCAACTTTAAAAGGAGGCATCATCAAGACGGAGTTTCCGATGCCCCTGCTCACGCGCCGCAACCTCATCAAGGCTTCCGCCGTCGCCGGCGCCTACGGTGCGGGCATGGCGATCGCGGGGCGGTTCGGGATGGCGCAGGCCGCGCCCGAGCCGCGCGTGCTGACGGCGCGCAAGACCGAGGCGCAGATCGTCGATGCCGCTCCCACCCGGGACATCATGACATGGGGCGATGGCGGCCTGCCGCCGGTGCTGCGCATGCCGAGAGGCAAGCCCTATGCGGCGCGGCTCGCCAACAGCCTCGACGAGCCGACGACGATCCACTGGCACGGGCTGCGCATCGACAACAGGATGGACGGGGTGCCGTTCCTGACCCAGCCCTATGTCTATACGGGCGACAATTTCGACTATCTCTTCACGCCGCCGGATGCCGGCACCTTCTGGTATCACCCGCATTGCAATACGCTGACCCAGATGGGCCACGGCATGACGGGCGTGCTCGTGGTGGAAGATCCGTCCGATCCGGTCTTCGACGCGGAGGTCGTGCTCAACCTGCGTGACTGGCGGCTTGGCGGCGACGGACAGTTCATCGCCCCCTTCCGCCCGCGCGATGCGGCCAAGGCCGGCACCTACGGGACGATCCGCACCGCCAACTGGCATCAGGAGCCGACATATGACGCACCATCGGGCGGGCTGATCCGCCTGCGCATCGTCATTACCGACGTGACCCGCATCTTCCAGCTGAAGATGGAAGGCGCCGACGCGACCGTGATCGCCATCGACGGCAACCCGGTACCGAAGCGTTTCCCGCTGGACCTGCTGCAGATCGGTCCGGGACAGCGGCTCGACCTCGCTGTCCGCATGCCCGACAGCGAAGGCGCGGTCGCAACGCTGGAAGATATTCGCGGCACGACGCCGAAGGTGCTCGCGCGCCTCAGCGCCAGCGGACAATCGCTGAAGCGCGATATCGGCGACCTCGGCCCGCTGGCGGAAAACCCGGTGGCCAAGGCCGACCTCTCTTCGGCGGAGGCGATCCCGCTGGTCCTTTCAGCGACCGCCGAGAACGCCGCTGTCGACAGCATCTGCGGCACGCTCGGTTACAGCTTCTGGGCCATCAACAAGGTGCCGTGGCCGGGCGATACGGCCGATCCGACCACACCGCTCGCCGAGCTGAAGCTTGGCAAGAGCTACGTCTTCCACCTGGAGAACGTGACGCCCCACACGCACCCGATCCATCTCCACGGCATGAGCTTTACCGTCATCTCCTCCTCGACGCGCGCGGTGATGCCGCTCGTCTCCGATACCTATCTCATCCAGCCCGACGAGAAGGTGCAGCTTGCCTTCGTCGCCGACAATCCCGGCGACTGGGTGCTGCATTGCCATATTATCGAGCACCAGAAGACGGGCATGACGAGCTATGTTCGCGTGGTTTGACAGTGCACGGCTTCCGGCTATCGCCCCGGCGATCCGGCTGGAGCCGCATGTTAGGGTGGCTGTGCCTGCGAACGAACGCAGCAATCGCAGAAAACACCGTCTTCACCCCGGCGAATAAGGCTTCGCCGAGGCTAAGTCCTCTCACCGTATTGACATATCCCGTCGAAAGGGGAAGGAAGGTTAGACGACCTCTTCCTGACGAATGAATTGACATGATCGAAACCACCGCCGATCTGGCGGCCGCCTGCAAAGAGCTGGCCAAGTCCGATTTCATTACTATCGATACTGAATTTCTGCGTGAGACCACCTTCTGGCCGGAACTGTGCCTGATCCAGATGGCGAGCCCGACGGTGGAGGTGCTGGTCGATCCCCTGGCGAAAGACATCGACCTGTCGCCCTTCTTCGAGCTGATGGCCAATCCCAACGTGCTGAAGGTGTTTCACGCGGCGCGGCAGGACATCGAAATCATCTTCAATCGCGGCAACCTGATCCCTCATCCGATCTTCGACACGCAGGTCGCCGCCATGGTCTGCGGCTTCGGCGACAGCGTTTCCTACGACCAGCTCATCAGCCGCACCAAGAACGTCCATATCGACAAGTCCTCGCGCTTCACGGACTGGAGCCGCCGGCCGCTGTCCGACAAGCAGCTCGAATATGCGCTGGCCGACGTGACCCATCTGCGCGACGCCTATCTCTACCTGAAGGCCGAACTGGAGCGCGAAGGCCGCGCCTCGTGGCTGCGCGAGGAGATGGACATCCTGGAATCGCGCGAGACCTACGATATCCACCCTGACGATGCGTGGCAGCGGCTGAAGCTGCGCCTGCGCAAGCCGCAGGAACTCGCGATCCTGAAATTTGTCGCCGCCTGGCGGGAACGCGAGGCGCGGTCGCGCAACGTGCCGCGCTCGCGCGTGCTGAAGGACGACGCGATCTACGAGATCGCCCAGCAGCAGCCGAAGGATGCCGAGGCGCTCGGCCGCCTGCGCACCATCCCGAAGGGCTGGGAGCGCTCGGCCGCCGGCACCGCCGTGCTCGAAGCGGTCAACGCCGCGCTGGCGCTGCCGCGCTCCGACATGCCGCATGTGCCGCGTCAGGCGCAGCCGCCGGAAGGCGCGGCAGCGGCCGTCGAACTTCTCAAGGTGCTGCTGAAGCTGATCTCCGAAAAGCACGGCGTTGCGCCCAAGGTGATCGCCAACAGCGACGATCTGGACAAGATCGCCGCCGAGGGCGAGAAGGCCGAGGTAGCGGCCATGCACGGCTGGCGGCGCGATCTCTTCGGCGAGCCGGCGCTGCAGCTCATCCGCGGCGAAATCGCCCTGCGCTTTGCCGGCCGCAAGGTCGAAACCGTCGCCCTGCCCGCTTAAAGGCGTGTCGCTGCCATCAGGGCCTGCCCGCAACGGTTCGAGCCGTTGTTTCCCGCATGTCGTCGCCGCAAAACTGCCGCACACTTTTGCGCGACATGCTTTGCTTGACGCATGTCGGTGTCGCAAAACCGCTTCACACTTTTGCGCGACATGCTTTAAATTCGAAACCTCTTGACCACCGCACCGCGCAGGAAAGAATAGCGGAATGAAGTGCTTCGGCGAAAGGGCGGCATGAGAGAGATATCCCCGGCGCAGAACTGGATCCTGATTGCGCTCGTCCTGGCTCTCAGCGGCGTGGTCTACGATCTGTATTTCTATACCGGCCAGACGCCGATCATCGGAGCGGTCTTCGCGCTCTTCATCGGCATGCCGATCCTCGCCTTCGAACGGAAGGTGTTTCTGCGCGGCCTCTACCGGCGCATTCAGAGATTGCCGACCCTTCTCTTCATCGTCTCCGAACTCGTCATCTACGAAATCCTGATGAGTATCGGCTTTGCGGCGGCGGGCCTCCTGCTTGCGCTGCTCGGCGTCCTGAAGCCGCCGGAGATGATCCACGTGCTGATCATGCCGTTCGACGTCTTTCTCTACGCGCTCGCCGTCTGCGCCACATTGATCTTCCTGCTCAGGGTGCGCGAACTGCTGGGGCGCGAGGTTTTCATCAGCATGCTGGTCAGCCGCTACCGCCGGCCGGTCAAGGAGGAGCGCGTCTTCCTGTTCATCGATCTTGCCGAGTCCACCGCCTTTGCCGAAAAGCATGGGGACCTGCGGGCGCAGCAGCTTCTCAGTTCGCTCTTTGCCGCCTTTGCCGAGCCGGTGCGGCGCCACAAGGGCATGATCAACGACTATGTCGGCGATGCGGCCATCATTACATGGCCGCTGGCGCGCGGCACCAGGGATGCGCGCTGCGTGCGCTGCCTCTTCGATATCCTCGCCGATATCGACGCCAATGCCGCAAGCTGGAAGAAGAGCTACGGCCATGTGCCCAAGCTCAGGGCCGCCCTGCACGGCGGCAGCGTCATCACCGCCGAAGTCGGGGTCGACCACCACAAGATCAGCTTCTTCGGCGATACCGTGAATACGACCTCGCGGCTGGAGTCGCTTTGCCGGACGCTGAACCGGCCCGTGCTGATCTCCGCCGAGCTTGCCCAGCGCATGACGCTGCCGGAGGAGATCGTCGGCGAAAACCTCGGCAATCACGCCGTGCGCGGCCGCGGCCAGGGGCTGGATGTCGTCGCCCTTTCCTCACGGGCCGTCACCGTTCTCAACCAGCCTGCAACGCTGCGGCGCGGCTGACGCCGCGGCTTGATGCACTCGTCACCAAAGCTTCACCCAATCGTCAATGTGGCGACATGAATGCCCTGCTAAGCGGATGGCGCTTTTGCAATCCGTTCTATGGGGACATCATGAAGAACGTTCTTTTTGCTTCCGTATCACTTTTCATGCTCGTCGCAGGCTCCGCCTCCGCCGACCAGCAGCTTTTCCCGGCAAAGCTCACCGGCCAGGCCATCCTGCCCGCCAACACGGTCGTTCCGGCTCCGGCCGATGCGCCGGCCTTCCTCAAGACCTCCGGCAAGTTCACGACCCCGGACCGCAAGCGCACCGAAAAGCTCGGCACGATTGACGGCAAGGACGGCGCCCGTGTCACCGACGTGAAGCTGCCGCTCGACGGCCAGCCGATCCAGGGCTTCTCCGGCATCAAGACCATGCCCGACGGCACGTTCTGGACGCTCTCCGACAACGGTTTCGGCTCGAAGTTCACCTCGTCCGATTCCATGCTGTTCCTGCATCAGCTGAAGTTCGACTGGAACGCCAACAAGGTCGACGTGGTCAAGAACATCTTCCTGTCCGACCCGAACAAGATCGCTCCGTTCCCGATCGTGACGGAAGCCTCCGACACGCGTTACCTCACCGGCGCCGATTTCGACATCGAATCCGTGCAGCCGGTCGCCGACGGTTTCTGGCTCGGTGACGAATTCGGCCCCTACCTCCTGAAGATCGACACCGAAGGCCGCCTGACGGACGTCATCCCGACCACCCTCGACGGCAAGCCGGTCCTGTCGCCCGACAACGCGCTGATCCAGCTGCCGGGCAACCCGGTGGCAAAGAACCCGGCCTTCAACCTGAAGCGCTCCGGCGGCTTCGAAGGCCTCGCCATGTCGAAGGACGGCTCCAAGCTCTACGGCCTGCTCGAAGGCGCCATCTACAAGGATGACGGCCAGATGGAATCGGTTGACGGCCACACCGCCATCCGCGTCATCGAATTCGACGTCGCTTCCAAGAAGTGGACCGGCCGCAGCTGGCTCTACCCGTTCGAAGACAAGGGCGTTTCGATCGGCGACTTCAACATGCTCGACGACAGCACCGCTCTCGTGATCGAACGCGACAACGGCGCCGGCACGAAGGACAAGGCCTGCGCCGATCCCAAGCAGCCGAAGCCGGACTGCTTCGAAGCTCCGGCCGAGCTGAAGCGCGTCTACAAGATCGAGTTCAACGACGCCAATGTCGGCAAGGCCGTTCGCAAGATCGGTTACATCGATCTCCTGAACATCCAGGACCCGGACAACAAGAAGAAGGCCGGTGATATGCCCGGCGTCTACAACATGCCCTTCGTGACGATCGAAAACGTCGATCGCGTCGATGCCACGCACATCATCATCGGCAACGACAACAACCTGCCCTTCTCGGCCGGTCGCGCCGTCAACAAGGCTGACAACAACGAGTTCAGCATCCTCGAAGTCGGCGACTTCCTGAACGCGAAGTAATCTGCAGCCAGCTGGACGATCGGGAGGGCGGTGCGACGGCGCCGCCCTTTTGTTTTGCTGCCACATGCCTGGACCTGGGCCTGGATCGGGGCCTGGACCGGGGCGGCGAGCCTGCCTATTCGAAGCGGAACGCCAGCCGCTTGTTCGTCAGCCGCGACAATTGCTGCAGGCGGCCATCGAGGCGCTCGCCGGCGAAATCGCGGTATTCGTGCGGGACCACGAATTCGAGATCGAGATCGGGAGACGCGGACCTGCGGAAGGTCAGGTTGCGCACGATGCCCGGCATCGAGGCCGAGAAGAGGTAGACGACGCGCAGCATGCCGCCGAGCAGCTTGGCACGTTCGATGAATTGCGGGCCGGCGATGGAGGCGAGCGGCGCGGTAGAGCCGTCGTCATGCAGGCCTTCGAAGCGGTAGTAGTTCGTCAGCGCGATGAAGGCGCGGCCGGGATGGCTGATGCCGACGAAGGAGGAATGCGCAATGACGTTCAGCGCCTGGGCGCCGCGATAATCGGGATGGGCGCGCCAGCTGATATCGGCCAGCAGGCAGGCGGCCTGCCGGTAGCGGCTTTCCTCCTCGGTCTCCTGAACGCCGAAGAACGGCATCATGCGGCCGGTCCAGTCGGCCAGCTCGCGGGCATGTTCCGGAGAGCGGGCACGCAGGATGGCAAGCTCGCCGGCAGCGACGAGCAGAGGATCGGTGCGGCGTTCGGATTCGGAAAGCAGCGAATAGAGATAACCTTCGCGCACGCCCTGCGCGGAGAAGGAAATCACCGAAGGCTTCATGGCGTTCAGCACTTCCTTCATGGCAATGGCGCCGAAGGGCAGCAGCGAACGGCGATGCTTGGAAACCGCCTGCAGGGCAGGCTCCTTGGAATCCTTGGCGGTGACGACCTGATCCAGGAACTGCGTCATCCCCTCGAGGGAGACTTCGTAGCCCTGCATCATGTGCAGCGGATAGCGGGTGATCTCCATGTGCAGCTTGGCAATGTTTCGCCAGGTGCCGCCGACCGCATAGAAGGTGCGCCCCTCCCCCTTGGAGAGAAGCTTGGCGGTCTTGACCTGCTTGCGGGCAAAGGCGCGCGCCTTGGCAAGCGAGCCGCCGGCATATTCCGACAGGCGCAGGCCGCCGAGCGGCAGGGTAATGCCGCCACTGACATCCTTGCCCTTGATATCGATGAGTTCCAGAGAACCGCCGCCGAGATCGCCGGCAATGCCGTCGGGATTGAAAAAGCCGCTGATGATGCCGAGCGAGGCGAAACGCGCCTCTTCCTCGCCCGACAGTATGCGGACGTGGCGCTGCAGGATCGTCTCGGCCCGATGGATGAAATCGGGCCCGTTGCTCGCCTCGCGGGCGGCGGCCGTCGCCAGCACATACATCGTGGCGGCGCGCGCCTGGTCGGAGAGAGCCTTGAAGCGGTGAAGGGCCTGCAGCGCGCGTGCGACGCTTTCCTCATCCATCTTGCCGGTCAGGGCTATGCCCTTGCCGAGACCGCAAAGGACCTTTTCGTTGAAGAGGATGGTGGGCGAACGTGACAGGCCTTCGTAGACGACCAGACGGATGGAGTTCGATCCGATATCGACAACGGAGACCGGGGCGATTCCCGGAAGTCGCCCCTGGGCTTCAGATTCAACCATTAGGTCCAGTTTACTTGTTGTTCCGGCCTTCGAGCAGCCCGGCGATCAGCTTCGGCGCACTCGATTTCAGAGCTTCACCGCGGCCGGACAGGCTGGGATTGGTCATGAAATATTGCTGCGCATTGAACGGTTCTTCGCCCCTGCGCACTTCCATGCGCCGCGACGTACCGTCGGGCAATATCTCGTAGCTTTGTTGATTGTCAATCACATTGCCCAGCATAATCTGTGACAAAACCTGCTCGTGGACGGTCGGATTCGTCAGCGGAACGAGCGTTTCGACGCGACGGTCGAGGTTTCTCGGCATCATGTCGGCCGAACCGATATAGACCAGCGCCTTGTCCGACGGCAGGCCGTGACCATTGCCGAAGCAGAAGATGCGGCTGTGTTCGAGGAAACGGCCGACGATCGATTTGACGCGGATCCTGTCGGAAAGGCCGGGCACCTGCGGGCGCAGGCAGCAGATGCCGCGCACGACGAGATCGATCTCGACGCCGGCACGGCTCGCCGTATAGAGCGCGTCGATGATATCGGGATCGACCAGCGCGTTCATCTTCATCCAGATCGACGCCGGACGGCCGTTGCGGGCATGCTCGATTTCTTCGTTGATGTGGCGAAGGATGCGCGAGCGCAGCGTGTAAGGCGAAACGGCAAGCTTCATGCCTTCTTCCGGCTCGCCGTAACCGGTGATGAAGTTGAAGATGTTCGCCATGTCGTGGGCGATGACGGGATTGCAGGTGAAGAAGGACAGGTCGGTATAAATCTTCGCGGTGATCGGATGATAGTTGCCGGTGCCGAGATGACAGTAGCTGCGCAACTTGCCCTCTTCGCGGCGCACGACAAGCGACATCTTGGCATGGGTCTTGAGCTCGATGAAGCCGAAGACGACCTGCACGCCGGCGCGCTCCAGGTCGCGCGCCCAGCGGATATTGGCCTCTTCGTCGAAGCGGGCCTTGAGTTCGACCAGTGCCGTCACCGACTTGCCGGCCTCGGCGGCATCGACCAGGGCGCGCACGATCGGGCTGTCGTTGGAGGTCCGGTAGAGCGTCTGCTTTATCGCCAGAACGTCAGGATCGCGCGCAGCCTGGAGAAGGAACTGGACCACCACGTCGAACGATTCGTAAGGGTGGTGGACCACCATGTCCTTTTCCCGGATGGCGGCGAAGCAATCACCGGCATGTTCACGGACACGTTCGGGAAATCGCGCATTGTAGGGCGGGAAGCGCAGGTCGTCGCGCGGCGCCTTGGTGATTTCGGACAGCGTGTTGAGCGCCAGCAGGCCGGGCAGGACGGCAACGCGGTTGTCCGGAATGCTGAGCGCCTGGACCACGAACTGGCGCAGCGAAACCGGCATTTCGGAATCCGTCTCGATGCGGATGACCTTGCCGCGGCGGCGGCGCTTCAGCGCGGTCTCGAAGAAGCGCACGAGATCCTCGGCCTCTTCCTCGACTTCGATATCGCTGTCGCGGATGACGCGGAACGTACCCGAGCCCTGCACCTCGTAGCCGGGATAGAGCCGGTGGATGAAGATATTGGCGACGTCTTCCAGCGTGATGTAGCGGATCGTGTTGCGATCGTCCGGCAGGCGGATGAAACGGTCGAGGGCCGGCGGCAGGCGCAGGAGCGCCGTCATCGGCTCGCGGCCGTTGCGGCTGACGAGCTGCAGGCCGATCGAGAAGCCGAGGTTCGGAATGAACGGGAACGGGTGGGCGGGATCGATGGAGAGCGGCGTCAGCACCGGGAAGATCGACTGCTCGAACTCGTTTGCCAGCCACTGGCGATCGGCATCGCTCAAGGCGCCCGGACGCACGATCAGGATATCTTCCTTGGCGAGATATTGCTGCAGCACGGCAAGCGAAGCCTGCTGTTCCATCTGCAGGTGATCGATCTCGCTCAGGATGGAATCGAGCTGCTCGGCGGGCGTGCGGCCGTCCGGGCTCTTGATGACGATGCTCTGGCGCACCTGGCCTTCGAGGCCGGCAACGCGCACCATGAAGAATTCGTCGAGGTTGGCGGCCGAAATCGACAGGAAGCGGACGCGCTCGAGCAGCGGATGCTCGGTGTTCAGCGTTTCCTCAAGCACACGGCGGTTGAACTGCAGCCAGGAAAATTCACGGTTGATGAAGCGCTCGGGGCTCGACAGCAGCTGCTCCAGCGGCGGCAGGCCGGCATTGTCGTCCGGAGTGGATTCCTGATGTTCCTGATATGCGCTATCCATGGTCCACTCACCCTGCTTTTATCGGCTTCGGCGAATATATCAGTTTCACGACGGAACTGTGACAGTCAATCGCCCGAGCCGGAATTGCCCAATTCATTCAATACTTCGGCGGCAAGCGAACGGGTAATGCCCGTGCCTCTGGAAAGCGCCAGCCGGTCGAGCCTTTCGACGATCGTCTGGGCGGCGTTGAGCGACCGCTCCATGCGATTGACGATATAAAGGACGAGTTTGTCATCTATATAAAGCTGCCGGTCGGCGAAGAGCTTGACGATGACCTGCGACAGCAGTTCCTCGTCGGGCTCGCCGATCTCCACGACCGTCGCCGCCTTCAGGCGCGAGCGCAGATCGGGCAGCGTGACCAGCCAGGACATGGGCCAGAGGCGGCTCGTCATCAGCAGGCTGGTGCCGTTTTCGCGCACGCTGTTGATGACATGGAAGAGCGTGGCGTCGTCGAAGCCCGTACGATCGACATCCTCGAAAAGCACGGGGCCATTGGCGGCCGTGATCGCGGCGTCGGAACCGGCGTCGGGATGGATGAGCTTGGCTCCGCTCACCTCCTTCCAGATGCCGGCGAGATGCGTTTTGCCGGAGCCGACGGGACCGGCAAGGATGACCACCGGCGAGGGCCAGTGCGGCCAGGCATCGACGATCGAAACGGCGGCGGCCAGCCGCTCCGAGATCAGGAGATCGTCGCGTCCGGTGGCAACGTCATGCGAAAAGGCCAGCGGAAGCTGTTCTCCGGCCCTGCGCTTCGGATCAGCGTTCTTCACGTCATTCATCGGAAACTGATTTCATCTTCGCGGCCCGGTCGCCCGGCGACCCGCCATAGTAGAGATCGCTTTGAAGGTAGCGCGAAAGCGCAAAGCGGACAAGCACGCCGACGGCGGCAGCGGCCGGCACCGCGACGAGCAGGCCGACGAAACCGAAGAGCGCGCCGAAGGCAAAGAGCGCAAACATCAGCCAGACCGGGTGCAGGCCGACGCTGGAGCCGACGAGCTTCGGCTGCAGGATATTGCCTTCCAGGAACTGGCCGGAGAAGAAGACCGCGAGAACCGCTCCGATCCAGATATAATCGGGCCAGAACTGGACGAGCGCCACGCCGACCGCAAGCACGAGGCCGACCAGCGAGCCGACATAGGGAATGAAGCTGATCATGCCGGCGAAAAGCCCGATGAGCAGGCCGAAGTTCAGGCCGACGATCGACAGGCCCAGGGCATAATAGATGCCGAGGATGAGGCAGAGCGAGCCCTGCCCGCGAATGAAGCCGGCAATCGCCTGATCCACTTCCCTGGCGATCTGGCGCACGTCGCTCACATAATCGCGCGGCACCCACTGATCGACCTTGGCGACCATGCGGTCCCAATCGAGCAGGATGTAGAAGGCGACGACAGGCGTGACGACGAGCAGCGAAATGACGTCGACGATCGCCTTGCCGGAATTCCAGATCTGCGAGAAGAGGCCGGTCAGGAAGCCCATGCCCTCCGACAGGATGCCCGAGAAATTGTCCTTGATGGTTCCGAGCTGGCTTCTGATCCAGCCGGGCAGCATGGAATCCTGGTAGTTGGCGATGAATTGCTGCAGCTGGCTGACATAGCCCGGCACACGCTGGGCGAAATCGTTGAACTGGTTGATGAGGACCGGAATGAGGATCACCAGCGCCAGCGCGAAGATGATGACGAAGGCCACGAGGATGAGGATGGTCGCCATCAGGCGGCTCAAGCCCAGCCGCTGCAGCCTGTCGGCCACCGGATCGAGGAAATAGGCGATCGACATGCCGGCAATGAAGGGCAGCAGGATCGAACTGAAAATATAGAGGAAGGCGATGAAGGTGAGCAGGACCGCCACCCAGAAGATGATCTGGCGCTTCAGGATCGTTCCGCTGACTTGTTGTGGCATCGCTTCCCCGCTGATCGCACGCCCTGCCCCGACCGCATTCCAGCGGCTCCGGCCGTTTCAGCACATAGGATGGAGGCACGAAGATGGTCAACCCTGTTGCGCCGAATCCGGAAAGCGCACAGGGATTAGCTGGAAAATGGGGGCTTTTCCCTTGCAACGCTTGCATAAAGCGCACTCTCATGCAATTGCGACCGGCATGTGACGCGGTCCTTTGTCCGCAGCTTTAAATCCTCCGGAGATCAGCATGAGCCAGTCTGGAAAAAACGGCCTGACCTATAGCGATGCAGGCGTCGACATCGATGCCGGCAACCTGATGGTGGAGAAGATCAAGCCAGCCGTCCGCTCCACGCGCCGGCCGGGCGCCGATGGCGAGATCGGCGGCTTCGGCGGCCTCTTCGACCTCAAGGCCGCCGGTTTCACCGATCCGGTCCTGGTCGCCGCCAATGACGGCGTCGGCACGAAGCTGAAAATCGCCATCGACGCCGACTATCACGACACCGTCGGCATCGACCTCGTGGCCATGTGCGTCAACGACCTCGTCGTGCAGGGCGCCGAACCGCTCTTCTTCCTCGACTATTTCGCCACCGGCAAGCTCGATCCGGATCAGGGTGCGGCGATCGTCGGCGGCATTGCCGCCGGCTGCCGCGAGGCGGGCTGCGCGCTGATCGGCGGCGAAACGGCGGAAATGCCGGGCATGTATTCCTCCGGCGATTATGACCTCGCCGGCTTTGCCGTGGGTGCCGCCGAGCGCGGCAAGCTGCTGCCTTCGGGCGATATTGCCGAAGGCGACGTCATTCTCGGCCTCTCCTCGTCCGGCGTTCATTCGAACGGCTTCTCGCTGGTGCGCAAGATCGTTTCGCTGTCCGGCCTCGGCTGGGATGCGGCCGCCCCCTTTGCCGAAGGCAAGAAGCTCGGCGAAGCCCTGCTGACGCCGACACGCATCTATGTGAAGCCGCTGTTGAAGGCGATCCGCGAGACGGGGGCGTTGAAGGCGCTTGCCCATATTACCGGCGGCGGTTTCCCGGAAAATATTCCGCGCGTCCTGCCGAAGCATCTCGCCGCCGAGATCGACCTTTCCGCCGTCAAGGCGCCGGCGGTCTTCTCGTGGCTTGCCAGAACGGGCGGCGTCGAGGCCAGGGAAATGCTGCGCACCTTCAACTGCGGCATCGGCATGATCGTCGTCGTCGCGCAGGAGAATGTCGCTGACGTCTCCAAGGTGCTCGAAGCCGAAGGCGAAACGGTGGTGACGCTCGGCCGCATGGTCGCCCGCGCCGAGGGCGAAGCCGGCACGATCTACAAGGGCACGCTCGCCCTATGAGTTCGCCGCGCAAACGCACCGTCGTTTTCATTTCCGGCAGCGGCTCCAACATGATGGCGCTGGTGCAGGCGGCCAAGGCCGAGGACTATCCCGCCGAGATCGTCGGCGTGATCTCCGACCGGGCGGATGCCGGCGGGCTGGCCAAGGCTGCTGCGGAGGGCATTGCCACCTTCGCCTTCGTGCGCAAGGACTATGGGAGCAAGGACGAGCACGAGGCGGCAATCCTTGCCGCGCTCGAGGCGCTGTCGCCCGACATTATCTGCCTTGCCGGCTACATGCGGCTCCTCTCGGGCGCCTTCATCCAGCGCCACGAAGGCCGCATCATCAATATCCACCCTTCCCTGCTGCCGCTCTTTCCGGGATTGCACACGCATCAGCGGGCCATCGATGCCGGCATGCGGATTGCCGGCTGCACGGTGCATTTCGTCACCGAAGGCATGGACGAAGGCCCGGTGATCGGCCAGGCCGCCGTGCCGGTGCTTGCAGGCGATACCGCCGAGGCGCTGGCCGGACGTGTGCTGACGATCGAACACCAGCTCTATCCGCAGGCGCTCCGCCTTTTCGCCGAGGGCAAGGTGAAGATGGAAGGCGGAAGAGCGGTCGGGGCGGCAGCTTCCGGCAGCGCTCCCAAATCGCAGCTGATTTCGCTGATCGCCGACTAAAAACGGCGCCGCGAAGGCCAGCGCTGATCGTGACCGCCGATGCCCGTCTGCAAAAGGCTGCTCGGGATGAGAACCTCGCCAGTCCTTCAGGCTAGGCGAGGCTCGCCTTGTTCAGCACGGTCCATTGCAGCAGCGTGATCGTCTTGAGATCGACGATCTCTCCCCTGTCGACCATCGCAAGGGCTTCCGGCAGCGGAACCTCCAGCACCTCGATATCCTCGTGCTCTTCCTCAAGGCCGCCGCCGTCCGATGTCCGGTCGGCGGTATCGACCGTCGCCGCAAAGAAATGCACGACCTCGGTGATCGAGCCCGGCGCGGTGTAGGACTTGAAGAGGAAGCGCACGTCGCGGACCGTGTAGCCCGTCTCCTCCATCGCCTCGCGGCGGATGGCGGCTTGCGGTTCGTCGCCGTCGAGAAGGCCGGCGGGGACCTCGATCATCCAGGCGGGATCGCCGTTCACATAGGCCGGCAGGCGGAACTGCTTCACCAGCACGACGACATCGCGCCGGGGATCATAGAGCAGAATGCAGGCGGCGGGCGTGCGGTGATAGACCTCGCGCGGCAGGCGATGGGTCACGCCGTTGCGGTCGGTATAGTCGATCTGGTAGCCGGTCAGCTTCGTCCAGCCGTCGGACAGGGTTTCCTTGCCGGCGATTTCCACTTTTGCTTTCGATTGCGTCATACCGTGTCCTTGGCGGCGTCCCTGCGAAGCCAGACCTTGTTGTCATGCACGGCTGCGCCGCCATAGGGCGCGACGGGATCGGCGCCGGTGAGAACGTTGATGCCTTCGCCGTCGACATGCGCCTTGTTGGGCCAGAGGCCCTCGGCAATCAGCACGCCGGGCCTGACCTCGGTCGTCACGCGCACATGGATGCGCAGATCGCCGCGCCGATTGCCGATGCGGACGAGGTCGCCGTCGCCGATGCCGTTCGCCTCGGCATCGGCAGGATTGACCATCACTTCCGGACGGCCTTCCTTCTGGCGCGAGGTCTTCGTTTCCGAAAAGCTCGAATTCAGGAAGTTGCGCGCTGGCGAGGTCGCCAGGCGGAAGGGATGCTCGGGATCGGCAAGCTCGATGACATCGACCTGGTCCGGAAAAGCCGGCAGTTCGGCATAGGGGCCGAGCGTGCCGACGGAGGCCGGCGGCTTGTTCGGTGCCGCTCCGTTCACCCAGTCGGGACGGAAGTGGAACTTGCCGTCGGCATGGGCAAAGCCATTGAGATAATGCGCTTCCTCGAAGGCCGGCTGGCGGTCGAACCACTTGTGTTCGAGGAAATGGTCGTAATCCGGCAGGCCGCTTGCCGCCAGAACGCGATCGACCATTTCGCGCGCCGTGAAGCCGAAGCCGGGACGGTCGGCGACACCGAGGCGCTTTGCCAGTTCCTCGATGACGAAGAGGTTGGTGCGCACGGTCTCCGGCGGCTCGACGAGCTTAGGCCCAAGCAGGATGTGGTTCTGGCCGCCGGCACGGTAGATATCGTCATGCTCGACGAACATGGTGGCGGGGATGACGATATCGGCCATTTCGGCCGTCTCGGTCATGAACTGCTCGTGGACGGCGACGAAAAGGTCGTCGCGGGCAAAGCCGCGCTTCACCAGCCGCTGCTCGGGCGCGATATTCACCGGATTGGTGTTCTGGATCAGCATGGCCGTAACCGGGCCGCGATGGCGAAGGGCGACGGCGTCACCCGTCAGCGCCCGGCCGATCTGCGACTGGTCGATCATGCGGATATCGGCATCCTTCATCGACTTGCCGGTCAGCTCCGCATTGTTCATGCGGAAAATATCGCTGTTGGAATGGAAGGCGCCGCCGCCCTCATATTGCCAGGAGCCGAGCACGGTGGCGACCGAGGCGGCCGCATGCATGGCGACGGCGCCGTTGCGCTGGCGGGTGAAGCCGTAGCCCAGGCGGAAGAAGGTCTTCTTCGTCGTGCCGACGAGCTTGCCGAAGGCTTCGATCTCCTCGACCGAAAGGCCGGTGATCGCTGCCGCCCATTCCGGCGTCTTCGATTTCAGATGCGCTTCGAGGCCGGCGGGATCGTCGGCATATTTCGCCATGTAGGCGCGGTCGGCATAACCGTCGCGGAAGGCGATGTGCATGGCGGCGCAGGCGAGCGCCGCATCGGTGCCGGGCCTGACGACGAGGGCCATGTCGGCCTGCTTCATCGTCGGATTGTCGTAGATGTCGATGACGACGATCCTGGCGCCGCGTTCCTTGCGCGCCTTGACCGCGTGGGTCATCACGTTGACCTGCGTGGCGACCGCGTTCGTGCCCCAGATGACGACGCAATCGGCGCGCGCCATCTCGCGCGGGTCGGGGCCGCGCAGCATGCCGGTCGCCATGGTGAAACCGGTCCAGGCGGGATTGGTGCAGATCGAGGAGAAGAAGCCGGAATAGCGCTTGGCGTGGCGCAGGCGCTCGATCGAGTCACGCTGCACCCAGCCCATGGTGCCGGCGTAGAAATAGGGCCAGACCGCCTCGCTGCCGTCCCTGGCCTCGGCCTTCACGAAAGCTTCGGCGATCTCGTCCAGCGCATCGTCCCAGGAAAGCTGCTGCCATTGCCCCGCCCCCTTGGCGCCGGTGCGGCGCAGCGGATGCATGAGGCGGTCCGGGTGATAAAGTCGCTCGGCGTAACGGGCGACCTTGGCACAGATGACACCCGACGTATAGGAATGGTCGTTGGCGCCGCGCACACGGCCGACGCGGCCGTCTTGCGTGATATCCACCTCCAGTGCGCAGGTGGAGGGACAGTCGTGCGGACAGGCCGTGTGACCGATGCGCGATTTGGCATGGATGGGGGTCGCAATGTTCATGCGATTTCTATATGCCAAGGCTTGAGCGGCCAAAAGGCACAAAAATTCCCCGTCATCCGAATTCATAACAGGCATCAGCGAAAATGAACTATCGCCACATCTATCATGCAGGCAATTTTGCCGATGTGCTGAAACATGCGGTGCTGGCGCGGCTGATCCGTTACATGCAGAAGAAGGACGCCGCCTTCCGCGTGCTCGACACGCATGCCGGCATCGGCCTCTACGACCTTTCCGCCGAGGAGGCGCAGAAGACCGGCGAATGGCAGGGCGGCATCGGAAAGCTGCTGGAGACCGATCTCGGGCCGCAGGTCTCCGAGCTGCTGGAACCCTATCTCAGCGTGATCCGCGCGCTGAACCCGGAGGGCGGCCTGCGCTTCTATCCCGGCTCGCCGAAGCTCGCGCGCATGCTCTTCCGGCCGCAGGACCGGCTTTCGGCAATGGAACTGCACCCGGAAGACTATCTCCGGCTGCATCGCGTCTTCGAAGGCGACCACCATGCGCGCATCACCGAACTCGACGGCTGGCTGGCGCTCGGCGCGCATCTGCCGCCCAAGGAAAAGCGCGGCATCGTGCTCGTCGATCCGCCCTTCGAGGAAGACGGCGAATATGAACGGCTGGTGGACGGCCTCGCCAGGGCCTGCCGGCGCTTTCCGGGCGGAACCTATTGCCTCTGGTATCCGCTGAAGAAGGGCGCGCCGATCAAGCAGTTCCACGAGGCGCTGCAGGCAACCGAAATCCCGAAGATGCTTTGTGCCGAGCTTGCCGTGCGCAGCGACCGCGAGACCACGGGGCTGACCGGTTCGGGCCTCGTCATCGTCAACCCGCCCTTCACGCTGAAGGACGAGCTGCACCAGCTGCTGCCGGCCTTGAAGGACCACCTGGCGCAGGACCGTTTCGCCTCGCAACGCGCCTTCTGGCTGCGCGGGGAGACGAAGCCTGCCAAGGCAGATTGACCGACTCTCGGCGCTCGGGAATAGTCCGGCTCCGTCCGCATATCCAAAAGGTGCCCCATGAAGCTTCTCTGCTCCCCGACCTCCCCCTTTTCCAGCAAGGTGCGCATGGCCGCCCGCCATCTTGGCCTCGAGGTCACGGAAATCCGGGTCGATACGAATGCGGGGCCGGCGATCCTGGTGGACAACAATCCGCTCGGCAAGATCCCGACGCTGCTGACGGATGACGGCACCTCCGTCTTCGACAGTATCGCCATCATGCATTATTTCGACCGGCTGACGAAGGGCGCGCTCTATCCTTCCAAGAAGGGCAAGCGTACCGATTCCGAAGTGCTGGAAGCGCTCTGCGACGGTGTGTGCGACTGCCTGCTGGCAATCGTCTACGAGCGCCGCTTCCGCGATGAAGAGAAGGTGCATCAGCCCTGGATCGACCGGCAGTGGAAGAAGGTCGAGACCGCGCTGAACTATCTGGCCGCCAACGCGCCCAAGATCGGCAAGAAGCTGCATGGCGGGCATTTCGCGCTCGCCGCGACGATCGGTTATCTCGACCTGCGCTTCAAGGGCCAGTGGGAAGAGGACCATGCCGAGCTGACCGGCTGGCTGCGGGAATTCAAGAAGGCCTTCGACGGCTACGAGCAGCTGAAGCCGCAGACCTGAGCAAGCCGCCCTCGCCGGAGGGCACAAAAAAGCCGGGCGCGAGGCCCGGCTTTTTTCATGCTGGATGTCGTCCGTATCAGAACTTGACGCCGATACCGACCTTGACGCTGTTTTCGTCGAAACCGCGCGAAACGCTGCCGGAGTCGAGGTTGTAGTCCTTGTCCTGGTAGTCGGTGTAGCGGTATTCGAGGCGCGTCGTGATGTTGTTGGTCACGAAGGCTTCGACACCGGCGCCGACCGTGTAGCCGTAAGCCGTCTTGCTGTCGGAAGACGTGCCGTCGGAAACCTTGGTGTCGGCGAGCGCCAGACCTGCCGTACCGTAGAGCAGGAAGGGGTTCAGGTCGTAACCGACGCGGCCGCGGACGGAGCCGTTCCAGCCGGTCTTGTTCTTGATGCCGCCTTCGGTGACGTCGGCATTGCCATAACCGAGATCGGCTTCGGCGCCGTAAACGATCTGGCCCTGCTGGAAATTGTAGCCGGTGAAGAGCTGGCCGCCCCAATCATAGGTGTCGCGGTCGTGACCGAAGCTGCCCATGTTGTAGGTCGCGGCACCACCGAGGTAGAAGCCCTGCCAGTTGTTGACCGGAGCCGGGGTGTCCTCAGCGACCGGCGCCTGCGGGACCTGATCCACGGCATCGGCTGCCTGTGCGACCGAGAAACCGCCAACGGCGAGAGCGGAAGCCATGAGGCCAGCAAAGAGTATACGCATACTTGTCTCCTTTCAGTCCCGCGCGCTCGTCAACTCAAACTTCGGCGAAGCATTCACGGGGGATTACTAAATGTCCCTTCCGGTTCGAGAGTGAAATTGGAATGCAAATGCGGATTTGAAAGAGCCAAATTGTGATATCATTGTGGCTCTGCGGCGGCGGAAATTCGATGTTGCTTGGTTGCAACATACCGTTTATTAAGGATAATAATCAGTTAAACTTACAATACTTATTTTAATAAATCGCGCCGCCAAATAATACATAGAATATCCGGGCCGTATTGGCAATGCTTTCGGCCTATTTATATAATCGGGGCCTGCCCTTATATAGTCAGCAAACAGACTCGCAGGACCAGAAGGCAGCATCTTGACCCAGAAAAGACTTCGCGCGGCGCTTGTGACGGGTGCCGCCAAAAGAATAGGCCGGGCGATCGCCGAAGACCTTGTTGCCGATGGATTTTCGGTTGCGATCCATGCCAACGGCTCGCTCGCCGAGGCCGAGGATTTTGTGGCGGAATTGCGGCAGAAGGGTCATCGGGCGGTTGCGATCAAGGCCGATCTTGCCAAAATCGACGAGACCGCCGGGCTTGTGGCACAGGCCTGCGCGGCGCTCGGGCCGATCGATCTGCTCGTCAACAACGCATCGATTTTCCTCGAGGATTCGCTGCGCAAATTCGACGCCGCGGTCTGGGACGAGCATTTCGCCGTGCATGTGCGCGCACCGTCGATCCTTGCCGCCAAATTCGCCGAACAGCTGCCGGAAGCGCATGAGGGGCTGATCGTCAACATTATCGACCAGCGCGTCTGGGCGCTGCGGCCAAGCTTCTACTCCTATACCCTGTCGAAATCGGCGCTGTGGACGGCGACGCAGACCATGGCGCAGGCGCTGGCGCCGCGCATCCGCGTCAACGCGATCGGCCCCGGCCCATCCGTGCCGAGCGAACGGCAATTGCAGGAAGACTTCCAAGCGCAGGTCGCAGCCCTTATCTTGAAGCGAGGGCCTGAGCTTGAGGAATTCGGCCGAACGATTCGTTTTCTGTTCGAGACCCCTTCGATCACGGGCCAGATGATTGCACTGGACGGCGGCCAGCATCTCGCGTGGCAGACGCCCGACGTGCTGGAGATCAAGGAATGAATGCCAAGAAGCTGCCGGATGGCGGTGTTCTTTACGACGAGACCGACGACAGCGACGACGATATGATCGAGGTGGAGGGCGATGCCTCCGCCTCGCCGATTTCTGCGTCGATCGACTGGAATGCCGGCAGCGTCAACGAAACCGGGCTTGTCGGCCAGGAGCTGATCGCCGAATTCGTCAAGCGCCTGCCGAACAGCCCCGGCGTCTACCGCATGTTCAACGAGGCGGGCGACGTGCTCTATGTCGGCAAGGCCCGCAGCCTGAAGAAGCGCGTCGGCAACTACGCGATGGGCCGCGTGCATTCCAACCGCATCGCCCAGATGGTGCGCCAGACCGCCAATATGGAATTCGTCACGACGCGGACGGAGACCGAGGCGCTGCTGCTCGAAGCGAATCTTATCAAGCGCTTGCGGCCGCGCTTTAACGTGCTCTTGCGCGACGACAAGTCGTTTCCCTATATCCTGATCACGGGCGATCATCGCGCACCCGCCATCTTCAAGCATCGCGGCGCGCGCGCCCGCAAGGGCGACTATTTCGGTCCCTTCGCCTCGGCCGGGGCCGTCGGCCGCACGATCAACTCGCTGCAGCGCGCCTTCCTGATCCGCACCTGCACCGACAGCGTGTTCGAAACGCGCACCCGCCCCTGCCTGCTCTACCAGATCAAGCGCTGTTCCGGGCCTTGCACGCATGAGGTCAGCGACGAGGGCTATGCGGAACTGGTGCAGGAGGCCAAGGACTTCCTCTCCGGCAGGAGCCAGAAGGTGAAGGAGCATATGGCGGAGGCGATGAACGCCGCCGCCGAGGAGCTCGATTTCGAGCGGGCCGCGATCTATCGCGACCGTCTTGCCGCACTGTCGCATGTGCAGAGCCATCAGGGCATCAATCCTGCCGGCGTCGAGGAGGCGGACGTTTTTGCCATCCACCACGAGGGCGGAATTTCCTGTATCCAGGTCTTCTTCTTCCGCACCGGCCAGAACTGGGGCAACCGCGCCTATTTCCCGAAGGCCGACCCGCAGCTTTCCGGTGCCGAGGTGCTGAACGCGTTTCTGGCGCAGTTCTACGACGACAAGCCGGTGCCGCGGCAGATCATGCTGTCGGAAACGGTCGAAGAGCTGGAGCTGCTTGCCGCCGCGCTCAGCGAAAAGGCAGGCCACAAGGTTTCGATCCTCGTTCCGCAGCGCGGCGAAAAGCGCGATCTCGTGGAGCATGTCATCGCCAATGCCCGCGAGGCGCACGGCCGCAAGCTGGCGGAAACCGCCTCGCAATCGCGGCTGCTCGAAGGCTTCAAGGAAACGTTCGGCCTGCCCTATGTGCCGCAGCGCGTCGAGATCTACGACAACTCGCATATCATGGGCACGAATGCGGTGGGCGGCATGGTGGTCGCCGGGCCGGAAGGCTTCGTGAAGAACCAGTATCGCAAGTTCAACATCAAATCGACCGACATCACGCCCGGCGACGACTTCGGCATGATGCGCGAAGTGATGACGCGCCGTTTCTCGCGCCTGCTCAAGGAGGAAGGCATTCCGGATCGAACGGCGCAGGTCTCAGCCGCCGACGCGGCCGACATGCCCTTCCCCGCCTGGCCCGACGTGATCCTGATCGACGGCGGCCAGGGGCAGATGACGGCGGTGCGGGCAATCCTCGAAGAGCTCGGCATTACCGACAGCGTGATTGCGATCGGCGTCGCCAAGGGCGTGGACCGCGAGGCCGGCCGCGAGCGTTTCTTCGCCCCCGGCAAGGGCAGCTTCACGCTGCCGCCGCGCGATCCGGTTCTCTATTTCATCCAGCGCATGCGCGACGAGGCGCACCGTTTCGCGATCGGCTCGCACCGGGCGCGGCGCAAGAAGGAGATGGTCAAGAACCCGCTCGACGAGATCGGCGGCATCGGGCCTTCGCGCAAGCGGGCGCTGCTGCAGCATTTCGGAACGGCAAAGGCGGTTTCGCGCGCAGCACTTTCCGATCTCATGGCGGTGGAGGGCATTTCCGAGGCCGTCGCCAGGCAGGTCTACAATCATTTTCACGACGATGCCGCGAAATAGGCGGCGTCGGTCGCAAATTCCGCGCAAAGGCGGCGAAAAAACAGAAACAATGTTGACGGTCGGGCGCCAAAGCCGTCATCTACCGCCGCATCAAGACAGAGAACCGCTTCATGGCATCGCGTGCGTATAATATCCCCAATCTTCTCACCTACGGCCGCATCCTGGCGGTGCCGCTGATCGTCGTCTGCTTCTTCATCGAGGGCAAACTGGCGATCAGCAATACGGCGCGCTGGGTGGCGCTGTGGATCTTCATCATCGCCTCGATCACCGATTTCCTCGACGGCTACCTCGCGCGTATCTGGAACCAGACGTCGAATATCGGCCGCATGCTGGACCCGATTGCCGACAAGCTGCTGGTCTCCGCCATCCTGTTGCTGGTCGCTGCCGACCAGACCATTGCCGGCTGGTCGATCTGGGCGGCCATTACCATTCTCTGCCGCGAAATCCTGGTTTCGGGCCTGCGCGAATATCTGGCCGCGCTGAAGGTCAGCGTGCCGGTGACGCGCATTGCCAAGTGGAAGACGACGCTGCAGCTTGTCGCCATCGCCTTCCTGCTTGCGGGTCCTGCCGGTGACGAGATTTTCCCCTATACGACGCAGACGGGCATCGCGCTTCTGTGGATCGCCGCAATCCTGACGATCTATACCGGCTATGATTATTTCCGCGCCGGCCTGAAACATGTGGTGGACGACGAAGAATGACGCGGCTTGTCTATTTCGCCTGGGTGCGCGAACGCATCGGCAAGGGTGAGGAAGAGATCGACCTCCCCTCCTCCGTCGTCAGCGTTGCCGATCTTCTGAATCATTTGAAGGGCCTGGGCGAGGAATATGAGATGGCTCTTCAATATCCCGATGTGATCCGGGTGGCGATCGACCAGGAACATGTGGAACATGACGAGCCGATCGCCGGCGCGCGGGAAATCGGTATTTTTCCGCCGATGACGGGTGGCTGAGATCGTCGCCGTGGTGCCGTCGGGCTATTCACCAGCCACTCTTGGACGATTGAGCGAATGATAGGATGACGGTCGTGCCGTGTCGCTACCTCTCTACAGGCTCTGCCGCGGCGTCAAGGCGGCTGGGGATGCCATCATGACCATCACTCCGACCGTCCGGGTCCAGCGCGAGGATTTCGACCTGCAGGCGGAAGTCGACCGGCTTTCCAGGGGCAGGCCCGGCATCGGCGCTATCGTCACCTTTTCCGGCCTCTGCCGCGATGAGGGCGGCACGCTCTCGGCGCTCGAACTCGAACATTATCCGGGCATGGCGGAAGCGGAGATGACCCGCATCGGCAGGCTTGCCATCGAGCGTTTCGGGCTCAACGGCCTCACCGCCATCCACCGCTTCGGCAAGATCGCCGCCGGCGAGAATATCGTGCTCGTCGTGGCTGCCGCGCCGCACCGGCAGGCCGCCTTCGACGGTGCGAGCTTCGTCATGGATTTCCTGAAGACCTCCGCGCCCTTCTGGAAGAAGGAACATGGCAAGGACGGACATGCCGGCGACTGGATCGAGGCCAAGGATGCCGACGATGCCGCCCGCGACAAGTGGAAATAGTCACAGCACGACGCGCTCGCGCCTGCTCAGCACCAGCAGGAACACCAGCAGCGAAAAGATGGCGAAATCGCGCCAGATGAAGGAGCCGTAGGCGCCCCAGAGCGTCTCGACGAGCGCCAGGCCGGCAGCGCCGCCCGCCGAGCGCAGCGGATCGGAATAGCCGCCGACGGCCGCTATCATCAGCACCTTGAGGCCGAACATCAGGCCGGCGCCGAAATCCATCGATCCGTAATAGAGCGTCGCAAGGATGCCGCAGCAGGTGGCGACGAGTGCGGCGGCCCCATAGGACACGAGGAAGACGCGGCCGGCGCTGGTGCCGCAGAGTTCGGCGGCAAGCGGATCGTCGATGACGGCGCGCCACAGCCGGCCCCAGGCGGTTCGCTTCAGGATCAGCGCGCCGATCGCGACGATCGCACCCATCAGGACGGTGTCCAGAAGCTGGATATAGGTGAGCGTCACCCTGAAGGTGCCGTCGCTCCAGAAGGTGAAATTGTCGTTCAGGAGCGGCTGCAGCCAGATGGCGCGGGTATTGGCGGCAAGGCGCGCCGCCTCCATCAGCACGATCATCATGCCGAGTGCGGCGACGATGACCGTATTCGGCGATTTGCTGGCGAGCGGCAGCATGATGGAACGGCCGATCCAGACCCCCGCTCCCACGGAATAGACCAGCGAGGCGCAGATGCCGATCGCGATCGCCGCCGGCAGTATGAGCCAGAGGCGGTTATAGGCCATGTCGGTGAAAAGCAGCAGGATCTGGCCGGCAAAGGCGAAAATCGCCCCATAGGTGATGTCGGCGCGCCGGGTGACGCCGAAGGCGATCGAATAGCCGAAGGCAAGCGTGGCGTAGAGCGCTGCGAGCGGCACTGCATTCGCCAGTTGCTGCAGGAGATAGGCCATTCCGAAACTCCAGATCACCTCAAAATAATAACTGGCAAAATGTGTTTTACCAGTTATATTTTCGTATGAGCTTTTCCTGGACCGCACACCGTTTTTCCGGCGGCGCACTGGCGCTCGATGTCGCCAACAGCGTTATCCTGCGCCATGACACGGCCCGCCGCATCGACCGCTTCGCGGCCGAAGGGCAGATGGACCGCTTTCCCAAGGCGGCGCAGGAATTCTGCGCCGAACGGGCGCTGTTCGGCGACATAGCGCCGGTCGGGGCGCAGAACAGGGCGAATTTCATCGCGCTGCGGGAAGCGACGGACCGCTACTTCCGGCAGCGCGTGATCGCGGGCAATGACGACCGGCTTCTTGCGGCACTGCTGGAGGCGCTGGCGCGCACGCTACGGGGCGCTACGGAAAAGGGGCTCGACGCGGCGACCGCCCATTCGGTTCTGCGGCTGATCGCCATGCCCGATCCCGAGCGCATGAAGATCTGCGGCAATTGCGGCTGGCTGTTCATCGACCGCAGCAAGAACAGGAGCCGGGCCTGGTGCGACATGGCCGTCTGCGGCAACCGCGCCAAGGCCAACAGGCATTACCGGAGGAAAAAGAAGGAGGAGACGCCATGAAACGGCGTGTGATCATGACGGCGCTCGCGGCAGCAGGGCTTGTGCTTTGCGCCTGCCAGCGCCAGGCCGAAACCATGCTGGAAGTGACGGGCCATCTCTTCGTCTTCAACTACCGCATCGCCAGCGCCACCTATCTGCTGACGCTGAAGAAGACGGCGCCCATTCCCGACGGGTCGACCATCGTCGCCGAATTCGAGAACCCGCAGGGCGGTCAGCCGCTGGTGCTGACCCAGACGGTCTTCTCGATGGACGACAAGATCTCCGTCCAGAGCGAGAACCTGCATTGCGTGCGCAAGGACCGGCCCTATAGCGTCACTGTGAAGCTGGTCGACAAGGACGGCAAGCTCCTGCAGGAGCTGAAGACGCAGTTCAAATCCGATCTCGACCAGACGGTGCTGCCGAGCAAGCCGCTGGTTCTGGGCGCCGGATATGAGAAGAACCCGGAAGTCTTCAAGCCCGACGGGACGACGGATTTTTCCAATACCGACAAGTGCCCGGCCTGAGCGCGGGCAACAAAAAAGCCGGGACGAACCCGGCTTTCATGAATCATTTCAACGCATTCCGAAGCAATGCTCCGGCGCGGAATCAGCCGACGATTTCGGTGTCGGAGAACCAGTACTTGATTTCCTGGGCAGCGGTTTCCGGAGCGTCGGAACCGTGGACCGAGTTTTCGCCGATCGAGAGCGCATGAACCTTGCGGATCGTGCCTTCGGCAGCGTTTGCCGGGTTGGTCGCGCCCATGATTTCGCGGTTCTTCAGGATGGCGCCCTCGCCTTCCAGAACCTGAACGACGGTCGGGCCGGAGGTCATGCCTTCGACGAGCTCGCCGAAGAACGGACGGTCCTTGTGAACGGCGTAGAAGCCTTCGGCTTCGCGCTTGCTCATCCAGACGCGCTTGGAGGCGACGACACGCAGGCCGGCATCTTCGAGCATCTTGGTGATAGCGCCCGTCAGGTTGCGCTTCGTTGCGTCCGGCTTGATCATCGAGAAGGTGCGTTCAATCGCCATAATTCAGATCCTCATACTCATCGGGGAAAAGTGGGCGGTCTTTACCCGCCTCACCGCCTGAAAACAAGGGGTCTCCGGCAATTTCACGCCGCTGTCACAGTGCGGCCCCGGCTCTCGTGACGATCGGGGCAAGGTTCGAACCGTGCCATGACGGGGTCGTCAGGGGCGCGCACGGCAAGACCGGCGATGCGCCGCCATTGCGGCGCGCCCATCACGCCCGCCGCCGCCCCCCGCCCCCGGAAGGCAAGAGTGCATTAACCGGTTTCATCTCTTCCCGGCCCGCGGAGCCTGGAAATTCAAGGTCTCTTAAATGCTTGCCGGCATAGCGGAAGGGGAGAGCCGATGGCCCGAGAGGACCGGTGGCAACAAGGGGATCGTCATGCAGACTGCCGCTGCAATTGCATTGAATGGGCGCGAGACCGCCCGGCCGACGCCGGCCGCCGACAGCCAGAAGGTCGTCCAGCACATGGTGCGCCTGAACGTGGCCGGCCTGCCGCGCAATTACGAACTGTTCCACGAAGCGCTGATCGGCCTCAATGGCGGGCTGGCGCAGGATATCGCCGCCCTCGGCCCGCATCCGCAGCAGGAGGCGCTGGACGAACTCGGCCTGCGCTACCGGCTCGTCGGCCATTACGGGCTGGCGGGCGAGCGCGCGCGGGACGAGGCGAGCCGCGTGCTCACCCAAACGGCGTCGCGCCTCGCCGAAGGGCGGCTGCATCACCAGGCTTTCGCGCGCGCCTGCGAGACCATTCTCAAATCCGTCTCGGGCCAGCAGGAGCAGCAGAGCCTTGCCGACTTCATGGCGGAGGTCGATTATCTCGCCTCCTCGCTTTCGGCCGTCCTTGCGGCGGAACGAACGATCGGGGCGAAACTGGAAGAGGATATCGAGCGGCTGACGGCGCTGGAGCGGGGCATTTGCGCCATGCAGGCGGCGGCCGTCACCGACAGGATCACCGGCCTGCCGAACCGGATCGGGCTCAACCGCGCCCTCGACGATCTCTACGGCCAGGAAGAGGGCGCGGCCGGCAGCGCGCTGGTCATGGTCGATATCGACGATTTCAAGGGGCTGAACGACCGCTACGGCACGCAGGCCGGCAACAAGCTGCTGAAGAAGCTTGCCGGCCTCTTTCGCAAGACGGTGAAGAAGAACGATTTCATTGCCCGCACGGAGGGTGACGAATTCGCCTTCCTCTTTGCCAATGTCGGCATGCAGGATGCGCTGGCGATTGGCGAGCGGCTGCGCGGTTGCGTCGAGGACAATCTGGTGTTTGCGGCATCCGACACGTCGGAAGCCGGCGGCCTGACGATTTCGGTCGGCGTGGCGCTGAGCGGCGATGCGGCAACGCCCGGCCAGCTTCAGGCCAATGCCCGCGTGGCGCTGCTTGCCGCCCAATCCAATCCGCGCCAGCCGGTGCAGGCATTCGGGCGCTGAGCGTCCGGCCGCAAGTATCGACGGCAGACAGCGGCAAAGGTGCCGCTGAGCCATCTTGCCTTGGCGGCGGCTTTCGGCCAAAACCGCGCGCATGATTACGATCTCAGACATTTCCGCCCGCATTGCCGGCCGCCTGCTTCTCGACCATGCCAGCCTCTCGCTGCCGTCAGGCGCGAAGGCCGGGCTCGTGGGGCGCAACGGCGCCGGCAAGTCCACCCTGTTCCGCGTCATCACCGGCGATCTCGGCGCGGAGAGCGGGACGGTATCGATCCCGAAGAACGCGCGCATCGGCCAGGTGGCGCAGGAAGCGCCGGGAACTGAGGAATCGCTGATCTCGATCGTGCTGTCTGCCGACAAGGAGCGCGCCGCGCTGCTGGCGGAGGCGGAGACCGCGACCGATCCCCACCGGATCGCCGAAATCCAGATGCGCCTCGTCGATATCGACGCCCATTCGGCGGAGGCGCGCGCCGCCAGCATCCTCTCCGGCCTCGGCTTCAGCCAGGAGGCGCAGGCGCGGCCCGCCTCCTCCTTCTCGGGCGGCTGGCGCATGCGCGTGGCGCTCGCCTCCGTGCTCTTTGCCGAACCGGACCTGCTGCTGCTCGACGAGCCGACCAACTATCTCGACCTCGAAGGCACGATGTGGCTGGAGGATTATATCCGCCGCTATCCGCATACGGTCATCGTCATCAGCCACGACCGCGATCTCCTCAACAACGCGGTCAATTCCATCGTGCATCTCGACCAGAAGAAACTCACCTTCTACCGCGGCAATTACGACCAGTTCGAGCGGCAGAAGGCGGAGGCCGACGAGCTGCAGATGAAGGCCAAGGCGAAGAACGAGGCGGCGCGCAAGCACCTGCAGAGCTTCATCGACCGCTTCAAGGCCAAGGCCTCGAAGGCAAAACAGGCCCAGTCGCGCGTCAAGGCGCTGGAGCGCATGGGCACGGTCGCCGCCGTGATCGAGGATCACGTTCAGCCGATCACCTTCCCGGAGCCGGAAAAGCAGCCGGCCTCGCCGATCGTCGCGATCAGCGGCGGGGCGGTCGGCTACGAGCCCGGAAAACCGATCCTCAAGGGGCTCAACCTGCGCATCGACAATGACGACCGCATCGCGCTGCTCGGCTCGAACGGCAACGGCAAATCGACATTCGCCAAATTCATCTCCGGCCGCCTGGCGCCGGAGAGCGGGGAAGTGCGCCTGGCGCCAAGCCTGAAGATCGGCTTTTT
Source organism: Rhizobium sp. GCM10022189 (assembly GCF_042656325.1). NCBI lineage: Bacteria > Pseudomonadati > Pseudomonadota > Alphaproteobacteria > Hyphomicrobiales > Rhizobiaceae > Rhizobium > Rhizobium sp. GCM10022189. Next base: position 199,889 of record NZ_JBHSOR010000057.1, read on the forward strand.
CGCGCAGCATCAGCTCGACGACCTCGTCCCCAACGAGACGCCGGTGGAACATGTGCGCCGGCTGATGCCGACCGAGCCGGAAGCCAGGGTGCGCGCCCGCGTCGCGCAGATGGGTCTTGCGACCGAAAAGATGGCGACGGCGGCCAAGGATCTCTCCGGTGGGGAGAAGGCGCGCCTGCTGATGGGCCTTGCCGCCTTTCATGCGCCGAACCTGCTGATCCTCGACGAGCCGACGAACCATCTCGACATCGACAGCCGCCGCGCGCTGATCGAGGCGCTGAACGATTACGACGGCGCAGTCATCCTCATCTCGCACGACCGGCACCTGATCGAAGCGACCGTCGACCGCCTTTGGCTGGTCAATAACGGCACGGTGACGAGCTTCGAAGGCGACATGGACGAATATCGCGACCTGATCGTCGCATCCGGCAAGAAGAAGGACGAGCCGAAGCAGTCGGAAGAACAGACATCGAAGGCCGACCAGCGCAAGCTTAACGCCGACAAGCGGGCCTCGCTCGCCCCGCTGAGGAAAAAGATCAACGAAATCGAATCCTTGACCGGCAAACTGGAGAAAATGATTCAGACGCTGGATGCGGAGCTTGCGGACCCGGCGCTCTACGAGAAGGCACCCGCCAGGGCGGCCGAAAAGGCCAGGCAGCGCGGCGAGGCAGCCGCCAAGCTTGCCGCCGCCGAAGAAGAATGGCTGATGCTGTCCTCGGAATATGAGGAAGCGATGGCGGGCTGAGGCGCCGCAATCGCATTTTCTCAAAGCCGGGCACCACGCAGGCCCGGCTTTTTCCTGCCCGGAACAGCCCCTGTTCTGGACGCGGCGAAGTGCCGCGTCATGGCCGGGATCCGGCCGGTCTCAACCGATCGTTAACCATAATCAGAAAGGTTGTCTCAACTTTTTCACTGATTTGTTGAGCCCTTTCATGCATCGTTTCCTCGCCTTGTCCAGCATCGCGCTGACCCTTGCCCTTTGCGGTTGCGCCACGACCAAGCAGCCAGAACCGGACAAGACGATCAAGACGTCCTCCGTCATCGCGCCCGAGGGCAAGAGCCCGGCCGGGAAGGACGAGGAGGATGCGGACGTCCCCGACCATGGCGGCTGGCATCATCTGGCGGGACGGACGCTGGAGGTCTCCTCCCTCTCCGAACTGAAGCTGCACGACAAGGAAGTGATCCTCAGTTTCGATGACGGCCCGATCCCCGGACGCACGGACAAGGTTCTGGCGGTGCTCGACAGGTTCGGCGTGAAGGGCGCCTTCATGATGGTCGGCGAAATGGCGGAACTGCATCCGCAGCTTGCCCGCAGGATCGCGCAGGACGGCAATGCGATCGGCAGCCATACCTACAGGCATGCCGATCTCGCGACGATGAGCTTCGATGCGGCGATGAAGGAAGTCGCCAAGGGCCAGTTGGCCGTGACCAAGGCGACGGGCGAGGACGTGAACTTCTTCCGCTTCCCCTATCTCGCCGAGAGCCGGAAGCTGCGCACCGCCATTGCCATGCGCGACATGGTCGTCATGGATGTCGATATCGACAGCAAGGACTATTTCAATACGACCCCGGTCGCCGTCACCAGACGCACGATGGACGAACTGCGCAAGCGCGGCCGCGGCATCATCCTGATGCACGACATTCACAAGCGGACCGCAATGATGTTGCCGGCACTGCTTTCGAAACTCGAAGCGGAAGGCTACAAGGTAGTGACGCTGAAATTCAAAAAGAGCTCCGCGCCGGTGGAAATGGCTTCGCTCTGATCGCGATGACTTGCCCGCGGACCGCTTTCTGATAAAACGGCGCGCAATAAGTCATACTTTTAGCGAAACACCGAACGCGAGCTTCACCATGTCAGCCATCAACCTCGCCATCGTCGGCGTCGGCAAGATCGTCCGCGACCAGCACCTTCCCTCCATCGCCGCCAATGCCGATTTCAAGCTGGTGGCGACGGCGAGCCGCCACGGCACGGTCGACGGCGTGACCGCCTATACCTCGATCGACGACATGCTGGCGGCCGAACCGTCGATCGACGCCGTTTCGCTCTGCATGCCGCCGCAATACCGCTACGAAGCGGCCTACAAGGCGCTCGTCGCCGGCAAGCACGTTTTCCTGGAAAAGCCGCCGGGCGCGACGCTGAGCGAAGTGGCCGATCTGGAAGACCTCGCCAACCGGCAGGGCGCGACCCTGTTTGCAAGCTGGCATTCGCGCTACGCCGCCGCCGTCGAAGCCGCGAAATCCTTCCTTGCCTCGACCGAGATCAAGAGCATGCATGTGATCTGGAAGGAAGACGTGCGCCAGTGGCACCCGAACCAGGAATGGATCTGGCAGGCGGGCGGCCTCGGCGTTTTCGATCCCGGCATCAACGCGCTGTCGATCGTCACGCATATCCTGCCCAAGGCGATCTTCCTCAGCGGCGGCACGCTGGAATTCCCCGAGAACCGCGACTCGCCGATCGCCGCCGACCTGCATTTCCGCAATGTCGACTATGTTCCGGTTCATGCCGAATTCGACTGGCGCCAGACGGGCAAGCAGAGCTGGGACATTATCGCGGAAACGGCCGCCGGCCAGATGGTCCTGTCCGAAGGCGGCTCGAAGCTTTCGGTCGACGGAGAACTGAAATTCTCCGCGCCGGAAGCCGAATATCCCTCGCTCTACCGCCGCTTTGCCGAACTCATCAAGGCCGGCAAGTCGGATGTGGATCTGGCGCCGCTGCGCCATGTCGCCGATGCCTTCATGCTCGGCAAGCGCAAATTCGTCGAAGCGTTTTACGATTGATCGGCCATCGCCGGCAGATGCCATTGCGCCTGCGGAATGCTAGAATGGCGGCACCGACACTTGAGGGGCCGCTTCCATGCAGCAGGAGCAGGATGAAACGTTTGGGTTGGGCGTTCGGCATCTGACGGTCAGGCTGTCTGACCCCAATGCGAAATGGCACGAGGCCTATCTGCACGAAGAGGCCAGGATCCGCGAGGCGCTTGGCCCTCTGGCGCTCGATATCCAGCATTTCGGCAGCACCGCCATTCCCGGCATCAAGGCCAAGCCGATCATCGATATCCTGATCGGCGTGCACCGCCTCGACGACGGGCTTGCCTGCATCCGGCCGATGGAAACGATCGGCTACGACTATGCCGGCGCGGACGTCGTGCCCGACGACCATCTCTTCGGCCGCGGCATTGCGGGCGAGACGCGCACGCATCTCGCCCATGTCGTCGAATATCAGGGCTTCAACTGGCGGCGCGACATCTTCTTCCGCGACAGGCTGCGCAACGATCCCGCGCTCGCGCTCACCTATGAGGAACTGAAGATCGGGCTGGCGCAGAAATTTGCCGAAAGCCGCGCCGCCTATACCCAGGCGAAGAAGGATTTCATCGACAAGGTTCTGGCCGAAGCGGGCCTCGCCTGACGATCCCCAGGGTGTCGCGGCCGCAAGACCGGCGCGCGGTCTTGCGCGAGGCGCTCCGCTCAGGCCTTCTTTTCCCACCGCCCTTCCGGCGTCTGCTGCCAATAGGTGAGGTTATGCCCCTCGCCTTTCAGCTTTTTCCATTGGGCGCGTGCGCCTTCGAGCTGCTCCTGGTCGTAGCCGTCGAACATGAAGACGATGCGCTCGTAATCGGCCGCCGGCGGCGGCTCGGCGCCGTCGACGATGAAACGGACGGTGGCCGCATTCGCATTGCCGGGAGAAACCGTCAGGAGAACCGGCTGGTCGCCGGCGAAATCGGCCTCATCCGTGCCATGCGGCAGGAAACTGTCGTCCCGGTAGGTCCACAGGTGCTGATCGAGCTTGTCGCGCCGGTCGGCCTCCTTCGTCTGGACGGCGACGCGCCAGCCGCGCTCGACGCTTTTGTCGAGCAGCGGCGGAAGCGCGTCTTCCAGCTTCGATTCCGTCAGGTGGTAGAAGAGGATTTCCGTCATCGTGTTTCGTAGTTCGAGCGCACCAGCTCATCGAGCAGCCGCACGCCGAAGCCGGAGCCCCAGGACTGGTTGATCTCGTCCTGCACCGAGCCCATGGCGGTGCCGGCGATGTCGAGATGCGCCCAGGGCGTTTCCTGCACGAATCGCTTGAGGAAATGCGCCGCGGTGATGGAGCCGGCAAGACGGCCGCCGGTATTCTTCATGTCGGCGAACTTGCTGTCGATCATCTTGTCGTATTCCTTGCCGAGCGGCATGCGCCACAGCTTCTCGTTGGTGACGAGGCCGGCCGCCGTCAGCTGCGCCGACAGGGGATCGTCATTCGAGAAGAGGCCGGCATGGCTGTTGCCGAGCGCAACCATGATGGCGCCGGTCAGCGTCGCGAGATTGACCATGAACTGCGGCTTGAAGCGGTCGTTGCAATACCAGAGCGCATCGCAGAGCACGAGGCGGCCTTCCGCATCGGTGTTGATGATCTCGATCGTCTGTCCGGACATGGAGGTGACGATGTCGCCCGGGCGCTGGGCGTTGCCGTCGGGCATGTTTTCCACAAGGCCGATAATGCCGACGGCATTGACCGCCGCCTTGCGGGCGGCGAGCGTGTGCATGAGCCCGGTGACGGCTGCCGCGCCGCCCATGTCGCCCTTCATGTCTTCCATGTTGGCGGCCGGCTTGATCGAGATGCCGCCGGTATCGAAGACGACGCCCTTGCCGATGAAGGCGATCGGCCGATCCTTGCCCTTGCCGCCCTTCCACTGCATGACCGCAAGGCGCGGCGGACGGACGGAGCCCTGGGCAACGCCGAGCAGCGCGCCCATGCCGAGACGGCGCATTTCGCGCTCGGTGAGGATTTCCACCTCGACGCCCAGCTTTTCCAGCTCCTTGACCCTGGCGGCAAACTCCACCGGGCCGAGCGCATTCGGCGGCTCGTTGACCAGATCGCGGGCGAGATTGACGCCGTCGGCAACCGCTTCGGCATCGGCGAAGGCCTTCTTGGCGGCGGCGGCCTCGGTCGTGACGATCGTCACCTTGACCGACTTCGCCTGCTTTTCCTCCTCGTCGTTCTTCTTCGTCTTGTAGGTATCGAAACTGTAGGCACGCAGCAGGATGCCGAGGGCGAAATCGGCCGCAGCCTTGGCGCCGACTTCTGCACCCGGCGCATCGATGAAGATCGTCGCCTTGTCGGTGTTCTTGATTTTCGCGGCGGCGCTGCCGCCGGCCTTCAGCCAGTCGTGGGCGGCAAGCTCTGCCGGCTTGCCGAGGCCAAGCACGACGAGGCGCTCGACAGGCGCGCCTTCCGGCGCCACCAGGTCGAGGGCAGTCAGCGATTTTGCCGAGAAGCGCGCAATTTTCGAGGCCTTGGCGATCACTCCCGCCGGATCGGCAATATCGGCCCCGGCGGCGACGTCGGCCTCCGACGTTTTCAGAAGGATCGCGAGGCCGCCGCTGAGCTTTGCCGATTTTGAGAATGAAATTTCGAATTTTGCAGACATGTCTTCTCCGATGGGATTCATGAAATCCGTTCGGAGGGATAATTTCGCGTTTGACGGGTCTGTCAATGGCCGGCGACAGTTGTTATGTTCCGCGCGGCCGCCCGGCCAAAAGGTTTTCGTCAGTTTCGTAGATGTTTGCGTTGACAGTTTTTTCGAAAAATCGATGGCGGGGTCCGGCAATTCGCCTGCCGAAAACGGCGTTCGGCGTCTTTATCCTGCTTTTCTGGGTGTGGTGGCTGCTCCTGGCCCTGTTCCGCGCCTTCCCCGGGATAGACATTTATTTTTCCCAGCTTTTTTTCGTGCAGGCGGCCTGCGGCGGGTCAGCTCCGGCCACACAGATCTGCGGCTCCTTCCCCTATCGCAGCGAGGCGATCCTCGGCCTCCTGCGCACGCTGTTCTTCTACGTTCCCTATGTCGTGACCGCGGTCATGCTGTGGAAGCTCGCGGAATGTTATCAACAGCATGGCGCGACGTTCAACGCGCCGCGCGCCCGCGACCTGAAAGTGGCGCTCGGCACGCTGCTGATCGGACCCGTTCTTCTCGTCAACGTGATCCTGAAGGAACATTGGGGCCGGCCGCGGCCGGTCCAGACCGATTTCTTCGGCGGCACGCTGCACTTTGCCGAAGCCGGCTCGCTGGCCGGCAAATGCCTGTCGAACTGCTCGTTCATTTCCGGAGAGGCGGCGAGTGCCGGATGGCTGTTCTGCCTTCTGATCTTCGTGCCGAAGTCGCTCCGTTATGCGCTTGTCGCCCCCGTTGCCGCCGTATCCATCCTGACGCCGGCGATGCGGCTCTCCTTCGGCGCGCATTACCTGTCCGACGTCGCGCTGGGGTGGCTGTCTTCGGTCGTCATATTCGCGGCGCTGATGGCACTTGCCGAGTCGCCACGGCAACAAAAAAATTCTGAAATTTGAATGAATTTTTGACACTGACTTGTCGCAAAACCGAGACAAACAGCGTAGAGGGAATCTCCTGCTGATCATACCGACCCGCAGGCGCGTTCAAGGGCGAGCATGAAACTACTCGAAACATACATATTGCGGCGTGTCGGCCAGATGTTTCTCGTGGCCCTGCTCCCGGTGCTCGCCATCATCTGGACCACCCAGGTCCTGCAGCGCATCAACCTCGTCACCGACAGCGGCCAGTCGATCGGCTCGTTCGCCACGCTTGCGACGCTGATCCTGCCGTCGATCATTCCCGTCGTGCTGCCCTTCGCGCTCGTCATCGGCATTACCCAGACGCTGACGACGATGAACAACGATTCCGAACTGACCGTGATCGATGCCGCGGGCGCGCGCCGCAGCATCCTGGCGCGGCCGATCCTGCTGCTTGCCGTTCTCATCAGCGTCTTCTCGTTCTTCGTCGACAATGTCGTCGAGCCGCGGGCAAAGACGGTCGTGCGGCAGATGATCGCCGCCACCTATGCCGACCTTCTGTCGTCGGTGATCGAGGAAAAGACCTTCCGCAAGATCGACGAAGGCCTTTATGTGCAGATCTCGCAGCGGCTTGCCGGCCGCACGCTCAAGGGCCTGTTCGTCGCCGACGAGCGCGATCCGAACTACGAGCTCATCTATTATGCGCGTGAAGGCGCCGTGGACGATGTCGGCACGTCGCTGATCATGCATGACGGCGAAGTCCATCGCAAAACGGCCGATGGCAACGTCTCGGTCATCAAGTTCGATTCCTATTCCTTCGACCTTTCGGACATGACGGAAAACAACGGGCAGGCGACGCTTCGCGCGAGCGACCGCGATCTCGGCTTCCTGCTCGATCCCGATCCGAAGGACCCCGATTATATCGCCAAGCCCGGCAGCTATACGGCCGAGCTGCATCGCCGGCTGACCGACTGGATGCTTCCCTTCGTCTTCGCGCTTTTCTCGCTTGCCATCGCCGGGGATGCGCGCTCGCATCGCGAGGCACGCATGCATCCGATGATCGGCGCGCTCGGCCTCGCATTCGCCTTGCGCTGGGCGGCGTTCTACGTTGCCAACCAGATCGACAAGAGCGCGACCTATATCCCGATCCTCTATGCGATCCCGATCGTGACCAGCCTGGTTTCGATCGTTTTCCTGAACATGCACAAGCGGCTTTCCATGCCGCTGGCCGTCAGGAACCGCACCTCGTCGATCTGGAAGCGCGCGCAGAAGCGGGTCCTGGCCGCGACGGGCCGGACCGGCGGAGGCGCTGCGCGATGATTTTCGGAACATTGTCCCGGTATTTCTTCCGCCGCTATGTCGTGACCACGATGTGGTTCCTGATCGGCATGAGCGCCATCACCTTCCTGCTCGATTTCAGCGAGACGGCAAGCCGCATCTCCAACTTCCCCGGCTATACGCTGGGCGGCGCCGTGCTTCTGACCGCTGTGCGCCTGCCGCTGATCCTGCAGCAGACCATCCCCTTCGTAGCGCTCTTCGTCGGCATCACCGTACTGATCGGCCTCAACCGGAAATACGAACTCGTCGTCACCCGCGCAGCCGGCATCTCGGTCTGGCAATTCATGCTGCCCTTCATCGCCGGCTCGCTCATTCTCGGCGTGCTGACGGTGGTGGCGCTCAACCCGCTCGCGGCCTGGGGCCAGCGGCAGGCCACGCAGTTCGAAACCGCCTGGCGCGGCCAGGACAATGCCATGATCAAGGCGCTGCAGGTTCCGTGGCTGCGCCAGATCAGCGGCCGGGACGATGTCATCATCGGCGCCAAGACGGTGCTGGAGAACGGCACCCTGCTTGTGGACGCCGTACTTATCCACTTCGATTCCACAGGCCAGGTCATTCTGAGACAGGATGCCTCATCGGCCAAATTGGAAGATGGTTACTGGCAGCTTAACAACGTCATCGAACGCAAGCCTGGGGAAATCCCCGTGCGCAAGGCTTCGGAACAGCTTCGTACCAATCTGAAGCAGGACTTCATCAAGGAGCGGCTGACAGCGCCGGAAACAATTGGTTTTTTTGACCTTTCCAACCGTATTGCGGCTGCCAAATCCTTCGGAATCTCCACGAAGGCGCTCGAGACTCAATTCAACTCACTGCTGTCGCAGCCGCTGCTCCTGGTGGCCATGACTCTCATTGCTGCAACAGTGTCTCTGAAATTTAGCCGGTTCAACCAATCACGCTCTGTGATTCTGGGTGGAATCATTTCAGGCTTCATGCTTTATGTCGTCACCGTGCTTGTAAAAGCATTCGGAAGCAGCGGTGTCGTGCCGCCGTTTGTGGCGACTTGGATACCAGTGGTCGTGGCGCTCGCTTTAGGCGCAACGATCCTGCTTCATCAGGAGGATGGCTAGTGGCGGTAGGCGACCGCAAGAATTTTAGTAAACAGTTGGTTGCCCTGCTCCTAGGTGCGGCTCTGTGTTCCTATTTCGAAAATGCTCCGCTGGCCTACGGCCAGGAGAACAATACCGGCATGCCCGCCATCGGCCAGAACGTCTCGCCGGATGCAAAACTGATGCTGTCCGCAAACGAGCTCGTCTATAACAAGGACCAGGAACTCGTTTCCGTGATCGGCGGCGTGCAGATCAATTACGGCGGCTACAAGCTGGTCGCCCAGAAAGTCGACTATAACCAGAAGACCGGCCGCATGATGGCGACCGGCAACATCGAGATGGTGACGCCCGACGGCAACCGGATCTATGCCGACAGCCTGGACGTGACCGACAATTTCGCAGACGGCTTCATGAACGCGCTGCGAATCGAAACGAGCGACAATACCCGCCTCGTGGCCGAAACCGGCCAGCGCGTCGGCGGCACGCAGATGATTCTGAACAAGGGCGTCTACACGGCCTGCCTGCCCTGCGCGGAAAAGCCCGAGAAGGCGCCTTTCTGGCAGGTCAAGGCGCAGCGCGTCATTCAGGACGGCCAGAAGCACACGATCCGGCTGGAACATGCCCGTTTCGAACTGCTTGGCCAGCCGATCGCCTACGTTCCGTGGATCACGGTTCCCGACAATACGGTGAAGCGCAAGTCGGGCTTCCTGTTCCCGACGATGAGCGTTTCGCAGAATCTCGGCTACGGCCTGTCCGTTCCCTACTATTACGTCATCTCGCCGAGCTCGGATTTCACCGTCACGGGCACCGGCTATACGTCCCAGGGCTTCATGCTCGAAGGCGAATATCGCCGCCGCTTCGAAAACGGCACGCTGACCATGCACATTGCCGGCATCGACCAGATGAGCCCCGGCAACTTCAGCACCGGCACGAGCGATGCCGAGGCCAAGCAGCGCGGCATGGTCGCTTCGAGAGCGAATTTCAGGATCAATCCCCGCTGGACGTTCGGCTGGGACGTGATGGTGCAGAGCGACAACAACTTCTCGCGCACCTACAAGATCCAGGGCTATTCCGGCACGCCTTACGCCAATACCGTCTACCTGACGGGTCTCGGCAAGCGGAACTACTTCGACCTGCGCTCCTTCTATTTCGACGTCCAGGACGCCGATAACAACAGCACGTCGGAGAAGCAGCAGGCGATCGTCTACCCGACGCTCGACTACCACTATGTCGCGCCGAAACCGGTCGCGGGCGGCGAGCTTTCGGCCGACGTCAACCTCACCAACATTTCGCGCACCCATGACGACTTCTACAACGTCGCCGGGTTCGACCGTTTCCGCGGCCTCGAAGGTCAGACGACCCGCCTGACCACCGAGCTCCAGTGGAAGCGCACCTTCGTGACGCCGACCGGCCTCGTGATCACGCCGCTGCTTGCCGCGCGCGGCGATGCTTTCGCGCTCAACATGGACAGCCCCGTCGACGCCAACGGCGTTCCCTATGCCGGCAACTATCTCGACGACAGCGCGGCAACGCGCGGAATGGTCACGGCCGGGCTGGAACTGCGCTACCCGATCCTGTTCACGACCAGCAACAGCACGCATGTCCTGGAACCGATCGCCCAGGTCTATGCGCGTCCCGACGAGCCGCTGGCCGGCCGGCTGCCGAACGAAGACGCGCAGAGTTTCGTCTTCGATGCGACCAACCTTTTCGACCGCGACCGGTTCTCCGGCTACGACCGTATCGAAGGCGGCACGCGCGCGAACGTCGGCTTCCAGTACACCGGAACCTTCGACAGCGGCTACAAGCTGCACGGCATCTTCGGCCAGTCCTACCAGCTTGCGGGCCAGAACTCGTTTGCGACAGACGACCTCGTGAATGTCGGCGCCGAATCAGGTCTTGAGACCGACCGTTCCGACTATGTCGGCCTCGGCGGCATCGAAATGCCCTTCGGCCTCTCGGTTGCGGCATCCTACCGGCTGGACGAGAAGGATTTCTCCTTCAATCGCGGCGACCTGACGACGGCCTATCAAAACGACAGGTTCTCGGGCCAGGTGACCTATACGCACCTGACCGCGCAGCCGGAATACGGCTTTGCCGAAGACAATGACGAGATCCAGACAAACGCCAGGGTCAAGTTCCAGGATTACTGGTCGATCTTCGGCGGCATCGCCTGGGATCTGAACAACGATGTCGTCACCCGGCGCACGCTCGGCATTTCCTACGAAGACGAGTGCACGATCTTCACGATCGCCTATACGGATACGCGCGATACGACGGACGAAACGGCAAGCGACTGGACGATCGCCGCTCGCCTGACCTTCCGCACGCTCGGCGATATCCGGCTGGGTACGGGTGACGCTGCAAGCAACCTCTGATGACGGATGGACGGCCGGAAATCTCCGGCCGGGCCATTCTTTCGCCGTAAGCCTGTGCAGGACATTGCGACCAGTCGTTATGTGAGGCATAGGGTATCGCGGAGCAAGAGATGCGATTTCCGCTCGTCTCAGTGTATGGTAAGAGCGCCGCGCGCTGGATCGTGCGGCGAATCGGGAGGTCAACGGATGATTGACGCGAAGAAGACCGTAACCACGCTTATCGCAGGCGCAGCCTTCATGCTTGCCGCCTTCAGCACCCCGGTCCTTGCCGCCAGCGAGGTCAAGGCGGTGGTCAACGGCACCGCCATTACCAGCGGGGACGTTGCCAAGCGACAGGCCTTCCTGCGGCTGCAGCGTCAGAAGGCCGATGCCAAGGCCGCCGAAGAGCAACTGATCGACGAGACGCTGAAACGGCAGGAAGTGGCGCGCGTGCGCATGTCGGTTTCGCAGGACGACGTCAACGCCTCCTTCGCCCGTTTTGCTTCCTCCAACAAGCTTTCCGTCGAGCAGATGGGGCAGATTCTCGACCGCGCCGGCGTCGGTGTCGATCACTTCAAGAACTTCATTGCCGTGCAGATGAGCTGGCCGCGGGTCGTCAACGCGCGTTACGGCTCCAGCGCACGCATTTCGAATTACGATCTCGTCAACCGCATGATGCAGAACAACAAGCAGAAGCCGGTGACGACCGAATACATGCTGCAGCAGGTCATCTTCGTCATCCCCGCATCCAAGCGCAACGCGATCACGGCCAAGCGCAAGAGCGAAGCCGAAGCGTCCCGCTCCAAATATCCGGGCTGCGATCAGGCAAAGACGTTCGCCGCCACGATGCGCGACGTCTCGATCCGCGACCTCGGCCGCATGCTGGCCCCGGAAATTCCGGCGGACTGGAAGGATCTGGTGGCAGCGGCCAAGGGCAATACGACGGCAACGCGCGTGACCGACAAGGGCGTGGAATATCTGGCGATCTGCAGCCAGCGCCAGGTCTCGGACGACCAGGCGGCCGAGATGGTGTTCCGTCAGGAAGACCTCGACAAGGCCAAGGCCGACAAGTCGGCAGCGCCGGAAAACGAAAACAGCACCAAATATCTCGACGAGCTGCGCAAGCGCGCGCAGATCGTCTATCGCTGATTTCTCCATGGCGACACCCTTTTCGCGACCGCTTGCACTGACCCAGGGCGACCCGGCGGGCGTCGGACCTGACATTACCCTCATGGCCTGGCTGCGCAGGCGCGAGCTTGGGCTGCCGCCGTTTTTCCTGATCGGCGATCCCGATGTGCTTGCGGTGCGGGCGCGCAAGCTCGGCCTCGACATTTCCCTGCGCGGCATCGGCCATGCGGCCGAAAGCCTTGGCGTCTTCGCGGACGCGCTGCCGGTCCTGCCGATAGCGGCGGGCATCGACGTTGCGGCCGGCGAGCCGCATGTCGCGACGGCAAAGGCTACGATCGCCTCGATCGAGACGGCGGTCGGGCTCGTCATGCAGGGCGAAGCGCTCGCGGTCGTCACCAATCCGATCGCCAAGTCGGTGCTCTACGAGGCCGGTTTCAAGTTTCCGGGCCATACGGAATTCCTTGCCGATCTGGCGATGCGCGCGACCGGCCAGCCGGCCATGCCCGTCATGATGCTTGCGGGGCCGAAACTGCGCGCCATTCCCGTCACCATCCATATTCCGCTCAAGGATGTGGCTGAGGCGCTGACCCTCGAACTGATCGTCGAGACCTGCCGGATCGCCGACAGGGACCTGAAGCAGCGGTTCGGCATTACCGCGCCGCGCCTGGCGATCGCCGGGCTCAATCCGCATGCCGGCGAAGGCGGGGCGATCGGCAAGGAGGATGAAAGCGTCATCCATCCCGCAGTCCAGCTGCTGCGCGACGAGGGCATCGACGCGATCGGCCCCCTCCCCGCCGATACGATGTTCCACGACGAAGCGCGCGCGCGCTACGACGTTGCCGTCTGCATGTATCACGATCAGGCACTGATCCCGGCCAAGGCGCTCGGCTTCGACGATTCCGTCAACGTGACGCTCGGCCTTCCTTTCGTGCGCACCTCTCCCGACCACGGCACCGCCTTCGGCATTGCCGGCCGGGGTCTGGCGCGCGAGGCAAGCCTCGTTGCCGCGCTCAAGCTCGGCGCACAGCTTGGCCGTACCGCGGAAAGCCGTCGTTGATGGCTGCACTCGACGGCCTGCCGCCGCTTCGCGAGACGATCCAGCGTCATGGGCTCGACGCGCGCAAGGCGCTCGGGCAGAACTTCCTGCTCGATCTCAACCTGACACAGAAGGTCGCCCGCACGGCGGGAGCGCTGGAGGACGTAACGGTCTTCGAGGTCGGCCCCGGCCCCGGCGGCCTGACGCGGGCGATCCTGGCGCTCGGTGCGAAGAAGGTCGTTGCCGTCGAGCGCGACGCACGCTGCCTGCCGGCTCTGGCCGAGATCGCCGACCACTATCCGGGCCGGCTGGAGGTCATCGAAGGCGATGCGCTGAAGATCGACTTCGAGGCGCTGGCGACGGACGGCCCCGTCAAGATCATCGCCAACCTGCCCTATAATGTCGGCACCCAGCTTCTGGTGAACTGGCTGCTGCCGAAGGCATGGCCGCCCTTCTGGCAATCCCTGACGCTGATGTTCCAGAAGGAAGTCGGCGAACGGATCGTCGCCTCGCAGGACGACGATCATTACGGCCGCCTCGGCGTGCTCGCCGGATGGCGCACCAATGCCCGCATGGCATTCGATATTCCGCCGCAGGCCTTCACGCCGCCGCCGAAGGTCACGTCGACGGTCGTCCACCTGACGCCGAACGAGAACCCGATCCCCTGCTCCGTCGCCAATCTGGAGAAGGTGACGCAGGCCGCCTTCGGCCAGCGTCGCAAGATGCTGCGCCAGAGCTTGAAGCCGCTTGGCGGCGAAAGCCTGCTCGTCAAGGCCGGCATCGATCCGGCCAGGCGCGCGGAAACATTGTCGGTGGAAGAATTCTGCCGGCTGGCCAACAGCCTCTAGCGCATTTCCGGACGCAAGACCGCTGCACACTTTTGCTGGAATTGCTTTCTTTCTCCGCAATTCCGGACGCAAAACCGCTGCGCACTTTTGCTGGAATTGCTTTCTTTCTCCGCAATTCCGGACGCAAAACCGCTGCGCACTTTTGCTGGAATTGCTTTAAAGAACCGGCGTCTCTTCCAGCAGTTCGCGGACGAAATCGAACATGCCGTGGCGGCGGTCGCGGCGCAGGCGTTCGGCCTTGACGATCGACTGCACGGCGTCGAAAGCGGCGTTCAGGTCGTCATTGACGATGACATAGTCATATTCGCGCCAGTGGGCGATCTCGGCGCGGGAATTGGCGAGGCGCGTCTGGATGACGTCCTCGGAATCCTCCGCACGACGATGCAGCCGGGACTGCAGCTCGGTCATGGTCGGCGGCAGCACGAAGATCGAAACGACGTCGGCCTGCATCTTCTGCTGCAATTGCTGGGCGCCCTGCCAGTCGATGTCGAAGAGCATGTCGCGGCCTTCGGCCATGGCCTGCTCGACCGGCTCGCGGGGCGTGCCATAGAAATTGCCGTGAACCTCGGCCCATTCCAGGAGGGAATCGGAATCGCGCAGGCGCTCGAATTCCCGCACCGACTTGAAGTGATAGTGAACGCCTTCCACCTCGCTCGGCCGGCGCTGGCGGGTCGTGACGCTGACGGAAAGGCCGATCTGCTTGTCGGTTTCCAAAAGCGTGCGCGCGATCGTGGATTTACCGGCGCCCGAGGGCGACGAGATGACCAGCATCAGACCGCGGCGGGCGATCCGGATGGGCGATGTTTTCGCCGGGCTCATGTCCTACTCCAAATTCTGGACCTGCTCGCGGAACTGATCGATCACCACCTTCAGCTCGATGCCGGCTGCGGTGACGGCCGATGCGTTCGATTTCGAGCAGATCGTATTCGATTCCCGGTTAAATTCCTGTGCAAGAAAATCGAGCTTTCGGCCGACCGGGCCACCTTTCGCCACGAGATCGCGGGCGGCGGCGACATGGGCCTTCAGCCGGTCGATCTCTTCGCGCAGATCCGCCTTGGTGGCAAGCAGGGCCGCTTCGGCATGCAGCCGGTCGCGGTCGAGCGCGCCGGCGCCTTCCATGAGCAGCGCGACCTGGGCCGAAAGCCTTGCCGCGATCTCCTGGGGCGAGCGCGAAGGATCGGCCTCGATCGTGCCTGTCAAGGCCTCGATCGTCGCGACATGGCCGAGAAGCACACGCGCGAGTGCGGCCCCCTCCTGCTCGCGCATGGCGCGGAGATCGGAAAGGGCGGCCGCCAGTCCCGACAGGATATCGGCATCGCGGGCGGCAACCGTTTCCTCGCTGTCCTGCGGCTCGCGGAAATCGACGAGGCCGCGGATGGAAAGCAGCGTATCGAGCCTCAGCGGCGCCGGGTCGATCAGGCCTTCCAGACGGTCGCGCATGGCAAGAACGGCGGCGAAGGCATCCTGGTTGAGAACGGCCTCCATCTGGCTCTCGCCCGTCGTCAGCGCCAGCGTCGCCTGCAGATTGCCACGGCTGAAATTCTCGCCGGCAATGCGGCGGACATCCGTTTCCAGCCGCTCCAGGCCGGGCGGCAGGCGGAGGCGCAGATCGAGACCCTTGCCGTTGACCGAACGCAGTTCCCATGTCCAGCGCCAGCGGCCGCTCGTTCCCTCGCGCCGCGCAAAACCGGTCATGGACTGCAATGCCATCAAAGGCCTCCCGATATCAGTTGATCTTCTTTTTCTTCGGCGGAACGGCGGATGTATTGTCCGCGGGCTGATCCTCCGGCTGTCCGTCGACGGCAATTTCGGGATCGGCGCCCTTGTCGGCTTCCAGCTTGCGCCAGCGCTTGACGTTGGCATTGTGATCTTCGAGCGTCGCGGCAAAGACGTGGCCGCCCGTGCCGTCGGCGACGAAATAGAGATCCTGCGTCTTCCAGGGGTTGGCAACCGCCTCCAGCGCGTCCTTGCCGGGATTGGCGATCGGCGTCGGCGGCAGGCCCTTGATGAGATAGGTATTGTACGGCGTCTCCTTCTTCAGGTCCGACTGGTAGATCGGCCGGTCGGAGGGTTTGCCCTCGCCGCCGAAGAGGCCGTAGATGATGGTCGGATCGGATTGCAGGCGCATGCCCTTGCCGAGACGGTTCAGGAAGACGGAGGCGACATGGGCGCGCTCGTCCGCCACGCCGGTCTCCTTCTCGACGATCGAGGCAAGCGTTACGAACTCCTCCTTGCTCTTCAGGAGCAGGGAGGGGTCGCGCCGTTCCCAGATCTGGTCGACGAGCTTCTGCTGGGCAGCCGCCATCTGGTCGATGATTTCAGACCGCTTGGTGCCGCGCGAGAACTTGTAGGTATCGGGCCGCAGGCTGCCTTCCGCCGGCAGTGCTGCCGGCAGGTCGCCTTCGAGAACCGGATCGTCCAGCATCCGGTCGAACATCTGCCGCACCGTCAGCCCTTCCGGGAAGGAGACGGAATAAAGGATCGACTTGCCCGATTTCAGGAGTTCCATGATCTCGTTCATGGACGCATGCGCCTTGATCTCGTATTCGCCCGCCTTGAGGCTTTCGCCGGCGTTGAGATGCGTCGCGGTCAGATAGCGGAAGACGCGGGCATCCGAGATGATAAGGTTGCGCTCGAGGTTGGCGGAGATTTCGGCAAGGCCCGCGCCGCTGCGAACGATGAAATTGGTGTTCGTCTGCAGCGGGCCGGGGCTCTGATAGGCGGTGATGGCGTAATAGAAGCCGATGAGACCGGCGATGCAGACGACCACCGCCATCGTCATCACGAAATTCAGGAAGAGGACGACCTGGCTGCGCGCATTCCGGGAGCGCTTCGGCGGCTCGGGAACGCGTTCCGGGCGCAGGGCTTCGTTCGGCGATTTCGGGATGATCGGTCCCTTCTGCGCCGGCTGGCCGTTGTCGCTGCTCTGGTTGGTCGTATCGCTCACCGGCAATCCTCTAAAACTTGGCCCCCGCTTCGCTATTTCGCGAAGTAATGCGGCAAAAACAGGTTCTGCCGCTCTTCATGACGCCGTTTGACGTTCGCCCGTGCTCGTAAACCGCCTGTTACGCGACGTAGCGGCGCAGCACGAGCGATGCATTCGTGCCGCCGAATCCGAACGAGTTGGACAGCGCCACGTTGATTTCTCGCTCACGAGCCTTGTGCGGAACAAGATCGATTGCCGTTTCCCGTTCCGGGTTGTCAAGATTGAGCGTCGGGGGGGCGACGTTATCCCTGATTGCGAGGGTTGTGAAGATCGCCTCGATGGCGCCGGCGGCACCGAGAAGATGGCCGGTCGCGGATTTGGTCGACGACATCGATATTTTCGAGGCCGCATTGCCGACGAGCCGCTCGACGGCGCCGAGCTCGATCGTATCGGCCATGGTCGAGGTGCCGTGGGCGTTGATGTAATCGACATCGGCCGGCGTCAGACCGGCGCGCTTCAGCGCCATGGTCATGCAGCGGAACGCGCCTTCGCCGTCTTCCGACGGGGCGGTGATGTGGAAGGCATCGCCGGAAAGGCCGTAGCCGACCACTTCGGCATAGATCTTGGCGCCGCGTGCCAGCGCGTGGTCCAGCTCTTCGAGAACCACGATGCCGGCGCCCTCGCCCATGACGAAACCGTCACGGTCCTTGTCATAGGGGCGCGAGGCCTTCTGCGGGTCGTCGTTATGCTGCGTCGAGAGCGCCTTGCAGGCGGCAAAACCGGCAAGCGAAATGCGGCTGACCGGGGATTCCGTGCCGCCGGCGACCATGACATCGGCATCGCCGAGCGCGATCAGGCGGGCAGCGTCGCCAATGGCGTGCGCGCCGGTGGAGCAGGCGGTGACGACCGAATGGTTGGGGCCGCGCAGCTTGTGGCGGATGGAGACCTGGCCGGAGACGAGGTTGATCAGGCGGCCGGGAATGAAGAAGGGAGAGATGCGGCGCGGGCCTTTGTCGCGCAGCGTATAGCCGGCTTCGACAATGCCCTCGATGCCGCCGATGCCGGAGCCGATCAGCACGCCGGTGGCGATCTGGTCCTCGTCGGTTTCGGGATGCCAGTTGGCGTCGTTCAGCGCCATGTCGGCAGCGGCCATGCCGTAGATGATGAAGGGGTCGACCTTGCGCTGTTCCTTCGGCTCCATCCAGTCGTCCGGATTGAAGGTGCCGTCGGAACCGTCGCCGACGGGAATGCGGCAGGCGATCTTGGCGGGGAGATCCTCGATCTCGAATTCGGTCACGAGGCGGGCGCCGTTGGCTCCCGCAAGCAGGCGGGACCAGGTCACTTCCGTTCCGCATCCCAAGGGCGATACCATGCCGGTACCTGTAATGACGACCCTTCTCATCGACTGCTTTCCCCCGTCTGTTATGTTTTATGGAGAAACATGCTCAAAAGAAAAGGGCGGACTCTTGGCCCGCCCTTTCTCGAATGCGCAGAATCAGGCCTGAGCCTTTTCAATAAACTTCACGGCGTCGCCAACCGTCAGGATCGAGTCAGCAGCGTCGTCGGGAATTTCAACGCCGAATTCTTCTTCGAAAGCCATGACCAGTTCGACCGTGTCGAGCGAGTCAGCGCCCAGATCGTCGATAAAGCTGGCGCTCTCGACAACCTTGTCGGCATCGACGCCAAGATGATCAATAACAATTTTCTTTACGCGTTCTGCGATATCGCTCATGTCGGTTTCCTCGACCTTATGTCCTGATCGGAATGTCTTTCTGACACCCCTACCCTGTTTCAGCCTGCGATGCTTTCAGACATCCTCGGCAAACTCGTTTACCCGGCTTTAGAGAAGTCCCAGGCTTGCGAAAAGCCCGCCGGTCCGTCTGCTTTTTCGGGACGACTGTACACAGTCATGGCCCGCTTAACATGCTTTAAGTCTGCCGCAAAGCCAGAAAATCAACCGTTCGTGATTGCTCAACACGCTATTGGCTGAAATCGGCGACCGCGGCAGCTAATCGTTTCAGATCATGGCCATGCCGCCGTTCACGTGCAGCGTCTGACCCGTCATATAACCGGCCTCGGCGGAGGCGAGATAGGCAACGGCGGAGGCCACTTCGGCGCCGGTACCCATGCGCTTCATGGGAATGGCGCCCATGATCGCTTCCTTCTGCTTGTCGTTCAGCTTGCCGGTCATGGCGCTTTCGATAAAGCCCGGGGCAACGCAGTTGACGGTCACGTTGCGGGTGGCGATTTCCTGGGCCAGCGACTTGGTGAAGCCGATCATGCCGGCCTTGGAGGCGCAATAGTTCGCCTGGCCGGGATTGCCGGTGACGCCGACAACGGAGGTGATGTTGATGATGCGGCCGTAGCGGCGGCGCATCATCGGATGGGTGAGTTCGCGCGTCAGGCGGAAGGTCGCCGTCAGGTTCACTTCCAGAACGGCATCCCAGTCCTCGTCGCTCATGCGCACGAAGAGACCGTCCCTGGTGATGCCGGCATTGTTGACCAGGATATCGACGCCTTCGAGATCGGCTTCCGCCTTCTGGCCGAGCGCCTTGACCTCGTCGCGATCCGACAGGTTCGCCGGGAAGATCTTGACGCGCTCGCCAAGCTCGCCCGCCAGAGCTTCGAGCTTTTCGACGCGGGTGCCGTGCAGGCCGACGATGGCGCCCTGCTTGTGGAGAAGGCGGGCGATTTCCTCGCCGATACCGCCCGATGCGCCGGTGACGAGAGCCTTGCGGCCGGAAAGATCGAACATGGGAACGTTCCTTGTTTGAGTGGGCAATCAGGCCGTGAGAGCGGCAATGGCGGCGTCGATATCGGCCGGGCCGTTGACCGGGACGCCATTGACAGTCTTGTCGATGCGGCGCGTAAGGCCGGTGAGCACCTTGCCGGCGCCGAGTTCGTAAAGCGTGGTTACGCCGTTTGCGGCAAACCATTCCACCGTCTCGCGCCAGCGGACCTGACCCGTGACCTGCGCGACGAGAAGGCTTGCGATTTCTTCGGCATCCGTGACGGGGGCGGCACGGACGTTGGCGATGAGCGGCACGCGCGGATCGGCCTTCTTCACGCCGGCCAGCGCCTCGCGCATGGCGTCGGCGGCGGGCGCCATCAGCTTCGAATGGAAGGGCGCGGAGACCGGCAGCAGGATGGCACGCTTGGCGCCCTTTTCGGTCGCAAGGCCGGCCGCCTTTTCGACAGCCGCCTTCTCACCGGATATGACGAGCTGGCCGCCGCCATTGTCATTGGCGATCTGACAGGAGCCGATGGCCGCGGCCTTTTCGCAGACGGCCTGCACATCGGCATGTTCGAGGCCGATGATGGCAGCCATGGCGCCGACGCCGACCGGCACGGCGGCCTGCATGGCATTGCCGCGAATGCGCAGAAGGCGGGCCGTATCGGCGATGGAGAAGGTGCCGGCGGCACAGAGGGCGGAATATTCGCCGAGCGAATGGCCGGCGACATAGGCGACCCTGGCCTTCAGGTCGAGACCCCTGGCCTCCAGAACGCGGATGACGGCCATGGAGACGGCCATCAGCGCCGGCTGGGCATTGGCCGTCAGCGTCAGCTTGTCTTCGGGACCGTTGAACATGGTGTCGGAAAGCTTTTCACCGAGCGCTTCGTCGACCTCTTCGAAAACGGCGCGGGCTTCCGCGAAGCTCTCGGCGAGATCCTTGCCCATGCCGACGGCCTGGCTGCCCTGGCCGGGAAAAGTGAAAGCAACGGTCATTTTTCAGTCCCTCGATAGCGCCCATCGGGCCATTTCGCCTCCAATTGACATTCTTTCCTTGAGAGTCAAGTGGCGGCCGATTCTCTCCAAAGCCTTTCGCGCCAGCGGGAAAGCCCGGTTTTTTCTCTTGCGCTTCAGCAAATCCAGCCTAGATTTGCGCGGTTCTTCGCAAGCCCTTCCCTTTCTCAGACGACGTTCAAGGTTCCCGATGAAATACAATAAATTAGGCCGCACAGATATTTCCGTTTCCGAAATTTGCCTGGGAACGATGACCTGGGGCACGCAGAACAGCGAGGCGGAAGCCCACGAGCAGATGGACTACGCCGTCCAGGAAGGCATCAATTTCTTCGACACGGCCGAACTCTACCCGACGACGCCGGTTTCGGCCGAAACGCAGGGCCGCACGGAAGAATATATCGGCAGCTGGTTTGAAAAGACCGGCAAGCGCGCAGATATCGTGCTTGCCACCAAGGTCGCCGGCACGGGCCGCTCCTATCTGCGCGACGGCGAAGGCGCCGATGCCAAAAACATCAGGCTTGCGATCGACGCCAGCCTGAAACGGCTCAAGACCGATTACATCGATCTCTACCAGGTCCACTGGCCGAACCGCGGCCATTTCCATTTCCGCCAGAGCTGGCACTACGACCCGTTCAAGCAGGACAGCGCAAAAGCCGTCGCCAACATGACCGAGATCGTCGAGACCATGGGCGAACTGGTGAAGGCCGGCAAGATCCGCGCCTTCGGCCTGTCCAACGAAACCACCTGGGGCATCCAGAAATACGTGACGCTGTCCGAGCAGCTGAACCTGCCGCGCGTGGCCAGCGTGCAGAACGAGTACAATCTTCTCTATCGCCATTTCGATCTCGACCTGGCCGAACTTTCCCATCACGAAAATGTCGGCCTGCTGGCCTATTCGCCGCTTGCCGCGGGAATCCTGACCGGAAAATACATCAACGGCGAAAAGCCGGCGGGCACGCGCGCCGCGATCAACGGCGATCTCGGCGGCCGCCTGCAGCCGCTGCAGGAAGCGCCGACGCGGGCCTATCTCGACATTGCCGCCCGCCACGGCCTCGACCCTTCGCAGATGGCGCTCGCCTTCTGCCTGACCCGCCGCTTCATGACGTCCGTCATCATCGGCGCGACCTCGATGGCGCAGCTGAAGACGGATATCGGATCGGCCGGCGTCAAACTCGGCAGCGAGGTGCTGGCAGAGATCGAGAAGGTTCACCGGCAGTATCCGATGCCGCTCTGACGGCCTGCGAATTTGCGAAGGGCGCGGGAGATCGCGCCCTTTTTTATGTCCGACAGGCGACGACCCTGTGTTCGCATTTCGCCGGTAAGTGGCGGCCATCCGGTCACGGGCGCCATACTTTCAGTTTCAGCACGTGATTTTTCCGAACGCAGCGGCTGCCGATCGCGACGACCGGTTCTTCATCGGCATTCCGCCGGGACAGACCATCTTCTTTCGGCCGGAAGCGACGAAAGAAGGTTTCTTGCCGCCTTCCCTTGCCTTTCGCGCAAAAATCCGTATAAGCGCGCCTGTTCGTTAACCCGGTCTTCTGGCTGGTGGCTGAACGGAGGGCCGGTCTGCTTCATGCAAACCGTTCGGAACGGAAGCGTTCCAGCCTCCCGTGTCTCCGCTCTCGACCGTCTCGGAAACGCTTTTCTTGCTTGGCGTATCACGCCTCTCAGGAGCAGTCGTTGAGGCTTAGCCGCCGAATGCCGGGTTCTGATCAACGCAAGAAAGGCAAAGCTGTCATGGCTCTTTATGAACATGTATTCCTTGCCCGACAGGATATCACGTCGCAGCAGGTCGATGCCCTCGTAGAACAGTACAAGGGCGTGATCGAAGCATACGGCGGCAAGGTCGGGCGCATCGAAAACTGGGGCCTCAAGTCCCTCACCTACCGCATCAAGAAGAACCGCAAGGCGCACTACGCCCTGATGGACATCGATGCGCCGGCAGCTGCGATCCAGGAAATGGAACGCCAGATGCGCATCAGCGAAGACGTTCTTCGCTACATGACCATCGCTGTCGAAAAGCACGAAGACGGCCCGTCTGCCATGATGCAGAAGCGCGACCGCGACGACCGTGGCCCGCGTGAAGGCGGCGACCGTGGCCCGCGCCGCGAATTCGGCGACCGTCCGCCGCGCCGTGACGGCGAGTTCCAGCGCGCTCCGCGTCCGGACCGCGCTCCCCGCGAAGACCGTGCATAAGGAGAAATAAGAATGTCTGAATCTTCCTCCGCTCCGGTCCGTCGTCCGTTCCACCGTCGTCGCAAGACCTGCCCCTTCTCGGGCGCAAACGCTCCGCGCATCGACTACAAGGACGTCCGTCTCCTGCAGCGCTACATTTCCGAGCGCGGCAAGATCGTTCCGTCCCGCATCACGGCCGTTTCCCAGAAGAAGCAGCGCGAGCTCGCCCAGGCGATCAAGCGCGCCCGCTTCCTCGGCCTGCTGCCCTACGTCGTCGCCTGATTGACTATCGGAGCCCCGGATTTCCGATCCGGGGCTTCCTCCCTTCCGCGATGGGCGCGGATCGGAACCAGAAAACCCATGTTGAGGCATCTCCCGGACAGATTCAGGGAAACCCTCTAACTGCTTGATGAAGCAGGACAGCGAAGTGATACGACCGAACCCGAAAACGCTTGCGACCGGCGCACTTGCCGGAGTGACCGCCGCCTTGCTGGTGCTTGGCGCGAGCATGCAGCCGTCGTTCAGTGCCGTTCTCTACGCCGCTTCCGCGCTTCCCATTCTGCTGGTCGGCCTCGGCTGGGGCAATCTCGCGGCGATTTCCGCCGTCGTCACTGCCGCGGTCGTCGGCGCGATCGCCATCTCACCGTCCTTCGCGCTGGTCATGACGCTGGTGACGCTGCTGCCGGCAGGCTGGCTCAGCCATCTTGCCAATCTCGCGCGGCCGGCTTCCGAACTCGGCGGCCCGGACAACCTGCTCGCCTGGTATCCGCTGTCGGATATCCTGCTGCATCTGTGCGGTCTCGTCACCTTCGCCGTTATCGTGACCGGCATCATGATCGGCTACGGACCCGACATCACCAATCAGATGGTCGATGCGCTGATGAGTTCGCTGCAGGAGCAGCAGCCGGATTTCGTTCCGGATCCGGCCGCCACCGCGCAGACCAAATCGCTCGTCGTCCTCATGCTGCCGGCAATCCAGGGCGGCATCTGGGTGGTGATGCTGTTTGCCGCCTATTATGTCGCGACGCGCATCGTGACCGCGTCCGGCAAGGCCCTGCGCCCGCGCGAGGATATCCCCTCGTCGCTGCGCATGAACCGCAATTCCATCTTCGTCTTCCTCGCCGGTCTGGCCGCCACGTTCATGGGCGGCGTTCCGGCGATGATCGGCGCCACCGTTGTCGGAGCCTTCGGCGCCGGCTTCCTGATGTCCGGCTTCGCCGCCCTGCACTTCCGCACGCGCGGCAAGGACTGGCGCCTGCCGGCCCTCATCCTGAGCTACCTGGCATGCACCATGATGCTGCCGGCCCTTTTCATCCTCGTGCTTGGTCTGGCCGATACCCGCAAGGCGATCGCCCTCACCCCGAACAAGGATGCCGATGCCCCCAAACAGACCGATACCGAAATCTGAGAACAAGAAAGGAAAAACACCATGGAAGTCATTCTTCTCGAACGCATCTCCAAGCTCGGCCAGATGGGCGAAACCGTAAAGGTTCGCGACGGCTTCGCACGCAACTACCTCCTGCCGCTCGGCAAGGCACTGCGCGCCAACGCCGCCAACAAGGCCCGTTTCGAAGCCGAGCGCGCAACGCTCGAAGCCCGTAACCTGGAGCGCAAGTCCGAAGCCCAGAAGGTTGCCGACGTTCTTAACGGCAAGTCCTTCATCGTCGTGCGTTCCGCCGGCGAAACCGGCCAGCTCTACGGCTCCGTCGCTGCCCGTGACGTCGTCGAGGTCCTGGCCGCCGAAGGCTTCAACATTTCCCGCAACCAGGTTCACCTCAACACGCCGATCAAGGCGATCGGCCTGCACAAGGTCGAGCTGCAGCTCCATGCCGAAGTTGAAATCAACGTCGAGCTGAACGTCGCCCGTTCCGTCGAAGAAGCAGAACGTCAGGCCAAGGGCGAAGAACTCACCTCGGTCGACGCCATCTACGGCGTTGACGAAGACGCCCTGCGTCCGGAAGACTTCTTCGATCCGGAAGCCGACGGCCTCGACGAAGACGAAGCATGATTTCTGTCTTCGGACGGATCGCAAAGCCCGGCCCTGCGCCGGGCTTTTTTCGTTGGCGGATTGTCCACAGCCGGCCCTGCGCAATGTGCCGGCTTTTTTGCTGCGCCCTGCAATCCGCGCCGCTAATATATCCCGGCGCCGAAGCGGCAAAGTGAGTCGCCGCCGGCAGCGTGTCGCATGGGTGACAGTTCGGAAATTTTCGGCTGACGGGACGCTGCGACTGTGGAGAAGTCGAACAATGGGCACATCGCCGCCCATTTGGCGACGGCTTGGACGCAGTTGCCGCGCGAGGCTTGATTTTTGCGGCCGGCCCTGCAAATCCGGGTTCTGGAAAAAAGACAGTACGGATGACGATGAACGAAGCTGCACGAAAGATTGCCGCCGTTGCTCCCGCAGAGCAGCACTATCGCGAAGCACCTAATAACATCGAGGCCGAACAGGCACTGCTCGGCGCCATCCTGATGAACAACGACGCCTATTACCGGGTGTCGGACTTCCTCAAGCCCAACCATCTCTACGAACCCTTGCACCGCAAGATCTTCGAGGTCGCCGGCGATATCATCCGCATGGGCAAGATCGCCAATCCGGTCACGGTCAAGACCTTCCTGCCGGCCGACGAGAAGGTTGGCGACATCACGGTTTCGCAATATCTGGCAAGCCTCGTCACGGGGGCGGTGACGATCATCAACGCCGAGGACTACGGCCGGGCGATCTACGACCTCGCCATCCGCCGCGCGCTGATCACCATCGGCGAGGATGTCGTCAACATCGCCTATGACGCGCCGCTCGACATGCCGCCGCAGGCGCAGATCGAAGATACCGAGCGGCGCCTGTTCGAGCTTGCCGAAAACGGCCGCTACGACGGCGGCTTCCAGTCCTTCAACGATGCCGTGGCGCTGGCGATCGACATGGCGGCCGTCGCCAAGGAGCGAGACGGCGGGCTCTCGGGCATTTCCACCGGCATCCACTCGCTCGACGCCAAGATGGGCGGGTTGCAGCGCTCCGACCTGATCGTGCTCGCCGGCCGTCCGGGCATGGGCAAGACCTCGCTTGCCACCAACATCGCCTATAATATCGCCGCCGCCTACGAAGGCGAAGTGCAGCCCGACGGCAGCATGAAGGCCAAAAACGGCGGCGTCGTCGGCTTCTACTCGCTGGAAATGTCGTCCGAACAGCTTGCCACCCGTATCATCTCCGAGCAGACGGAAGTCTCCTCCTCGAAGATCCGACGCGGCGACATCAACGATGCCGATTTCGAAAAGCTCGTCGCCTGCTCGATGATGATGCAGAAGGTGCCGCTCTATATCGACCAGACCGGCGGTATCTCCATCGCCCAGCTTTCGGCGCGCGCCCGCCGCCTGAAGCGCCAGCGCGGCCTTGACGTGCTCGTGGTCGACTACGTGCAGCTGATGACCGGCTCCGGCAAGTCCAACGAGAACCGCGTCCAGGAAATCACCCAGATCACGACGGGCCTCAAGGCGCTCGGCAAGGAACTGAACGTTCCGATCATCGCGCTGTCGCAGCTGTCGCGTGCCGTCGAAAGCCGCGACGACAAGCGCCCGCAGCTTTCCGACCTTCGCGAATCCGGCTCGATCGAGCAGGACGCCGACGTCGTGCTCTTCGTGTTCCGCGAGGAATATTACGTCAAGAACATGGAACCGCGCGATCCCAACGATCCGAAATATGCGGAATGGGAAGCGCTGTTCGACAAGGTCAAGGGCACGGCCGACGTCATCATCGCCAAGCAGCGCCACGGACCGACCGGCACGGTGAAGCTCGCCTTCCAGTCGGAATTCACGCGCTTTGCCGATCTCGCCGACCCGTCCTTCATCCAGTATGAGGAACATTGACGCGGGTCTTCCGCGTCAATCCTTGCCTCTCTCAGAGACCTGCTCCGCGAAGAAGCGCCACCGTCGCAACCCCGACCACGACGCTTGCCAGCATCGGCAGGCGGCTTGCGGCGATTGCCGTTGCCACGCAGGCCAGGGTCTCCGCCCAGCCGGTCGCAAAGGCGGTGGGGGCGATGACGGCCATCAGCACGGCCGGCGGGATGGCTTCGATCGCGGCTCGCCGGTTCTCGTCGATCTCCACGTAGCGGATCAGCACGAGGCCGCTGATGCGGGTGAAGATCGTCGCCACGGCCATGGCGAGGATGGCGAGCAGCGTGTTGAAATCGAGCGTCATGTGTGCTGCTCCCTTGCCCGGCCCCGCCAGAGCGCCATTGCCAGGCCGGCCAGCGCGCCGGCCGCGATATACCAGACACCGGGCACGAACTGGTGGACGGCAACGGCGGCAAGGCCGCTGGCGGCAAGCACGGCGCCCGTTTCCGGCCCCTTCCAGAAACCCATGACCAGCACGATGAAGACCGCCGGAAAGGCAAAGTCGAGGCCGATGACGGCGGGATCGCCGAGAAAGGCGCCAAGCAGCGCGCCTGCAAGCGACGAGCCCACCCAGGTCAGGTAGAAGGGCGCGACGATGCCGGCATACCAGGCCGGCGTCAGCCGCGTCGTGCCGGCGCGGAATTCCGCCATGGCCCAGAGTTCGTCTGCCAGGAAAAGCATGGCGACATAGCGCCTGATGCCGGGGAAGGCCTGCATCTTCGTGCCGATCGAGGCGCTCATCAGCACGTGGCGGATATTGACGAGCAGGGCCGCGAAACCGACGCCGATCCAGCTTGCCGGATGCGTCCAGATATCCATCGCCACGAATTGCGAGCCGCCGGCAAAGACGAGCGCGCTCATCAGCACCGTCTCCAGGGCGGAAAGCCCCTTGGTGGCCGAAACGGCGCCGAAGACGAGGCCGATCGGCAGGACGGCGACGATCAGCGGGAAAATGGCGCGCACGCCGCCCAGAAACTCGCGGATCGGACTTTTGCCGGCTGGCCGGCTCTGTTGCAGCATTGGCAACCTCCACATCAAGATGGCCGAGACGTAGAGCATTTCCGGCGAAAACGCAGTCGCCTTCAACGCTCCATCTCATTGTTTTCTCTACAATTCCGGACGCAAAACCGTTTCACGCCTTTGCTGGAATTGCTCTAGCCGGGAGCATGGAAGCCTGTATTGAACGAAAGTGATTTAGTGTCTTTCGCGGCCGGATTTAAGCATCCCGGCCAGAAGAGGCGCTAACCGGCGCGGAACTGGCCAGGCGTGACGCCGGTGCGCGACTTGAAGTGGCGGGTGAAATGCGCCTGGTCGGCAAAGCCGCATTCGACCGCGACATCGGCCGGCATGCGGCCTTCCCTCAGCAGCCGCCGGGCAACGAGCACGCGCCGGTCCGTCAGGAAGGCGTGCGGGGTAATGTGATATTCCCGGCGGAACGCACGGATCAGATGGGCGCGGCTCAGTCCCGCCACCCCGGCCAGTTCCTCAAGGCCGACATCGCTGTCGAAATTCTCGATCAGGTAATCGCGGGCGCGGGCGACGGCGCTGCGTTCCTTGGTATCGACGGGCACGACAAGCGTGCTGCCGTAACGGGCGAAGATCGCGGCCAGCACCGAGAACATGCTTTCATCGGATTCCAGCGCGCCGGCACCGCTTTCAAGGGTGCGATGGGCGATGTGGAAGGCTTTGGCAAGCTGCGGATCGCGCGGCAGCGGCCCGGCAAAGGACGGCGTCGCGTTGAAGGCCTTGCCGGTGACGTCTTCCAGAATATCGATGAAGAGCTTCGTGTCCGGGTAGATCATCCGGTAGCGATAGCCCTCGCCGCCGGGAGCGCCGTCGTGGACGACGCCGGGATCGATCAGATAGAGGTCGCCGGGGCCGGTCTCCTCCCGCCTGCCGCCCAGCGTGGCGATCTGGCTGCCGCTTTCGATCGCGCCGATGCTGAACGTGTCATGGGCGTGCGGCGCATATTCATGCGTGAGGAAGCTGGCGCTCAGGCACTCCATGTCGCGGAAACGGCTGTCCCGCCAGAAGCGGGCCGTTTCCACCTTGGCAAGCGGCATGGCCTCTGCCGCCTCTTTCTGCGATACGTTCTGCATCCCGCAAGATTAGCGCGGCGGCCTGCCTGCGTCTTGAACAAAAGTGATCGCATGTGAGGAAAGCCCGCTATGTCGCCCCCTCATGCTTTCTCTTTGCCACAATGGCCTCTAGAGTATTGGCAGCATTTTCCTTTCCCTTTCAGCGCGGCGATTCATGACAGATTTTTCCATCCCCTTCGAAGACGACGACCTTTTTGCTTCCGCCGGCCTGCGGCTGACCGTCGATCTGACGGCGCTCACCGACAACTGGCGGGACATGGCGCGGCGTTCCGGCAAGGCGCGCACGGCCGCCGTCGTCAAGGCGGATGCCTACGGGATGGGGATCGAGGATGCCGGCGAAGCGCTCTATCTCGCCGGCGCGCGGGATTTCTTCGTGGCGACCGTCGATGAGGGCGTGACGCTGCGCATGTTTGCCCCCGAGGCCCGCATCTTCGTGCTCGCCGGCATCTGGCCCGGCACCGAGCGGCGCTTCTTCGAAAACGACCTTGTGCCGATCATCGCCTCGGAAGAGCAGCTTGCCTTCTGGATGGCCGTGCTTGCCGACTACGGCGACTACCCTTGCGCGCTGCATGTCGATACCGGCTTCAACCGGCTCGGCCTGACGGTGGACGAGGCCATCGCGCTCGCCGACGACGTTTCGCGGCCGGCGAGTTTTTCGCCCGTGCTGGTCATGAGCCATCTGGCCTGCGGCGACGACCATTCCTCTGCCATGAACAGGCAGCAGCTTGAATCATTCCGCAGGGTTAGCGCCGCCTATGAAGGTATCGATTCAAGCCTGGCGGCCTCCGGCGGCATCTTCCTCGGGGACGACTACCACTTCGATCTTACCCGGCCGGGCATCGCGATCTATGGCGGGCAGGCCGTCAACGGCATGGCGAACCCGATGCGTCCGGTGGCAACGGCCGAGGCGCGCATCATCCAGGTCCGCACGGTCAAGGCCGGCGAAACCGTGAGCTACGGGCGGGCGCTGGAGCTTGGCCGCGACAGCCGGCTGGCGATCGTTTCGGCCGGTTATGCCGACGGCTATATGCGCAGCCAGTCGAGCGGGGGCGTGCCGTTGCGCCAGGCCGTGCCGCAGGGCGGACAGGGCTTCATTGCCGGCCACAAGGTGCCGGTCGCCGGCCGCATCACCATGGACCAGACGATCTTCGACGTGACCGACCTGCCGGACGGTGCCGTGCGCGCCGGCGACTATATCGAGCTTTTCGGCAAGAACATTCCCGTCGACGAGGCGGCGAAGGCCGCGGGCACGATCGGCTACGAGATGCTGACGAGCATCGGCCTGCGCCACGAGCGCAAATACGTGACGGCCGAGGAATAGCCTCAGCGGGTGGTGAGCGCGAGGCGGACGCCGAGCGCCACGAACAACGCGCCGAGACCGCGGTCGAGCCACAGGCCGATCTTGGCATTCTGCCTGAAGAGATCGGCAAGCCGCCCTCCCGCAAGGATCAGCGGCGGCTCGATGAAGGCGGCCACGACGATGATGAGGCCGCCGTGGACGGCAAGCTGCAGCCATGCCGGGCCTGCGCCCGCCACGACGAATTGCGGCAGGAAGGCGAGAAAGAAGATGGCAACCTTCGGATTGAGCAGCGAGACCAGCACGCCCTGCCGATAAATGCGCTGCCAGCCGAGCGTCTCGCCCGCCGCACGAACAAAACCGCCCTCGCCTTTCGAGCGCAGCGCCTGGATGCCGAGCCAGACGAGATAGATCGCGCCTATCCATTTGATCGTGGAAAAGGCGATGGCCGAGGCGGCAAGGATCGCCGACAGGCCGAAGGCGGCGAGAAGCACATGCATG
The DNA here is from genome assembly GCF_042656325.1 of Rhizobium sp. GCM10022189. NCBI lineage: Bacteria > Pseudomonadati > Pseudomonadota > Alphaproteobacteria > Hyphomicrobiales > Rhizobiaceae > Rhizobium > Rhizobium sp. GCM10022189. The sequence goes on from NZ_JBHSOR010000057.1 coordinate 230,553, forward strand.
CAGGCGCCGGTCCAGATGCCGAAAACGGCTGAGAAACCGGCGCGCGTGCCGCTCTTGATCGTGTGGCCGATGATGAAGGCCATGTCGGGACCGGGCGAGAGGTTCAGGAGAACCGCTGCCGTGAAGAAACCGATCCAGTGGGCGAGCGAATAATCGAGCATCACGTATCCTTTATCAGTCTGCGGATGTTGCCAGCCCGGCCGCTGATGGGAAAATCATTAGTTTTGATCGGTGCCGGAAGCCATTGTTCGAAACAATTCCAGCAAAAGTGCGCAGCGGTTTTGCCTCCGGGATTGCGCAAAAGCAAAGAGATGGAGCTGTCCATGTTTCGAAGAAAAAACGGATATGCTCTGGGGCGGAAATCCGATTCGGGCGCTTGCGTGCCCCTACCTGAAAGCAGTCATTGATGGCGAAGGCCAGAACACAATTCATCTGCCAGAGCTGCGGCGCGGTGCATAACCGCTGGGCCGGCAAATGCGACAATTGCGGCGAGTGGAACACGATCGTCGAGGAAGACCCGATGGGCGGCATCGGCGGCGGCCCGGCCAAGACGCCGAAGAAGGGCCGGCCGGTGGCGCTGACGGCGCTGTCGGGCGAGATCGAGGAAGCGCCACGCATCCATACCGGCATTTCCGAACTCGACCGCGTCACCGGCGGCGGCTTCGTGCGCGGCTCGGCGGTGCTGGTCGGCGGCGATCCCGGCATCGGCAAGTCGACGCTGCTCATGCAGGCGGCCGCAGCGCTGTCGCGGCGCGGGCATCGGATCATCTATGTCTCGGGCGAAGAGGCGGTGGCGCAGGTGCGTCTGCGCGCCCAGCGCCTGGCGGCGGCCGATACCGATGTGCTGCTGGCGGCCGAAACCAATGTCGAGGACATTCTGGCGACGCTCGCGGAAGGAAAACGCCCCGATCTCGTCATCATCGATTCCATCCAGACGCTCTGGAGCGAGCTTGCCGAATCCGCGCCGGGCACGGTGACGCAGGTGCGCACCGGCGTTCAGTCGATGATCCGTTTCGCCAAGCAGACGGGTGCGGCCATGGTGCTTGTCGGCCATGTGACCAAGGACGGCCAGATCGCCGGCCCGCGCGTCGTCGAGCACATGGTCGACGCCGTGCTCTATTTCGAAGGCGACCGCGGCCATCACTACCGCATCCTGCGCACGGTCAAGAACCGTTTCGGGCCGACCGACGAGATCGGTGTCTTCGAAATGTCGGACAAGGGCCTGCGCGAAGTCGCCAACCCGTCCGAACTCTTTCTCGGCGAGCGCAACGAAAAATCGCCGGGGGCAGCCGTCTTTGCCGGCATGGAGGGCACGCGGCCCGTGCTCGTCGAGGTGCAGGCGCTGGTGGCGCCGACTTCGCTCGGCACGCCGCGACGCGCCGTCGTCGGCTGGGACTCCGCCCGCCTGTCGATGATCCTTGCGGTTCTGGAAGCCCATTGCGGCGTGCGGCTCGGCCAGCACGACGTCTATCTCAACATTGCCGGCGGCCTTCGCATCTCCGAACCGGCGGCCGATCTGGCGGTGGCGTCGGCCCTCGTTTCCTCGCTTGCCGGTATTGCCCTTCCGGCCGATTGCGTCTATTTCGGCGAAGTCAGTCTGTCGGGCGCCGTCCGGCCGGTTGCGCAAACCGCCCAGCGCCTTAAAGAAGCCGAAAAGCTGGGGTTTTCGGCGGCTCTGCTCCCATCCGGCTCCGCCGACCTGCCGAAGGGCAGCGGCCGCTGGAGCGAGATCGAGAGCCTGCCGGATCTGGTCGCGCGCATTGCCGGATCGAAAGGGGCGCTGCAGCGTGTGGAAGAAGACGTTTGATCCTTCATCACCAATAGCGGAGATGCTATAGGATCAGCCAAAACAAGGCGCGACGCGGCCCGCAAGGCGGCAGTCTGGAGTGGAATTTATATGCCCATTACGATTTTCGACGGTATTGTCATCGGCGTCGTGCTCTTCTCCGCCGTATTGGCAATGGTCCGCGGCTTCTCGCGCGAAATCCTCTCGATCGCGAGCTGGGGCGGCTCGGCAGCCGCCGCCTACTATCTCTACCCCTATCTCGTGCCTTATGCGAAGAAATATACCGACGACGACCGCATCGCCATCGTCGGCTCGGCTGCCGTCGTCTTCCTGATCGCGCTGATCGTCATCTCCTTCATCACGATGAAGATCGCCGATTTCATCATCGACAGCCGCATCGGCGCGCTCGACCGCACTTTGGGCTTCCTCTTCGGCGCAGCGCGCGGCATACTTCTGCTCGTCGTCGCCGTTGCCTTCTGGAACTGGCTGGTCGATGCCGACCACCGCCCGGCCTGGGTCAACAATGCCAAATCGAAGCCGTTCCTGGATTCGCTCGTCGTTCGCCTGCAGGCGGTCCTGCCGGATGAATTCGCCCAGATGATCCAGAAGAGCATTACGGAGAAGCTTCAGGGCGCGCACACGACGGAAGAGAATGCGCCGGCCAGCGATCAGGCTCCGGCGGAAGACGCAGCACCCGCGCCTGCCAATGGCGCACAGCAGCCATCGAATTGACGCAGTGTTCACGAGCTTGACCCGCGGCCTGGCAATTGCCATTTGAGCGGGACGTAAGACCAAGGTCCGGCCGGGCATTCCGCTCTGCCGGGCCTCAGCCGTTTCAGAGCCGGCAAGCGGGCTTTGAGGCAGGTGCCGTTCGGCATGACCTATCGGAAAGCGCAGAGATTTCCGGTATCATGCTGCAGGAAAGCCGATCCATTCTTGTGAGAGCAGAGGCCCGCAGAAATGAACCAGTCCCATTCCTTCCCGATTGACGATCCGCTCGACGGAGATACGCTGCATGAAGAATGCGGCGTTTTCGGAATTCTGGGACATGACGATGCCGCGGCGCTGACGGCGCTCGGCCTGCACGCGCTCCAGCATCGCGGGCAGGAAGCGGCCGGCATCGTCTCCTTCGACGGCAAGCGCTTCCACCAGGAGCGCCATATGGGCCTCGTCGGCGACCACTATACCAATCCGATGACGCTCGCCCGCCTGCCCGGCAGCATCTCGATCGGCCATACGCGCTATTCGACGACGGGCGAAGTGGCGATGCGCAACGTGCAGCCGCTGTTTGCCGAACTGGAAGAAGGCGGCATCGCCATTGCCCATAACGGCAATTTCACCAACGGCCTGACGCTGCGCCGCCAGATCATCGCCACCGGCGCCATCTGTCAGTCGACATCCGATACCGAAGTCGTCCTGCACCTCATCGCCCGTTCCCGCCACACTTCCACCGCCGACCGCTTCATCGACGCCATCCGCCAGATGGAAGGCGGCTATTCGATGCTCGCCATGACGCGCACGAAGCTGATTGCGGCACGCGACCCCACCGGCATCCGCCCGCTCGTCATGGGCGAACTCGACGGCAAGCCGATCTTCTGCTCGGAAACCTGCGCGCTCGACATTATCGGCGCCAAGTTCATCCGCGACGTGGAGAACGGCGAGGTCGTCATCTGCGAAATCCAGCCCGACGGTTCGATCAGCATCGATGCCCGCAAGCCGAACAAGCAGCAGCCCGAGCGGCTCTGCCTGTTCGAATATGTCTATTTCGCCCGCCCGGACTCGGTCGTCGGCGGCCGCAACGTCTATACGACGCGCAAGAACATGGGCATGAACCTCGCCAAGGAATCGCCCGTCGATGCCGACGTGATCGTGCCGGTTCCCGATGGCGGCACGCCTGCGGCCCTCGGTTATGCGCAGGAAAGCGGCATTCCGTTCGAATACGGCATCATCCGCAACCACTATGTCGGCCGCACCTTCATCGAACCGACGCAGCAGATCCGCGCCTTCGGCGTGAAGCTGAAACACTCCGCCAACCGGGCGATGATCGAAGGCAAGCGCGTGGTGCTGGTGGACGATTCCATCGTGCGCGGCACGACTTCGCTGAAGATCGTGCAGATGATCCGCGAGGCCGGCGCCAGGGAAGTGCATATCCGCGTTGCGAGCCCGATGATCTTCTTCCCGGATTTCTACGGCATCGATACGCCTGACGCCGACAAGCTGCTCGCCAACCAGTATGCCGATGTCGAAGCCATGGCGAAATATATCGGCGCGGATTCGCTCGCCTTCCTGTCGATCAACGGCCTCTATCGCGCCGTCGGCGGCGAGGACCGCAACCCGGCCCGGCCGCAGTTCACCGACCATTATTTCACCGGCGACTACCCGACCCGCCTGCTCGACAAGAACGGCGAGTCCATGGGCAACAAGATTTCCATGCTCGCCAGCAACGGCTGAGGCGATGCTGTTGCGCTTTGACTTTCCGATCCGGGGCGCTTATTGCGCCCCTTATCTTATCAAGCACATGCGGGACCGGGGCAGATGAACATCAATCTTGAAGGCAGGATCGCGCTGGTGACGGGCGCTTCGCGCGGCATCGGCTATTTCACCGCCCTCGAACTTGCCAAGGCCGGCGCGCATGTGATCGCCTGCGCGCGCACCGTCGGCGGGCTGGAAGAACTCGACGACGCGATCAAGGCCGTCGGCGGCTCCACCACGCTCGTCCCCTTCGACCTCGCAGACATGGAAGCGATCGACCGTCTCGGCGGCTCGATCTTCGAGCGCTGGGGCAAGCTCGACATTCTCGTCGCCAATGCCGGCATGCTCGGCGTCATCTCGCCGATCGGCCATATCGAGGCGAAGGTGTTCGAGAAGGTGATGAACATCAATGTCAACGCCACCTGGCGCCTCATCCGCTCGGTCGACCCGCTGCTGACCCGTTCGGATGCCGGCCGCGCCGTCATCATGTCCTCGGGCGCGGCCCACAAGTGCCGCCCGTTCTGGAGCGCCTATTCGGCCTCCAAGGCCGCCGTCGAGGCGCTGGCGCGCACCTGGGCCGGCGAGACGCAATCGACGCCGCTGCGCATCACCAGCGTCGATCCGGGTGCCACGCGCACGGCCATGCGGGCGCAGGCGGTTCCTGGCGAAGACCCGATGAGCCTGCCGCATCCGTCCGAAGTGGCCAAAGCGATCCTTCCCCTGCTCGGCCCCGGCGTGACCGAGACCGGCAAGCTGTTCATCGTGCGCGAGAACAAGCTGGCGGATTACCGGCTGCCGGGCTGAGGCGATCCTCCTTCCCACATTTCGTGACGCAAACGACAATGTGGGAAATGGCTTGGCAACTCCCTTGACCAAACCCCGATCCCGCGCCATAAAACGCGTCATGAAAACGGTTACCTGCATTATTTGCCGGAAGATTATTCGCTAGCCCAAAGCTGGCCTGGCCGTTTTCGTCTCCCAAATGTCCAAGATGCGAAACGCCCCGGCCTGCCGGCGGCGGTTATTTTCTGCTTATGCATATTGGGAGAGTGAAATGGGCGGCACGCCGGAACTGAAGCTATACAACACGCTGACGCGGGAGAAATCGGTTTTCAAGCCGATCGATGCCGAAAACGTCCGCATGTATGTGTGCGGCCCGACGGTCTACGATTACGCCCATATCGGCAATGCGCGGCCGGTCATCGTCTTCGACGTCTTGTTCCGCCTGCTGCGCCATGTCTATGGCGAAAGCCACGTCACCTATGCGCGCAACATCACCGATGTCGACGACAAGATCAACGCGCGGGCGCTGCGCGACTATCCGGGCCTGCCGCTGAACGCGGCGATCCGGGCGGTGACGGAAAAGACCGAGACGCAGTTCCTCGAAGACGCCAGGGCGCTCGGTTCGCTGGAGCCGACCGTGCAGCCGCGGGCGACCGACAATATTGCCGAGATGATCGAGATCATCGAGCGGCTGATTGCGCGCGGCCATGCCTATCAGGCTTCGGGCGAAGTGCTGTTCGACACGAAATCGATGGCCGATTACGGCCAGCTTTCGAAGCGCAATCTCGACGAGCAGCAGGCCGGCGCCCGCGTCGCCGTCGATGCGCACAAGAAAAACCCCGGCGATTTCGTGCTCTGGAAACTCTCGGACGACAACGAACCCGGCTGGGAAAGCCCCTGGGGCCGCGGCCGGCCGGGCTGGCATATCGAGTGCTCGGCCATGAGCGGGCGCTATCTCGGTGACGTCTTCGATATTCACGGCGGCGGTCTGGACCTGATCTTCCCGCACCATGAGAACGAGATCGCCCAGTCGCGGTGCGCCCACGGCACGGACGTGATGGCGAATGTCTGGATGCATAACGGCTTCCTGCAGGTCGAGGGCCGCAAGATGTCGAAATCGGAAGGCAATTTCGTCACCATCTACGAGCTCCTGCACACGCAAACCTTCGCCGGCCGGCAATGGCCGGGCGAGGTGCTGCGCCTTGCCATGCTGATGACGCATTACCGCGAGCCGATCGACTTTTCGGTCAAGCGGCTGGAGGAGGCCGAACGCCTGCTTGCCAAGTGGCCGGCCGCCGAAGCCGGCGATGCCGAGCCGGACGAGACGGTGCTGAACGCGCTCGCCGACGATCTCAATACGGTCGCCGCCGTCCAGGCGCTGCATGCGCTGGCGCAATCCGGCAATGACGCCGTCTTCGCCGCCAGTGCCGCCCTGCTCGGCGTGCTGCCGAAGAAGACCGAGGTCGACGAGGCGGTGGCCGCGGAAATCGATGCGCGGGTCAAGGCGCGGCTGGAGCTCCTGAAGGCGAAGAATTTCGCCGAGGCCGACAAGATCCGCGAGACGCTTGCAGCCGAGGGCATCCAGCTCAAGGACGGCAAGGATGCGGCAACCGGCGAGCGCGTGACGACGTGGGAAGTGAAGCGCTAGGATGGTTTGGGCGGACGACGCGCGCACTCGACGCCTACAGTCCGACGGCTGGACCGTCCTGCGTTTCTGGAACGACGATATCCTCAAGGATATCGGCAATATATGCAGCCACATCATCCGCACCATCGGAAAGGACCTGCCATGACCGAGACTTACACCGGCGGATGCCAATGCGGGGCGATCCGGTTCCGGGCGCGGGGTACGCCGCCGGATTCGTCGATCTGCCATTGCCGCATGTGCCAGAAGGCGTTCGGCGCCTATTACGCGCCGCTGGTTTCCGTGCGCGGGATGGAATTCGAGTGGACCAGGGGGCAGCGCAAGACCTTCCGGTCGTCGAATTTCGTCAGTCGCGGCTTCTGCGGCGATTGCGGCACGCCGCTGACCTATGAGGCGCCGGACGGAATGTCGGTTTCCGCCGGGGCCTTCGACGATCCGTCGCAGCTGCCGCCGACCATCCAGTGGGGCGTGGAAGGCAAGATCGGCTTTGTCGATCACCTGCACGAGCTGCCGGCAGAACGCACCGAGGCGGATCTCGCTGCCGGCTCCTTCCTGCGTGAGATCGTCTCCTATCAGCATCCGGACCACGATACGCCGGTCTGGCCGCCGGAGGATCACCCGTGACGACGGAAATGGACCTGACCGGCGGATGCCAATGCGGCGCGGTTCGTTACCGGGCGCGCGGCGAGCTTGGCTATCCGCATGTCTGCCATTGCCGCATGTGCCAGAAGGCGGCCGGCAACTATTTCCTGCCGCTGGCAGCGGCCAGCCGCGGCGATTTCGCGCTGACGCGCGGCGAGCCGAAATGGTTCCACTCTTCCGGTCTGGTGCGGCGCGGCTTCTGCGGCGATTGCGGCACGCCGCTTTTCTACGATATTCCCGGCGCCGACTCCATCAACATCACGCTCGGCTCGCTGGATGATCCGCAGGCGGTAAGGCCGGTGATGCAATCCAGTCTCGACAGCAAAATGGTCTGGTTTCATGCGCTCGACGGCTTGCCTGTCGAGCCGGAACCGGAAACAACCGATCGCGAGGACAGGATCGCGGCGAGCAACCGCCAGCATCCGGACCACGATACAGCCCAATGGCCTTCAGGAGCAAATCCATGACCGAGACGACGAGAACAGGCGGCTGCCAGTGCGGCGCCGTTCGCTTCCGCATAACAGGCAAGCTCGGACGTCCGTCCATCTGCCATTGCCGCATGTGCCAGAAGCAGTTCGGCGGCTTCTTTTCCGCGCTTGTCACGGCGCCGGAAGAGGGCATGGAATGGACGCGCGGGGAGCCGGCCTATTTCCAGTCTTCCGTCAATATCGACCGCGGCTTCTGCCGGGATTGCGGCACGCCGATGACCTACCGTCATCCGGGCGGGCTGGAGCTTGCGATCGGCACGTTCGACGACCGCAGCGATCTCGCCCCGCAGATCCAGGTCAATTACGAGGCCCGCCTGCCCTGGGTCGAGACGATCTTCGACGCGCCCGTTCACAAGGACCCGGATTTCTATGCCCGGCAGGAGGCGATCATCTCCTTCCAGCATCCCGACCACGACACGGCCGTCTGGCCGGCGAAAGGCGTGAAGATATGACCGAAGTGCTGCGCACGCTCTATCCGGAAATCGAACCCTATGCCTGCGGCCATCTCGATGTCGGCGACGGCCATGTGCTCTATTGGGAGCGCTGCGGCACGCCGGGCGCCAAGCCGGCGGTCTTCCTGCACGGCGGCCCGGGCGGCGGCATTTCGCCGGTCCATCGCCGCGCCTTCGATCCCGCGCTTTACGATGTCATGCTGTTCGACCAGCGCGGCTGCGGCAAGTCGACCCCGCATGCGAGCCTCGAGGCCAACACGACCTGGCATCTCGTTGCCGATATCGAGCGGCTGCGCGAAATGGCCGGCGTCGAGAAATGGCAGGTCTTCGGCGGTTCCTGGGGCTCGACGCTGGCGCTTGCCTATGCCGAGAAACATCCGGAACACGTTTCCGAGCTCATCGTGCGCGGCATTTACACGCTGACGCGGGCCGAGCTCGACTGGTACTATCAGTTCGGCGTCTCGGAAATGTTCCCGGACAAATGGGAGCGTTTCGTGGCCCCGATCCCGCCGGAGGAGCGCCATGAGATGATGCTTGCCTACAATCGCCGCCTCACCGGTGCGGACCGTGACGTGGCGCTCGAGGCAGCCAAGGCCTGGAGCATCTGGGAGGGCGAGACGATCACGCTGCTGCCGGAAAAGGCCACGAGCGGCAAGTTCGAGGAAGCCGAGTTCGCCTATGCCTTTGCGCGCATCGAGAACCATTTCTTCGTCCATGCCGGCTGGATGGAGGAAGGCCAACTGCTGCGCGACGCGCACAGGCTGAAGGATATTCCGGGCGTCATCGTGCACGGGCGCTATGATATGCCCTGCCCGGCCAAATATGCCTGGCTGCTGCACAAGGCATGGCCGAAAGCCGAGTTTCACCTGATCGAGGGCGCGGGCCATGCCTTTTCGGAGCCCGGCATTCTCGACAGGCTGATCCGGGCGACGGACAGGTTTGCCGGGAAGAACTAGCAACGCGCCGAAAGGCCCGCTCACGAAGATCAAGGAACCCGCTCGCCGGGAGGAACCGACATGAAAGAACGCATCTACCTCTTCGACACGACGCTCCGGGACGGGCAGCAGACGCCCGGCATCGACTTTTCCGTCGAGGACAAGATTGCGATTGCCGGCATGCTGGACGAGTTCGGGCTCGACTATGTCGAGGGCGGCTATCCCGGCGCGAACCCGACCGACACGGCCTTCTTCGCCGAAAAGCGCACGAAGCAGGCCTCCTTCGTCGCCTTCGGCATGACGAAGCGCCCCGGCGTTTCCGTTTCCAACGATCCGGGCATTGCCGGCCTGCTGCAGGCCAGCAGCGACGCCGTCTGCTTCGTCGCCAAGAGCTGGGACTATCACGTGCAGGTGGCGCTCGGCTGCACCAACGAGGAAAATCTCGAAGCGATTGCCGACAGCGTCAAGGCCGCGGTTGCCGCCGGCAAGGAGGCAATGGTCGACTGCGAGCATTTCTTCGACGGCTACAAGGCCAATCCGGAATATGCGCTGGCCTGCGCCAAGACAGCTTATGAAAACGGCGCGCGCTGGGTGGTGCTGTGCGATACGAACGGCGGCACGCAGCCGCCGGAAGTGCGTGCCATCGTCGAGGCGGTGATCGCCTTCGGCGTGCCGGGCCACTGTCTCGGCATCCATGCGCATAACGACACCGGCCAGGCGGTCGCCAATTCGCTTGCCGCCGTCGAGGCCGGCGCGCGCCAGATCCAGGGCACGCTGAACGGCATCGGCGAGCGCTGCGGCAATGCCAATCTGGTGACGCTGATCCCGACGCTGGCGCTGAAAAGCGCCTATAATACCCGTTTCGAAACGGCGATCGATGCCGAGCGGCTGACCAACCTCACGCGCCTGTCGCATGCCTTCGACGAGCTTCTGAACCGCTCGCCGGATCATCAGATGCCCTATGTCGGCGCCTCTGCCTTTGCCACCAAGGCCGGCATCCATGCCTCGGCGCTGCTCAAGGATCCGCGCACCTACGAACATGTGCCGCCGGAAAGTGTGGGCAATTTCCGCAAGGTCATGGTCTCGGACCAGGGCGGCAAGGCCAATTTCATCAATGCGCTGAAGCGGCGCGGCATCGATGTCGCCAAGGACGATCCGAAGCTCGACCTCCTGATCTCCATCGTCAAGGAGCGCGAGGCCTCCGGCTATGCCTATGAGGGTGCCGATGCGAGTTTCGAGCTGCTGGCGCGCCGCACCATGGGCACGATCCCGCATTTCTTCTCGATCGACGGTTTCCGGGTGATGATCGAACGGCGCTTCGATTCCCACGGCCGCATCAAGATCGTCTCGGAAGCGGTGGTGAAGATCACCATCGACGGCCAGACGCTGATGTCGGTGGCGGAAGCCGAAGGCCCGGTCAACGCGCTCGATCTGGCGCTGCGCAAGGATTTCGGCAAATACCAGCACGAGATCGACGACCTCGTGCTGGCCGATTTCAAGGTGCGTATCCTCAACGGCGGCACCGAGGCGATCACCCGCGTTCTGATCGAATCCACCGATTCCAGCGGCGTGCGCTGGTGGACGGTCGGCGTGTCGGAAAACATCATCGACGCCTCCTTCCAGGCGCTGATGGATTCGGTCATCTACAAGCTGATGAAGAACCGGCAGTTGGCCGGCAAGATCGCGGCGGAGTGAGCGGCGAAGCAATTCCGGCAGAAGCGCGCAGCGGTTTTGCCGGAAGCTACAGGAGGCCCCAATCCTCCTGCGAATACCATTCGTCCCCTTCCCTCGGCCCCTTCCAGCGCATCCGCGTGACCCTTTCCATGCCGCCCCTGCGGAAGGCGGCTTCCAGCGCCCTGTAGGTTTCGGGCGTGCCGGAGGCGGCATGGCCCCAGACGAAGATCGTGGCGGTGAGATAGCGGGCGCGGAAATCGTCGTCGCTGCGCTGGATCAGGAAGAATCCGCCGCGGGCGCTGCACGGCCGCAGGGGGTCGTTGCCGCCGAGCGAGGGGGCAGACAGCGGAAAGATCAGCCTGCCGCCGGCAGCAAGCTTGTCGATCCACGCCTCGGCCGGCCTGTGGGCGGCGAAATTGACGTAGATCGCGTCGACGGGCGATTTCGGCCATTCCAGGCCGTTGCCGCAGATCACCTCGACATTGCCGTAGGGGGCGAGGCTGGCGGTTGCGCGAGCGGCAAGTTCCCTGTCGTATTCGATCGCCGTGACATGGCCGCGGCTGCCGACGAGATGCGACAGCATGGCGGTATAATAACCGCCGCCCGCGCCGATATGGCAGGCCGATTCGCCGGGCTGCGGCGCAAGCCAGTGAAGGCCGAGCGCATGCAGCGAAGGGCTGCCGTTGTTGACCTGCCGCTCTTCCTGCAGTGCAACCAGAATATCCTGATAGAGGACGGCGGGATCGGTGGACGGCATGTCCCGATAGCCGGTGCTGTTGGCCATGCGCCACGGCGGCGGCCCGAGAAAATCTTCCCGCGGCACCGCGGCAAAGGCCTGCCGCAGTCTCTCGTCGCCGGAAATACCCATCCTTGCCAGCATCCGGGTGGCATAGGCCTGCCGGCAATTCGCCAGTTCCGTCTCGGCCATGCCTGCCTCCTTTCATGGCGTTCGATTGACGATCCATTCAAGGAAATGAATTGGCCTATTCACGCCGCTTAAGCTAATGCGGATCAGAAACAGAACAAATACGGAAACACCCAATGTCTGCCGATGCAAGCGCAACCATCATCAAGAACGAAGACAGTCCACGCGGCTTTGCCTTCGCGCTTACGGCCTACCTTCTGTGGGGCTTTCTGCCGATCTACATGAAGGCGGTCGCGCATATTTCGCCGGCCGAGGTGATCGCCCACCGTATCCTCTGGTCGCTGCCGCTCGCCGGCATGGTGCTGCTGGCGCTGGGGCGCACGCAGGATATTGCCGTTGCGCTGCGCTCGCCGCGCATGCTCGGCATGGCGGTCGTGACAGCGGCACTGATTACCGTCAACTGGGGCACCTATGTCTGGGCGATCGGCGCCGGCCATTCACTCGATGCGGCCATGGGCTATTTCATCAATCCGCTGTTCAGCATCTTCCTCGGCGCCGTGCTGCTGAAAGAAAAGCTGCAGCCGATGCAGATCGCGGCGATCTGCCTTGCCGGCCTTGCGGTCGTGGTGCTCGCCTTCGACAGCGGCGGCATTCCCTGGGTGGCGCTGACGCTGGCGATCAGCTGGGGCTTCTATGCGCTGCTGCGCAAGACGCTGCCGCTCGGGCCGAACCAGGGCTTCTTCCTGGAAGTGCTGATCCTCAGCCTGCCTGCCCTCTTCTACATCCTTTACCTGGAATTCGTCAGCGGCGAAGGCCACTTCTACCGCACCGGGTTCAACGATACCGCCCTGCTGCTCGGCTGCGGACTGATCACCGCCGTACCGCTGATGATCTACGCCAACGGCGCCAAACTGCTGAAACTGTCGACGATCGGCATCATGCAGTATATCGCGCCGACGATGATCTTCCTCATTGCCGTCTTCGTCTTCCACGAAGAAATGGATACGGCACGCATGATCGCCTTCCCGCTGATCTGGGCCGGCCTGTTCCTCTACAGCTGGTCGATGCTGCGCACGAGCCGCGGGCGCTAGCCCGCCGGCGTCTTTCCTTGCGCAAACCGGGCGCAAAACCGCTACGCACTTTTGCTGGAATTGCTTTTCTCTCTACGCAATTCCGGACGCAAAACCGCTACGCACTTTTGCTGGAATTGCTGAGTGCCTACATCTTCGAGATCACGTCGTCCTCGCCGTCGCGGTCGGCGGCAAGTTCGGCCGCCTGCGCCATGATGGCGGGGATGATGCCCGAAATCTCGTCGATGACGAGCGGCTGGACGCGATGGGCCGTGTGCAGGAAACCCTCGCCGGTCATGTGGCGCAAAAGCTCCATCATCGGGTCCCAGAATCCGTTGATATTGGCGAAGACCATCGGCTTTTCGTGACGGCCGAGCTGCGCCCAGGTCATGATCTCGACGATCTCTTCCAGCGTGCCGATACCGCCCGGCAGGGCCACGAAAGCATCAGAGCGCTCGAACATCGTGTGTTTGCGCGCATGCATGTCAGGGGTTACAATAAGCTCGTTGAGCTGGCCGAGCGAATGGCGAGTCGCCTCCATGTCAATCAGGAACTCGGGAATGATGCCCGTCACCTGACCGCCGTTGGATAGGGTCCCGCTGGCCACAGCGCCCATGATGCCCTTTGTGCCGCCGCCATAGATCAGGCGAAGGCCATATTCCGCGATCTCTTTTCCGAGCGCGCGGCCGGCAGCCATATGGGAAGGATCGCGTCCCGGCCGAGAGCCGCAGTAAACGCAAATGGATCGAATCGATACAGATTGTTCGGTCATAAGGGAAAAACAACTATTCCATTTCAATGCAGTCAAGAAAATTGACTGAAAAGCGACGTCCGGAGCTTGCGTATTTGCTTTGAATGCTTGTGCAAGGCCACGGGAATCGCTAGCAATTTCTGAATACTACGGCAATTTGCCGCCTTTGGAGACGCAATGATGAAAAACCGTGCCGGCTTGCTGGCCCTCGCAGTGCTCGTAATCGCAATCATACTGATGGTGTTTTTCGTCATGCCCCGGCTCGGCTCTGATGTGGCGAAGGTGGGTGACGCCATCAACCAGGCCGGCACAGAGGTCAACAACACGGTTAACGAAACGTCCAAGACCTCCCGCTCCGCGGCCGCCGATGCCGCAGCCGCCGCCCAGAATGTGGGCAGCCTCACTGCCGACGCCATCCGGTCCCTTTCCGGGTTGAAGGCGCTGTTTGCCGACAACAAGGTGCCCGCCGCCGACGCGCTTGCCAGCGCCAAGACCGCGGCCGTGGACGCCTTGACCGCGGTCGCCGATTTTGCGGCACCCGAAGGCCTCGACGCGACGACGGCAAGCCTCGTCTCCAAGGCCAAGGACGGTGCCGGCAAGGCCCGCGACATCATCCGCAACCTTCCCGAAAGTGCCGCCGATGCGCTGGCTGCGCTCGCACGGGCCGAAGCCGCGCTGACCGGCGCGCCGGAACCGGCCGGCCAGCCGGCCGCGGCCGACAGCCAGACGCCTCCGGCTGCCGATACCGCTTCCGGCACCGGCCCGAAGATCCCGGCCTTCGACGTGCTGCGCGTCGAGCCTGACGGTTCGACCGTCATTGCCGGCTCGGCCGAGCCGCACGGCAAGCTGGAAGTGCTCGACGGCGACAAGGTCGTCGTGACCACCGATGTCGACGGCACCGGCGATTTTGCCGCCGTGCTCGACAATCCGCTCGCCGCCGGCGACCACCAGCTCGTGCTGAAAGTCACCGGCAAGGACGGCAAGACCACACTGTCCGAAGAGGTTGCGACCGTTTCCGTACCGAAGGACGGCAGCGGCAGCGAACTGCTCGCCATGGTTTCCAAGCCCGGCACGGCAAGCCGCATCATTACCGCGCCGAAGGCCGAGGTCGCCAGCGCCCAGCCGGCCGCCAGCAACGCAGCCGCGGCGCCCGCCGACAACGCCGCCGCCAGCACGCAGCCTGCCGCCACCGGCGCGCCGGGCGATCAGGTCGCGATGCAGACGCCGACGACGTCGAGCGATGCGGGCAGTGCGGCGCCTTCCGTTCCCGGCACCCAGCAGGGCGACGCGACGGCTGCCGACGTGGTCATCAACGCCGTCGAGATCGAGGGCAACAAGATCTTCGTGGCCGGCACGGCGCGCGCCAATGCCAAGGTTGTCGGTTATGCCGACGACGCGCTGATCGGCCAGGATACGGCCGAGCCGGACGGGCACTTCGTCATCAGCGGGGCGATGGACCTTTCGGTCGGCGACCACAAGGTTCGCGTCGATCTGGTCGATGGCTCGGGCAAGGTGCTCGTGCGCGCGACCGTCAATTTCAACCGCCCGGAAGGCGACCAGGTGACGGTTGCCGCCCAGTCCGGCGGCAATGCCGGCCAGGCGATGGTGCCGCTCGACGAGGGCCAGCTCGGCAAGCTCAAGGGCGATGCGACAAAGGCCTTCGGCCTGCTGAAGGGCCTCTTTGCGGACGGCAAGGTGCCGGGTACGGAACAGCTTGCGGCGGCGCGCTCGGCCACCGAGTTCGCGCTGCGCTCGCTCGTCGATTTCCGCCCTGGCATCGATGCGACCGACGCCTTCAAGCAGGCATCGGCTTCCGCCTCGCAGGTTGCCGCCAACGCGCTGACGCTGCTGCAGGGCCTGCCGAAGGATGCAAAATCGGTGGGGGCGGCGCTCGACAGGCTCGGCGCCATCATTGCCGGACTGACGGTGCCCGACGCCGCGCCGGCGGCCTCGAACGAGGTGGCGGCCGCCGGCCAGCCGAAGACGATCGAGCAGGCGCCGCTGACGGAGAACAACAATGCGGTCATCATCCGCCGCGGCGATACGCTCTGGCAGATTTCCCGCCGCGTCTACGGCCTCGGCGTGCGCTATACGACGATCTACATCGCCAACGAGGACAAGATCACCAATCCGGACCGCATCCGCCCCGGCCAGATCTTCGGCCTGCCGAAGGATGCCCTGCCGAATGCCGAGGAGCTGCATCGCAAGCGGCTTTCGGGCGAACACCTCTAAAACGCGACATCGGCGGCCCATCGGCCGCCGATTTCTTTAGGGCCGGCGTGCAACAGCGCGCCGATAAAATCCCTGTCAATGTTGTAATCGGCCAGCCGGTAGCATATCTGGCGGAAACGGCGACAGGCCGCGGCAAGAGCGGCCCGGCGGGCTGGAGACAGGCATGGCAAACGGCAAGACAGTTTCGGACAGCAACCTGCTGGGAACGCTCTATAACCTCTGGCCCTACATGTGGCCGGAAGGGCGGCCGGACCTCAGGATGCGGGTCGTATGGGCTTCGGTCTATCTGCTCGTGTCGAAATTCGTGCTGCTGCTGGTGCCCTATTTCTTCAAATGGTCCACCGATGCGCTGAACGGCAAGATGGACCTGCAGGGCACGCTGCCGCCGCTGCTGATCGGCGCCATCGCCCTCGTCGTCGCCTATAACCTGACGCGCCTCATCCAGCTCGGGCTCAACCAGCTCAGGGATTCGCTCTTTGCCAGCGTCGGCCAATATGCCGTGCGCCAGCTTGCCTACCGCACTTTCGTGCATATGCACGAGCTTTCGCTGCGCTTCCATCTGGAGCGCAAGACGGGCGGGCTTTCGCGCATCATCGAGCGCGGCACCAAGGGCATCGAGACGATCGTGCGTTTCACGATCCTGAACTCGATCCCGACGGTCATCGAATTCCTGCTGACGGCGGCGATCTTCTGGTGGGGCTACGGCTTCTCTTATCTCGCCGTCACCGCCTTCACCGTCTGGGCCTATATCTGGTTCACGATCCGCGCCTCCGACTGGCGCATCTCGATCCGCCGGGCGATGAACGACAGCGATACGGACGCCAATACCAAGGCGATCGACTCGCTCCTCAATTTCGAGACCGTCAAATATTTCGGCAACGAGGAAATGGAGGCCAAGCGCTTCGACAGGTCGATGGAGCGCTACGAGAAGGCGGCCACAGACGTGTGGACCTCGCTCGGCTGGCTGAACTTCGGCCAGGGCGTGATCTTCGGCATCGGCACGACCATCATGCTGGTGCTTTCGGCCTGGTCGGTGCAGCGCGGCGAACATACGGTCGGCGATTTCGTCTTCGTCAATTCCATGCTGCTGCAGCTTTCCGTGCCGCTGAACTTCATCGGCTTCGTCTACCGCGAAATCCGCCAGGGGCTGATCGACATCGAGCAGATGTTCGATCTCCTGGAAGTCAAGGCCGAGGTGCTGGACGCGCCCGACGCGAAGGCGCTTGCCATCGGCCAGGGCGCGATTTCCTTCAAGGACGTGCATTTCGCCTATGACCCGGCGCGGCCGATCCTGAAGGGCATTTCCTTCGAGGTGCCGGCCGGCAAGACGGTCGCGGTCGTCGGCCCCTCGGGTGCCGGCAAATCGACGCTGTCGCGCCTGCTCTATCGTTTCTACGATATCCAGAGCGGCTCCATCACCGTCGACGGGCAGGATATCCGCAGCGTCACCCAGAAGAGCCTGCGTTCCGTCATCGGCATGGTGCCGCAGGATACGGTGCTGTTCAACGATACGGTTGCCTACAATATCCGCTACGGCCGCCCTTCGGCCAATGAGGCGGAGGTGAAACAGGCGGCCGAGATCGCCCAGATCGCGCATTTCATCGAGACCCTGCCCGAAGGCTTCGAGACGAAGGTCGGCGAACGCGGGCTGAAACTTTCCGGTGGCGAGAAGCAGCGCGTGGCGATTGCCCGCACCATCCTCAAGGCGCCGCCGATCCTCATTCTCGACGAGGCGACCTCGGCGCTCGACACGACGACGGAGCGGGAAATCCAGACGGCGCTCGACGTCGTTTCCAAGAACCGCACGACGCTGGTCATCGCCCACCGCCTGTCCACCGTCATCGGCGCGGACGAGATCATCGTGCTCAAGAGCGGCGAGATCGCCGAGCGCGGCACGCATGCCGCCCTGCTTGCGCAGAACGGCCTCTATGCCTCGATGTGGAACCGCCAGCGCGAGGCGACGCAGGCCGAAGAGCATCTGAAGCAGGTGCGCGAGAGCGACGAACTCGGCATCGTCAACCGGCTGGCGCCGGCCAGCTGACGTTGACGGCGGGCAACAGCGCCGTTTTATTGTTTAGAACCGATGCATCGAAGGCGGCCTGAGGTCCGCGCCATTGCTCCTCACGTCGTTTTTCTGTAACCAGCGGATACGAAAAACGACAGGAGACCGGCATTCATGAGCTTGTTCGATACGGTTCGCAACACGATCGTTCCGGTGCACAAGGAAGGTTATCCCTTCGTCGCCGCCTTCTTCGTCGCGTCGCTCGTATTGGGCTGGATCTTCAAGCCGCTCTTCTGGATCGGCCTCATCCTGACGCTCTGGTGCGCCTATTTCTTCCGTGATCCCGAGCGCGTGACGCCGCAGGACGACGATCTCGTCATTTCGCCGGCCGACGGCAAGGTTTCGTCGATCCAGATGGTGACGCCGCCGGCCGAGCTGAACCTCGGAGCCGAGCCGATGCTGCGCATCTCGGTCTTCATGAACGTCTTCAACTGCCATGTGAACCGCGCGCCGATGCGCGGCCGCATCGTCAGCATCAACTACCGGCCGGGCAGCTTCGTCAATGCCGAACTCGACAAGGCGAGCGAAGACAACGAGCGCAACGGCCTCGTCATCGAAACCCGCCACGGCCAGATCGGCGTGGTGCAGATCGCCGGCCTCGTGGCGCGGCGCATCCTCTGTTTCTCGCATGTCAACGAACCCGTCGACGCGGGCGAGCGTTTCGGCCTCATCCGCTTCGGCTCGCGCCTCGACGTCTTCCTGCCGGCCGGCGCCGCCCCGCGCGTCGCCCTCGGCCAGACGGCGGTTGCCGGCGAGACTGTCATTGCCGAATTCGCCTCGGCAAAGGGTCCGGTCATCAGCCGCCGCAGCTAATTTCGAGGAAAGCGCGATATGGAAACTCCCTTTCCGCCCTTCGAACCGAACGGCCCGAACGACGATTCCGCCCGCGGGCCGCGCCTGCGCGAAATCCCGATCCGGCTCGTCGTGCCGAACCTCATCACCATTCTTGCGATCTGCGCCGGCCTGACCGGCATCCGGCTTGCCTTCGAAGGCCGGCATGAGCTGGCGGTCGCCATGGTGCTGGTCGCCGCCTTCCTCGACGGTGTCGACGGGCGCGTGGCGCGGCTGATGAAGGCCACCTCGAAATTCGGCGCGCAGATGGATTCGCTTGCCGATATCGTCAATTTCGGCGTGGCGCCGGCCCTCGTCGTCTATGTCTACGCGCTCGACGAGGCGCGCTCGCTCGGCTGGATCGCCGCGCTCATCTATACGATTGCCGCAGGCCTCAGACTGGCGCGCTTCAACGTGATGTCGGAACGCGAGAACCGCGCGCCCTGGCAATCGGAATATTTCGTCGGCGTGCCGGCCCCGGCGGGCGCCATGCTGGTGCTGCTGCCTGTCTATCTCGGCTTCCTCGGCCTTGCCACCGACCGGACCTTCGCCTTCCTCTCCTCCGGCTATACGGTCCTCATCGCCTTCCTGCTCATCAGCCGCCTGCCGGTCTGGTCCGGCAAATCCGAGAGCCGGATGCGGCGCGATCTCGTGCTGCCGGCCATGCTCGGCGTCGTGATCTATGTTGCGCTGCTGATGAGCTTCACCTGGGAAGTGATGGTCTTCACCGTTTGCGCCTACCTCGTTTCGCTGCCCTTCGGCGCGCGAAAGTGGAAGCGCAAATATGGCACGCTGACCATCGAGGAACCCGGTGTCGGCGAAGACGATATTGGCCGCCATATCTGAGCGTCTACTTTATTAAGTAAGTATTAACGAACGCAGGCTTCGGTTAAGCCTCGCGAATTATGCTTCGTGGTTACATTTCCTGATGAGAAATGCCTCTCTTTTGTCGCTATTAAAGACAAAAGAACAAATCACATAAGATTCTAGGGAAACACGTAAGGAGAGTATCGTGACCTCGAAGAAGTCGGAACAGCAGCAGGCAGCCAAGCCGGACCTGGCGACCAACTACCGCCCGCTTGGCCTCAAGGCCGTGGCTGCGGCCTCGATGATGGCAAAACCGGCACCGGTCAAGAAGCTGGCATAGGGCGCGCGAGCCGGCGGGTTGCCGGCTGGCGCCCAAGGATGCCTGCCATGATATCCGGAACCCGCCATATGGCGGGTCCGGCAAAAACACGGGCAAGCGCACACCGTCCCGGCCCAAGACCGGACGGGCAGAAATTGCCGTTGTTCCAGTCGACAGAACCGGGTTTCAGAAGAAACTGAGCTGAGCCTTGTCAGGCGCTTTCTTCTCGGGCGGCTTCGGCTGCCGTTCGAGCGGCACCTGCTCCTGCAGGTCCGGCCCCATATTGGCGACCTTGTTGACCTTGTCCGAGACCGGGATCGCTTCGAAGAAATCCTCCTGAACCGGCTGCATCAGGTCCATGACCGCGCGCGGCTCCTGCGTCTTGCAGTCGAGCCAGCGGGAAAAATCTTCCGGCTGGATGACGACGGGCATGCGGTCGTGGATCGACGCGATGGCGCTGTTGGCCCTGGTTGTCAGGATGGCGCCGGTATCGACCTCGGACCCGTCGGCCGAGGACCATGTTTCCATGAGGCCGGCAAAGGCGATGACGCCGCCGCGGCGCGGGCGGATCCAATAGGCCTGCGCCTTCTCGCCGCTTTCCTTCGACGGGCGATGCCATTCGTAGAAGCCGGAAGCCGGGATGAGAATGCGGCGATGGCGCATGGCGGCGCGGAAGCAAGCCTTGCCGATTGCGGTTTCGGCGCGCGCATTGATCAGCAGCGGAAATTCCTTGGGATCTTTCACCCAGCCCGGCGTGAGGCCCCAGCGCACCAGCAGAGCGCGCCGATCCGGCAGGTTGCTGCCCGGCGCCTGCCCCTCGCCGGCGATGACGACGAGGATCGGCTGCGTCGGCGCAATGTTGTAGCGCGCCGGAAAGCCCTCCAGCTCGGCGAGGCTGAAGGCTTCGGCGACAGTCTTGACCGCTTCCGTCAGGGCAAAACGTCCACACATGCCGCTGTCTTTGCACCCTGCCCGGCAGCGGTCAAGGCAGCGCGGCCAAAAGCTTCAACTGCGCGGTGCAAAAAGGATGACGGCCGTGCCGGCGAGGCAGATCAGCGCGCCGCCGATATCCCAGCGGTCGGGAACGCGGCTCTCCGCCAGCCAGAGCCAGAGCAGGGAGGCGACGATATAGATGCCGCCATAGGCGGCAAAGGTGCGGCCCGCAGCCTCGCTCGGCACCAGCGTCAGCAGCCAGGCGAAAAGCGCCAGCGACACCATGCCCGGCGCCAGCCACCAGACGGGCCTTGCCAGCCGCAACCAGGCCCAGAAGGCGAAACAGCCGGCAATTTCGAAGAGGGCGGCAAGGGCGTAGATCAGGTAGGTCACGGGCGTCTCGCGGGAATCGTGGCGCCATATTCCACGCAATGGCGGCGGTTGCGCAAGGTGAGCCGCCCGTGGGATAAGGCGGCATCACAGCCAAGCGTGCGATGCCATGACCTCAGAAGCCAGACCCGCCTCCTCCGCCATCCTCGAGCGCGATGGCCGTTTCCTCCTCGTGCTCAGGCGAAACCCGCCTTCGGCCGACATGTATGCCTTTCCCGGCGGACGCGGCGAACCGGGGGAGACGCCGGAAGAGACGGCGCTGCGCGAATTCCTCGAGGAGACCGGCATCCAGGCGCGCGACCCGCGCCTGTTTTCCACCTACGACCTGAAGACGCATGCGCCCGACGGCAGTATCAGCAGCCATTTCTTTCTCTCGGTCTTCCGTGTCGAGGCGGACCGCCATGCGGTGGCAGCGGCGGCCGACGATGCGGCCGACCTCGGCTGGTACAGCGTGGAAGAGATCCGGCGCATGCCGGTGCCGCAGAGCGTGCTCGAATGCGCCGAGCGGCTGGCGGCCGGTAAATGATGCCCGCGCGAGAATAGAAGTGGAAACTGCCGCATCCGCCTTGTTCCTGTCATGCTCCCTGTATCAACTGGGAGCATGATTCCCGTTCGACGCGTTGTCTTGTCATCATTCGTCTTTGCCGGCCTCGCCTGGGCCGGCTCCGCAATGGCACAAGGCGGGACGCAAGGCGGGGCACAGGGCGGCAAGAATGCAGCGCCGCCGCCGGAGGAGATCGTGCCGCAGGTTGCGGCCGTGCCCTATGACGAGAAGCTGGCGCGGCTGGCGGAGGTCTTGGGCTCTGTGCATTACCTGCGCACGCTCTGCAAGGCGCCGGGGGCGGACGAATGGCGGGCCGACATGCAGCAACTGCTTGATTCTGAAACGAACGGGGAGCCGCAGCGCAAGGAAAAACTGACCGCAGCCTTCAATCGCGGCTACCGGGCATTCGCCTCGGTTTATACGGATTGCACGCAGGCGGCCATCGTGGCAGAAGAGCGCTACCGTAACGAAGGTGCAACACTTGCCACAGAAATTACTTCGCGCTTCGGAAATTAACGTTTAATTAACCTGTTTTCGCATGCGGACGTGTCGTTTTGGGAAAAGGCTGTTAGTGTTGTTAACGCAGCGGTAAGACATGAGAAGTTCTGAGGAAAAGACGATGGAACCAAGCCTCAACGACATCGACGACATGATCGTCCACGAAAAGATGCAGGCGGCTCTGGAATACCAGAACGAGGCATGGGCCGACGGCATGGCCGATGGCATCGAGCCTGAAATCATCGCTGACGCCGCGATTGCTCATGCGTTGCGCGAGACGATCAGACTGCATGGAGAAATCAGCGCCGAGACCTTGCTCGACTCGCTGCGCGACCGCATGCTGGCAGGTGAGTTTTCCACCAACAGGACCCTGCAATAGGAAATACAGAGAGTTTCATGCGTACCGGTAAAGATATTTCCTCGCGAATTTTGCTCGCGCCGGTCCTGCTTGCCGTCGGCCTTGCCGCTGGCAGCATGATGTCCGCATCTTCCGCTTACGCGCTTTCCGAACTTCAGAAGATCCCTGGCCAGCCCGACGCGCCCGCCACGGCGCAGCAGGGCCAGCAGCCGGCAGCGCCCCAGAACGGCTCTTCCGGCATTCCCCAGCCCGACCCGCTCGTCAACAAGGACGGCGGCCAGAGCGTCGACAAGACGCCCGGCGCATCCGACGATTCCAAGCCCGTCGAGGTGATCTACGACATCAGCAAGGCGCCGGAACCGGTGCGCAAGATGCGCGAGCAGATCGTCGAGGCGGCCGCCTCCGGCGACCTGGAACGGCTGCGCCCGCTGATGGGGACCGGTGCCGACCAGACGCAGGTGACGGTCGGCGAACCGACCGACGATCCGATCGGCACGCTGAAGGACCTTTCCGGCGATCCCGACGGCGACGAGATCCTTGCCATCATGCTCGACGTGATCTCGACCGGCTTCGTGCATGTCGGCCAGGGCACGCCCGAGGAAATGTATGTCTGGCCCTATTTCGCCGAAAAGGACCTGAAATCGCTGACGCCGCCAGAACGCGTGGAGCTGCTGCGCATCGTGACCGCTGGCGATCTCTCCGACATGCAGGAATTCGGCGGCTACAATTTCTATCGCGTCGGCATCGCGCCCGACGGCAAATGGAAGTTCTTCACCGCCGGCGACTGACGCTGCGGCGCTTGCAGCTTCCGCTTCAAAGACTTACCTCTGAGCGATCACCAACGCGACAGGTTCCGCCATGCCAGCCGTATTCCTGAAAGACCGCTCGCTCATTGCCGTCGGCGGGGCCGAAGCGCAGTCCTTCCTGCAGAACCTGATTACCACCGACATCGTCTCGCTCGCCGGCGACGAGGCGCGGCCCGGCGCATTGCTGACGCCGCAGGGCAAGATCCTGTTCGACTTCATGATCTGGCGTGACGGCGAGGGATTCGTCATCGAGACGGACGCCTCGCAACGCGAAGCCCTGCTCAAGCGGCTGACCATGTACCGCCTGCGCGCGCCGGTGACGCTGACGGCGATGGCCGAGGACGGCGTTACCGTTTCCTGGGGCGAGGACGCGGGAGACGGCGTCAAGGACAGCCGTTTTGCCAAGGCCGGCATCCCTCTCATGCGCCGCCCCGGCCAGCATGGCAGCGACGATGCAAGCCTCTACGAGGCGCTGCGCATTGCCCATGGCGTGGTCGCGTCGGGGCCGGATTATGCGCTGCAGGATGCCTTTCCGCATGACGTGCTGATGGATTTCAACGGCGGCCTCTCCTTCAAGAAGGGCTGCTATGTCGGCCAGGAAGTGGTGTCGCGCATGCAGCATCGCGGCACGGCGCGCCGCCGCGTCGTGACCGTTTCGGCCGAAGCCGCACTGCCGGCCAGCGGCACCGAAATCACCGCCGGCGGCAAGCCGGTCGGCGCGCTCGGCTCCGTCGAGGGAACAAGCGGACTGGCGATCGTGCGTATCGACCGTGCCGGCGAGGCGATGGCCGCGGGCACGCCGCTGCTGGCCGGCAATGTTGCGGTCACGCTCAGCCTGCCCGCCTGGTCCGGGCTCAGCTTCCCGACTTCGGCGGACGAGGCCAGCGCGTGACAAGTGCGAAGCCTCCCCGCGCCTGGCAGCGCATGCTCTCCGGCCGGCGGCTCGATCTGCTCGACCCCTCGCCGCTCGATGTCGAGCTTAGTGATATCGCCCACGGGCTTGCCCGTGTCGCCCGCTGGAACGGCCAGACCTCGGGCGACCATGCCTTTTCCGTCGCCCAGCACTGCCTCGTCGTCGAGTTCATCTTCCGGCATTTCAATGCGGCGACACCCGGCGATTGCCTGATGGCGCTGCTGCACGACGCGCCGGAATATGTGATCGGCGACATGATCTCGCCCTTCAAGGCGGTCGTCGGCGGCGGGTACAAGACGGTCGAGAAACGGCTGGAGGCGGCCGTGCACCTGCGCTTCGGCCTGCCGCCCCACCCTTCCCGCGAACTCAAGGACAAGATCAAGAAGGCCGATACGATCGCCGCCTATTTCGAGGCGACGGTGCTTGCCGGCTTCACGCCGGCGGAAGCGCAGAAATTCTTCGGCCAGCCGCGCGGCATCACGCGCGACATGCTTTTGATCGATCCGTTGCCGGCGGTCGAAGCGCAGCGCCTTTTCTGCGAGCGCTTCGCGGAGATCGAGACGGCCCGAGGGATGGCGCCGTGAGCGTGATCGTGGTCTGCCCGCTGGCGCGCATCGCCGAAATGGCCGTGCGGCACAAGGCGCGCGAAATGATCAGCCTGATGGCGAAGGAGCAGGCCTTTCACCGGCCTGCCGTCATCCAGGCCGACCGGCACCTGCTGCTCAACATGAACGATATCGCCTTCAAGGGCACGGGCGATCTCGTGGCGCCCGACGAAAGACATGTGCGGGCGATCATCGATTTTGCCGCCGGTTGGCAGCAGGAGGCGCCGCTGCTCGTGCATTGCTGGATGGGCGTATCGCGCTCGCCCGCCGCCGCGCTGGTTGCGGCACTGTCGCTGGCGCCCGAGCAGGAGGACGCAGCCCTTGCCCGCCGGCTGCGGAGCGCCTCGCCCTATGCGACGCCGAATGCGCGGATCGTCGAAATCGGCGATGCGTTGCTTGGCCGGGGCGGCCGGCTCGTCGATGCCGTCAAGGCGATCGGCCGTGGCGCGGAGGCCGACGGCAACGCGCCCTTCGTGCTGCCTGTCAGCGACCGTTGACCGGCTGACGCCCCCGGCCTTTTCCTCTGCATTCCGGACGCAAAACCGGTTCCCGCTTTTGCCGGAATTGCTTCAGACCCTCGACGCGCACAGGCGATCTGCCACCGGCGCCGCCCGGATAAAAGGCAAGAAAAAGCCGGCCAGGCGGCCGGCTGGTCATGCAGGCTGACGGATAAGGTCACGCGGCGATATCGAGGTCGAATTCGCCGTAGGTGTTGCGATAGATCTGCATGGCCGGATCGTCGCCCCCAGGGGCAACCTGCTGCAGCGCATAGGGAACGGCCGTGCCGGCCGCCGAGCCGTTGTCGCGATATTCCATCATGAGCGCGACGAGGCTGCTCGGATATTTCGGCTGCGCATTGTCGGCATCATCGTCTTCGAGAAATTCCCTGATGATGCCGGGCTTTTCCTCCGCCGCTCGTTCGGTGCGGCTCAACACGCCGTCACCATTGGCATCGAGCCGCGAGAGCGTTGCCAAATATGCATAAGAGATGTCTGAAACTGATGAAAGAGCAGTCATACAAACCTCCGTTCACCGCTTCTTCCGGTGAGAGTCTGTACGCAGTACGCGGGTGGAAAACATTAGGAACGGCTTGTTGGTTAAACTGATTTGCGGCTTCGGTCAATAAGCTGTTAACTCCCGATTAACCATGGTTGACAAAGTGTAACCGCCTCTTGCAGCGGCACTCCCCATCTCGCGGGCGCAACCGGGTTTCCTCGTTATTTCAGTAGTTTGCGAGATACAAACTAATTGCCGGCTAGGTATAAAGAGAGGCTCGGTTGCAACCGATTATTAATCCGAGCGGTAGAAGATGCCGTATGCGGGTTGCCGGAAACGGTCACCTGCTGCTTATAAAAAGTGATTTTTACATCCATTTTAGAAAGGTCTTTTTTATGCCCGGCGCGATATGGCACCTTTGCCAATCGAAGACGCCTTCGCCTTTTGCCATGCTTCCACCGCAACCGTCCCGCGAGGGGACTTCCGCGCATGAAAGCTGAGTCGCTTTTCTGGCAACAGTGCACGCAGGCCGTCACCGACGACGGATCGATCGATGCAGAGCATCTGATGGAGCTCGTCATCGCGACCTATCGCAGCCATGAAAGCGACTATGAGGAAATCGAGCGCAGCGCCGAAGCGCTGCTTGCCGAAAACCGCGAACTGAAGAACGCCTTCGGCCTGACCACACAGGCGCTGGCCGAGCAGCGCAAACTCTTCGAAATCGTGCTCAACAACCTGCCACTCGGCCTCAGCGTGTTCGACGCCGACCAGCGGCTGACCCTTTCCAACCTGCGCTTCTGCCAGCTCTTCGGCTTCAGCGGCGACGATGTCGCGCCGGGCGCGACGATTGCCGATCTGAAGCGGAAGACACGCGGCAGCGAGCAGGCCGACGCCCGGCCCCGCGGCAGGAAGGAAGGCCAGCAGGCCGCTTCGAAGGCGGGGCGGCGCATCCGCCGGCGCGAATGGCTGATGGATGACGGCCGCATCATCCAGAGCGTCGTCACCATCCTTGCCGACGGCAGCAATATCGCCATCCATGCCGACGTGACCGAAGACCGAAGGGCGGCCGAGCGCATTACCTACCTTGCCCATCACGATCCGCTGACCGGCCTGCCGAACCGTATCCGCTTTCGCGAGCAGCTGGATGCTGCCCTTGCCGAGCGCGGGCAGGACGAGCAGATCGCGCTCGTGCATCTCAACCTCGACCGGTTCAAATCGATCAACAATACGCTCGGCGTTTCGGCCGGCGACAAGATCCTGCAGCAGGTGGCGGAGCGCATCCGCGCCTCGGCCGGCTCGGAGAACATCCTTGCCCGTCTCGGCTCGGACGAATTCGCGATCCTGCAGACGGGCCGCCAGCAGCCGTGGAACATCACCGCACTTGCCGACCAGATCCGCCGCGAACTCAGCGAGCCCTTCTTCCGCGGCGACAAGCAGGTGGAACTCAGCGTGTCCATGGGCATCTCGATCGCCCCCGAGGATGCGGTGGAGACCGACAAGCTGCTGCGCAATGCCGCCGTTGCCCTCTCCCACGCCAAGGCGGACGGGCGCCGGCGCGAGCGTTTCTTCACCGGCGAGATGGACGAGAAGATGCAGGCCCGCCATGCGCTGGAGGCCGACCTGCGCGCCGCCGTGCAGAACGAGGAATTCGAGCTTCACTACCAGCCGCTCTACGACCTGACGCAGCATCGCGTCTGCGGCTTCGAGGCGCTGATCCGCTGGAACCATCCGGTTCGCGGCCGCGTCTCGCCGATGGAATTCATCCCGCTTGCCGAGGAGGTCGGCCTCGTCGTCGATATCGGCCGCTGGGTTTTGCGCCGCGCCTGTAACGATGCAGCGCAATGGCCGGAGGATATCAAGATTGCCGTCAACGTCTCGGCCATCCAGTTCACCAGCAGCGACCTGCCGCAGGATGTCGGCGAGGCACTTGCGGCGGCGGGACTGTCGCCCTCGCGCCTCGAGCTCGAAATCACCGAAAGCGTGCTGATGGAAAATCTCGACGAGGCATTGCCGATCCTGCATGCGCTCAAGGAACGCGGCATCCGCATTTCCATGGACGATTTCGGCACCGGCTATTCGTCGCTGAGCTACCTTTCGAGCTTTCCCTTCGACAAGATCAAGATCGACAAGTCCTTCGTCAACGACATCGTCGACCACAAGGAGGCGCATGCGATCATGCGCGCGATCATCCTGCTCGGCGACGCGCTCGGCATGCGCGTGACCGTGGAAGGGGTGGAAAGCGCCGAACAGATGACGCTGCTCGAACGCGAGGCCTGCGACGAGATCCAGGGCTATTACATCAGCCCGCCCAAACCCTTCGGCGAGGTGGCCCAGATGCTTTGCATGCCGCCGAAGAAGAGCGACAGCGTCACACCGCTCGCCAAGATCCGGCGCTGATTCCAGGCCGTTGCGACTCGCCGGCCAAGACGCTATCGACGGGATACGATCCCTTTCGAAAGGCGGAGACGACGATGTTCAAGGCCGAAGCCTTTTCTCCCCACGAGTCGCTGGCTGCGGAACTGATCGCGCATGCGACCGAGGGAGACGACGGCTCGCACGACCTTGCCCATATCCTGCGCGTCTTCCGCAACGCCATGCGCATTCACGCGGCCGAAGGCGGCAGGGGCCGCGTGCTGGCGGCGGCCGTGCTTTTGCACGATTGCGTCGCCGTCGAGAAGAATTCGCCGCTGCGCGCCCAGGCCTCGGCACTCGCCGCGCAAAAGGCCGCGCGGATATTGAAGGAACTTGGCTGGGGCGAGGAGGATATTGTCGATGTCGCCCATGCCGTGACCGCGCACAGCTTCTCGGCCAACGTGCCGCCGCAGACGCTGGAGGCAAAAATCCTGCAGGATGCCGACAGGCTGGATGCGATCGGCATGGTGGGGGCGGCGCGCTGCTTCTATATAGCGGGGCGGCTCGGATCGGGGCTCTACGATCCTTTCGATCCTGCCGCCGAGGACCGGCCGTTCGACGACAAGCGTTACGCGATTGACCATTTCCAGACGAAGCTGTTCAAACTGGCGGACGGTTTCCAGACCCGGACCGGCCGCGAACTGGCCGCCGCCCGCGACAGGAGCCTGCGCGAATTCCTCGCGGCATTTATGGACGAAATCTGACCGGAAGAAACCCAGGAGCCCTTGATGCGCGTCAGTGAACTTTTTATCTACCCGCTCAAGAGCGCCCGCGGCATTGCCCTGCCCTTTACCGAGATCGACGCCTTTGGCCTGCCCGGCGACCGGCGCGCCATGGTGACGGACCCGGACGGACATTTCATCACGCAACGCGAATTGCCGGCCCTTGCCCACATCGACGTACGGCCGGAGGCCGGCAGTTTCCGGCTGCGGATGGAAGGCAGGCCCGAGATCGCCGTGGCGCCGCCGCATCCGGACCGGCGGCTCGACGTGACGGTCTGGAAATCGCTCGTCAGCGCCGCCCTTGCCGACGACGACAGCAATGCCAGGCTTTCGCAATGGCTCGGCCGCGAGGTGAAGCTCGTCTTTTTCGACGCCGCGGCCAGACGCACGGCCAATGCCGAATGGGCGGGCGAAGGTACGCCGGTGACATTTGCCGACGGCTACCAGATCCTGGTGACGACGACGGGATCGCTGAAGGCGCTCAACGCCGATCTCGCCGCCCATGCCGAAGGCGGCGTCGGCATGGAGCGTTTCCGGCCGAATATCGTCATCGACACGGACGAGGCCTGGGCCGAGGATCGCTGGGCGGCCATCGAGATCGGCGGCATCCGCTTCGATCTCGTCAAGCCCTGCGCCCGCTGCATCATGACGACGCAGGACCAGCTGACGGGTTCGCGCGACGTGGCGAACCCGATGCCGGCCATGGGCCGCATCCGCATGTCGGCCGACCGGCGCGTGCCCGGCCCGCTCTTCGGCTGGAACGTGACCCCGCGCGGCACCGGCCGGGTCGCGATCGGCGACGCGGTGACGATCGTCGAGGCACGGCCGGAAGGCTGGCCCTTCAAGGTCCGGGCGCAGCGATAGCCTCAGACGCCTGCCAGCGCGGCGTCGATCTGCGCCATCACGTCAGCCGGCAGAGGCCCCTTTTCGAGCGCGCCGGCATTTTCCTCCACCTGCGCCACCGTCCGGAAACCGGGAATGGGCAGGGTGCGCGGCGAGCGCGCCCACAGCCAGGCGAGCGCACCCTGGGTCAGCGTGCGCCCGTCAGAGGTGAGCAGGCTGCGCACGGCATCGAGCCTTGCCGCGAATTCCGGGGCGATGCGGCCGTCCTTGAAATAGACCATCCAGTCGAGGGCTGCGCCGCGCACGTCCTTGGCGCCGACGGCCTTGTCCGGCGTGAACTTGCCGGTCAGCAGGCCCATGGCAAGCGGGCCGCGGTTGATGGAAATCAGGCCGTTCTTCTCGACGACCTCGATCATCTGCGGCACCGGCTCGAAGACGTTCATCGTATGCTGGATCGAGGCGAAGCCCGGCCGGCCGGCGTGGCGGGCGGCGCGATCGGGAAAATCCGTGCTCCAGC
Source organism: Rhizobium sp. GCM10022189 (assembly GCF_042656325.1). Lineage (NCBI taxonomy): Bacteria > Pseudomonadati > Pseudomonadota > Alphaproteobacteria > Hyphomicrobiales > Rhizobiaceae > Rhizobium > Rhizobium sp. GCM10022189. Next base: position 260,904 of record NZ_JBHSOR010000057.1, read on the forward strand.
CGAAAGCGTCGATCTTGCCCTGCGTCCGCAGCGCCTGCAGCGTATCGAAGACTTCATCGGACTGTTCCAGCGGGAAATCGTTGAGGTGGAACTGCAGGAGATCGAGGCGCTGCCGCTTCAACCGGCGGAGCGACGTCTCGACGGACTGGCGGATGAAGGCCGGATCGGCAAAGGCACCCGTCGCCTGCTTCGTTTGCGGATCGGTGGCAAAGCCGAATTTGGTGGCGATGACGATATCGGCGCGATTGCCGATGGCCTGTCCCAGAACCTCTTCCGAATGGCCGGCGCCGTAATTGGAGGCGGTATCGAAGAAGCGGATGCCAAGGTCGATCGCGCGGTTGATCGCGGCAATGGATTCGTTGTCGTCCACCTCGCCCCAGCCGAGCGGCGTGTCGCCGGCGAAGAACGGGCCGCCGATCGCCCAGCAGCCCATGCCGAGGCGGGGAACCTCCTGCCCGTTCCAGAGCGTGATGGTGGTCGATGTATCGGGCCTGGTCAGCATGGCTTCCTCCTTGAACAAACATGTCCGGGCAGAGATAGAAGCCGGCTGCCCGAGGGTAAACCGCCAGAACTGAAAGATGTTTTGCAGGGATGAAAAGCCGCTCAGGCAGGAAGTTCGTCCGGTCGCAAAAGCGTCCGCTGAACCGGATTCAATGCCTTGAGTGCGGCCTGAACGAAGCCCTCGCGCGCCGCCGAAGCCTCCAGGCCACGCGGCTCATAGACATGGCGATGCAGAAAGAATCCGGTCAGACGGAATGCGGCCGCAAGGCTTTCGAAATCGGCCGCCTGGTTTTCCTGCGCGCTCAGAAAAGCCGGCAGAATCAGCATCTTGTCGGCCCAGGGCTCTCCGGCGGCGCGGCTGACGGCACGGCCGGATTTCGGCGAGACATAGGCGAGATCGGCGCGGCTGCCGGTGGCCGCGCATTCGGTCAGGTCCAGCCCGAAGCCGAGATCGTTGAGCACCGCCAGCTCGAAGCGCACGAACAGTTCCCCGGCATCGGCGGGATTGTGGAGATGATCGAGGATGATTTCCAGCGCCTCGAAGAGATGCGGATGCGGATCGCGCTCCGGCAGCAGGCGCAGCAGCGCGCCCATGGCCTGCACGCCGTAGACGGCGGTCGCCGTTTCCATCAGCCGGGCGGCGCGCAGCTTGACCGGCTCGAGGCGGAATTCCCCGAGATGTTCGTCCAGCCGGGCACGCCAGGTGACTTCCACCTCGTTGCCGGGCTGCAGCACCGGCTGCATGGTGCGCGAACGGCCGGAACGGACGAGGCCGAGATGGCGGCCGCGCTCACGCGTCATCACCTCGGCGATGACGCTCGTCTCGCCGTGGCGCTTGACGCCAAGAATGATCGCCTGGTCCTGCCATTGCATCGGAAAACCGTCCTTCCGCCCCGCCGGTTCATTCTAGAACACGGCTCGAACTCTGTCATTCGGCCGGCGACGGGAAAAGCTTCTGGAGGAAGTCGCGCATCGCATTCTCGTCGAAAGGCTTGACGAGAAGGGGCACGTCCTGAAGGTCGGTCGGAAAATCCTGCGTATCGGAATAGCCGCTGACGAAGCCGAACGGGATATTGGCGAGCGACAGGTCGCGCGCGAAATCGAAGCTCATCGCCTCTCCCAGATTGACGTCGAGAAGCGCGAAATCGTAGTCGGCGCCCTGGATGGCGTCCCTCGCCTGATCGAGGCTGTTGGCGATATCGATCGTGTCGGCGCCAACGAGACGCAGGATATCCTCGGCCTCCATGGCGATGATCAGACTGTCTTCCAGGACCAGAACACGGGTTCGTGCGTTCATGATCTCCATGCCCCTCGTGAAGCGCAAGAATTGCAGCGCTTCGACCTTTTTGCAAACATCATTCCGTCGGTGCCCCGCCTGGACCGTTGACGGCGGCTGCCCGCCTTCAACTGAATAGCCACATTTTCGCCTCCGGTCGATAAAAACGAAAGTCGGAGGAAAGATGACGCGACTTTATTTTTCCCGGCGCCGGTTTGCATTTAAAAAAGACATCGGGGCCGGCCGGTCCGGACAGGAAGATTACGAATCCTGTCGCGATGCTTCGCAACTGCGCGCCGCCTGTTTCAGATGAAGGGGCGTTTTGCCTCGTGCAGCCCTTCCCAGCCGGCCGCCTGCATCAGCCCCTCCCCGTCCAGCACGTCGCAGCCGCGCTCCTGCCAGCGGATCAGGTTGCGGCCCGCAAGCTTCTTCAGCGTCTTGTTGGTGTGGACGATCGAAAGGCCGAGCGTATCGGCAATATGCTGCTGCGTGATCGGGATGACGTTGCGGCCGTGGAACAGGCTGAGTTTCCTGGCGCGCTCGAACAGGAAGGCAATGAGATAAGCGGCTCTTTCGAGCGCCGTGCGGCGGCCGATGCTCAACAGGTGTTCGTCGAGAATGCGCTCCTCCTGCGCGGCGATCCAGGTAATGTCGAAGGCGAGCGACGGGTGCCTGTTGTAAAGGCTCATCAGCTTGTCGCGCTCGAAGACGCAGAGTGTCACCGGCGACAGGGCCTCGACCGAATGCTGCATCTCGCCCATGATCGTGCCCTGCAGGCCGATCAGGTCGCCCGGCATGACATAGTTCAGGATCTGCCGGCGGCCATCCTCCAGCATCTTGTAGCGGAAGCCCCAGCCCGAAAGCAGGGTGAAGAGATGGGCGCTGTGGGCGCCCTCCACCAATATGGTCGCGCCGGCATCGACGGCCAGTTCGCCCCGCTTGAACTTCGATACGAAGTCCAGCTCATCGCGGCTGAATTCGCGGAAATGCGGCAATGGCCGCAACGGACATTGCTCGCAGGGGGTCTTGAAGGAATGGGTGGGTCTTGCCGTCGCCATCTGGTCCCCGCCGTCGCAAAAACCGGCGCCGCAGGGTGCGGCGCCGTTGGCGGATCAATGCGCGGGCAGGCCGAATGGTTCCCTGCAACAAGCCGCGATTTTCACACGGAAACAAGGGGCTGGACGCCGCTTGTCGCAGCCCTAATGCGGGAATTCGAGGCCCATCTCGCGGAAGCGCTCGGGATCGTCGCCCCAGTTCTCGCGCACCTTGACGAACAGGAAAAGATGGACCGGCTGTTCGAGGATTTCGGACAGTTCGCGGCGGGAGGCCGAGGAGATCGCCTTGATCGTTTCGCCGCCCTTGCCGAGCGCGATCTTCTTCTGGCTGTCGCGCTCGACATAGATGACCTGTTCGATGCGCACGGAACCGTCCTTGCGCTCTTCCCATTTTTCCGTCTCGACATGCGAGGAATAGGGAAGCTCCTGATGCAGGCGCAGGAAGAGCTTTTCGCGGGTGATTTCGGCGGCGAGCTGGCGCATCGGCAGGTCGGAAATCTGGTCTTCCGGATAGTACCAGGGGCCTTCCGGCAGGGTCTTTGCCAGATAGTCCATCACGTCGTCGCAGCCCGAACCGTTTTCGGCCGAGATCATGAAGGTCTGCTCGAACGCGATCTTCTGGTTGGCGGTGGCGGCGAGCGCCAGAAGCAGTTCGCGGTTGACGCGGTCGATCTTGTTGAGAACGAGGATCTTCTTCTGCGGAACGTCCTTCAGGCCTTCGAGGATGGCTTCGGCATCGCCGCGCAGGCCGCGCTCGCTGTCGATCAGCAGCATGATGAGATCGGCATCCTTGGCGCCGCCCCAGGCGGATGTCACCATGGCGCGGTCGAGCCGGCGGCGCGGCTTGAAGATGCCGGGCGTATCCATGAAGACGATCTGCGCGTTGTTGTGGATGGCGATGCCGCGCACGATGGCGCGCGTCGTCTGCACCTTATGGCTGACGATCGACACCTTGGCGCCGACGAGGCGGTTGACCAGGGTCGACTTGCCGGCATTGGTCGGGCCGATCAGGGCGACAAAGCCGGAATGCGTCGGATGGCTTTCGGCAGCGCCAACGGCTGCCATTTCGTTTTCTTCTGTCATTGATCCCGTCAATTTCCGGCAGATGTCGGCTGCCAAATGCCTTCGCGCTCGAGCATTTTCGTCGCGGCGACCTGTTCTGCGGCGCGCTTGGAGCGCTCCACGCCCGTTTCCGGCGCAACGCCGGCGACTTCCACAGTCACCTTGAAGCGCGGATCATGATCCGGTCCGCTGCGTTCTTCAACCCGGTAGACGGGTGTGACGCCATATTTGGCGTGCGACCATTCCTGGAGCTCGGTCTTGGCGTCGCGGCGGGCGCCGTCGGCGCGCACCGCCCTGCCCTCCCAATAGCGCAGGATGAAGCGGCGCGCGACTTCCAGGCCGCCGTCGAGATAAAGTGCGGCGATCAGGCTTTCGACCACGTCGGCGCGCACGTTCATCATGCGCTTGCCGGTGAGTTTCTTCACGTCGGCGCCGGTGCGAATATAGAGGTGCAGGTTGAGTTCGTCGGCAACGGCCGCGCAGGTTTCGGCGCTGACGAGCTGGTTCAGGCGCACGGAAAGCTCGCCTTCGGTGGCCGTGCCGAAGGTGCGGAACAGCAACTCGGCGATACAGAGGCCGAGAACCCTGTCGCCGAGAAATTCAAGCCGCTCGTAATTGCCCTTGTCGGTGCGCGCGCTGGCATGGGTCAGCGCCCGGTCCAGACGTTCCTTCCCGGCAAATTCATGCCCGATCAGGCCTTCAAGCTTTGCGCGGTCCGCCGCCGAGAGCGTCTGCGCCTTGCTCATTCAACAACCTTGAAGAGGCGGTCCCAGCGCATGTTGGTCGGCCATTTCCAGATTTCGCGGAAGGACGTGTCGTTGCCGAGCGAGAAGAAGATGACGCTGGCGCGGCCGACGAGGTTTTCCGCCGGCACGAAGCCGACATCGAAGCGGCTGTCGAGCGAATTGTCGCGGTTGTCGCCCATCATGAAGTAATGGCCTTCGGGAACGATGAACTCGCGGGTGTTGTCGCCGCGCGAAACCGGGGACTGGTCGAGCGTGTCGTAGGTCTTGCCGTTATCGAGCGTCTCGCGGAAGACCGGCACGTCCTGGCCCGGATCGAGCTTGTAGTCGGAGGTGAAGGTGCCATCGGGCACTTTGGGAACCGGCTTGCCGTTGATGTAGAGGATGCCGTCCGTCACCTGGATATGGTCGCCCGGCAGGCCGACGACGCGCTTGATGTAATCGACGTCGGGATTGGGCGGGAAGCGGAAAACGACGATATCGCCGCGCTTGGGATCGGAGCCGAAAATTCGGCCGCTGAAAATGTCGGGCGAGAAAGGCAGCGAATATTTCGAATAGCCGTAAGCAAACTTGTTGACGAAGATATAGTCGCCGACCAGCAAGGTCGGCATCATCGAGCCCGAGGGAATGGTAAAGGGCTGGAACAGCACAGTCCTGATGACCATTGCCAGGACGAGAGCCTGGATGATGACCTTGATATTTTCCCAGAGGGCGTTCGGCTTGGCTTCGACTTTTTCGGACACGCAGTCTTATTCCTTCAAGACGCCGTGAAGGCGCATTACTTTCTGACGTTCTCTCTAGCGGCTTCGACCGGTTGCGGCAATAACGACGACATTAAAAGCGACGAGAGGTCGCTATCATACGGCATCCGGCAGCGCCTCGATGATCACAAAAGCCTGAGCCAAGGGATAATCATCGGTTATTGTCAAATGAATGGCGGCCTTGTGGCCCGCCGGCAGCATGGCCTTGAGAACGGCCGCGGCGCCGCCGGTCAGGTTCATGGTCGGCTTGCCGCTCGGCAGGTTGACGACGCCCATATCCTTCCAGAACACGCCCTGCGAAAGCCCGGTGCCGAGCGCCTTGGAGCAGGCCTCCTTGGCGGCGAAACGCTTGGCGTAGGATTCGGCGCGGTTGGCGCGGCGGTCCGAGCGGGCGCGCTCGACCTCGGTGAAACAGCGATGGGTGAAGCGGTCGCCGAAACGCTCGATGGATTTTTCCACGCGCCTGATGTCGATGAGGTCGCTGCCAATGCCGATAATCATGCGGGAGCCTTTCGGGACGGTTCGCTTGCGGCTCAGACGGTCGGCATCTCGCCGGCGGGATCGGAGAGCCTGAGACGCGCGCGCTCCATCAGCCGGGCGCGGCGACGCGCCTGAAAGCCTCTCACGGTGTAGAATGTCAGGATATAAAGCGCAACCGAGGTGACGGCGGCCGGCGGGATGGCGCCGATCAGCATCGGCTCCAGCACCGGCTTCCACAATTCGGTGAAATGCAGCTGGCGGAAGAGTTCGGCAAGATCGATCGTCTGCCCGGCCATCTGGTCCTGCCGGCTGAGCAGCAGATGCCCCACTTCCCAGGTGATGCCCCAGATGAAGGGATAGGTCAGCGGATTGCCGAAGGCGGCACAGCCAAGCGCTGCCGCCACCATATTGCCCGACAGGAAATAGGTGATGACGAAGGCCATGACGAAATGCACGCCGATAAAGGGTGTCCACGAAACGAAGACACCCGCAGCGACGCCCACCGCAACGGCGTGCGGCGAGGCCGTCAGGCGCAGGACGCGCATCATGAGATATCTGGGCGGGCGCAGAAAACCCTTGCGAGGCCATACGAGCTCTCGCAGCTTCTCTCTAAAACCCGCTGGTTTGCGACGGCGAAACAACATGGCGCGTATTTAGTGCAGCGCACCGGACCATGACAAGAGCGGCAAATGGAACCGCTTAACAGACAGGCCGTCTATTCTACTCTTCTTCCAAGGGGCGCAGATCATGCATAACGCCCCCTTCCTTACTTCAAGTATATTTCAACGGTCAGCGATTGCGGAACATGCCGCGATCGACCTGGCGCTGACGGTATTCAAGATCAATACGGTCATGCGAGCCGTTGAGATATGCCATTTCACGTTCCTGAGCGGTCGGAGCGCGAAGGGCGCGGGCGAACTTCCTGATCGGTTCAAACATTGCTTTGCCTCATCTTCGTTTCATTTTCCGATAACCAGAAGATAGGCGCGGCAATGGTTAATTACCAACGCTGTAACCTGAACACAGCCATGCAATATGCGCATGGCTTGCCATTTCAATATGCCCTTTCGGCCATGAAATGATCACAAAATATGCAAAACGCAATTTTGCGAAGCGCGGGACTTCGAGAGAATCCTACTCGTAGAGGCGCCGGACCGTGGCGATGCAGTCCAGATCCTTGAGCTGGGCGAGCAGCTGGTTCAGCTGGCGCAGATCCCAGACCTCCACTTCCAGCACCATTTCCGTGAAGTCGGCGGCCACGCGCACCGTGTTCAGCATGCGGATATTGACGTCGAGGCCGGCGACCGACTGCGCCACCTTGGCGAGCGTGCCCGGCTCGTTCAGCGCATTGACCATGATGCGGGCCATGAAGCGGGACTTGTTGGCCTCGTCGAGATCCCAGCGCACGTCGATCCAGCGATCCGGCTGGTCGTCGAAGCGCTGCAGCGACGGCGACTGGATGGGATAGATGGTGATGCCCTTGCCCTTTTCCATGATGCCGACGATGCGGTCGCCGGGCACGGCGCCGGTCGGCGAGAACTTGACGTCGACATTGCCGGAGAGGCCCCGGATCGGCACGATATCGGGATCGCTCTCGGTGGAGGCGCGCTCGCCGTCGAGATCGGTCTTGGACTTGCCGGGGATCTTGAAGATCATGCCCGAGGCGCTGCGGACGTTGAACCAGCCTTCGTCGCCGGCCGGCTTGACGGTGACGCGCTCGTCCTGATGGTCGGGATAGACGGCGCGCAGCACGTCGAGCGAGGACATCTCGCCGCGGCCGACGGCGGCGATCGCATCTTCCACGTCCTTCTGCCCCAGCCGGTGCAGCGCCGGCTTCATGGCCTCGCGCGAGAAGATCTTGCCGGCGCGCTCGAAGGTGCGCTCCAGGATGCGATGGCCGAGGCCGGCATATTGTTTGCGGATCGCCATGCGGGTGGCGCGGCGGATGGCGGCGCGCGCCTTGCCGGTGACGACGATCTCTTCCCAGGCGGCCGGCGGCACCTGCACGCCGGAGCGGATGATCTCGACTTCGTCGCCGTTGTTGAGGCGGGTGACGAGCGGCATGATGCGGCCGTTGATCTTGGCGCCGACGGTCGTGTCGCCGATATTGGTATGCACCGCATAGGCGAAATCGATCGGGGTCGCGCCGCGCGGCAGGGCGATCAGCTTGCCCTTCGGCGTGAAGCAGAAGACCTGGTCCTGGAAAAGCTCGAGCTTGGTATGTTCGAGGAATTCTTCGGGGCTGTCGCCTTCGGCCAGCGCCTCGATCGTGTGGCGCAGCCAGGAATAGGCATTGCTTTCGCGCGAGAGGATATCGCCGTCCGCATTGGTGGCGCCGTCCTTGTAGAGCGTATGGGCGGCAATGCCGAATTCGGCGATCTCATGCATGCGCTTGGTGCGGATCTGCAGCTCGATACGCTGCATGGACGGGCCGACGATCGTCGTGTGCAGCGAGCGGTAGTCGTTCTGCTTCGGCGTCGAGATGTAATCCTTGAAGCGGCCGGGCACGACGCGCCAGCGCGTGTGGACGATGCCGAGCGCGCGGTAGCAGGAGGGAATATCCTCGACGATGATGCGGAAACCATAGACATCCGAAAGCTGCTCGAAGGAGAGCGATTTCGACTGCATCTTGCGGAAGACCGAATAGGGCTTCTTCTGGCGCCCCTTCACATAGGCGCTCGTCAGCCCGTTGGCGATCAGCAGGTCGCGCAGTTCCGCCTCGATCTTCTTGACCAGCCCCTCGTTGCGCTTGGACAGTTCCTCCAGGCGCTTGGTGACGGTCTCGTAGGCTTCCGGGTTCATGTGCCGGAAGGAAAGCTCCTCCAGCTCCTCGCGCATGTCCTGCATGCCCATGCGGCCGGCAAGCGGCGCATAGATTTCCATCGTCTCTTCGGAAATGCGCGCGCGCTTTTCCTGCGACATGTGGTCGAGGGTGCGCATGTTGTGGAGGCGGTCGGCGAGCTTGACGAGCAGGACGCGCACGTCGTCGGAAATGGCAAGCAGCAGCTTACGCAGGTTTTCCGCCTGCTTGGCCTTCTTGGTGACGAGGTCGAGCTTCTTGATCTTCGTCAGGCCCTCGACCAGGCGGCCGATATCCTCGCCGAAGAGTTCGTCGATCTCGGCGCGGGTGGCCGTCGTATCCTCGATCGTGTCATGCAGGAGGGCGACAGCAATCGTCGATTCATCGAGATGCATGTCGGTCAGGATGGCGGCCACTTCGAGCGGGTGCGAAATATAGGGATCGCCGCTCGCCCGCTTCTGCTGGCCATGCTTCTGCATGGCGTAGACATAGGCTTTGTTCAGCAGAGCTTCGTTGGCATCGGGCTTGTATTTCTGAACCCGCTCCACGAGCTCGTACTGCCGCATCATTCCAAAGCCACTCCAATAAAATAAAAGGGCGCCAATCGCAGATTGGCGCACACATGGGCAATATTATGCCTAAGAATTACAGGCGCAAGATTGATGATTGGTAATCGTCGATCTTTTGCCGCGCGGGATGTCCCGGCCGCTCGAAGGCCGGGAACGCGCTTAGTAATCGTCGCTCTTTTCCGGCGGGACGAGGCCTTCGATACCGGCCAGAAGCTCTTCTTCCGACATCTGGTCGAAGGTGATCGTTTCCGGCAGGTCGTCCTGTTCTTCGCTGTCGGCGGCGGTAGCTGCACCGGCGGCGATCAGGCTTGCCGGATCGGGCTCGGGCTCGTCCACTTCCACATGCTTCTGCAGCGAGTGGATCAGGTCTTCCTTCAGGTCGTCGGGCGACAGGGTCTCGTCGGCGATTTCGCGCAGAGCCACGACCGGGTTCTTGTCGTTGTCGCGATCGATGGTGATCGACGCACCCTGGGAAATCAGCCGGGCGCGATGGCTGGCGAGCAGAACCAGCTCGAAGCGGTTCTCTACCTTGTCAATGCAATCTTCTACTGTGACACGGGCCATTGCCTGTCCTTTGCGGTCGTCTTTTCGGGATTAGGATGCCCGATACAATTAAAACCGGGCAAATTCAAGTTTTTCATTAGGGTCCCCTCGCCTTTATCCGCGACCAGTCTAAATTTCCATGCACAATATGACATTTCCACCGAAGGTTGCTTGGAATATCACGAATCGTGCCCTAAATCTTTCATATATGAATAATTCATAAAGTACGGAACAGCTCGACGCCACATTCACAAGCCGCTGTTTTTATTGGGCTAAGTGGCTTATGGATTTCGATTACTCTCTTTGGATTGGTAAGCGATGTTTGACCCACGCGAAAAAATTGCACTATTCATAGACGGCGCCAACCTCTACGCTGCATCCAAGAGTCTCGGCTTTGATATCGATTACCGCAAGCTCTTGAAAGCGTTTCAGAAACGCGGATATCTGCTGCGCGCTTACTACTATACCGCGCTAATCGAAGACCAGGAATATTCCTCCATCCGTCCGCTCATCGACTGGCTGGATTATAACGGCTACAAGGTCGTGACCAAGCCCGCCAAGGAATTTACCGACTCCATGGGGCGCCGCAAGATCAAGGGCAACATGGATATCGAGCTTGCGATCGACGCCATGGAACAGTCCGAAACGGTCGACCATCTCGTCATCTTCTCCGGCGACGGCGATTTCACCACCCTGGTCGAAGCGCTGCAACGCAAGGGACGCAAGGTTTCGGTCATTTCGACCATGTCGACCCAGCCGCCGATGATCGCCGACGACCTGCGCCGGCAGGCCGATCACTTCATCGATCTCCTGTCGCTGAAAGCCGAGATCGGCCGCGATCCCTCCGAACGTCCGCCCCGGCCTGCCGAAGTGGCGCCGGCCAGCGATTTCGAGGACTGAGCCCTTGCGGATCGCCTGACACGGCGGGCAACGTCAGCCGTTATCCTTCAGAAGGCGGTTCTTCTGCCTGTTCCAATCGCGCTCCTTCTCGGATTCGCGCTTGTCATGCAGCTTCTTGCCCTTTGCCAGAGCGAGCTCAAGTTTGGCGCGGCCGCGATCGTTGAAGTAGATCTTCATCGGGATCAGCGTCATGCCTTCGCGGTTGATGCCCGCCCGCAGACGGTTGATCTCGCGTCCGGACAGGAGAAGCTTGCGGCGGCGGCGCGGCTCGTGGTTGAAGCGGTTCGCCTGCAGATATTCCGGCAGATAGGAATTGATCAGCCAGATCTCGCCATCCTCGTCCGAAGCATAGGATTCGGCGATATTGGCCTTGCCTTCGCGCAGCGACTTGACCTCGGTGCCCTTCAGCACCAGGCCGGCCTCATAAGTATCGATGATCTCGTAGTTGAAGCGGGCCTTGCGGTTTTCCGCAACGACCTTCTTCACGATACGCTGGCTGCCTTTGGGGGCCATGACGATGATTCCATTCGCGGGGCGCGAATGCCGCGCCCTCATTTCCTGTGATCCAGAGCATTTCCGGCGAAAGCGGAGCGCCTTCGATGCTCTAGCCTACTGTTCCCTGCGCAATTCCGGACGCAAAACCGGTTCCCACTTTTGCTGGGATTGCTCTTTCTCTCCGCAATTCCGGACGCAAAACCGGTTCCCACTTTTGCTGGAATTGCTCTTTCTCTCCGCAATTCCGGACGCAAAACCGGTTCCCACTTTTGCTGGAATTGCTCTTTCTCTCCGCAATTCCGGACGCAAAACCGGTTCCCACTTTTGCTGGAATTGCTTTATGTAAGAGAACGGCCCGATCTTGTGAAGATGGGCCGATTTTCAACCTCAGTTGAGCAAGCCCGCGTGACGCATGGCGGCGTCGATTGCCGCTTCCGTCGAAGGCTCCAGCGAGGACATGAGCGGCGAGCGGACGGTGCGGCTCATGCGGCCAAGCTTCGACAGGCCGTATTTTGCGCCGCAGACGCCGGGTTCCATGAAGACGGCCTTGTGCAGCGGCATCAGCCGGTCCTGCAGCTCCAGCGCCTTGGCATAGTTGCCGGCAATCGTCGCGGCCTGGAATTCGGCACAGAGGCGCGGCGCGATATTGGCCGTGACGGAAATGCAGCCGATGCCGCCATGGGCGTTGAAGCCGAGCGCCGTCGCATCTTCACCGGAGAGCTGGCGGAAATCCTTGCCGCAGGTGATGCGCTGCTCGGAGACGCGCTCGATCTTGCCGGTCGCATCCTTGACGCCGACGATGTTCTTGTGGGCCTTGGCAAGCGCACCCATCGTCTCCGGCGTCATGTCGATGACCGAACGGCCGGGGATGTTGTAGATATAGATCGGCAGGTCGACGGCTTCGGCAATCGCCGAATAATGCGCAATCAGGCCCTTCTGCGTCGGCTTGTTGTAATAGGGCGTGACGACGAGCACGGCATCGGCGCCGACCTTCTGCGCATGCTGGGCAAGCTCGATCGCTTCGCGCGTGTTGTTGGAGCCGGCGCCCGCCATGACGGGCACGCGCCTGGCCGCAACCTCGATGCAGAGTTCGACCACCCGTTTGTGCTCGGCATGCGACAGCGTCGGCGACTCGCCGGTCGTGCCGACCGGAACGAGGCCGCTGCTGCCCTCTTCGATCTGCCAGGCGACATGAGCGGCGAAGCTGTCTTCGTCGACCAGGCCGGCAGCGGTGAAGGGGGTTACGAGCGCGGGGATGGACCCATTGAACATGCAAAGCTCCTCACGGCCGATATCCTTGCTTCAGCCGCATTCCATGAATAAGAGTTGCGCACCATAGAGCGGCAAAAAGGCCGCGACAAGCGCGCATGGATCGGTTTAGGGCAAATTCCGATAGCAAATGTGAATGAATTTTACCCAATGCGGTAAGCTTTCGTTAAGATGCCTCCAGCCAAATGGAGGGGCATGTTTTCGTTGCGAGTGATCCGGATGAAGAGAGCCGTTCTGATCCTGTCCGTCTGCGGCCTGGTGGCCGCGGCCTGGGGCAGCGCTGCATCGCAGCTTCCCGGCGAAAGCGCCCCCGTGCCTGCCGTCAAGCCGCTCGGGTTCGTGCCGGAAACCGCATCCTTCCCCGAGGCGATCACCACCGGCTCCATTCCGCGCAACGGCGCCATCGCCCCCGTCAACAGCGACCTGAAGGCCGGGCTTGACGCGCTTTCGGCCAAGGACCCGCAACAGGCGCTCGCCATTCGCAACACGATGGCGGCGGGAACGCTCGATCGCCATATCCTGACCTGGGCCATCGCGACATCGGGCCTGAGGGGCGTGCCCTCCTACGAGATCGCCAGTGCCTCGGACGAGCTTGCGGGCTGGCCGGGCCTGGAACGTCTGCGCGGCAATTCCGAGCGCGCGCTCCTGGACGAGAACCCCGCGCCCGCCGCCGTGCTGAACGCCTTCGGCGATACCGCGCCGGAGACCTGGCAGGGCGCGATCATCCTGTCGCGCGCGCTCGTGGCGACCGGCAAGCCGGCGCAGGCGGCGAAATATATCGGCAAGGTCTGGCGCGGACAGGCGCTCGACAAGGCCACCGAAGACAAGATCCTGGGCGAATTTTCCGGCCTGCTGACCGCCGCCGACCACAAGACGCGCATGGACTACCTGATGTATCGCGGCCGCGTGGCGCAGGCCAAGCGCTTCGGCGACATGGGCCAGGCGCAGTCGCTCTACAAGGCCTGGGCTGCCGTCGACGCCAAGGCGGGCAATGCCGGCGCGCTGCTGAACGCGGTCGACGCGAAATGGCGCAGCGATCCGGGCTATCTCTTCGCGCGCATCGAATATCTGCGCAGGCAGGACAAATATCTCGAGGCCGCCAAGCTGCTGCAGCAGATCCCGCGCGACCGGACGGAGCTGATGAATTCGGGCGAATGGTGGAACGAGCAGCGGATCGTCAGCCGCGGCCTCGTCGACCAGGGGCAGTTCAAGGCGGCCTACCAGATCGTCGCCGCCTCGGTCGCCACGGTGCCGACGGATATCGTCGAAGCGCAGTTCCATGCCGGCTGGTATGCGCTGCGCGGTCTGCAGGACCCGACGACGGCCGAGACGCATTTCCGCAAGATCCTGCAGGTTTCGAACGGCCCGCTTTCGGTCTCCCGCGCCTGGTACTGGCTCGGGCGCTCGGCGGAAGCCGGCGGGCCGGGCAAGGCCAGCGAATTCTTCGCCAAGGCCGCGAATTTTCCGGGCACCTTCTACGGGCAGCTTGCAGCCGAAAGGCTCGGGCGAAAGACGCTTGACGTCACCTATCCGTCGCCGACGGCCCGCGACCGGCAGAATCTTCAGCAGCGCGAAGCCGTGCAGGCGATCGCACGGCTGGAGGCCGCAGGCCACGGCTGGCGGGCGGCCGCCCTCTATCTGGCGCTTGCCGACCAGCTTCAGAGCCCCGGCGAACTGGCGATCCTGACGGCCAAGGCCGAGCAGGCGGGCGACCATCATCTTTCGCTGCAGATCGGCAAGATCGCCTATGGGCGCGGCATCGATGTCGCAGCCCTTGCCTTCCCGGTCGGCGTCATTCCGGCCAACGCCAATATTTCCGGCTCCGGCAAGGCGCTCGCCTATGCGATCGCCCGCCAGGAAAGCGCCTTCAATCCAGCCGCCGTTTCGGCCGCCAACGCCCGCGGCCTGCTGCAGCTCCTGCCGGGCACGGCGCAGGCCGTCGCCAAGCGGCACAACATCACCTATTCCAAGGACAAGCTGACGGCCGATGCCGGCTACAACGCGACGCTCGGCGCGCATTATCTCGGCGAACAGATCGAAGCTTTCGGCGGCTCCTATATCCTCACCTTCATCGCCTATAATGCCGGGCCAAAGCGCGTGCCGGAATGGATCGGCCGTTACGGCGATCCGCGCGGCAAGCCCGTCGACGAGATCGTCGACTGGATCGAGCGCATCCCCTTCCCCGAAACGCGCAACTATGTGCAGCGGGTGATGGAGAATTACGAGGTCTACAAGGCCCGCCTCGGGCAGACGCCCGATATCGAGCGCGACCTCGTCGGCGGCCGCAGCGCGACCTGAGCCGATTGGCGGATTGGCCGAAAGCGCGTTACATCTCGTTCCGATAGACGGAACGGAGATATCATGGGTGACGTGGTCGCAGGCGGTTTTACCGAAACATTCCACAGATCGGCCGACGGGCTGAGGCTTTACGCGCGCGACTACCTGCCGGCGGATGCCGGCCCCGGCAGGCTGCCGGTCGTCTGCCTGCCGGGCCTGACGCGCAATGCCCGCGATTTCCACGAACTCGCATTGCTCCTGTCGCGACACGCAGCCTTGTCGCGGCGCGTCATTGCGCTCGATTATCGCGGACGCGGCCGCTCCGACCGGGACGACAACAAGGCGAACTACAATCCCGCCGTCGAATGCGGCGACGTGATTGCCGCCTGCGCCGCTCTCGGCATCGCCCGCGCCATCTTCATCGGAACCTCGCGCGGCGGGCTCATCCTGCATCTCATGGCGGCGATAAAGCCGGACCTGCTCGCAGGCCTCATCTTCAACGATATCGGCCCGGTCATCGAGCCGGCCGGGCTGATGGCGATCAGGGACTATCTCAACCGCGGCCGCCAACCGCAAAGCTGGAGCGAGGCCGTCGATATGCTCAAGGAGAATCACGGCGCTGCCTTTCCCGCACTCGCGCCCGCCGACTGGGAGGGCATGGCGCGGGCCATCTATCGGGATGAGGCGGGCATGCCCGTCGCCGACTACGACAGCGCCATTGCCGAGCAGCTGAAATCGATCGATTTCGGCAATCCCCTCCCCGACCTCTGGCCGCAATTCGAAAAGCTGGGCTCCGTGCCGCTGCTGGTTATCAGGGGCGAGAATTCCAACCTTCTTTCGCAAGAGACGGCGGCCGAGATGAAAAGGCGGCATCCGGGGATGATGCAGATCACCGCGAAGGGCCAGGGACACGCACCGCTTCTGCATCTTGCAGACATTCCGGAGGCGATCCATGCCTTCGTGAGCAGGCTCGACTGAGCCGGGGCGAAGGGTTCGCCGCGGAATTCGCCCTTTCCAGACTGCCGAAAAGCCCCGGCCGCCGGCACAAACGAAAAAGCCCGGCTCGAAAGCCGGGCTCTCCTGAATGACCGAAGTCAGATCAGATTAGAATGCGCGCTGCAGGCGGAAGAAGCCTGAGGTAACGTCGTCAGCCTTTTCCGGATCCAGATACTGAACCGAAACCTTGGCAGAGAAGTTGTCGACGATCTGGTAGTCGATCGTTACGCCAGCCTTCCAGGCATCGTTGTCCGTGAAGTCGTTCTTCGAAACCTTCGAGTCGTAGCGGTTTGCATAGTACTGGACAGCCGGAGTGATCTTCAGCTTGTCGGTAGCCTTGATGGCGTACTCGGCAGCGATAGCCCACTCAGAAGCTTCGTAGTACGAGTTCGGGTCGGAGGAGTATACAGCAGCGAGGCCGAGGGTGCCCGGACCAACAGCAACCGTACCCATAGCGCGGACAGCGCCTTCTTCGTTGTCGGTGTCGTAACCACCAGTGACCTGATAGGTAAACGCACCAGCCTTACCGCCGATACCGAAGGCTACGCCCCAGTTGTTGGCAGTCTCGTCCGAATTGTAGTGACCGTCTTCCAGCTCATCGAGGCTGATGCCAGCGTAGAAGGAACCGGTTTCGTACTGATAACGGATCGAGTTATGCAGAGTCTTCGGCGAGCCGATGTCGTCCGTTTCGCCGGAGAGACCATCGTCCCACCAGGAGTAGAACAGACCAGCGCGGAAGCCAGCGATGTCGAGGTAAGCCGAGTCGAGCTGGGTCTTCTGAGCCGAAGAGTTGTCGGCGTTGGCCTGGATAACGATCACGCCGGTGAGCGGGCCGTATTCGGTGTCGCTCTTAGCCGTGAGCTGAACCTGGCCGCGGGTATAGGCATCCCAGGAAGAGTCGTTTGCAACGGAAGAACCGTCAGCGCTGTTGGCGCTTGCTTCCGGACCAGCGTTGACCTGGAAACGGATGTAACCGTTGATCTTCAGGCAGGTTTCCGTGCCCGGGATGTAGAAGTAGCCGGTGCCGTAAGCGTCGCAGACGCGAACGTATTCAACCGGTTCCGGCTCGGCTGCAACGATAGCGTCAGCAGCCTGAGCGCCGGAAACTACTGCCAAAGCGGCAGCAGAGCCGAGAAGAAGGCTCTTGATGTTCATAATGACCTCCAATTCAAGTTTCGATCGGAGGTAAGATCACGTCTTGCGACGTTTCCCTGCCTTACCCCCGGTGCTTTAGAAGTCGGGCGGTCAGGCCCTTGCTTCCGAGGCTGAAAATACAAGACGGCGGCTGTCACGCAATCACCAACTTGTGTTCAGGCGGGGTTTACGAAAGCCTTACCGAAACCCTGTTGCTGAAAGGCCACAAATTGGGCAGCGGGGCCGCCGTTTGTTTAGGCTTCATTAAGAAAGCGCTTATTTTCCCGCTATTTATTGGGTTTTGCGAAGGGACGGCGCGCGCCGCTGTGCCAAATCGGCACCACTTTTGCGCCTGATTCTTGCTGTTCGGCACGATCGGCAACCGCTCGGGCGAGCCTGCTCGTCCTTCGAGCCGAAACCGATTTCAGTTTTCACGCGGGTCGGAACCGTTGATTCCCGCAGGCGATTCGGCGCGCGAAAGGGCCGATTCCGGCGTCCGCAGCCGTTGCGCGGATTAACGCGCGATCCGCGCTTCGCCTCCAACCGGCCGGCGGAGCGGATCGGGGCATTGCCTTGCGGGCGGCGATTGACGCCGAATTCCTCACCTGTTAGAAAAATCTTACAGGTGTTATAAATTTTTAAGAGAGGGCCGATTGAGGAGCCAGGGAGACCGGTTGCTGGAGATGCTGGCCGCGCTCGCCAACCCGCACCGCCTGCGGATCATGGCAGCGCTCCATGCGAACGGCCGCACCTATGTCAGCCAGCTTGCCCGCGAGATCGGCATCAGCCGGCCGCTCCTCCACCTTCACCTGCGCAAGCTTGAGGAGGCCGGCCTCGTGACCAGCCAGCTCGAGCTTTCCAGCGACGGGAAGGCACTCAACTTTTTCCAGACAGCGGCTTTCGATGTCGCGCTCAATCCGGCTGCCATTGCCGATGCGGCGCGCTCGCTGAGCCCCTCCTCCAAGACCTCGGAACCTTGAAAGGACCTCCCATGGCCGATCGCACCAGCATATTCTTCCTCGTCACGGTCCTCTTGCTCGCCGTGATCCTGCTGATCTTCGCAATGAAATATGTCACCGGCGCGCGCACGGCGCGCCTGCGGATCGCAGACGAGGACGCCTATCGCGATCTTGCTGCGCGCGCCGTGAAGTCCCAGGAGGAGAGTGCCGCCGCGCTGGCGGCCCTGCGCGGCAGCATTGCCGACATCCAGGGCCGCCTCGAGCGGGTCGAAAAGGTCCTCAGGGAGGTCGAGTGATGCTCTCGGCCGCCCGAACCGAGGAACTGTCGCAATTGCGCAGGATGCGCGCCGTGTCGCTGCTGGAGGGGACGACGCTTCTCCTGCTCGTCGGCGTGGCCGTTCCTCTCAAGCACCTTGCCGGCTACCCGATCGCAACCCGCCTTATCGGCCCGGTCCACGGCATCGCTTTCGTTCTCTATGTCTGGATGCTCATCCAGACCGTATCGATGGGCGGGTGGTCGCGCGGCGAAACGGCCCGGATGGTGCTTGCGGCCTTCATCCCCTTCGGGGCCTTCCTCAACGAGCGGGCACTGGCGCGGCGCCAGTCGGCCCTTGCCGATTCGAACTGAGGGCGCAGGCGATGGACTATCTCTGGCTCAAAGCCCTGCACATCGCCGCCGTCGTCACCTGGATCGGCGGCATGCTGGTCGCGGCCGTGAGCATTGCGGCCGTGACCGAGGCCCGGGGCCAGCAGGAGATCGCGATCCGGTCTGCCTTGCTGGAGCGCGTGCGCCGCTGGGACCGGCGCGTCACGTCGCCGGCGATGCTGCTCGTCTGGATTTTCGGGCTGACGCTCGCGTTGACGGGCGGCTGGTTCCCGCAGGTTTGGCTGCTGGCAAAGCTCACGCTTGTGCTGCTGCTCTCGGCGCTTCACGGCGTCCTGTCCGGCAGGCTGCGCAGGCTCGCGCACAGCCAGGAGCCTGCTCCCCCGGCCCTTCTGCGCCACGCCGGCGCGGCGGTCGTGATCGCGACATTCGTCATCGTCGCGATCGCCGTCACCAAGCCGTTCTAGAACTGTTTTCACCATTAGTCAGGCAATTGCGGCGCGGTTGCCGGGCAAGCGGGGCGGCCAAGCGTGCGGCATGGCCCTTGCCTGCGCCCGCTACAGCGACATGTTGCCATCAGGCGCCGCGCCATGGGAGGGCCACGATGAGCAGATTTCGGATTATCTTGATCGGCGGCATGCTGATCGGCCTGACCACGCTGGTTTCGGCCTGCACGACGCAGCGGCCTGCCAATAGCCCCGACTTTCAATACCAGCCCGGGGACTCCGTCAATCCCGCGTGCGCCGACGGCTTCAGGCCGACCAACGCGCTTTCCTGCAGCTATTGAGGCGGCAAGCCGGATCGGCGAGACCTTGCCGTTCAAGTCGATGAAGATGATGCCGGCTTTGATCGGAGCGGGTTTTATTTTCCGGCAGTCGCCGGGTCGGGCACTTGGGAAATGGCGGAGAAGATGGGATTCGAACCCACGATACGCTTTTGACGTATACTCCCTTAGCAGGGGAGCGCCTTCGACCACTCGGCCACCTCTCCGGTGGGAGCCCTGATATGGGTATTCGCCCATGCAATCAAGCTTTTTTTGAAGTTTTCACATGTCCTTTCCATGGAGCGCAGATGCCGCGCGGCCGTGCCGGAGGGAAAGCGCCTGCCGGCCCGGCCGGGCCGGCTCGGCCTTAGCCCAGCAATTGCTTCAGATCGGCGGCGGGATCGGCAAGGATCGCGCGGTCGGGATTGATGCCTGATTCCAGCATCTTCTTGCCCGTCACATAGGCCTTGGCATCGTTGATGGCATCGACGGCGATCAGCCGGCCCTCGCGGAAATACCAGACCGAGCTTGCGCCTTCGCGGGCGCCGGGGCGCAGCAGCGTATCGTCATAGCCCATGTTGAAGCCGGCGATCTGCAGCTTCACGTCGTACTGATCCGACCAGAACCAGGGCTTCGGGTCATAGGGTTCGCTGCCGCCGGCGATGACGGCGGCCGCAGCATCGGCCTGATCGACGGCGTTCTGCACGGATTCGAGCCGGATGCGGCCGCCCTGCCAGGGCAGGCTCGCGCAATCACCGGCCGCAAAGATCGACGGGTCGGACGTGCGGGCGAATTCGTCGACGATGATGCCGTTGCCGACGTCGAGGCCGGCATCCTTGGCGAGAAGATCGTTCGGCACGACGCCGATGCCGACGATGACGAAATCCACCTCGATCGTCGTGCCGTCGGACAGCTCGGCGCCCGTCACCCGGCCGTTGCGGCCGACGAGATGCTTGAGGCCGGTCTTTTCGCGAATCGTCACATCATGGCTCTTGTGGATGGCGCGCATGATGTCTGCGGTTTGCGGGGCGGCGACGCGCTGCAGGATGCGGTCGGCCATTTCGATGACGGTCACTTCGAGGCCGAGATGGCGGGCGACCGCGGCGGCCTCCAGCCCGATATAACCGCCGCCGATGATGAGCACGCGGCGGCCGGGGCGCATTTCCGCGGCCAGAAGATCGGCGTCGCGCTTGTCGCGGGCGACATAGACGCCCTCCAGGTCGCCGCCGATGGCCGCCGGCAGGCGCCGGGGCGTGGAGCCGGTGACGATTGCCAGCGTGCCGTAATCGAGCACGGAGCCGTCCTGCAGCAGGACCTGCTTCGTTTCGCGCCGGATCTGCTCGGCCCAGGTCGACAGGCGGATCTCGACATTATTGTCGGGATACCAATGTTCGGGACGGAACAGCAGGCGGTCGAAGGACATTTCGCCGAGCAGGTATTTCTTCGACAGCGGCGGGCGCTGGTAGGGAAGCACGTCTTCGGCGCCGATCAGCGTGATCGGCCGCGTATCCTTCAGCGCACGCAGCTTGGCTGCCAATGCGAAGCCTGCCTGCCCCGCGCCGATGATCACCAGTCTGTCCGTCACGATCTCACTCCCGAATTTCAGCCTTTCAACAGGGACAAGGCCTATCCCCTGCCCCAGGCGCCGTCAACGCAAGCGAGGGTCCGACCTCAGCCGATCTCGATCCAGCGGCGCTCATGGAAGGACTGTGCCATGGCATGAACCGACTTCTCTATCCTGAGACCGTCTTCGAATGTCACGATAGACGCCGGCTCTCCCGAAATCGCGCGGATCAGCTCGCGGCATTCGATGATCTTCAAGTCGTTGAAGCCGAGGCCGTGGCCGGGGGCCGGAATGAAGCGATCGTAGGGCTGATGGGCGGGGGCTGCCAGTATCTTGCGGAAGCCCTGCTCGGAGCCGCGCCCTTCGGCCTGATAGAGCTCGAATTCGTTCATGCGTTCCTGATCGTAGAGAATGGAGCCTTTCGAGCCGTAGATCTGCAGCGCGATGCGGCCCTTGCGGCCCCAGGCGGCGCGGTTGGCCATCAGCACGGCGGAGATGCCGCCGCCAAGGCGCATCAGCACGTTGGCCGCATCGTGATTCTCCACCGGCCGGCGGCCGCCTTCCTTCAAGGGACGATCGGCATAGGGCCTGACCATATCGGTGGCGACGGCTTCGACATGGCCGAAGAGATACCAGAGCAGCGAGAGCGGATGGACGGCGAAATCGTCGAGCGCGCCGTAGCCGGCCGCAAGCTCGCTCTTCCAATAGAAGAGCGCGTCGGGATCGGCCATGAAATCCTCGTCCATTTCGACGCGGATGTGGTTGACGGCGCCGATCGCGCCTTCGCCGACCAGTCTCTTGATATGCCGCATGAGGGGGTTCTGGATATAATTGTAGCCGAGCACGGCCACCTTGCCGGATCGCCTTGCCACCTGCAGCATGCGCTCGGCATCGGCATAGGCAGGCGCCATCGGCTTTTCGCACCAGACATGCTTGCCGGCCTCGAGCGCGGCGATCGCCATTTCGGTGTGGAACTGGTTGGGCGTGGTGACGGAGACGACATCGACGTCCGGATCGGCGATCAGCGCCCGCCAGTCGGCCGTCGCCTTCTCGAAGCCGAATTCGCCGGCGCGGGCGCTTGCCAGCTCGGCATTCGCTTCGGCAAGATGGACGAGGCGCGGGCGCTCGACATCGCCGAACACCGTTTTCACCGCGTTCCATGCCAGCGCATGGCACTTGCCCATATAACCGGTGCCGATCAAACCGATGCCGAGTGGCTTCATGTCAGGGTCTCCTCCTCAAATCCGCAGGATTTTTGGAATATTTGGATCATTTTGACAAGCTGGCCCTGATGCATCATTTCGTCCCGCCCCTTGTAAAACTGTCCAAAACCCTTGATTTTCAGCCTATTAAAAACAATTAGGCGGCTTCGCGGAAATCGTTTATGCTCCGAATTATGGAATATTTGTTTCATCTTCTGAGCCGCCAGCATGGATAGTGACCCCCAGAGAGCGCGGGTGCCGCGCGATTTCGAAAGCCTGCGCAGTACGATCATCGAACGGAAAGCAAGCATGCCGAAACGGCTGGCCCAGGTCGCCGCCTTTGCGCTCGCCAATCCCGACGAGATCGCCTTCGGCACGACGGCAAGCATTGCCGCCGCCTCGGACGTGCAGCCCTCGACGCTGGTGCGCCTTGCCCACCATCTCGGCTACGAGGGCTTTTCCGACCTGCAGAGCATTTTCCGCGAACGGCTGCGCGACCGGACGCTGAGCTACGAGGAACGCCTCGTCACGCTGGAACAGTCGGGCGGGGACGACGAGGATGCGACGCTTCTGACCGGCTTCATCTCGGCCGCCAGCCAATCGGTGAACCGGCTTGCGGCCACCGTGCAGACCGATACTTTCGCCAAGGCGGTCGATATCCTGGCGGCTGCGGAAACCATCTACCTCATTGCCAAGCGGCGCTCCTATCCGCTGACGGCGCACATGACCTACGCCTTTTCCAAGCTCAACATCCGCCACCAGATCGTCGCCTCGCCGAACGGCGTCGATCCGGAAATGGTGCAGTTCGCCACGCCGCGCGACGCGGCGATTGCGGCGAGCTTCTCGCCCTATGCGGCCGACAGCCTCAACCAGAGCCAGGAACTGGCCGATCGCGGCGTGCCTGTCATCGCCATCACCGATTCGGCCTTTTCGCCGCTGGCGGCCTGCGCCACGCACTGGTTCGAAATTGCCGAGGCCGATTTCGCCGGCTTCCGCTCGCTCTCGGCCTCCATGGCGCTGACCATGGCGCTGCCGGTTGCCATTGCCGAGCGGCGGCGCAAATTGCAGCATTCAAAACCCGTAAAGACCAAAATGGAATAAACATTCCGAATTGACAAAGAGACGGAACCGATGTTTCATTATTCAAAATTCGCGGACGG
This sequence comes from Rhizobium sp. GCM10022189, assembly GCF_042656325.1. Taxonomy (NCBI): domain Bacteria; kingdom Pseudomonadati; phylum Pseudomonadota; class Alphaproteobacteria; order Hyphomicrobiales; family Rhizobiaceae; genus Rhizobium; species Rhizobium sp. GCM10022189. The sequence goes on from NZ_JBHSOR010000057.1 coordinate 284,017, forward strand.
TCCAGGCCGCGTAAAAATCTAGCGGGAGGACATGATGGTACAATCGAATCCGGGCGAACAGCCGGAGCCGACGCTCGACGTGATCACCATTGGCCGCTCTTCCGTCGATCTCTACGGCCAGCAGATCGGTTCGCGGCTGGAAGATATCGGTTCGTTCGCCAAGTCCGTCGGCGGCTGCCCGGCCAATATCGCCATCGGCACGGCGCGGCTCGGGCTGAAATCGGCGCTGATTACCCGCGTCGGCGACGAGCAGATGGGCCGCTTCATCATCGAGCAGTCGGCGCGCGAAGGCGTGGAGACGAAGGGCATCAAGACCGACAGGGAGCGGCTGACGGCGCTGGTGCTGCTCGCAGTCGAGGCCGAAGGCGTCTCGCCGATGATCTTCTACCGGTCCGACTGCGCCGACATGGCGCTCGACGGAGGCGATATCGACGAGGATTTCATCCGCTCTTCGCGCGCCGTGCTGGTTTCGGGCACGCATTTCTCCCGCCCGAACACGGAGGCCGCCCAGCGCAAGGCGATCCGGCTTGCCAAGGCCAACGGCCGCAAGGTGATCTTCGACATCGACTACCGGCCGAACCTGTGGGGCCTTGCCGGCCATGCCGAGGGTTTCGAGCGCTACGTGAAGTCCGACCGGGTTTCCTCGAAGATGAAGGAGACGCTTCCCGATTGCGACCTCATCGTCGGCACGGAAGAGGAAATCCTGATCGCGTCGGGGGCCGACGACGTTCTCGGCGCGCTGAAGGAGATCCGCCGCCTGTCGCCCGCGACCATCGTCCTGAAGCGCGGGGCGATGGGCTGCATCGTCTATGACGGCCCGATCAGCGACAATCTCGAAGACGGGATCGTCGGCCAGGGTTTCCCGATCGAGGTGTTCAACGTGCTCGGCGCCGGCGACGCCTTCATGTCCGGCCTGCTGCGCGGCTGGCTGAAAGGCGAGCCGCTCAAGACCTGCGCGACCTGGGCGAATGCCTGCGGCGCCTTTGCCGTTTCGCGCCTGCTCTGCTCGCCGGAATATCCGACCTGGGCGGAGCTCGACTTCTTCCTGAAAACCGGCAGCAAACATCGCGCGCTGCGCAAGGACGAGGCGATCAACCACATCCACTGGGCCTCGACCCGCAAGGGCGATATCCCGCTGCTGATGGCGCTTGCCATCGACCATCGTTCGCAGCTGACAAGCGTGTGCGACGAACTCGGCGTCGACTACAAGCGGATCGTCGCGTTCAAGCGGCTGGCGGTGGAAGCCGCCGCCCGCGTCGCCGACGGCCGCAAGGGCTACGGCATGCTGATCGACGAGCGCTTCGGCCGCGACGCCTTTTTCGATGCGGCCAAGAAGGATTTCACCTGGATCGGCCGGCCCGTCGAGCTTCCCGGCTCCAAGCCGCTGCGTTTCGAATTCAGCCAGGATATCGGCTCGCAGCTGGTGGAATGGCCGCTCGGCCATTGCATCAAGTGCCTGTGCTTCTACCATCCGGACGATCCGGCCGCGCTGAAGAGCGAGCAGCAGGAGAAGCTGCGCACGCTCTTCGAAGCCGCGCGCAAGGTTGGCCGCGAGCTATTGGTGGAAATCATCTCCAGCAAGAACGGGCCGCTGACCGACGATACGGTCTCGACGGCGCTCGAGGAACTCTACGCGCTCGGCATCAAGCCCGACTGGTGGAAGCTGGAGCCGCAGGCGTCTGCCGGCGCCTGGAAGAAAATCGATGCCGTGATCGCCAGAAACGATCCATGGTGCCGCGGGATCGTGCTGCTCGGGCTCGAGGCTCCCGCCGACGAGCTGGTGAAGGGTTTCGAGGCGACGCTGGCCGCCCCTTCGGTCAAGGGTTTTGCGGTCGGCCGCACGATCTTTGCGGAAGCGGCGCGCGGCTGGCTTTCGGGCAGGATCAACGACGAGGAAGCGATTGCCGACATGGCCGGCCGCTTCAAGCAATTGACGGAGGCCTGGCTGAAAACGCGCGGGCTTAACTGAGGATTAAACCCATCCCCAACCCCTCCCCACAAGGGGAGGGACTGAACCTGAGGCGGCGCCTCATGTCACAAGCAAGCGTTCTTGCGGATGCGAGGGTGTCATGAAGTGCGGAGAGCCGGCGGGTTAGCCCCTCCCCCTCGCGGGGAAGGGTTGGGCGGGAAAACAGATAGAGCGAAGGTTCGGGAGGACCCGATGGGCAAGACAATCCGTTTGACGATGGCGCAGGCCGTCGCGCATTTCCTCAAGAAGCAGATGACGATCGTCGACGGCAGGAAAGTGCCGATCTTCGGCGGCGTCTGGGCGATCTTCGGCCATGGCAACGTGGCCGGCATGGGCGAAGCGCTCTATCAGGTGCGCCAGGAACTGCCGACCTATCGCGCCCATAACGAACAGGGCATGGCGCATGCGGCCATCGCCTATGCCAAGGCGAGCTTCCGCCAGCGCTTCATGGCCTGCACGACCTCGATCGGCCCCGGCGCGCTGAACATGGTGACGGCGGCCGGTGTCGCGCATGTCAACCGCATTCCCGTGCTCTTCCTGCCCGGCGACGTCTTCGCCAATCGCGCGCCCGATCCGGTGCTGCAGCAGATCGAGGATTTCGGCGACGGCACGGTGTCGGCCAACGACGCCTTCCGCCCGGTCTCGCGCTATTTCGACCGCATCACGCGGCCGGAGCAGATCATCACGGCCTTGAAGCGCGCCATGCAGGTGCTGACCGACCCGCTCGATTGCGGCCCGGTGACGCTGTCGCTCTGCCAGGACGTCCAGGCGGAAGCCTTCGACTATCCGGAGAGCCTGTTCGAAGAAAAGGTCTGGACGGTGCGCCGTCCGCAGCCGGATGCCGACGAGCTTGCCAATGCGATTGCGCTGATCAAGGCGTCGCAGAAGCCGGTCATCGTTGCCGGCGGCGGCGTGCTCTATTCGCAGGCGACCAGGGAGCTTGCGGCTTTCGCCGAAGCGCACGGCGTTCCCGTCGTCGTCACTCAGGCCGGCAAGTCGGCGATCGACGAGCGCCATGCGCTGGCGCTCGGCTCGGTCGGCGTGACCGGCACGTCGGCGGCCAATGCGATCGCCGAGGAAACCGATCTGGTGATTGCCGTCGGCACACGCTGCCAGGATTTCACCACCGGCTCCTGGGCGCTCTTCAAGAACGAAGGCTTCAAGCTGCTCAGCCTCAACATCGCCGCCTATGACGCGCTCAAACATGACAGCCATCCGCTGGTGGCCGACGCGCGCGAAGGGCTGAAGGCGCTCTCGGCGGGGCTCTCCGGCTGGAAGGCGCCGGCAGCGCTTGCCGAAAGGGCAAGGAAGGAAAAGGCCGTCTGGATGGAGGCCGCCGCCAAGGCGATGGGCACGACCAATGCCGCCCTGCCCTCCGACGCGCAGGTCATCGGCGCGGTCGCCCGCTCGATCGGCGGCGAGAAGACCACGCTGCTTTGTGCGGCCGGCGGCCTGCCGGGCGAATTGCACAAGCTGTGGCCGGCCACCGTTCCCGGCAGCTACCATATGGAATACGGCTTCTCCTGCATGGGTTACGAGATCGCCGGCGGCCTCGGCGCCAAGATGGCGCATCCGGACAAGGAGGTCGTCGTCATGGTCGGCGACGGTTCCTACATGATGCTGAATTCCGAGCTTGCCACCTCGGTCATGCTCGGCCTCAAGCTCAACATCGTGCTGCTCGACAACCGCGGCTACGGCTGCATCAACCGCCTGCAGATGGCAACCGGCGGCGCCAACTTCAACAATCTCCTGAAGGACGCCTATCACGAGGTCATGCCGGAGATCGATTTCCGGGCGCACGCGGAAGCGATGGGAGCGATCGCGGTGAAGGTTTCCTCGATTGCGGAACTGGAACAGGCGATTGCCGATTCCAGGAAGAACGACCGCACCTCGGTTTTCGTGATCGATACCGATCCGCTCATCACCACGGATGCCGGCGGCCACTGGTGGGATGTCGCCGTGCCGGAAGTCAGCCCGCGCGGCGAGGTCAACAGGGCGCACGAGGCCTATGTCAAGGCGCGCACCGCCCAGCGCGTCGGCTGATCCGCTTGCTGTCATTTTCCGCAGGGGCGGCAGCGCTCCTGCGCACTTTATTTGAGGAGACTATCGATGAAGGCCAAACTCGGCATGTCGCCCATCGCCTGGTGGAACGACGACCTTCCTGAACTCAGCGACGACGTTTCGCTGGAAGAATGCCTGCGCCAGTCCCGCAGCGCCGGCTTCACCGGCATGGAACAGGGCCGCCGCTTCCCGAGCAACCCCGAGGAGATGCTGCCGATCCTGCGCGCCGCCGACGTGACGCTCTGCGGCGGCTGGTTCTCCGGCACGCTGGTCAACGAGGAGCTTGCCGCCAACAAGGACCGCATCGCGCCGATGATCGAGCTGTTCAAGGCGGTCAACGCGCCCTGCATCGTCTATGGCGAAGTCGGCCGCTCGATCCAGGGCGACCGCTCGAAGCCGCTTGCGACCAAGCCGCGGCTGGCCGACGACGAGATGAAAGCCTATGCGCGCCGCGTCACCGAATTCGGCGAATGGTGCGCCGATCAGGGCATGCCGCTCTCCTATCACCACCACATGGCGGCCGTCGTCGAGACCGAGCCGGAACTCGATGCCTTCATGAAGAATTCGGGCGCCGGCATTCCGCTGCTGCTCGATGCCGGGCACCTGGCCTTTGCCGGCGGCGACGTGCTGCGCGCCATCGACAAGCACCACGCCCGCATCAACCATGTGCATGTGAAGGATATCCGCAAGGCCGTGGTCGACGGGCTCGACCGCAGCAAACAATCCTTCCTCGACGCGGTGGCGCTCGGCGCCTTCACCGTGCCGGGTGACGGCTCGCTCGATTTCGGCGCCATCGTCCAGCGCTTTGCCGATTACGGTTATGAAGGCTGGTTCGTCGTCGAGGCCGAGCAGGACCCGCGCAAGGCGCCGCCGCAGAAAATGGCCGAGATCGGTCATGCGGAACTGATGCGCGTGATGACGGCGGCCGGTTATACGGTGGAGACCGAAGGTTTCCCGAAGGGGTAAACCTGCCAACAGGAATCGCTGGAGCAAGAAGCCCCCTCATCCGCCCTTCGGGCACCTTCTCCCCGACGGGGAGAAGGAGGCGGCTCGCACCAATTCAGGAGGAGAAACACCAATGCCAAACCTCAAGGTAAAACCCTCCGGCAAGACCGGCCGCGTCACGCATGTGACGCCGCAAAGCGCCGGCTGGACCTATGTCGGCTTCGACCTCTATCGCCTCAAGCCCGGCGAGACGGCTTCGGGGGAAACCGGCGAGCGCGAGATCTGCCTCGTCTGGGTGAGCGGCAAGGGCAAGGCTTCGGCGGGCACGAAGGATTTCGGCACGCTCGGCGAGCGCATGAGCCCCTTCGACGGGGCGCCGCACGCGCTTTATATCCCGATGGAATCGGCATGGTCCGTCACGGCCGAGACCGATCTCGAGCTTGCCGTCTGCTCGGCCCCCGGCGGCGGTACCTACGAGGCCAAGGCCATTCCGCCCGGCACGCATCCGCCGCTGACGCGCGGCAAGGGCACCAACGTGCGCTATGTCAACAATATCATGCCGGAGGACGACAGTTCGGCGCATTCGCTGCTCGTCGTCGAGGTCATCACGCCCGGCGGGCATACGTCCTCCTATCCGCCGCACAAGCACGACCAGGACAATCTTCCGCATGAAAGCATGCTGGAGGAGACCTATTACCACCGCCTCAACCCGCCGCAGGGCTTCGGCTTCCAGCGCGTCTATACCGACGACCGCTCGCTCGACGAGGCGATGGTGGTGGAAGACGGCGACGTGACGCTGGTGCCGAAAGGCTACCACCCCTGCGCGGCGACGCATGGCTACGATCTTTATTATCTCAATGTCATGGCCGGGCCGAAGCGCATCTGGAAATTCTACAATGCGCCCGAGCACGAGTGGCTGCTGAAGGCTTAGGCCAGCTGTGGACAATTCCGGATATCGTGAGACCTCGTGAGACTGACGAAAGTATTTAATCGCCTGTTTCCATTAGCGCGCGACTTTGCCCTGACACAGACCTGCTCCGGCAGAATGCTTCGATCTAACCGGGAAAGGCTCTAAAGAATTCGACAGCGCGCAAGGGTGAGCCGCGGTCTTATCATCCTGCCCCGGACGGGGTGCAAACCGGAGGATGACAGGATGAAGAAGACCACATGCGCCGCCTGCGACTGCGAACTCGGGGCGGACGCGATCAGCGTCAAGCTTGGCGGCAGGACCGTCGAGGTCTGCTGCGAGGAATGCGCGCAGGCGCTTGGGAAGGCGGAGGCTGCGAGGGCATCGGCTCCCGCCGCCAAGGATTGAAGGCGAGGCCGCGCCGGCAGAGCGCGGCCTTTCCCTTTCTCGTTTCACGCGGGCAGCAGCCCGTAGCGCCAGCCGAGCCGTTTCGCGTTTCGCGCAAGCACGGCAAGGGCCAGCAGGAACATGCAGGCTTCGGCAAAGACCGGCACCATCCAGATACCCATCTCGCCGAAAGCGTGCGGCAGCAGGAAGGTCAGCGGCAGCGTGAAGAGATAGGCGCGCGACAGGCCGAAGACCGCAGCACGCCTGGCATCGCCGATCGCCTGGAAATAGCCTGACAGCACCACCGTCTGGCCGAACAGGAAATAGGCGCCGACCGTCCAGGGCAGGATGCGCGAGACCTCGGCGATGACGACGGGATCGGCGACGAAGAGATGGCCGAGGTGGCCTGCCAGCAGTTCCACCGCAATCTCGACACCGGTGCAATAGACGAGCGCCGCGACGAGCGCGATCTGCAGGCTGCGGCCGACACGCCCGGCAAGCCCGGCACCGTAATTGTTGCCGCAGATCGTCTGGAAGGCGATGTTGAGGCCGAGCAGCGGCAGATAGGCGACGGTCATGACGCGGGTGATGATGCCGTAGGCGCCGACGGTCGCGACATAATCCCCCTCGCCCCAGAGCGACAGGTTGAAGATGACGGCGGCCGAGCAGAGCGAGATGCCGATGAAACCGAGGCTCATCGGCGCGCCGAGGGCGAGGATCGGCCGCCATTGCGCAAGCGGAAAGCGGGCAGCCGGGCGCAGCGCGTCTTCCTTGCGCCAGCGGCAGGCCAGGACGGCAAGCAGGCAGATCGCCTGCGCCAGCACGGAGCCCAGCGCCGAGCCGGCCACGCCCCATTGCAGGATCGCCATGAAGAACCAGTTGGCGGCGATGTTGAGTGCCGTCGCAGCCAGCATCACCACGGTCATGACGCCGATCCGGCCTTCGCTGCGCAGCGCGTCGATATTGAGCGACAGGAAGAAGGCGACGGGCGCGGCACCCACCATGATGCCCATGAAGGTGCGGGCGTTTTCGGCAACGGCGAGATCGCCTGCCGCCGCATTGTCGACGATGCGCCAGCCGACGGTCCAGTAGATCGCGTTGACCACAAGCACGACGGCGATCGCCAGCGCATGGGCGGCCGCGAAGGTGCGGCGGGCGGTATCGCGATCGCCGCCGCCGAGCGCGCGGGCGAGAATGCTCGCCATGCCGTTCGAGACGAGCGACTGCAGGGCAACGAGCATCATCAGGCCGGGAAAGATGAGCGTGACGGCCGAAAGCGCGCCGGCGCCCACATAGGCGCCGAGGAAACAGGCGTCCACCACGGCAAACAGGCCGTTGACCGTGGTGATGAGGATGACCGGCATAGCCGTGCGGGCAAAGACCGAAGGCAGCGGGCCGGTCAGGAAGGCATTGGCTTCTGGAGGTGAGGTCATGGGGGGATTCCGGGTGTTGCGGGCAGCGGCAGGCGGTCAGATATCGAGAACGAGATGCGGCAGGCCGTTGGAGGTCCTGCGCGGCGAGACGCCGTTCTCGTCGATCTGGGCGTGGATGCGCTGGCGGAAGGCCGAAAAGCTTTCGAAGGTCACGACATCGACGGGTTCGTCGAAATGGATGGTGATCCTGTAGAATTCGCTGCCGGCAACGGCCGAAAGCGCCAGAACCTTGCCGGTGAAGGGCTGGTTCAGGTAGCGGCCGCTGATATGGGCGCCGACGAAGAGCGGCGACGAAGGCTTGTCGTTCGGCCTCGCGGCAAGGGCGGAAAGCGTGTTCCAGTCGCGGGCGCCGTGCTGGCGGGCGACCAGTTCCAGGGCGGCGGCATGGGTGATCTCGCTGCCGCGCTCGGTCATGGCCTGGCGCAGGCGCCTTGCCTGGGCCTTCAGTTCGTCGACCGGCGGATAGGTCATGGTGGTACGAGTCATGGGTTCAGCCTTTCAAAGGCATGCCATTCGACTGTCAGGGGGGCTCGCATTGCCGTCAGTCAGCATGCACGGGGCTGTGACCATGATCGCGAGGGCTTCACCATGGATCTTCATCCGCGAGCGGCCGGTGCCTCGAACCGGCTTCTCTATGCGCGACGACGGACGCCAAGTCAATGGCGGCACAGGTATGGTGAAAAATTGGGCAGATTCTGAACAGTATTGCCCGCGATAAAAGCGTTATGCCGTTCGATTTTGCACAAGCTTTCAATTTTACGGATGGCGTTCAGCAGATGTAAGTATTCATGCGTTAAAGTCCGAGCATACAACAAGCGGAGGCTCACATGGCCTTTCAGATGCACCTCGACACAGAACATCCCAAGCCCGAACAGGCTTACCGGGAATTCAATCTCGACCGGCCGGGCAACATCATCTTCGTCGGCCACCACCTCAGCACGGGCACGCAGGTGCGCTGCCTGATCCGCACCATCACGCTTGCCGGCGCGCTCCTGGAAGTCAGCCCCAGCCTGGACATGCCGCAGCATTTCTTCCTCGAAATCCTCGGCATCCGCGACGAGATCGGCGCGACCGTGGTCAAGCGCGAGGGCGAGTTCGTCACCATCAGCTTCAACATGCTGCTGAACCCGGAATTCCTGCATCACGTCCTGCGGCTGAGCTTCGAAAGCAGCCTCTGACAGCCGCAAAATGCGGGCCGCAAGACCCGCATTTCAGGAAAAGTCCGCCCCGGCGGTCAGGCGGCGAGATGCCGCTCGATCTCATCGACGGGAAGGTTTGTGTAGTCCTTCGCCACTTCCGCCGAGATCGCCGCCTGCACATCGGCGCTGAGGTTCGGCCGCAATGTGCCGAGCGCGCGCGGCGGCGCCACCAGGACGATACGGCTCGCCTCCTTCTCATGCACGAGTTCGTCGAGCTTGACGGCAACCTCCTTCAGGAACTCGGCTTCGGCCTGGCCCTGCCAATCGGTTTCTTCCATGGCGCTGCCGCTCAACCCGTCCGGGGCATAGGCGCGGCCCGGCTTGTCGGTGCCGAGTTCGCGAGTCGGCTGGTTGGGCTGGCTGAGGGTTTCGCGGACCTGCAGGTTCATCAGCTCGGCGTCGCCGGCATTCTGCAGGATCAGGGCCTTTGCCCCATCGCAGACAACGACCCAGGATTCCCATGGGATTTTGACGTCGGTCATTTGATTTCCTCGCTTTCATGATTGGCAACAGAGCTTGCGGAAGGGAAAACGCCCGGCAATTGAAAGAGTTCGGGAAAATTCCGCACAAGGAGAATCAACGGCGATCCGAACGGCGGGCCGCCGCGTAGAAGGGCGGAACGGGAGACGAAAGACGATGAAGACAGCGCTCGCCGCCTATGCCGGTTGCCTTCTCACCCTTGCCGTCGTCGATGCGCTATGGCTCGGCATCGTCGCGCGCAGCTTCTATCGCGACCAGCTGGGGGCGCTGATGCTGCCCGCGCCCAATCTCGGCATTGCTGCGCTCTTCTACCTGTTCTTCGCGGCCGCCGTCGTCATGCTCGCGGTCCTGCCGGGGCTTTCCGGCGGCTCGGCCGGCACGGCGCTTCTTCACGGTGCCGTTTTGGGACTGGCGGCCTACGGCACCTACGACATCACCAATCTGTCGACACTGAAAAACTGGCCGCTCGCCATGAGCCTGGTGGACATGGCCTGGGGCACCTTCCTGACGGCGCTCTCGGCGGCCGGGGGCTACGGCGCGGCACGGTTGCTGGCCTGAGCGGCGGGACGTTTTTTCCCAGGAGGGCACAATAGATGTGCCGCTAACGCACAAATTTCAAACTCGTTAAAATGGTAATTTTATATTTGACGAATGTGAAAAACATTCGTGTGAGCCTCTTCCCGTACAGCCCGAAAATTAGAATTGTCTGACGGAGAATGCACAATGGAAATGCTCCGCGCAACGCACCTCGCCACGGTGAAGTCGGCTGTCTACGACATTCGCTGGGAGGAGTTCAACGTCAAGCGGCCGGCCCGTATCGTGGCCGTTCGCCCCTGTCTGACCGGGATTTCGATGCGCAGCGCCGAAATCCTCGATATTTCACAAGGCGGCGCGACCTTCGTCGTATCGACCACGGCCGGCCTGCCCAAACATTATTACCTCAACATTCTCGGCCTCGCCTACCGCATCGGCTGCGCCGAGATCTACCGCCACAACGAACGCATCGGCGTGCGCTTCATCAACCTGATCGAACCGGACGTTCTACGCAAGGTTGTGCGCGCCGATTTCATGATCGGCAATACGGAAGCGATCGACGCGCGCCGCAACGGCAGCCGCGTCTGAACCGGGCCGAAGGGGAAATAATCTTGCTTGCCTTGGCAAGGCGAGAGCCTATTGTTGCGCCGCTTTTTCAACAGTTTCGGGAAATTGCCGTCGCATGTCTGCCTTCTCGCGCTTCACGCCGCTTGCCAGCGCCCTGCCCTCCACCGTTCCCTTCGTCGGCCCCGAGGCCATCGAGCGCCAGCGCGGCCTGAAGGTCGAAGCACGCATCGGCGCCAATGAGAACGGCTTCGGCCCGGCTCCCTCGGTCATCGCCGCCATGCGCGAGCAGGCGGGCGACATCTGGAAATACAACGACCCGGAAAATTTTGCGCTGCGCGAGGCGCTTGCCGCCCATCTTGGCGTGACGCCGGCCAATATCGCCATCGGCGGCGGCATCGACGAACTGCTCGGGCAGATCGTGCGGCTGGTGATCGAGCCCGGCGGCGCCGTGGTCACATCCTTCGGCGCCTATCCGACCTTCAATTTCCATGTGAACGGTTTCGGCGGCCGGCTGGTGACGGTTCCCTATGCCGGCGACCGGGAGGATCTCGACGCGCTGCTCGATGCCGTCAGGCGCGAGAACGCGCCGCTCGTCTATTTCGCCAATCCCGACAATCCGATGGGCAGCTGGTGGGATGCGGACAGGATCGTCGCCTTCGCGCGCGCCCTGCCGGAAACCTGCCTGATGATCCTCGACGAGGCCTATAGCGAGACCGGGCCGGCCTCGGCGCTGCCGTCGATCGCCTCGCTGATCGACCTGCCGAACATCGTGCGCACCCGCACCTTCTCCAAGGCCTACGGGCTTGCCGGCGCCCGCGTCGGCTATGCCATCTCGACGGCAGGCACGGCGCAGGCCTTCGACAAGATCCGCAACCATTTCGGCATGAACCGGCTGGCGACGGCCGCCGCGCTCGCGGCGCTGAAGGACCAGGCCTATCTTTCCGAAGTGATCGGCAAAATCCACGCCGCGCGCGACAGGATTGCCGGCATTGCCAGGGCCAACGGCCTGCAGCCGCTCGCCTCCGCCACCAATTTCGTGGCGGTCGATGCCGGGCGCGACGGCACCCATGCGCGCGCCATCGTCGACGGGCTGATGGAACACGGCGTCTTCATCCGCATGCCGGGTGTGGCCCCGCTCAACCGCTGCATCCGCATCAGCGTCGGGCCGGAAGCCGACATGGCGCGGCTGGAGGAAGCGCTGCCGCAGGTTCTGAAGAAAATCGGGTAAACCGCGGCCGGCGGGAGGGCGCCGGTCGCGGTTTCCTTCTCCCGGCGTCGGCCCCGTCCAAAGCGCCCCGCCAGCTCCCCTCTTTTGAGGTTGTTATCGGTCAATCGTCCCGTTGGAGACGGTTCTCAAGAGGCGTCGCGATCCTGCGGATCGCGCACGCTTTTTAGTGGATCGTCATCCATTCGCGGGCGGCGCGGAGTGCTTCGGCCAGCTGCATCTTGCTCATCGAAGCGGCGACATCGGCGCGCAGCTCGGCGGCGCGGTCGTTGCCCTTGATCGCGGCGATGTTCAGCCACTTGTGGGCGGCGACGAGATCGATCTCGCAACCGCGGCCGGTCGCATACATCAGACCCATTTCGCAGAAGACATCGGCGCTGTTGTTGTCGCCACCCATGGTGGCCATTTCAGCATTGTGCATTTCAAAGCGTGCCATCGGTTCTATCCCTGTTAGCCTGTTCAAGACGTACCCTGTTTTACCTTCGGGCCTTGCCATCTTCTGCGGCTTGCGGCCTTTCCGGTCCGGCGGGTTTGCCCCGCTCGTTTGATGGGTTCACTATGCCAAACCGCTTTCAAAAAACGCCTAAAATGCATGATTAATTTGACGCAAACAAAGTGCAAATGCTTGGTAAACTTGGGTTTTTGTTAAACATCGGAATCCTTGCGAATTAAGGATTTTCGCACGCCTTTTACGAAAAATTCAGATCTGGAAATTAAGGATCCGTTTACCGTGAAATCAGCAGCCACCGGACGATCCGCTGAAAAAACGCCGGGCGAAAGCCGGTTTTCAGGTCCCCCGTGTGGCATATTTACCTTTACGTTCGCGTCAGTTATTTTCGCGCCATTCCCTATCTCAAGGAGGAAGAGATGATCCGTACCCTCGTTCTCGCCGGCGCGCTGGCACTGGTGGCGGGCCTTGCGCAGGCCGACGAGCCGATCGTCGGCAACTGGAAGACGCGGGCCGGCGACACGGCGGCGATCGCGCCCTGCGGCGGCGCCTACTGCATCACGCTGAAGACGGGCAAATATGCCGGCAAGAAGATCGGCACCCTGTCCGGCGCCGGCGGCAGCTATAGCGGCGAGATCACCGATCCCGTCGACGACAAGACCTATAGCGGCTCGGGCAGCATTTCCGGCAAGTCGCTGAGGATGCAGGGCTGCGTCATGAAGGTCTTCTGCAAATCGCAGACATGGACGCGCCTCTGAGGCTTTTCCGGCAAACCGGGGCCGGCTTTGAGAAGCTTAGCCGGCCTTCGAAACTGAATGCAAAATGAACCGCCGTCTCAGCACCCGTTCAGCCACGTCATGGCACAACAGCACCATGAAGGGCGCATATCGGGTAAGGACATGGACGTGTTCATTCTGGCGAGACGGTTTACGATCATAACGCTGTTTGCGGCGATCTTCGCGATTTCGTTTTCGGCGGTCGTCGTGCGCAACGGCAGCGGCGGCGGCGCGCAGCAATCGCATTTCGGTGCCAACTATACCTGCCTGGAGACCCGCGGCGGCTATTGCACCGCCATCCGCTGAGAGCTGGAGGCAGATCGGAAAAATATCTGGGTCTCAGCCTTCGCGCGTCGTTTGCTTGTTAAAAACAACCCTCTATAATGCGCCATGAGCAAACGAATCTATCCCCTGTCCGCTTTCGACATCTCGTCCCCTCCCCCTTTCGAGCCGCAAACATTCGATGACCCGGCAAGGGCCGTCGAAGCGCTGACGGCGCTTTACGAGCGCAACACGTCCTTCCTGATCGACAGCTTCACCAAGCTCGCCCAGGGGGCGCCCGTTACCTCGCGCTACCGCGCCTATTACCCGCAGGTCAGCATCGAGACGACCAGCTTCGGCCATGTCGATTCCCGCCTGTCCTACGGCCATGTGACGGCGCCGGGCGTCTATACGACGACGGTGACGCGGCCGAAGCTCTTCAAGCATTACCTGAAGGAGCAGCTTTCGCTGCTGATGAAGAGCCATAACGTGCCTGTCATCGTGTCGGAATCCGCAACGCCGATCCCGCTGCATTTCGCGTTCGGCGAAGGCGCGCATGTGGAAGCCTCGGCTGCGGCTTTCGTCGATATCCCGCTGCGCGACCTCTTCGATACGCCCGACCTGAACACGACCGACGACGAGATCGCCAACGGCGAATACCTGCCGCCGCCGGGCGAGCCCTCGCCGCTGGCGCCGTTCACCGCCCAGCGCATCGACTATTCGCTCGCCCGCCTGGCGCACTATACGGCGACCGGAGCGGAGCATTTCCAGAACTTCGTGCTGTTTACGAACTACCAGTTCTATATCGACGAGTTCTGCGCCTGGGCGCGCAAGCTGATGGCGGACGGCGGCGACGGTTATACGGCCTTCGTGGAGCCCGGCAATATCGTCACGCTGGCCGGTTCCAGCGTTCCGGAAACGGATGCGCCGCACGCCCGCCTGCCGCAGATGCCGGCCTATCACCTCAAGAAGAAGGGCCATGCCGGGATCACCATGATCAATATCGGCGTCGGCCCCTCCAACGCCAAGACGATCACCGACCATGTGGCCGTGCTTCGCCCGCATGCCTGGCTGATGCTCGGCCATTGCGCCGGGCTGCGCAACAGCCAGCGCCTCGGCGATTACGTGCTGGCGCATGCCTATATGCGCGAAGACCATGTGCTGGATGACGACCTGCCGGTCTGGGTGCCGATCCCGGCGCTCGCCGAAGTGCAGGTGGCGCTCGAGGCTGCCGTTGCCGAGATCACCGGTTACGAGGGCTTCGAGCTGAAGCGCATCATGCGCACCGGCACGGTCGGCACGATCGACAACCGCAACTGGGAACTGCGCGATCAGGCCGGCCCGGTAAAACGCCTGTCGCAGGCCCGCGCGATTGCGCTCGACATGGAATCGGCCACGATCGCCGCCAACGGCTTCCGCTTCCGCGTGCCCTACGGAACGCTGCTCTGCGTGTCCGACAAGCCGCTGCACGGCGAGCTGAAGCTGCCGGGCATGGCGACCGCCTTCTACCGCACGCAGGTGAACCAGCACCTGCAGATCGGCATAAGGGCAATCCAGAAGCTTGCCGCCATGCCGCCGGAAGCGCTGCATTCGCGCAAGCTGCGCAGCTTCTTCGAAACGGCGTTCCAGTAGGATACCGGGGCAGCCCCGCCGCCGCGGCCGGGCTGCCCGCCATTCTCAGGCGCCTGCCGCCATCCGCAGCGCCCCGACAAGGCCGGCGAAAGCGGCCAGCGCGATCGCGGTCCTCACCAGCACTTTGACGACCTCGGCGTTTTCCAGCGGCGGCACCTTGCCCGCTCCGCGCGAGACGATCAGGTGGGCGATCGCGATTTCAAGCATGCTCATTGCTCCATCTCCTTGATGTTTCCGATGGAGCCTTGTCGAGTGCCGCCACGGCCGTTCGACATTGCGGCCGCTCAAAAGATATTTTTCCTCCCTGTCGAAAAGCGCATAGGCTGTTCGTCTCTACAGCATCGGCCCGGCAGTCGATCCCGATTTTCGCAAAGGCCGATGCGCGAATTCCGAGAATTGGAGTGTGGAGGACAAGGGATGAAATACCTATGCCAGGTCTGGTTCGACGGTGCGATGCTGTCGGCCATGTCACAGCAGGAGAAGGAAAAGCTCGACCGGGATTCGCTCGCCTATGACCGCGATCTGGCCGAGAGCGGCCACATGATCGTCGCCCAGGCGCTGCAATCGCCGCTGTCGGCGGTCACGGTGCGGGTGCGCGGCGGCGAGATGTCGGTCACGGACGGCCCCTTCATCGAGACGAAGGAAGCGCTCGGCGGCTTCATCCTGATCGACGCCAAGGACCTCAACGACGCGATCCGCGTCGCGGCCGGCATTCCGCTGGCCAGGCTCGGCGCGATCGAGGTTCGCCCCATCCACGAATTCGGCTGAGGAGGTCAAGCCATGAAGTTTCTGGGCCAGGTCTGGTTGGATACCGAGAAGAGCAGCAGGGTCAGCGAGGAGGAATGGGCCGAGGTCACGCAGGAATGTATCGTCAGCGACGACCGCTGGCGCGACAGCGGCCATTTGCTGAGCGCGCTGGCGCTCTACGAGCCGGAACGGGCCGTGACGCTGCGCGTGCGCAACGGCGCGGTCGGCGCAACCGACGGTCCCTTCGCCGAAATCAAGGAACATCTTGGCGGCTTCGTGGTGATCGAGGCCGGTGACATGGAGGAGGCGAAGGCGATCGTCTCCACCTTCCCGATCCTCAAATATGCCTCGATCGAGATCCGCCCCGCCTATTCGATCAAGGACGGGAGGTAGCCATGCGCTTCGTCTGCCTCATCTACAATAGCGCCGATACGGACGGCACGCTGAGCCAGGCCGAGGGCGACGAACTCGTCAGGGCGCATTTCCGCTATGACGAGGAGCTTCAGCGCAAGGGCATCATGATCCATTCCGATGCCTTGGAAGGCCCCGACAGGGCCTGCGTGCTGCGGGTGCGCGACGGCATTGTCTCCTCGACCGACGGCCCCTATGTCGAGACCAAGGAACACCTGGCCGGCATCTACGTGATCGAGGCGGCCGATCCGGATGAGGCGCGCAAGGTGGTTGCGGGCATTCCGAGCGCCCGCGTCGGCGCGATCGAATTGCGGCCGGTGAGACTGCTCACCCTGCCGCAGTGAGGGTTCGGCTGTGGAACGGGCGATCGAGGACATCTACCGGCAGCATTCGCGCCGCGTGCTGGCGACGCTGATCCGCCTGCTCGGCGATTTCGACCGGGCGGAGGAAGCGCTGCACGACGCTTTTGCGGCGGCGGCGCGGACATGGCCGGTAGACGGCCTGCCCGGCAATCCCGTCGCCTGGCTGGTTTCGACCGGCCGCTTCAAGGCGATCGACCATATCCGGCGGCGGGCGCGCTTTGCCGCCTCGCTGCAGCATATCGAAGACAGCCTCTACCCCGACGGCACGGAAACGGAAATCGCCGACATGGAACCGATCGAGGACGACATGCTGCGGCTGATCTTCATCTGCTGCCATCCGGCCCTTGCCGCCGATGCGCAGATGGCGATGGCGCTGCGCGAAGTGTGCGGATTGACGACGGAAGAGATCGCGCATGCCTTCCTGGTGCCGGCGCCGACCGTCGCCCAGCGCATCGTGCGCGCCAAGAACCGCATCAGGGCCGAGAAGATCCCTTACGAAGTGCCGGCCGGGGCGGAGCTGCCTGAAAGGCTCGACCGCGTGCTGCATGTCATCTACCTCGTCTTCAACGAGGGTTATTCGGCATCTTCGGGCAAGGCGGTCGTGCGCGCCGACCTGACGGCCGAGGCGATCCGGCTGGCGCGGCTATTGGCAGGGCTGCTGCCGCATCCGGACGTGGCGGGCCTTCTGTCGCTGCTGCTCCTGCAGGATTCGCGCCGCGCCGCGCGGCAGGATGGCGACGGCGCGCTGGTGTTGCTTGCCGATCAGGATCGCTCGCGATGGGACCGCGGCAAGATCGCCGAGGGGCTGGCGCTGCTGGCAGGCGCCATGCGCACGCCCGAGATCGGCCTCTATACGGTTCAGGCGGCGATTGCGGCCGAACATGCCAGGACCGGCAGCATCGAGGAAACGGACTGGCGGCGCATCGCCTTCTATTACGACCTGCTGATTGCCGCCCACCCTTCCGATATAACCGAACTCAACCGCGCCGTGGCGATCGCCATGGCGGACGGGCCGGAAAAGGGACTGGCGCTTGTCGATGCCGTCATCGCCAGGGGGGACCTGAAGACCTATCACCTCGCCCACTCGGCGCGGGCCGATTTTCTGCGCCGGCTCGGGCGCCGGGCCGAAGCGATACAGGCTTACGAGACGGCGCTGGCATTCTGCCGGCAGGAGCCGGAACAGGCCTTCCTGCGCAAGCGCATCCTGGAGCTTACGACCTGACCCTGCCGCGACGGCCGAGCGGCAGCGAGATGGCGGTGCCGGTCAGCGCGGAGACGATGATTAGCAGGTGGGCGTTGACGCTTGCCTGGGCCAGCGCATCGAGTGCCGCCCGTTCGCTCGACGCGCCGAAGGCAATGGCGCCGGCGGTGATGCCGGCCGGATAGGTGCCGACGCCGCCCGGCGCATGGACCGGCAGCACCGAGGACAGTTCGCCGCCGAGCGCGCCGCCGAAACTGGCCGCCATCGGCATGACGCCCATCAGGCCGAGCGCCCAGGCGAGCACCAGCACCTTCACCAGCCAGTTGACGATGGTCATCGCCCAGGCGCGGGCGAAGGCGACGGCGTCGAACGGCAGGCCGTTTTCGATTTCATGGAGCAGCGCCTGCGCCTTGCGCGGCAGAAGCCTTGCGCCGAGGCCGAGCAGCGGCTTGCGGGCGGCAAAGGCGAAGACCGGCAGGAAGAGGAAGAGGACCCAGACCAGCCAGGCAAGGGCGGCGTTCGGGGCAGCCACGGCAAAACCGAGGCCGGCTGCCGCCAGCAGCGCATGCAGGTCGAGAAGCCGCATGACCAGCAGGGCGGAGGTGCCGCGGGTCAGCGGAATGGCGAATTCCGTGCGCATCAGCACCGGAAAGCTGGTCTCGCCGGCGCGGAAGGGCAGCATGATGTTCAGGAGGTTATGGATCTGGGTGACGCGGAACAGCGTTGCGAAACGGCCGGCCGTCTCGCGCGGGAAATAATCGTAGATGCGCCATGTACGCAGGAAATAGGTGCTGGTGAGAAGGACCAGCGCGCCGATGACCGGACGCGGGCCGACGGCGGCCCATTGTTGCAATATGACCGACCAGCCCCAGAACCATTCGATGAACAGCGCATAGGCTGCGACGATCGCGATCGTCATCAGGCTCATGCGATTCCGCAGAAACCAGGATTGCCCGCTTTCAACGCTCGGGGTCTTCATGTATCAGGCTTCCTAAGTTTGGCTGCGGCTGGTTTCCATCGGGTCTTCCGTCGCTCGGCCTTTTAGGAGAAATGAAAGTTGCAGACAACGGTAGAGTCCATTCGCACGACGAATGATCCGGTCCAACCGCTCGAACTGTCGCTGGTCGTTCCGGTGTTCAACGAAGAAGAAAGCATCGGCCCGCTCGTCGAGCGCATCGTCGCGGCCATGGCCGACTATCCGCATCGCTGGGAGCTGATCCTCGTCGATGACGGCAGCACGGACGCCACGCTCGTCAATGCCCGCAAATATGTCAACCGCGAGCGGCTGACGCTGCGCATCGTCGAATTGCAGCGCAATTTCGGCCAGACGGCCGCCATGCAGGCCGGCATCGACACGGCGCGCGGCCGGCTGATCGCCACGATGGACGGCGACCTGCAGAACGACCCGAAGGACATTCCCTCGATGGTCGCGGAACTGGAGCGGCGCGAGCTGGACCTGCTCGTCGGCTGGCGCAAGAACCGGCAGGACGGCCTGTTCCTGCGCAAGATCCCCTCCTGGTGCGCGAATTACCTGATCGGCCGCATTACCGGCGTGAAGCTGCACGACTATGGCTGCAGCCTGAAGATCTACCGCGCCTCGATCATCAAGCAGGTCAAGCTGATGGGCGAGATGCACCGCTTCATCCCCGCCTGGGTCGCCGGCGTCGTGCCGAGCTCGCGCATCGGCGAAATGGTCGTCACCCACCATGCCCGCCAGCACGGCACGTCGAAATACGGCATTTCGCGCACCTTCCGCGTGATCCTCGACCTGCTTTCGGTCATGTTCTTCATGCGCTACAAGGCGCGTCCGGGCCATTTCTTCGGCTCGCTCGGCCTCGGCCTCGGCGCCATCGCGGCCCTGATCCTTCTCTATCTCGGCTTCGACAAGTTCATCATGGGCAACGATATCGGCACGCGGCCGATGCTGATGGTCGGCGTCGTGCTGCTGCTCTCCTCGGTGCAGATGATTACAACGGGCATCCTGGCGGAAATGATCGCGCGCACCTATTATCGCGACGACGCTTCGCCGAACTATATCGTGCGCCAGATCTTCTCCCGAGAAAGCTGACGTGCAGGGCCTTTTCAGCCACCGGCCGCATCTGATCCTGGCGGTGCTTGCGGCCTATTTCCTGCTCCACATGATCGTCCGGCTCAGCATTCCCAACGCGCTGGAGCTGGACGAGGCGGAGCAGATGCTGCTGTCGCAATGGTTCGCCTTCGGCTACAATTCGCAGCCGCCCTTCTACAACTGGGTGCAGTACGGCGTAACCTCGCTCCTCGGCGTGTCGCTGTTTTCGCTGTCGCTGCTCAAATGCACCATGCTGTTCTCCTCCTACGTCTTCTACTGGCTGGCGGCGCGGCTGACCTTGAGGAACGGCAGCCTGGTGGTGATGGCGACGCTCGGGCTTTTGACCGTGCCGCAGGTCGTGTTCGAGGCGCAGCGCGATCTCACCCATTCGGTGGCGACGATCTTTGCCGGATCGCTGTTTCTCTACGGCTTCTTCCGCACGCTGAAGGCGCCTTCGGCGGCCTCCTACGCCCTTGTCGGCATTGCGACCGGCATCGGCATGATATCGAAGTACAATTTCGCGCTGCTTCCCGCCGCGGCCTTCGTCGCGGCGCTGATCGACAGCGATTTCCGCAAGCGGCTGTTCGACTGGCGGCTCAGCCTGACCGTCGTCCTTTCGGTCGCGATCGTCCTGCCGCACGCGCTCTGGTTCCTCGATCATCTCGACCTTGCACTCGACCGCACGCTGCACAAGATGACGGGCGACGAAGGCTATTTCGCGCAGGTCTCCGCCGGCCTTGCCCGGCTTGTCGTTGCCATGCTCGGCATTGCGGGCCTTTCGGCCGTCGTCTTCCTGTCGCTCTTTGCCAGGTCGCTGCCGGCCATGTGGCGCGCGTCCAGCCGCTGGTCGCGGATATCGGGCCGCATCCTGCTGATCGAGATCGGCGCCATCGCGCTGATGATCCTGTTTGCCGGCGTGGACAATATTGCCGACCGCTGGCTGACGCCGCTCTTCCTCATCCTGCCGCTCTATATCTGCATGAAGGCGGACAGCGCCGAGGTCGATGCGGGCGCGCCGCTGCGGGCCTCGCTTGCGCTCAGCGGCGTCATCATGGGCGCCGTGCTCGTCGTGCTCGCCATGCGCGCCTATTGGGGGCCGCTCTTCGGCGACTATCAGCGGCTGAACATTCCCTATGACGGTTTTGCCGCGGCGATCCGCAAGGATATCGGCGGCGAGCCGGGGCTGATCGTCGGTTACGACCCGCATCTGGAAGGCAATATGCGCCTGCAGATGCCGGGCACGCCGGTACAGTCCTATTTCTACCCGGATTTCAAGCCGGCCTTCCAGCTGGACGCCAAACACCCGGTCGTCTTCGTCTGGCGCGACGACAAGGGCAAAACGCCGCCCGCATGGCCGAACGACTATTTCGCGGATGTGCTGAAGCAGAACGGCCTGAAACAGCCGGAGACGCATATCGTCACCCTGCCCTATATCTACGGGCAACCGGGCGACACCTACCAGTTCGCCTATGCGGTGGCCTATCCCTGAGAGCATTTTCCTTATTCCTTGAATCAGGAAGCTGCTCTATCTGCTTGTTTTTACGCAATTGCGGACACAAAACCGCTGCGCGCTTTTGCGGGAATTGCTCTAGCGCGCGAAGGCGTCGAACGGATTGATCTGCGTGAGCTGGCGCACCGTGTCGCGCCCCACGCCCGCGCTTTCAAGCTGCGGCAGCAGGCGCCCGACGAGGTGCGTATAGGGTCTCGGGGTTCCGCCGCCCGGTTGAGCCGGATCGTACCAGCCGAGATCGTGGCTTATCAGAAGCCGCCTGCCCAATCCTGCTTCAAGCGCGTCCATGATCAGCGCCACCACCTCTTCGTCCGGTGCCCTGCCGACATGGTCGTATTCGATCCACGCGCCGCGTTCCGCCAGTGCCTTGTGAAGCTGGAAGTCCTTTTCGGCCTGGGTATGGATGGAAATGAAGCGCCCGGCCGGGCAGCCCTCCGACTGGAGGATGTCCAGCTGCTCCATCACCACCCGTCCCCGGATCGTATGCGAGCCGATGACCGCGCCGGTGCGCACGGAGGCTCGTGCGGCGGCGCGCAGGATGCGGGCCTCCAGCGGCGTGATGCCGTCGTCGCCGGCGCTCAGCTTGATCCATCCGGCAAGCACGCCGGTCTCCTCGATGCCCTCGACAAGCTCGTTCACCATCCATCGTTCGAGATCGGCTTCGCTGGCTTCCGCGACCCATCCGGGTATCCAGGGTTCGCGATAGTTGCCGGTCGGCACGACGATCGGAAAATCGGCGGCCTTCGACACGGCAAGGTCGATGTCCGCGCGTCTTCCGACGCCGCCTGTCGTGCATTCGACGAGCAGCGAAATGCCCTGTCGCTTGATCGCCTCGATCTGCGGGACCATCAGCGCCACGACATCGTCTATATCGGCCTCGGCGTAGCCGGGTCGGTCGGGGGTTCTAAGGTCGACGAAGACATGTTCGTGCGGAAGGATCATGCCGAGTTCTTCGCGGCGCCTTGGTCCGAGTGTCGTGTAGATCTGCTTCATCGGTCGATATCCCCCTATGATCGACGTTGAATGGCAAGCTCACGGCGGTCGTCGCCAGCCGTGAGGTCTGCCGTCGGTGCTACAAACTGGACGTCACCGCTCGCGCGTCGTCGAGGTCGGTTCCAGCAGTGACCAGACCAGGAAAATCGGGAAAGGATACACCGTAATCACTGTCGGCATCCTTATGGATCAATCCGATATAATTGCGCATGTTCGTTACCTCAGTTTAAGTCCGGCCTGTTTCTCGATACTCATTGGTGTCCCGATCGGGATATCCCTTTTCGGGTGCGGAACAGTGACGCGCCCGGCTTTCTCTGGATGCGTCCCCCAATCTAAGGGAACCGGCCTTGCCGACGAACAAGGAAGGATTTGTGCTAGCCGCGCAATTCCTTCCAGGCCGCGTCCAGCGCAATCCTGGCGATGCGCGCCATCTCGTCGACCTCCTCGTGGCTGATGACGAGCGGCGGGGAGGCCAGCATGCGGTCGCCGGTGGCGCGCAGTACGAGGCCGTTGGCGAGCGCGTGGTTGCGCACCAGCGCGCCGATCGCATCCGGCTTTTCGAAGCGCGTGCGGGTCTTCTTGTCGGCGGCAAGCTGCAGGCCGCCCATCAGGCCGATACTCTGAGCCTCGCCGACGAAATCATGCTCGGCGAGCGCGCCCCATTTTTGCGCAAAATAGGGGCCGATATCGTCGCGCACGCGCTCGACGAGATTCTCCTCCTCGATGATGCGCAGGTTTTCCAGCGCGGCGGCAGCGCAGACCGGGTGGCCGGAATAGGTGAAGCCGTGGTTGAAGTCGCCGACCTCGCCGATCAGCACGTCGGCGATGCGGTCGCTGACGAGCAGGCCGCCGATCGGCAGGTAGCCGGAGGACAGGCCCTTGGCGATCGGGGCAAAATCCGGCTCGACGCCGAAATGCTGATGGCCGAACCATTCGCCCAGCCGCCCGAAGCCGCAGATCACCTCGTCGGTGACGAGCAGGATGTTGCGCGCCTTGCAGATGCGGTCGATCTCCGGCCAGTAGGTCGCAGGCGGGATGATGACGCCGGCCGCCCCCTGGACCGGCTCGGCGACGAAGGCGGCGACATTGTCCTCGCCGAGTTCGTCGATCTTTTCTTCCAGCTCGCGGGCGACCTTGAGGCCGAATTCGGCGGACGAGAGATCGCCGCCCTCGCCGTACCAGTAGGGCTGGCCGATATGGACGATGCCGGGGATCGGCAGGTCGCCCTGCTCGTGCATGTATTTCATGCCGCCGAGGCTGGCGCCGGCGACCGTCGAGCCGTGATAGCCGTTGCGCCGGGCAATCACCGTCTTCTTCTCCGGCCTGCCGACAGCGGCCCAATAGACGCGCGCCATGCGCAGCCATGTATCGTTCGCCTCCGAGCCGGAGCCGGTGAAGAAGACATGGTTGAAGCGCGGGCCGGCCTTGGACGTCACCTTCTGAGCCAGAAGCGTGGTCGGCGGCGAGGTCGTGCCGAAGAAGGTGTTGTAATAGGCAAGCTCGTTCATCTGCCGTGCCACGGCATCGGCGATTTCCCGGCGCCCGTAGCCGATATTGACGCACCAGAGGCCGGCGAAACCGTCGAGATACTTCTTGCCGTTGGAGTCGAAAATATGCACGCCCTCGCCGCGCTCGATGATGCGCGTGCCCTCGGCATTCAGCTTCTTCATGTCGGAGAAGGGATGCAGGTGATGGGCGGCATCGATCGCGGCAAGGTTCGACGGCGGGTAAGTATCGGACATGATTGGACCTTCGGATTGAAAGGCTTTGAATGATGGTTTACGAGCTTGGCCTTCTGCGAGAGGATTTTCAAGGTCATGGCGAGCAAGGGCAAAGAGGTTCGGGAAGGCGATCCGCGTTTCGAGATCCTGATCGTCGGCATGAACGGCGACCTGCGCGGCAAGCAGCTGCCGCTTTCGGCCGAAAAGAAGGTCTGGGCCGGCGATATCCGCCTGCCGACCTCGACGCAATCGCTCGACATCTGGGGCGACGACAATGACGACATGACCGGCCTGTCGCTGACGATCGGCGACCCGGACGGCAACGTCATTGCCGACCGGCGCAGCCTGGCGCCGATGCCCTGGGCGCCCGAGGGATCGATGCAGGTGCTGGCCACCATGCACGAATTCGACGGCAGCCGCAGCTTCATGGACCCGCGCGGCATCCTCGCTTCCGTGCTCGACCGTTATGCCGAACGCGGGCTGACGCCCGTGGTGGCGACGGAACTGGAATTCTACGTGGTGGAGGAGAGCTGGCGCGAGACGGGTGTTCCCTGCCCGCCGGCAAGCCTCACCTATCGCGGCGATGCGAACGGCTACCAGCTCTACGACATGAGCGCCGTCGATGCGCTCGACGGCTACCTGCAGACGTTGCGCGCCTATGCCAGGGCGATGAACCTGCCGGCGGAGGCGACGACGGCGGAATTCGGCCCCGGCCAGTTCGAGGTGAACCTGCTGCACCGGCCGGACGCCTTGGCTGCGGCCGACGACTGTCTCTACCTGAAACGCATTGCCGAGCAGGCGGCGCGCCGGCACGGGCTGAAATCGACCTGCATGGCCAAGCCCTATTCCGACCATGCGGGCTCGGGCCTGCATGTGCATGCAAGCATCGTCGACAGGGACGGCAACAATATTCTCGACGCCAGGGGCGGCGAGCCCCGGCTTTTGAAATCGGTGACGGCGGGCCTGCTGCGGACGATGCGGGAGGCGCAGCTCGTCTTTGCGCCCTTTGCCAATTCCTATCGCCGCTTCCAGCCGGGCTCGTTTGCGCCGACGGACCTCACCTGGGGCAGCGGGCATCGCGGCACGGCGATCCGCATCCCGGATACGAACGGGCCGGCGGCGCGCATCGAACATCGCGTGGCGGGCGCCGACGCCAATCCCTATCTGCTGCTGGCGGCCATCCTCGGCGGCATGCTCTTCGGCCTTGACGGCGATCTCGACCCCGGCGCGGAAACGACGCCCGCCTTCACGCCGCCGGGGGCCGAACGGCTGACGCATGATTTCCTGACGGCGGTCGAAGCCTTCCGGCAATCGGCCTTCATCGCCGATATTTTCGGCGACCGATATCAAAAGTTGTACGGCGACACGAAGCACAAGGAAGCAATAACCCATCTGCGCACCGTGTCGGATTTCGATTATCGCACATATCTCGCGCGGCTCTAGTTAACTCCGCGCGTCACATGACTTTCATATAAGCGCTTTTCTTAACCCTGTTGAGCATTGCCGGCGATTTATACTCGAAATCGGTAATATATTCCTGATATCAGCCTGTTCAGTAAAGCCGGCAACGGGGCCGGATTCGGCGACTGTTGAAGGGGATCGGCTTGATGAACCGCATCACGCTTGAGGGAAAGCTGCTCTTTGCGACCGTCATCGTAGCATTCCTGACCCTCATCCTGACCGCCAGCGCCCTCATTCCGACCTATGCGAGCTACCGTTCCACCCAGGGCAACCTGCTGGCCGTGGAACGGTTCCGCCAGGTGCTGGAAGCGGCGAGCCGCATCTCGGCGGAGCGCGGGCCGGCCAACGACATCATGGCGATCGAGCCCGGCAGCAGCGCGCCGGCAACGCAGCGCCTGACGGTTTTCCGCCGCATCACCGATCTCTCGCTGGACGCGCTCGACGAGCCGCCGCATGTCGGCCTCTCCTCCTCGCTTTCCGATCTCAAGACGGCGCTCGCCGAAACGCGGGCGCAGCTTGTGCGGGCGCGCGCGGCCGTCGACCGTGTTGCCGCAACCCCGCTTGCCGAGCGCCAGCCCGGCGACGTGCAGAACGCGATCGGCGAAATGATCGGGGTGATCGAAACCTTCCAGCATGTGGTCGACTGGCATGTGGCGGCCTTTACCGGCGGCCATTCGGAACTGACCGCGCCCTTCCTGACCGGGCGCATGATCAGCGACATGCGCGAATATGGCGGGCGGGCCGCCTCGCAGATCATGGGGCCGATCGCCACGCGCCAGCCGCTGCGCGACAGCCACATCACCGATGCAAGCCGCACGATCGGCCGGCTCATGGAATTGCGCCGGCTGATGCAGGGCCAGAAAATCGTCAGCGACCACGATGCGCTGTCGGCGCGGCTGATGAAGGATATCGACACGATCTTTTTCGGCTCCGGCCTGGAACTCGTCAAGAAATTGATCGCGCAGGGCAAGATCTCCGGGGACTATTCGGTTTCCGCCGTCGAACTGACGCATGATTTCGTTCCGACGCTGCAGCCGCTCGAACGGCTGCGCGCGGTCTTCCTCGACGACGTGGTCAAGCGCTATCGGAGCCAGCATGGCGCCGCCTCCTATCGGCTGGCGGTCATCGGCGTGGTCACGGCCTGCGCGCTGGCGGTGCTCTTTGCCCTTTTCCGCTCCATCCGCCTTCACATGCTCAACCCGCTCCTGACGGCGCGGCGCCAGATCATCGCGCTCGCAGACGGCAACCCGATGGGCGACCTGGAGGCGATCTCCAAGGCGCCGGAGATGCGCAGCCTGTTCGAAGCGCTGGAACTCTTGCGCGGCAAGCTGGACGAGCGGGCCGACTACGAGGCGCGGCTGAAGATGCAGGCCGAGAAGGACGGGCTGACGGGCGTGTGGAACCGCCGGGCGCTGGAGGGCTTCGGCAACGCTCCCGGCGAAGGCGGGGAAGACGTCTGCCTGATGCTGGTCGATATCGACCACTTCAAGGCGGTCAACGATACCTACGGCCATCTGACGGGCGATACCGTGCTGATCGAAATCGCAAGCCTTCTGCAGGGGGCGATGCGGACGACCGATATCGTGGCGCGTTACGGCGGCGAGGAATTCGCCGTCCTCGTCTCCACGTCGGACCTTGCGGCGAGCCTCGATTTTGCCGAGGAACTGCGTCGCCGCATCGAGGCGCATGTCATCCGCGACGCGGAAACCGGCATCGATCTCTCCGTCACCGTCAGCATCGGCGTCGCATCGGGGACCTGCGGCGCCGGCGGCTGGCGCCAGCTGATCGCGGCGGCCGACGAGGCGCTCTACTGCGCCAAGAAGAAGGGCCGCAACCGCAGCTGCGTTTTCGGCGACGAGGCGGACCGGGATATCGTCGAAAACGCGCTCGTCCCGTTCAGGGCCAGGCGCTCCGCTTCGCTGTGAGCCTCAGGCGGCCGGCGCGCGCCGTTCGCCCTCGCCCTGCTGGGCGGCCAGTCCCTGCCGGACCAGCACCTTCAGTTCGCCCGGATGCAGCTTGACGGTCACGTCGCGCTCCAGCGGCAGAAGCTCGCCGTCCATCACGCAATTGGCCTTGGCCCGCAGTTTCGGGAAATGCAGGTTGACCTCGGCCGGATGCATGACCATGACCGCGTCGTTTTCACGGAACTTGCCGCGCAGCATGTCGACCGCCAAGCGCGCGACGCCGAGCGGGTTCAGCGGTTTTGCCGTGTAGAAGCCGAGTTCGCCGCTGCGCAGGTTGTCGGCATAAAGCAGCGCGTTTTCGCCGAAGGGATTGTTGGAGACCGAAATCGCCGAGACGCGCCGGCTCTCCCTCATGCCCGCCGCCTCGAACTCGACCTCGAATTCCGGCGGGTTGAAGACGACGCCGAAGGCGGCGCGGGCGCTGGCGCGCAGCTTTCCCAGACGCGAGCGGTAGCTGTAGGAATTGCGGTAACGCACCATGCGCGCATGCAGGCCGGCGGAAAACTGGTGGATGAAGGGCCTGCCGTTGGCGCTGGCGATATCGACATTGTCGAGCTCGCCGAAAGCCAGCACTTCCAGCGCCTGCCAGATATCGAGCGGCACTTTCAGCGAGCGGGCAAAGAGGTTCATGGTGCCGGCCGGCACGACGCCGAGCGCCACGCCGTTCTTCCAGGCGATGGAGGCGGCGGCCGAAATGGTGCCGTCGCCGCCGCCGGCGACGATGCCGTCAATATCGTCGCGCCGGGCGGCCCGCTCCATGGCGGGAACGATCTCGCTGCCGGAAAAGACGATCGCCTCGAAATCATGCCCGGCATCGCGGAAGACCTCTTCCGCCCGCCTCTCGTAGGCCTGCATGTCCGTCGTCCTGAAGGTACCGCCGTCGCGATTGAAAAAGCCGACGAGCTTCATGAGGTGCCTGTTCCCTGTCCTCGCTATCCCTGCTTCAAGAAATGGTCGCCCCCCATGCGATTTCAAGCCGGAGGATTTTTCGGCCGGGACGGGCAAAACGCAAATATTGCAATGGACGTATGCAGATAGCGCTACGCTGCACTGCAAAAAATGCACTCGACGCTTCCCGCGTCCCGTTCGATAGATGGGACGATGGAGATCCTCTCTCCGCCTCCCGCCATTTCCGAATGACCGGCCCCGGCGCCCCGCCAGCGGCCGTCGCCAAGCACAGATCCGCCGAGGACCGCCCGTGAGCCAGGTTGCCGTCAACGATTCCATCGATTCCGAACCGGAGGTAGCACTTCCCTCGGCCATGACCGTGGCTTTGGTGCAGCTGGCGCTTGCCGCCGGCGGCTTCGGCATCGGCACCGGCGAATTCGCGATCATGGGCCTGCTGCCCGATGTGGCCGACACGTTCTCGGTCACGACCCCGCAGGCCGGCTACGTCATCAGCGCCTATGCGCTCGGCGTCGTCATCGGCGCGCCCGTCATTGCCGTGCTCGCCGCCCGGATGGCGCGGCGCACGCTGCTGCTCTGTCTGATGCTGCTCTTTGCCGTCGGCAATATTCTGAGCGCCGTTGCGCCGACATTCGAAAGCTTCACGGTGCTGCGTTTCGTCACCGGCCTGCCGCACGGGGCCTATTTCGGCGTGGCGGCCCTCGTTGCCGCCTCCATGGTGCCGGTGCACCGGCGCGCGCGGGCGGTCGGCCGCGTCATGCTGGGCCTGACGGTCGCCACCCTGCTCGGCACGCCGCTTACGACCTTCTTCGGCCAGGCGCTCGACTGGCAGATCGCCTTCCTCACGGTCGGCATCATCGGGCTCGTGACGGTCGTGCTCATCTGGTTCTACGTGCCGCACGACAAGGTTTCGGAAGGGGCAAGCGCGCTGCGCGAACTCAGCGCCTTCCGCCGCCCGCAGGTGCTGCTGACGCTCGCCATCGCCGCTGTCGGCTACGGCGGCATGTTCGCCATGTTCAGCTATATCGCCTCGACGACGACCAGGGTGGCGCTGCTGCCGGAAACGGCCGTCCCGATCATGCTCGTGCTGTTCGGCATCGGCATGAATGCCGGCAACGTCATCGGCTCGTGGCTGGCCGACAAATCGCTGCTCGGCACGATCGGCGGCTCGCTGGTCTACAATATCGTCGTGCTGACGACCTTCTCGCTGACCGCCGCCAACCCCTATATGCTCGGGCTCTGCGTCTTCCTCGTGGGCTGCGGTTTTGCGGCCGGCCCGGCGCTGCAGACGCGGCTGATGGATGTCGCCGCCGACGCGCAGACGCTGGCGGCCGCCTCCAACCATTCGGCCTTCAACATCGCCAACGCGCTCGGCGCATGGCTCGGCGGCCTCGTCATCGCGTGGGGCTACGGCTTTGCGGCAACCGGCTATGTCGGCGCCGTGCTTTCCTTCCTCGGCCTGTTCGTCTTTGCCGCCTCGCTACGCCTGGAGCTCCGCAGCCGGCGTGCCTAGAGCTTTCGCGACCCTGAGCTCCCTTCCCTCGGGGCTGCAGAAGACGAATTCGTCGCCCCAGGCGGCGAGCGCCCTTATGACCGGCTTCAGCGTGGAGCCGAGCGGGGTCAGCGCATAATCGACGCGCGGCGGCACGACCGGGTAAACTGTTCGTGAGATCAGGCCGGACTCTTCCAGCTCGCGCAGCTGCTTGGTCAGCATGCGCTGGGTGATGGCGGGCAGATGGCGCCGCAGCTCGTTGAAGCGCAAAGTCCTGTCCATCAGGTGGAAAAGGATGACGCCCTTCCATTTTCCGTCGAGATAGCTCAGCGTCGCCTCGACCGGGCAACCGGGAAAATTGGTGACGAGTTTGGCGCGCGGCAGCGACATCGACAGTATCCTTTTTGGTACTACGTACAGAATTTGTGCATTCTTGCGTTGCCAGAACATAGGTCGCATCTAGCTCTCGTGCAATGAACACAGGAGTTTGCCCAGATGCGCGCCGTCGCCTACAAGACCCCGCAGCCAATCGCCGCCGAAACCTCGCTGATCGATGTCGAACTGCCCACGCCCGAAGCCGGGGGACACGACCTGCTGGTCGAGGTCAAAGCCGTTTCCGTCAACCCCGTCGACGTGAAGGTGCGCGCCGGCATGGCCCCGCCCGCCGACGAACTGAAGGTGCTGGGCTTCGATGCCGCCGGCATCGTCAAGGCCGCCGGCCCGGATGTCACCCTGTTCAAACCCGGCGACGAGGTGTTCTATTCGGGCGTCATCAACCGGCCCGGCTCGAACGCCGAATTCCAGCTCGTGGACGAGCGCATCGTCGGCAGGAAGCCGAAGAGCCTGGATTTTGCCGCCGCGGCCGCCCTGCCGCTGACCTCGATCACCGCCTATGAGGCGCTGTTCGACCGGCTGCGCGTCACCGATCCGGTGCCGGGTGCGGCCCCTGCCCTGCTCATCATCGGCGGCGCGGGCGGCGTCGGCTCGATCGCCATCCAGATCGCCAGGGCGCTGACGGACCTGACGATCGTCGCCACCGCCTCGCGCCCGGAAACGCAGGACTGGGTGAAGGAACTCGGCGCCCATCACGTCGTCGACCACTCGCGGCCGATCGCCCCGCAGGTCGCAGCGCTCGGCATCGGCGCGCCGGGCTTCATCTTCTCGACGACCAATACGGACAAGCATGTCGCCGACATCGTCGAGGCGCTGGCGCCGCAGGGCCGTTTCGCGCTGATCGACGATCCCAAGACATTCGATGTCGTTCCCTTCAAGCGCAAGGCCGCTTCCGTTCACTGGGAGCTGATGTTTACCCGCCCGCTCTACGGCACGCCCGACATGATCGAGCAGCACCGGATCCTCAACCGGGTTTCGGAGCTTGTCGACGCCGGCAAGATCCGCACGACGCTGTCGCAGACCGTGGGCGCGATCAACGCCGCCAACATGAAAAAGGCCCATGCCCTGGTCGAGAGCGGCAGGATGAAGGGCAAGGTCGTGCTGGCCGGATTCTGAAGCCTGCGGGCGCGCAAAACCCGCATGTCAGCGGTTTGAAACAATGCGTAAAGGATGCTGACCTATAATGCCGCGCCGAGGGTGCGGCATTCTGGCGTTAAACATTTAGGCAGCTTGACTTTTTCCGCATTCGGGACCACCTAGTGTGACACGTGGATGACGCATGTCCTGCCACGGATATCAACGGAGCCATCACTCAGATGCCAAGCGACAGTAGCAGTCGATTGCCTTTGCCGTACGCGGCCGTCGCGCGCTGACCTGGATGCTCCAGGCTCGCCCGTCCGGACGCTACGGCGGATCGACGGAAAGGCGAGCCAATGAATATCAATCGCTTCCCCCTGCGGGCCGGCTATGCCGCTCGCGCCTTCATGAACAACAGCCGTGTCGGGACCATTGCCGAGCGCGTGGAATCGCTGAACGGGCTTGCCCCGGCTGAAGCCGGCCGCATCCTGTCGCGGATGCCGCAGGACTATGCCGTCAACATTCTCGACCGCCCGGAGCTGCGCAACGCGCCTGCCATCCTGGCGCTGATGGACAGCGCGGATTCGGCCCGCCTGCTGCACGGCATGTCGAACGACCGTGTCGCCGACGTTCTCCTGGAACTCGACGTGGACGACCGCGTGCGCCTGTTCTCCAGCCTGGAAGAGCCGGTGCGCGTCGCCATCCAGCACCTGATGGGCTATCCGCCGCGCACGGCCGGCAGCATCATGACGACGGAATTCGTCAGCGTGCCCGACGACTGGACCGTTGCCCAGACGCTGGACCATGTGCGCCAGGTCGAACGCTCGCGCGAGACCGTCTATGCGATCTATGTGCTGGACCACAATTCCGGCGCGCTGATGCATGTCGTGACCCTGCGCCGCCTGATTACCGGCGAGCCCGACGCCTCGATCCTCTCGGTGGCGCAGAAGGGCATTCCGGTTTCGGCCAACGCGCTGATGAAGCAGGAGGACGTGGCCCGCCTGATCCGCAAGCACGACCTGCTCGCCCTGCCCGTCGTCGACGATCACGGCATGGTGCTCGGCATCGTCACGGTCGACGACGTGATCGACACGATGATATCGGACACGACCGAGGCCGCGCAGAAATTCGGCGGCATGGAAGCGCTCGGCAAGCCCTATATGAAGATCAGCTTCGGCGGCATGATCCGCAAGCGCGCCGGCTGGCTCTGCGCCCTGTTCCTCGGCGAAATGCTGACGGCGAGCGCCATGCAGCATTTCGAGGGCGAGCTGGAAAAGGCCGTCGTGCTGACGCTGTTCATTCCGCTGATCATGAGCTCCGGCGGCAATTCCGGTTCGCAGGCGACCTCGCTCATCATCCGGGCGCTGGCCGTCGGCGAGCTGAAGCTGACCGACTGGTGGCGGGTGCTGCTGCGCGAATTGCCGACCGGCTTTGTGCTCGGCGCCATTCTCGGGCTCGTCGGCATGGTCCGGGTGATCTTCTGGCAGACGGCCGGGCTCTACGATTACGGCCCGCACTGGCAGCTGGTCAGCCTCACGGTCTTTGCCACGCTGGTCGGCATCGTCACCTTCGGCTCCATGTCGGGCTCGATGCTGCCCTTCCTGCTGCAGAAGCTGAAGCTCGACCCGGCAACGGCATCGGCTCCCTTCGTCGCCACGCTGGTCGACGTGACCGGGCTCGTCATCTACTTCTCGGTGGCGCTGCTCATCCTCAGCGGCACGCTTCTCTAGATCCTGCTTGCGATTTCAGGCCGGTCGGCCTGAAATCATCTCCATCCGGAGCTTTGTCCTGATGCAATTCCGATCCTGTGCACCTTTCCACTGATCTGGTTCGTTCTGTAGAAGAACAGCTCCCTCTCATCGCTGCAACGCAGAACCGTTGCACGTTTTTGCCGGGATGGCTCTAGCGTCCGACGAAGGGCAGGCAGAGCGGCGTGCCGTCGACCGGATGGGATATGACCACGGCGTCGATGCCGAAGACGGCGCGGATCAGGTCCGGCTTGAGGATATCGGCGGGGCTGCCGGCCGCATGGATGCCGCCGCCGGCGACCGCGATGATGTGGTCGGCATATTGAGCGGCGTGATTGAGATCGTGGACGACCATGACGATGGTGCGCCCGCGTTTGCCGTTCAGTTCCTTCAACAGTTCCAGAACTTCGAGCTGATGGGCGATATCGAGATAGGTGGTCGGCTCGTCGAGCAGCAGGATCGGCGTTTCCTGCGCCAGCGCCATGGCGATCCAGGCGCGCTGGCGCTGGCCGCCGGAGAGGCGGTCGAGCGGGCGTTCGGCCAGATCGCTCAGGCCGGTTGCGGCCAGGGACGCCTCGACGATCTGTTCGTCATGGTGCGTCGTGCGCGACAGCATGGCCTTGTGCGGGTGGCGGCCGAAGCGGCAGAGCTGGCGCACGGTGAGGCCATCGGGCGAAACCGGGCTTTGCGGCAGGAGCGCCAGCGTCTGGGCAATCACCTTGCCGGGCATTTGCGCAATCGCCTTGCCGTCCAGCGTCACCGCGCCGCCGAGCGGCTGGATGATGCGGCCGAGCGCGCGCAGCAGCGTCGACTTGCCGGAGCCGTTGGCGCCGATCAGGGCGGTGATCCTGCCGTCGGGAATGGCGATATCGACGTGGCCGAGCACTTGGTTCCCGGCGTAGCCGAGCGTCAGGTCCGAAGCGGAAAGACGGGAACGGGCGGCATCAGTCATGACGGCCGGCCTCCTTGACCAGCAGGAAAATCAGATAGGGGCCGCCGATGACGGCGGCGACGATGCCTGCCGGGATCTCGTTCGGCAGCGCCACGAGCCGGCCGATCAGGTCGGCGGCTGAAAGCGTGAGCGCGCCGATCAGCGCGCTTGCCGGGACCATGTGGCGGGCGCGTGGGCCGACGAGCAGGCGGGCGGCGTGCGGCGCAAGCAGGCCGAGGAAGCCCATGGAGCCGACGGCGGCGACGCTGCCGGCGCAGAGCAGGACCGAGACGAGGATGAGGCCGCCGCGCAGCAGGCCGGGCGAGAGGCCGAGGCTGACGAGCGTATCGTCGCCGAAACCGCCGGCATCGAGCCTCACCGTGGCGACCAGCACGAGCGGCAGGCAGGCGGCAAGCCAGAGCGAGAGCGCGCTGACATCGCTCATCGTCGAGCCGTAGACGCTGCCGGCCAGCCAGACCATCGACTGGTCGGCGCGCGTCGGGAAGAGCACCATGACATATTGCATCAGCGCCTGGGCGAGCATGCCGAGCGCCACGCCGACGAGCGCCAATGCGGCAATGCCGCCGCCGAAGGCGCGGCCGACGGCAAGCAGCGCCAGCGCGCCGGCAACGGCACCGGCGACGACGCCGGCCGGGATTGCCCAGACGGCCCAGGCCGGCGGCGTGAAGAGGCCGGCAAGGAAAGCGCCGAGGCCGGCCCATTTGGTGATGCCGACGACATCGGGCGAGGCCAGCGGATTGCGCAGCGCGCCCTGCAGGAAGGTGCCGGCAATGCCGAGCGAGGCGCCGGCAAGCACGGAGACGATGACGCGCGGGGCGCGGTACTGCATGACGATGAAGGCGCTCTTGCCGCCGGCAATGCCCTCCAACACCTGGCCGACCGAGAGCGTGACGGCGCCGACCGTCATGCCGAGCACGGCAATGACGAGGATGAGGGCCGCGACGGCGCAGCAGACGCTTGCCGCGCGCAGGTTCCGTGCCGGCAGGAGAGCGCCCGTCATGCCGCCCTCTGCCGCCAGAGGATGACGAGCAAGGCCGGCGCGCCGACAAGCGCGGTGACGATGCCGACCGGCGTTTCGGCCGGAAAGGCCGCGACACGGCCGAGGAGATCGGCGGCACTCAGCAGCAGGGGGCCAGCAATGGCGCTGAGCGCGATGACGGTGAACTGGTCGCTGCCGGCCAGACGCCGCACGATATGCGGCACCAGCAGGCCGATGAAGCCGATCGGGCCGCTGACGGCGACGGCGGAGCCGGCAAGCAGGACGATCAGCACCGCGGCAAGGCCGCCGACGCGGCGGGCGCTCTGGCCGAGCGAAACGCCCGTCGCCCCGTCGAGCGCCAGCACGCCGAAATGGCGGCCGGCAACGAGCGCAATGCCGCCGCCGATGATCGTGAAGGGCAGGATGATCCAGACCCTGTGCCACTGCGCGCCGTTGATGGAGCCGGCGAGCCAGTAGACGATATCCTGGCCGGCATTGTTGGCGATCAGGATCGCCTGCACGAGGGCGGCAAGCACGAGCTGGATGGAGATGCCTGCGAGCGCCAGTTTCATCTCGTTCATGGCGCCGGAGACCGACAGCGCCCACATGGCAAGGCCGACGGCGGCGGCCCCCACGAAGGCCGGCCAGACCGTGCCGCCGGCGCCGAGGCCGGGAACGGCGATGAGGGAGATGACGATGACGAGCGAGGCCCCGGCATTGATGCCGAAAGTCTGGGGCGAAGCGAGCGGATTGCGGGTCAGCGTCTGGATCAGCACGCCGGCAATGGCGAGATTGGCGCCGACCAGCATGGCAAGCATGGCGCGCGGCAGGCGCACGTCCCAGACGAGGGCGCTGTCGGGCGAACCGTCGGGCGCCAGCAGCAGGCGAAGCGCGCGGGCGACCGGCAGGCCGGAGACGCCGAAGGACATGCCGGCAAGGACGACGGCTGCGAGCGCCAGCACAAGGCCGAGCGCCAGCCGCACAGGGCTGCCGGTTGCCTGCCGCACCATCGCGCCGCTTCCTGCCGTCATCGCGCTGCTTATCCGACCTTGTAGACCTTGGCGAGGATTTCGCGGGCGATCATTTCCGCCGTCGCCAGCCCGCGGAAACGGGAGAACTGGTTGCGGTCGACCTCGTAGATCGTGCCGGCCTTCACCGCCGAAATATTGGAAAAGGCCGTGTTGCTCTTCCACTGGTCGAAGACCGTGCCGCCGGCATCGGTCGCCACCAGCAGCACGTCCGGATCGACGGCGATCAGGCGTTCCAGCCCCGCCCCGCTTTCGACGGCATCGGCGGAATCGATCGCCGGCGTCAGGCCCATCGCCCTGAAGACAGAGCCGGTGAAGGAGGCCGATGTGTGCAGGCTCATGGAATCCGGATTGGCGACGGCGAGCAGGAAGCGGCGCGTCTCGCCCATCGGGATCTTTGCCACCAGCCCGGCGATGACGGCCTCATGGGCGGCGAGCGCCTGCTCGCCCTTCTCTTTCTCGCCGAGCGCATCGGCGATCGTCACGACCGAGGCCTTGATGACGTCGTAACTGCCTTCCCAGCTGTTCAGCACGATGGTCGGCGCAATCGCGCTGAGCTGCTGGTAGATGGCCGAATGGCGGATTTCGTCGGCAATGATGAGATCGGGCGCCAGTGCCGCGACAAGCTCCAGATTGGGCTCCAGGCGGGTGCCGACCGAGCTGTAGTCGATCTTCTTGCCGAGCAGCTGCTCGATGCGCTTCGGCTGGTTGTCGTCGGTGATGCCGACGGGCACGACGCCGATCGCGTCCAGCGCCTGGACGAAGGAGAATTCGAGCGCGACGACGCGCTGCGGCTTTCCGGCAATCTCGGTCGTGCCGAGTTCGTGGGTAATCGTGCGCCTGTCGTCGGCGGCAAGGGCAAGGCCGGGTGCGGCAGCGGCGGCACAGGCGGAAAGCAGCAGGCCGAACTGGCGGCGCGACAGCGGAATATCAAAAACGCTCACGGCAAAGTCCCTCATACTGAAATGATCGGCCGGTCCTCTCACCGGCTGAGACGCGGACTACAGAAGTGAAGCGGATTTTTCAAGTAAAGTTTACAATTGCAGTCATCTTATTGGGCGGGGTGCGTCAACCGCGCTCCGGCAGTTTCAGCGGCCCATGCGTCTTGATGCTGCGGATGGCGAAATTCGAGCGGATGTCGCTGACGTTCGGCAGGGTCAGCAGCGTTTCCGTCAGCAGCCGCTCATAGGCCGCGAGATCTTCGACGACGACTTCCGCCAGGAAATCGGCCGTGCCGGAAATCAGGAAGCAGGAGACGATCTCGGGAATGGCGAGCAGCGCCGCCTGCTGCGCCTCGGAATTTTCCCGGCTGTGATGGGCGACCTTGAATTCGACGAAGACGGTCAGGCCGAGGCCGACCTCCTTGCGGTCGATATCGGCGGTGTAGCGCCTGATGACGCCGAGCTTTTCGAGGTTGCGGATGCGGCGCAGGCAGGGCGACGGCGAGAGGTTCACCTTCTCGGCGATCTCGACATTGGTGGCGCGCGCATCCTCCTGCAGGCATCTGAGGATGGCAATATCGAATTTATCGAGATTTGGCATATTTGCGAAATCCATCGGTATGAATTGGCAGATCATTGCGTATATCACGTTTTCCAAGCCATAGATAGCAAGGACACGCCTCGCCCTCCGGCGCTAATGTTCTTTCCGTCCGGTCGATACCGGGACCGGAGGAAAGGACAGGACGATGAGCACCATCACATTTTCAAACGAAAAGCCGACTTCGCAACTGTCGGGTTATGCCGCCGGCACGATCACCGTGCTGATCTGGTCGTCATGGTTTCTGGCAACGCGCCATAGTGCCGCAACGCCGCTCGGCTCGATCGATATCGGGCTGATCCGCTTCGGCATTCCGGCGCTTGTCCTCGCGCCGGTGTGGCTGCGCACCGGACTCAAGCCGAAGGGCCTGCCGCTGCATCTGATGGCAATCATGATCGCCGGCTGCGGGGCGGTGTTCTTTCTGGTGACGACGCTTGCCATCCATTCGACGCCGGCCGCCTCGTCCGGCATCCTGCTCGGCGGCTCCATGCCGCTGGCGACAGCGCTGATCGGCATGCTGCTGTTTGGCGAACGGCCTGACGCCACACGCATTGCCGGGCTGCTGGCGATCGTCGCCGGGGTGATGATCCTGCTTGTCCGCAGCCTTGCCGATGCCTCCCTGCCCTGGACGAGCTTCGCGCTGCTGCCGGCGGGCGCCGTTCTCTGGGCAAGCTATACGCATGCCTTCCGCCGCTCCGGCCTTTCGGCCATCCAGGCGAGCGCGCTGATCGCCGTCTGGTCCTTCCTCATCATGGCGGCGCTGGCGCTCGTCTTCGGCGTCTCGCTGCCGCAGGCCGCGCTGCCGGAAATCGGCCTGCAGGTGCTGAGCCAGGGCATTCTCTCCGGCCTCGTCGCCATGCTGGCCTACGGCACGGCGGTGCGCAATCTCGGCGGAACGCAGGCGGCCGCCTTCACGGCGCTGACGCCGGTTCTGGCAACTGTCGGCGGCGGCTTCCTGCTCGGCGAGCCGATGGGCCTTGCCGAAATCGGCGCGGCCGTCATCACCGGCATCGGCGTGGCGCTCTCGACCGGCATTGCCGCCAGGCGCCACTAAACGTTCCGCCCAAAGCAAAAGCCGCCGGCAGCCATCCGCTGCGGCGGCTTTTGCGTGACGTTACATCAGGCCGTGGCCTGGATGACGACGACCCTGGCGCCGACTTCGACGCGGTTATAGAGGTCGATCACGTCATGGTTCATCATGCGGATGCAGCCGCTCGACATGGCAAGGCCGATCGATTGCGGCTGGTTGGTGCCGTGGATGCGAAAATGCGTGTCGTTGCCGCCGCGGTAGAGATACATGGCGCGCGCGCCGAGCGGATTGTTCGGCCCGCCCGGCATGCCGCCGGCGAGCTTGCGGTAACGCTCCTCGCGGCGCTGCATGTTTTCGGTCGGCGTCCAGCTCGGCCATTCCGCCTTGCGGCCGACATAGGCATTACCGGCAAGGGCCAGCCCTTCGCGGCCGACACCG
This sequence comes from Rhizobium sp. GCM10022189, assembly GCF_042656325.1. Taxonomy (NCBI): domain Bacteria; kingdom Pseudomonadati; phylum Pseudomonadota; class Alphaproteobacteria; order Hyphomicrobiales; family Rhizobiaceae; genus Rhizobium; species Rhizobium sp. GCM10022189. The sequence continues at coordinate 322,861 of NZ_JBHSOR010000057.1, forward strand.
ACGCCGTAGCGCATCGCCCGGCCGTTGCCGATGATGTAATAGGCGCGCCGCGCCGGCGTATCGACGACGATGGTGCCCGGCGCATAGCCGCCTTCATAGGCGACTTCGGTGCGGCGAAGCTCCGGCCTGATCTGGTCGATCGGCACCTGCCGCAGCGGGAATTTTTCATCCGGCAGGGCTGCATAATTCGTCTGGCTGTTCAGCGTCGTCGAAGAGCAGCCGGCGGCAAAGAGGGGAAGAGCGATCAGGAAGCCCCGGCGCGAGATCGTCATGAATGTGTCCTTAGCGCGTCAAGAAGATGTCGTAGGCTAAGGAAATTATGGTTAACGAAATGCTAAACGGGCGGCGCAAGATCGACGGGCGGCGGGCTTCGCGCGCCGTCTCATCATGCTGGGCGGCAGCGCACCGGATCTGCAGGCTCCGCCGAGACGCCGCTGGAACAGCGACGGAACATGGGGCGGAGCGGAGCGGGATCACTCCGAGTGATCATACTCGACACGTCGGTCTGGATCGGCCATCTGCGAAAGCGCGAGGAGGAGGAGGTGGAATTTCTGCTGAAAAGACAGCAGGTTCTGGTCCACCCCTTCATTGTCGGAGAAATCGCGCTCGGCTCGATGCCGCATTACGATCTCGTCCTTCGCTCGCTGTCCGAGCTGCCGCAGGCGACGGTCGCCAGCAATGCCGAAATCCTCTTCCTGATCGGACAGCATTCGCTCATGGGAAGCGGCATCGGCTATGTCGATGTCCACCTGCTGGCCTCGGCCAAATTGACCGAAGGCACCCGGCTTCTGACCCGTGACAGGCGGCTGGCGAAAATCGCCGAGGCGCTGGGCGTCGGATAGGCCGATCACATATTGGGATAGACCGGTCCCTCGCCGCCCTGCGGCGGCACCCAGTTGATGTTCTGGTTGGGGTCCTTGATGTCGCAGGTCTTGCAGTGGACGCAGTTCTGGGCGTTGATGACGAAAGTCTCCTCGCCGTCCTTTTCCACCCATTCGTAGACGCCGGCCGGACAGTAGCGGGTCGAGGGGCCGGCATAGACGCCGAGTTCGGAGGATTTCTGCAGCGCCATGTCCTTGACCTGCAGGTGGACCGGCTGGTCCTCTTCGTGATTGGTGTTGGACAGGAAGACGGAGGAGAGACGGTCGAAGGTGAGCACACCGTCGGGCTTCGGATAGTCTATCTTCCTGTGCTGCGACGCGGGCTCCAGCGAGGCGGCGTCGGTCTTGCCGTGCTTCAGCGTGCCGAAGAAGGAGAAGCCGAAGAGCTGGTTGGTCCACATGTCGAAGCCGCCGAGTGCTACGCCGAGGGCCGTGCCGAATTTCGACCAGAGCGGCTTGACGTTGCGCACCCGCTTCAGGTCCTTGCCGATATCGCTCCGGCGCCAGTCGTTTTCGATCTCGACCACTTCGTCATTGGCGCGGCCCGACGCGATCGCTGCCGCAATGCGGTCGGCGGCCATCAGACCGGAAAGGACGGCATTGTGGCTGCCCTTGATGCGCGGCACGTTGACGAAGCCCGCCGAACAGCCGATCAGCGCCCCGCCGGGGAAGGAAAGCTTCGGCACCGACTGCCAGCCGCCCTCGGTGATGGCGCGGGCGCCATAGGAGAGGCGCTTGCCGCCCTCGAACGTGCCGCGAATCGCCGGGTGGGTCTTGAAGCGCTGGAATTCCTCGAACGGGTAGAGATAAGGGTTCTTGTAGTTCAAGTGGACGACGAAGCCGACGGCGACGAGATTGTCTTCCAGGTGATAGAGGAAGGAACCGCCGCCGGTGCCCATGCCGAGCGGCCAGCCGAAGGAATGCTGGACGAGGCCCTGCCTGTGGTTTTCCGGCTTGACCTCCCAGAGTTCCTTGATGCCGATGCCGAACTTCTGGGGCTCGCGATCCTTCTGCAGGTCGAACCTGGCGATCAGCTGCTTGGCGAGCGAGCCGCGCACGCCCTCGCCGATCAGCACGTATTTGCCCATCAGCGCCATGCCGCGCGCATAGTTCGGGCCGGGCTCGCCGTTCTTCTCGATGCCCATGTCGCCGGTCGCAACGCCGATGACGGCGCCCTCATCACTATAGAGCACTTCGGTTGCGGCAAAGCCCGGATAGATCTCGACGCCGAGTTCTTCCGCCTTGGCCGCCAGCCAGCGACAGACGTTTCCGAGCGAGACGATATAGTTGCCGTGATTGCTCATCAGCGGCGGCATGATGATGTTGGGCAGGCGCAGCGAACCGGCGGGGCCGAGCAGCAGGAAATGGTCGTTCGTGACCTCGGTCCTGAAAGGATGGTCGCTTTCCTCGCGCCAGCCGGGCAGCAGCCGGTCGATGCCGACGGGATCGACGACGGCGCCGGAAAGAATGTGGGCGCCGACTTCGGCCCCCTTTTCCAGCACGACGACGGACAGTTCCGGATTGACCTGCTTCAGGCGGATGGCGGCCGAAAGGCCGGCCGGACCGGCGCCGACGATCACCACGTCAAATTCCATGCTCTCGCGTTCCGGCAGCTCAGTCATGTCGGTCATCCATCCGTCTCCGCTCGGCCATGTCGCGGCCGCTCATCCCCATTGTCGGCTACTCTCTTGTCAAAACCGGAAAACATTGTCGAGCCGGGAAGCGACAGGCGATCCTCCAATTCGCACAATGATGTTTCTGCGCACGGAAGATTATATGACGCTTACGTTAACGTCAATTTATCGGGGTGCGGCAAAACCGCTTTCCGGCTTTTCTTTGCCGAGACTTGCGCCCTATAGAAGGGAGGCAGGATTTGGAGGAAAACATGGATCTCGGCATCAAGGGCAAACGCGCGCTCGTCCTGGCGTCCTCGCGCGGCCTCGGGCTCGGCATCGCCAGGGCGCTGGCGCAGGAAGGGGCAAACGTTCTTCTGTGCGGGCGCAGCGGCGAGCAGCTGGAGGCCAATTGCAAGGCGATCAACATGCAAGGCAAGGGCAAGGCCGACTGGATCTGGGCCGACCTTTCCGACGACAATTTCGTCGAGACCGTCACGGGCGCCGTGCAGGAGAAATTCGGCGGGCTCGATATTCTCGTCAACAATACCGGCGGCCCGACGCCCGGCACGACCGAGGACATGACGCCGGATAAGCTCGAAACCTATTTCCTGTCGATGGTGGCGCGCGTCATCACGCTCACCAACGCGCTGCTGCCCGGCATGAAGGCGCAGGGCTGGGGCCGCATCCTGACGGTCGCCTCCTCCGGCGTCATCGAGCCGATCGCCAACCTGGCGCTGTCGAACACGCTGCGCCCGGCGCTTGCCGGCTGGAGCAAGACGCTGGCATCGGAAGTGGCTGGCCAGGGCGTGACCACCAACCTGCTGCTGCCGGGCAGCATCCTCACCGCGCGGCTCGACGATCTCGACGGGGCGGCCGCAAGGCGCACCGGCAAGAGCATCGAGGAGATCCGCACGGAGAAGGAGGCGCGCATTCCGGTCGGCCGCTACGGCAAGGTCGAGGAATTCGCCGCAACGGCGGCCTTCCTGTGCAGCCAGCCGGCGAGCTATATTACCGGCTCGCTGATCCGCTGCGACGGGGGTGCGGCGCGCTCGCTCTGAGCCCTCCTCATCCGGCACGCGCGGTGGCGGCCGCCCATGCCGCCACGCTGTCGATCTTGGCGCCGACATGGGCGGGATCGTCGGCCAGTTCGGCAAGTTCGGACAGGCGGTGGAAGCCGGTGAGGACGGCGATGCGCCGGCGGTCCAGCCGGCGGCCGGTCAGCGTCTCGTAGGCCGAGACGACGCGCGAGGTCAGGTCGGGCGAGATGAAGTTCGAATAGATGAATTCCTGGTGCAGCGGGCCGAAGCCGGAATCGGAGAAATCGTAGAGCCCGTTCAGCCGGCCCTCGGCATGGTCGAAGGCCATGTTCCAGCCGTGCCCGTCGAAGAAGCCGTAGATGGTGCCGTAGGGATCGGGCGGCAGGGCCTTGAAATCCCAGATGACCCTCTCGGCATAGGTGGCGAGGTCGGACGACAGCAGCGGCAGCGCCTTGTCGCGCACCGTCTCGGGCGACTGCCAGGGCGGGATCGTCCCGGCGCCGAGCGCGCGCATGCGCTCGCCGTCCAGACCGTGCAGTTCGGCGTAGAAGCGGGCCAGATCGTCGCCGAGGCGCTGGCGAGCCGCTTTCGGCAGGCGCTCGTAATCGTCGGTGATGAGATGTTCGCCCTGGATCTTGGTATGGCTCGAAAAGATCGGCGGGCCGTCATGGATGCGCATGTCGGGAACCGTCATCGACAGGGACGGCCTGATGATGCCGAGAAGGGCCGCCTCCCTGATGAGCGCCCTCTCCGCGCCCGGATTGCGCGGAAACTTGAAGATCAGCCTGTCGTCCACATCGATGGCCACCGAATCCCAGCCCGGCGTCGCCAGCCTGAAGACGGAAGCCGTAAGCTCCGGAAAAATGTTGGTAATCAGTGAGCGAAGTTCACCGGCATTCAATTCGGCCATGACTGTCTGCCTCCGCGGTTTGCACCTTCTGTCTCGCGCAGGGCCTGCGATGCGGATCAAATAGTGTTTCGCCAATGGAGCCTGCGCCGGCAGGCGGCGCAAATGGGCGACGCCGCCTGTCTGACTATATATTAGTATAGTTTGAATATTACGGAATGTTCATTACGAAAATTTAAGCCGTTATAACCGGTTAGTGATCGTCCGGGGGGTGATTATGTCTTTTTTGCGCCGCAATATAGGCGGCTCAATCGCAGCCGAAAATCACGCAATCTTCCGAGGACAAGACCGGTCTCGCCCATGAAGAAATTTTGGATCACCGTCAGCATTGTCGCCGTGGCCGCCGTCGGCTTCTGGCAGTTCGGGGACAAGGTCCCCTATGCTTCCGATATCCCCTACCTGTCGCAGTTCATCAAGAAGACGGACGCCGGCCAGAACGGCGGCCGCCGGCAGGCGCAGGCCGATCCGGCCCAGGGCGGGTCCGGGCAGCAGCAGGGCGGCGGGCGCCGCCGCGGCGCCGGCGGCCCCACCATGGTCAAGACCGTGGCCGCCGTGAAGGCGGCCCTGCCGATGGACGTGACGGCGACCGGCTGGGCCGACGCCGACGACAATACGACGATCGCCGCGCAGGAACAGGGGCTGGTCGTCAGCATCGAGGCCAAGGACGGCGCCACCGTCAAGCAGGGCGACCTGATCGCCAAGCTGGACGACCGCACGGCCAAGGCCGCCGTCGACAAGGACAATGCGATGATCGTGCGCGATACGGCGACCCTTGCCGAATCCGAGACGGCGCTGACCCGCGCGCAGGACCTTTTCGACCAGAAGGCCGGCACGCAGCAGAGCCTCGACCAGGCCAGGGCCGCCCGCGATACCGCCGCCGCGACCGTTGAGGCCGACAAGGCCACGCTCGCCTCCGACCAGGTGACGCTGGAAAATACCGATATCCGCGCCCCCTTCGACGGCCGGCTCGGCGATATCGCGCTCAGCAAGGGCGCCTTCGTCAATGCCGGCGCGGCCATCGTCACCATCGCCAAATACGATCCGATCTATGTGAAGTTCCACCTGCAGGAGCGCTACCTGCAGGAGCTGAAGAAGGCGCTCGCCTCCGGCCCGGTCGAGGTCAGCACGGCGCCCGATTCCACCAAGGGGCAGGTGCGCAAGGGCGAGATCAGTTTTTACGACAATACGGTCGATACCGCCTCGGGCACGATCCTTGCCAAGGCGAAGTTCGAAAACGCCTCCGGCGCCCTGTGGCCCGGCCAGTCGGTCAATCTCGTCGTGCATTTCAACAATGACGAACAGCAGGTGGTCGTTCCCACCGTCGCCGTCAGCCCCGGCCCCGACGGTTTCTTCGCCTTCGTCGCCAAGGACGGCAAATCGCACCTGACGCCCGTGACCGTCGCGCGCGCCAATGGCGGATTCACCGCCATCGCCTCCGGGCTTTCGGAGGGCGAGCATGTGGTCGTCGAGGGCCAGGGCCAGCTCAGCGACCAGCAGGCGATCAACGAACAGTTCAACGACAAGACACTCGATGTCGCTTCCGCCGACGAGCCTCGGCAAAATGCGCAGGCCGAAACGATCGCGGTGGGGGCCGAGCAATGATCCCGAATTTCTGTATCCAGCGCCCGGTCGCAACGACCCTGCTTGCGATCGGCGTGATCCTGGCGGGTCTGGCGGGCTACCGGCTCGTGCCGGTGGCGGCCCTGCCGCAGGTGGACTTCCCGACCATCAACGTTTCGGCGCAGCTGAGCGGTGCCTCGCCGCAGACGATGGCGACATCGGTGGCGACACCGCTGATCAAGCAGTTCCAGACGATCCCCGGCATCAGCGAAATCAGCGCCTCAAGCTCGCTCGGCAGCACCAGCATCGTGCTGCAGTTCGACCTGAACCGCGATATCGACGCAGCCGCCGCCGACGTGCAGGCGGCCATTTCGCATGCGACGCGGCAGCTGCCCGACAACATGACGACACCACCGAGCTACCGCAAGACGAACCCGGCCGACGCGCCGATCATGCTGCTTTCGGTGCAGAGCAACACCACGCCGCGCAGCAAGCTCGACGAGATCGCCGAAGACATCATCTCGCCGTCGCTGTCGACGCTTCCGGGCGTCGCCCAGGTCAGCGTCTTCGGCGCGCAGACCTATGCGGTGCGCGTCGAGGTCGATCCCAACAAGCTTCTGACCCGCGGCATCGGCATCGACACGGTCAACAAGGCGCTTGCGGCCGCCAACAGCCAGCAGCCGGTCGGCACATTGCAGAACAATGCGCAGGCCATGACGATCACGGCCAATACGCAGCGCACCAATGCCGAGCAGTTCCGCTCGCTGGTCATCGCCAATCCGAACGGCGCGCCGATCCATCTCGGCGACATCGCCGACGTCCAGGACAGCGTCGAGAACCAGTATACGGGCAGCTGGTATGACGGCCAGCGCGGCATCATCCTCGCCATCCAGCGCCAGCCGGACGCCAATACGGTGGACGTGGTCGATGCGATCAACGCCAAGCTGCCGCAGCTTCACGCCGAAATCCCGCCCTCGGTCAGCACCGTCATCATGAACGATGCCGCCAAGCCGATCCGCGACGCGATCGCCGACGTGAAGTTCACGCTGCTTTTGACGATCGGCCTCGTCGTTCTCGTCATCTATCTCTTCACCGGGCACGCGACCGCGACCATCATTCCGGGCCTTGCCGTTCCGCTGTCGCTGATTTCCACCTTCGGCATGATGTATGTGCTGGGCTACAGTATCGACAATATCTCGCTGCTCGGCCTGACGCTGGCGGTCGGTCTCGTCGTGGACGACGCGATCGTCATGCTGGAAAACATCCTGCGCCATGTCGAGGAAGGCATGCCGGTGCGGGAAGCGGCGATCAAGGGTGCGGGCGAAGTCAGCTATACGATCATCTCCATGTCGGTATCGCTGATTGCGGTCTTCATCCCGATCCTGTTGATGGGCGGCGTCGTCGGGCGCGTGTTCAACGAATTCGGCATGGTGGTGGCGATCGCCATCATCGCCTCGGCGATCGTGTCGCTGACGGTGACGCCGATGCTCGGCTCGCGCCTGTCCAACAACCACAGCCGCCCGCCGCTCGTCATCCGCATCTTCGACGCCGGTTTCGAGCGCACCCTGCGCGGCTACGACAATGCGGTCGGCTGGTGCCTGAGACATCGGCCGACCATCCTCGGCGTCTTCCTCGGCTCGGTGGCGCTGACGGTCTATTTCTTCATGACGCTGCCGACGAGCTTCTTCCCGCAGGAGGATATCGGCCGCCTGACGATCAGCACGCAGGCGCGACAGGATATTTCCTATTCGGCGATGGAGGCGCTGCAGCAGCAGGCCGCCGCCGTCGTCAAGGCCAACCCGGCCGTCAACCACGTCATGTCGACCATCGGCGGCAACCCGAACAAGCCGCTGAACAACGGCTCGATGTTCGTCGAGCTGAAGGACAAGAAGGAGCGCCCGCCGCTTGACCAGACGCTGCGCGAGCTGCGCACGGCGATCAACAAGATCCCCGGCCTGCAGGCCTTCGTGACGCCGAACCAGAGCCTGCGCTTTGGCGGCCGCCAGACCGCCAGCCAGTATCAGCTGGTCATCCAGGCGCTGAACGCCGACCAGACCAACCTGTGGGCCGGCAAGATGCAACAGGCGATGCGCGCCGACCGGCTGTTTACCGACGTGACCTCCGACGCGCAGAACAACGCCCTGCAGGCCAGCATCGTCATCGATACCGAGCGGGCGGCCGCCTACGGGATCGACAACGACACGCTGCGCACCACCCTGCAGGAATCCTTCAGCGGTTACGCGGCGGCCGAAATCCAGTCGACCGGCGACAGCTACGACGTGATCGTCGAATATGACACGAGCAAGCCCTGGGACGACCAGAAGCTTTCGGAAATCCGCGTCGCCTCGTCCAACGGCAGCCTCGTGCCGCTGTCGAACTTCGCGCATGTGGAGCGCACGGTCGGCCCCGTCACCATCAACCAGACGGGCCAGCTCGTCTCGACCACCGTTTCCTTCAACCTGCCGGAAGGCGTATCGCTCAGCGACGCGACCGCAAGGATCGACCAGATCAAGAAGGACATCAACATGCCGGCCGACGTGTTCACGTCCTATGGCGGCACGGCGCAGATCTTCGAGCAGTCGCAGGGCAACACGCCCTATCTGATCCTGGCGGCGGTGCTGACCATCTATGTCGTGCTCGGCGTGCTCTACGAAAGCTTCATCCACCCGCTGACCATTCTCTCCGGCCTGCCGGCGGCCGCCTTCGGGGCGCTGCTGGCGCTGAAGATCATGGGCTTCGACCTGTCGATCATCGCGCTTATCGGCCTGCTGATGCTGATCGGCATCGTCAAGAAGAACGCGATCATGATGATCGACGTGGCGGTGGAAACCATGCGCACGACCGGCGAGAAGGCGACGGCGGCGATCCACGAAGCCTGCGTGCGGCGCTTCCGGCCGATCATGATGACGACCTTCTGCGCCCTGCTCGGCGCGTTGCCGATCGCGCTCGGCACCGGCGCCAGCTCGGAACTGCGCCAGCCGCTCGGCATCGCGGTCGTCGGCGGCCTCATCGTCTCGCAGATGCTGACGCTGTTCATCACGCCGGTCATCTTCGTGGAGATGGACCGTTTCGGCAATTTCCTCCACCGCCTGCTCAGCCGCAAGCAGCCGGAAGTCCATGCGCAAGAGGAGCCGCGGGCGATGGCGGCGGAATAACGGGACAAAAAAGGGCGCCGCGCGGCGCCCTTCTTTCGTTCAGCGGCCGGCTGCGAGAGCCGGCAGATCGGCGATCAGCGTATCGCGCGTCTCGAAGCTGATCGGATTGTCGTCGTAGCGGTGGTCGGCGATATAGAGCCTTGCGAAGACGAGGCGGCGCTCGCCCTTCGTCGCCCAGCCGACGAACCAGCCGAGCGGGCGCTCGTAATTGGCCTTGCCGGCGGCGTTGCGCAGCCAGCCGGAGCCGGTCTTGCCCTGGATATCCCAGCCGTCCGCTGCCTTAAAATGCGGGATAATCGCCTCGGTCATCTGCCGGGCGCGCGCCGAGATCGGCAGGTTGCCGGTGCGGAACCGGCGGATGAAGCGCACCTGGTCCTCCGCCGAGATCTTCAAGGACGACATCAGCCAGGATTCGGTCAGCCCGTCCGTCTTGCCAGGCCCGCCCGAAACGTCCTGGTTGCCGTAGCCGAAACGCCTGACGTAATCGGCAAAGGCGCGCTTGCCGAGCTTGCGGGCCAGCACCTGCGAGAACCAGACGATCGAATCCCGCTCCCAGATGGTCGGGTCGGTATCCTGCTGCTCGCGTTTGGACCGCTTGAGCTTCGGATCGTAGGGCCAGAGCGGCGTGTGCTCGTCGACGAGAATACCGGCGTCATAACCCATCATGGCCAAAGGCAATTTGAAGGTGGATTGCGGATAGAAGCCCTGATCGCAATTGCCCTGCCGGTAGATCGTCTCGCCGGTCTTCTCGTCGGCAATCAGGGTGCAGCGGATCGGACCGGCGGCGCGCGCCGGCGTTACCCCGATGGAAATTGCTGTAATGCTTATGGAAAATGCCAGAAGAAGAAGTCTTTCGAAAGCCACTTTCGTTCTCCATATGGTTCGACGAGAGCTTTCTAGGCCGTCCTGGAAGGCCCGATCAAACGATGATATTTGCGGTCAGGCATAAATCAGATTAGGCCATAGCCATGGTTCGACCATATTTGCCGCTGAATTCGCTGCGCGCCTTCGAGGCCGCCGCGCGCCATCTCTCCTTCACGCGGGCGGCAATCGAACTCTGCGTCACGCAGGCGGCCGTCAGCCATCAGGTGAAGCTGCTCGAACAGCGGCTCGGCGTCAGCCTGTTTCGCCGCCTGCCGCGCGGGCTGATGATTACCGAAGAGGGGCTGGCGCTCCTGCCGGCGCTGCAGGATTCCTTCGATCGCATGGCCGGCATGCTGGAGCGGTTCGAGGGCGGCCATATTCGCGAAGTGCTGAAGCTCGGCGCGGTCGGCACGCTTGCCGTCGGCTGGCTGGTGCCGCGGCTGGCCGATTTCCGCGAGCAATATCCCTTCATCGATCTCAGGCTTTCGACCAACAACAACCGCGTCGACATCGCCGCCGAAGGGCTCGACTATACGATCAAATTCGGCAACGGCGCCTGGCACGACATCGAGGCCGAGCCGCTGTTCGAAGCGCCGCTTTCGGTGCTCTGCATCCCCTCGACCGCCCGCCAGCTCGCCTCCCCCGAGGATGTGGCGCATCAGACGCTGCTGCGCTCCTACCGCGCCGACGAGTGGCCCGGCTGGTTCGAGGCGGCGGGCGTCGCCTGCCCGCCGATCCGCGGCATGGTCTTCGATTCCTCCGTGCTGATGATCGAGGCGGCACTGCAGGGGGCGGGCGTGGCGCTCGCCCCGCCCTTGATGTTTTCCCACCAGCTTGCCGCCGGCCAGCTGGAACAGCCCTTCCCGATCCGGATTTCCAAGGGCAGCTACTGGCTGACGCGGCTCAAATCCCGCTCCGTCACGCCGGCGATGGAGACATTCCGCAAGTGGATCGGCCGGATGGCGGAAGAGACGCGGGCGCAGCTCGCGAACTGATCGGCAAACTGATCCGCACGGGTTGCTTTCCGCCCGCGCCTGTGCCATCACCCGCCTCTCACAAAATGATCGGGGCGCGACAAGGCGCCCTTTCGTATTTCGGGGCAGCCACCCCGGTTCAGTGATATTCGACATATCTGACAGGGAGCACGGCCATGGCACGGGCGCTCGGGCTTGACTTCGGCACGACCAATACTGTTCTGGCGCTGGCAGACGGCGGCACGCAGACCCATTCCATTTCGCTGACCAGCAGCGCGGGTACGGCCGACAGCATGCGCACCGCGCTCTCCTTCATGAAGGACGCGCAGCTCGGCGCCTCGGCGCTGAAGGTGGAGGCCGGGCACGCGGCGATCCGGCAGTTCATCGACAATCCCGGCGACTGTCGTTTCCTGCAGTCGATCAAGACCTTTGCGGCCAGTGCGCTCTTCCAGGGCACGATCATCTTCGGCAAGCGGCAGAGCTTCGAAGACCTGATGGAAATCTTCATCCGGCGCCTGCGCCACTATGCCGGCGACAACTGGCCCGGCGACGTGACCCGCATCATTGCCGGCCGGCCGGTGCATTTTGCCGGCGCCAACCCGGACGCGGGCCTCGCCGTGCAGCGCTACAACGAGGCGCTGACGCGCTTCGGCTTTCCGGAAATTCACTATGTCTACGAGCCGGTTGCGGCCGCTTTCTACTTCGCGCAGAACCTGAAGTCCGACGCGACGGTGCTTGTCGCCGACTTCGGCGGCGGCACGACCGACTATTCGCTGATCCGCTTCGAGACCAGGGCCGGCAAGCTGACGGCAACGCCGATCGGCCATTCGGGCGTCGGTGTCGCCGGCGACCATTTCGACGCGCGCATGATCGACAATATCGTCGCGCCGCAGATCGGCAAGGGCAGCCATTTCAAGAGTTTCGACAAGATCCTTGAGGTGCCGTCGAACTATTACGCGAGCTTCAGCCGCTGGAACCAGCTGTCGATCTTCAAGACATCGCGAGAATTCGAGGACCTGAAGAAGCTGGTGCGCACGGCGCTGGAGCCGGAGAAGCTGGAAATCTTCGTCGATCTCATCGACCATGACGAGGGCTATCCGCTCTATCAGGCGGTCTCGGCGACGAAGATGGCGCTTTCTTCGGCCGAAGAGGCCTCATTCGATTTCGCCCCGCTCGGCCGCGGCGGCCACCGCACGATCCGGCGCAGCGATTTCGAAAGCTGGATCGTGGACGATCTCGCGCGCATCGAAGGGGCGCTCGACGAGGTGCTGGAAAAGACCGGTACCGAGGCGTCCGGCATCGACAAGGTGTTCCTGACCGGCGGCACGTCCTTCGTGCCGGCGGTGCGGCGCATCTTCACCGAGCGGTTCGACGCGGGCAAGATCGAGAGCGGCGGCGAACTGCTCTCCATCGCGCACGGCCTGGCGCTGATCGGCGAACGCGACGATATCGGCCAGTGGACTGTGCAATAGTGGCCGAAAGGGCGCAGGCCCGCCCCTGCCCGCCCTTTCATTGCCCTGTTCGCTCCGCTAAAGTCCGCCCATGATCTCCGCCAGCGACCTCAACCCGGCCGAACTTGCCGCCCTTCTGCATTTCCATGCGGAAGCGGGCGTGGAATGGCTGCTGGAGGACGAGGCGGTCGACCGGTTCGCCGAATTCGAGGCGATGAAGGCGGCGCGCCGCGCGGCGGCGCCGGCCGCCCAGCCGCAGCCGGAGAGACAGGCACAGCCGGACAGAGGGACGCCTCCCCGCCCAGCGGCGGCGCAGCAGCCGGCAGCCGCCGCGCCCGCCTTGCGCCCGCAGCCGGCGATTCCCGACGGCGAGGCGGTGCAGCAGGCGCGCTTTGCGGCGGAAAGCGCCCGCTCGCTTGCCGAACTCAGGACGGCGCTCGAAGCCTTCAACGGCTGCAACCTGAAACACAGCGTCCGCTCGACCATCTTCGCCAGCGGCGACCCGGCAAGCGGCATCATGGTGATCGGCCCGGCGCCCAGCGCCGACGACGAGCGCGAGGGGATCGCCTTTGCCGGACGGCAGGGGCAACTGCTGGACAAGATGCTGGCCGCAATCGGCCTGCAGCGCTCAGCCATTCTCCTGACGCAGATCATTCCCTGGCGCCCGCCTGGCAACCGCATGCCGTCCGCCGCCGAGACGGAAATCTGCCGCCCCTTCATCGAGCGGCAGATCGCGCTTGCCGAACCGCGCGCCATCCTGCTGCTCGGCAATTACACGGCCCGCTTCTTCTTCGGCGAAAACGACACGATTCACGGGCTTCGCGGCCGCTGGAAGGAAATCGCTGTCGCAGAACAGGTCATTCCGGCCATCGCCAGCCTGCACCCGCAGGACCTGTTAACCGCGCCCATAAACAAGCGGCTCGCCTGGAACGACCTGCTGGCCTTCCAGGCTAGACTTAGAGACATGTCTCTGCTTACAAATTAGCCAAGTTTGAAAATATTATGAATTTTCCCATGCACCATACGCATGGCTGCATCCTGCAAGGGTGCATTGAAGAATCGATGCTGCACTGCAATATAGAAGGCGTGTCTTGGGAGGAATGAACAGGAACCAAGGCCATGAGCAAGCGTTTTCGTCCTATCCATTGCGGATTTGAAACCCTGCGCCAAGCAAGCGATCAGGTTCGCACCACCCAGGGCTACAGCCGATTCGGCTTTGCCACGAACGAACAGATGATCGCCCGCGGTACCGGCATCAGCAGCCGCACGGCGCGCCCGGCGGCGATCTTTGCCGATTTCCAGGAATATTGACGATTCCGGAGTGACGGTCCCGGCAGGCGGTTCGCCTGCCTTTCGGCATTTTCAGGCGTATCGAGCGATGTCCACCCTGCTGATTTCCCTTCTGTGCAACATCGAGGCTTTCGAGCATATCCGCGCCGCCGTCTGTGCTGCGCGCGACTATCGCCGCGAGCTTTGCGATGCTGCGGACGGGAGCGCGGCCTCAGCCATCCCCCTCTAATCAGCCGCCCGAACTTTCGAACCGCGCCTTTGCCCATTCGAAGGCTTCGTCGACATAGGCGAACTTGACCGCCTGCCAGCCGACATATTCATCCAGGAAATTGCGCGACAGCCACAGCTGCGACTTCTTCGGCTCGTCGTACCAGCCGACGCAGCCGCGCTGGGCGGCCTTGGCGAGCAGCCGCTGGAGATGGGTGCGCGACATCATGAAATCGCCCGCCAGCGCGCGGGTTTCCATCTTGCCGACCGACAGCCGTGCCGGGTCGCTGCCTTCGAGATCGAGCCGGGATATGAAATGATCGACGACGAGGCCGCCGGCTTCCGTCCAAAGGAACAGCGCCACCTGCTCCGGCGGCTCGCGCCAGTTGTCGTCCTCCAAACAGCGGTAGGCGACGCGCGGCTGGATGCTGCGGAAGAGCAGCGGGTTCTCCCGCAGGTAGGCCGCCCGGTTGCCGCCGTCGAGGAGATCGAGTGCGCCGAGATTGCCGTGCAGCCAGCCGAACATGGCCTGATGGCTGACCTCGGCCGGCTCGAAATGGCGCGGGCGGCGGCGCTCGTCGCCGGGCGTGTGGGCGATGAAGCGATAGGTGAAGAGCTCTTCGATGAAGGCCAGCACCGTATTGCGGCTGGCGACCTTGTGGGCGGTGATCTTGCCGGTCAGCCGCACCGCGGTGAAACCCGAGGTCGCGTCCTGGGGATCATATTCCAGATGCAGCGCATAGGCCGTCTGCGTCAGCAGCCAGCGCTGGTGCGAGGCCAGCAGCCGCGCCAGCCGCGGGCCGGCATCGAACATGCCGCGCATCTGCCCGGCCAGAAAACGAATGCTCACAACAAAAGACGGGTTCTGGGCCAGCTGTTCTGCCGTGAACGCCATAATGCTTTTTCCTCAACCCTCGCTCGCAAGCCAGCGTTCGGAGCAGCGATACCGAAACTCCCCCGGCATCTATGGCCTATCGAATATGCACGGCTTTGAATAAATGAAAGTAATTCACTTTCATAACCATATTTTTGGCAAAAGCGATATCCCAAGATTTCGCCATCCCATTTTCTTCTGGGGATGAGCGGCGGATTTTTTTCAATCAGGACGGTTAGAAATTCGACCTGCGGCAGAGCTTCGGCGGCTTATGATTGCGGCGTGCCGGCTTTTCGCGCCTCGCGACGCTCAAGGCCGAGCTGGTGCTCGCGATAGATGATGAAGATGCCGGCGGCAATGACGATGACGGTGCCGAAAAGCATCGTGTTGCTGGGAACGTCGTCGAAGACATAATAGGCGACGATGCCGCCAAGCAGGATCGAGCTGTATTCGAAGGGCGCGATGGTGGACACGTCGGCGTGGCGGTAGCTTTCGGTGAGCAGGATCTGCGCCACGCCGCCGCAGAAACCGGCGGCGATCAGGAAAAGCGCCGAGGACCAGTCGAGCAGCAGCCAGCCGAAGGGCACGGTCGCCAGCGAGAAGACGGAAGCGGTGATCGAGAAATAGAGCACGATCGTCGCCGTCTTCTCCTCCTCGACAAGGCGGCGCACCTGGATCATCGCCATGCCGCCGAGCACGGCCGAGAGCAGCACGCAGAGCGCGCCGACCGCCTGTTCGGCCGCCATGCCGCCTTCGCGGAACAGGGTCAGCTTCGGCCAGGAGATGATGGCAACGCCGATAATGCCGAAACAGACGGCGCTCCAGCGGTAGACGCGCACCGTCTCGCCGAGGAAGACCGCGGCGAAGATGACGGCGACGAGCGGGGTGGCGTAACCGAGCGCGATCGCCTCCGGCAGCGGCAGGTGCAGAAGCCCGTAGAAGCCGAGCCCCATCGAGACGATGCCGAGCGTGCCGCGCTTCAGATGGCCGACCGGATTGGCGGTATAGAAGGCGGAGCGCAGCTGCTGGCGGTAGCCGAGATAGGCCATGATCGGAAACAGTGCGAAGAAGGAGCGGCAGAACGTCACCTGCCCCGGCGGGATATCCGATCCGGCCAGCTTGATGAAGGTCTGCATGGCCAGGAAGACCACGACCGACGAGACTTTCAGCGCAATGCCTCTCATCGGGTTTCTGAGAACCGATTCCATGATCCAGGCTCTTATGCGGGCATGACGAGCGGGGAGACGCGTTCGACTCGAACGCAGCGGGCGATGTTTTTATCGTAACCGAAGAAATGCGCCGGCGGGAAAAAATCTGCGCGCGCCGGGGGCCATGTGCCCGCCCGCACAGACAAGGGACGCCCCGGCTCATGGAATCCGTGCCGCGGGCTTTGCGAAAAACGGCCGCGATTTTCGCGCCGATGCTGTGGGCCGCAAGTATTTTTCCCGTTTTAATCTGCCGCTTTTCTGTGCAACCGCGTGTTCCGATAAAAAAACTTCGCGTTTTACGCTCATTCCCCCGAAAATGTTCGCATTCGGACCCATCGCGTTAACCGGTTGCAAACCATGCCGACGCATCGTTCCGAGTTAATTAATCATACAAAAGAATCGCATCCGTTCCGCAGTCCGTCGCGTCAGATTATTTCAGGATCTTATTGATGAAGCCGCTCAGCGCAGAGATCATTACCCAATCGCAGAACGCAACGCCCCGCTCGATGCGGGTCGTGACCGACGGCATCAGCACGGACCTGGAGCGGTTCAGCACCGACAACACCAGCATCGTCAAGCAGATCAAGCTGCTTGCCATCAACGCGCTGATCGAGGCGGCCCGCGCCGGCGAAACCGGCAAGGGCTTTGCCGTCGTCGCCAACGAGGTGCAGCGGCTGGCCCAGATCGCCACCGACATTACCAGCAAGTTCGAAAGCAACGTGCTCGGCCGCATCGGCCTCAGCCGCGCGATGGCCGATTCGCTCGTCACCGAGATGGAGGGCGTGCGGCTGACCGATCTTGCCCAGACGCTGGTGCAGCTCATCGTGCGCAACCTGTTCGAACGCACCGCCGACGTGCGCTGGTGGGCGACGGATGCGGCGCTGTGGCAGGCGCTGCAGGAGCCGGAGAAGGACCGGATCGCCTTTGCGGCCGAACGGCTCGGCGTCATCAACCGCTTCTACACGGTCTATCTCGATCTCGTCATGACCGATCTTTCCGGCCGGGTGATCGCATCGGCCAACCCGAATTTCCAGCGCAAGATTTCCGGCGCCTCGCTGGCCGGCGATCCCTGGTTCCGGGCCGCGGCCGGCTGCGCTTCCGGCGACGACTATATTGTCGACGAAGTCAAACCCAGCCTTCTGCACGACCAGCGCCACGCGCTGGTCTATGCGACCGGCATCCGCCAGGGCGGCAAGGTGGACGGCAAGCTCATCGGCACGCTCGGCGTCTATTTCGACTGGCAGAACCAGGGCCAGGCGATCGTCGAGAAGGAGGCGAACCTGCCGCCGCAGCTGGCGGAAAAGACCACCGTCATGCTGCTCGACGGCGCAAGCCGGGTGATCGCCTGCACCAATCCGGCCATGCTCTTTACCCATTTCGCGCTTGCCAATCCCGCCGGCCAGGCCAAGGGCAGCTATTACGACAATAGCGGCTCGATCGTCGCTTTCGCCCGCACGCTCGGCTACGAGGATTATGACGGGCTCGGCTGGTACGGCGTCGTGGTGCAGCAGACCGAAAGCGATGCTGCGATCAAGAACGCCCTCAATCTCAAATAGCAATCTTCCCGCCTGCGCTGCGGCGCCGGCAATAGGGCGACAATAAATTGGCTGTGAACTTCGCGTTCGCGGCCAATTTGCTTTAACTTTAGTTCAGACTTTAATGTAATTATGGCGGCCAGATTTCAGCAGAGCGCGCCCGCCTCTGTATTCGGCCATTGTCTAATAAAGGTCTTCAGGCAACATGCGAACAGATACCGGCCAGGTCATCAATCTGGCAGATTACCGCCCAACCGATTTTGTGCTGGAACGCGTCGACCTGACCTTTGAACTGGACCCGACGGAAACGAAGGTGGAAGCCCGGTTGATCTTCCACCGCCGCGAAGGCGCCGACACAGCCGCCCCGCTCGTCCTCGACGGCGACGAACTCACCCTTTCCGGCCTTCTCTTCGACCAGACCGAAATGGCGCCGGAACGCTATACGGCGACGGCCGAAAGCCTCACGATCCGCGACCTGCCGGAAACCGCGCCCTTCGAAATCACCGTCACCACGCTCATCAACCCCGAGGCCAATACGCAGCTGATGGGCCTTTACCGCACCGGCGGCATCTATTGCACGCAGTGCGAGGCCGAAGGCTTCCGCCGCATCACCTATTTCCCCGACCGGCCGGACGTGCTGGCGCCCTTTACGGTCAACATCATCGCCGACAAGGACGCCAACCCGCTGCTTCTGTCGAACGGCAATTTCCTCGGCGGCGCGGGCTACGGCCCCGGCAAGCATTTCGCCGCCTGGTTCGACCCGCATCCGAAGCCGAGCTATCTCTTCGCGCTGGTGGCCGGCGATCTCGGCGTCGTCGAAGACACGTTCACCACCATGTCCGGCCGCGAGGTCACGCTGAAAATCTATGTCGAGCACGGCAAGGAGCCGCGCGCGGCCTATGCGATGGACGCGCTGAAACGCTCGATGAAGTGGGACGAGGAGGTGTTCGGGCGCGAATACGATCTCGACATCTTCATGATCGTCGCCGTCTCCGATTTCAACATGGGGGCCATGGAGAACAAGGGCCTCAACATCTTCAACGACAAATACGTGCTTGCCGATCCCGAAACGGCGACCGATGCCGACTACGCCAATATCGAGGCGATCATCGCGCATGAATATTTCCACAACTGGACCGGCAACCGCATCACCTGCCGCGACTGGTTCCAGCTCTGCCTCAAGGAAGGGCTGACGGTCTATCGCGACCACGAATTCTCCTCCGACCAGCGCTCGCGCCCGGTCAAGCGCATTGCCGAAGTGCGCCACCTGAAATCCGAGCAGTTCCCGGAAGACGGCGGCCCGCTCGCCCATCCGGTGCGCCCGACCAAATATCGCGAGATCAACAATTTCTACACGACCACGGTCTACGAGAAGGGCAGCGAAGTCACGCGCATGATCGCGACCCTGCTCGGGCGCGAGACCTTCAAGAAGGGCATGGACCTCTATTTCGACCGCCATGACGGGCAGGCCGTCACGATCGAGGATTTCGTCAAGTGCTTCGAGGATGCGAGCGGGCGCGACCTCACCCAGTTCTCGCTCTGGTACCATCAGGCCGGCACGCCGCTCGTCACCGCCTCCGGCAGCTATGACGCAGCGGCCAAGACCTTCAGCCTGTCGCTGGAACAGATGATCCCCGCCACGCCCGGCCAGCCGAACAAGGAACCGATGCATATTCCGCTCAGCCTCGCGCTCTTTGCCGAGGACGGGGCGAAGATCGAGCCCGCCTCCGTCGACGGCGCCGAATATGCCGGCGAGGTGCTGCACCTGACGGCGCGCACGCAGACGGCCGTCTTCCACGGCATCGCCTCGCGCCCGGTCGTGTCGATCAACCGCAGCTTCTCGGCACCGATCAACCTGCATTTCGACCAGAGCCCGGCCGACCTGGCGCTGCTTGCCCGCCACGAGACGGACCATTTCGCCCGCTGGCAGGCGCTGACCGATCTGGCGCTGCCGAACCTGCTGAAAGCGGCGCGCGACGCCCGCGAGGGCGGCGCCATCGCCTGCGAGCAGACCTTCGTCGATACGCTGGTCGCGGCCGCCGCCGACGAAAGCCTCGAACCGGCCTTCCGCGCCCAGGCGCTGGCCTTGCCGAGCGAATCCGACATTGCCCGCGAACTCGGCAGCAATATCGATCCCGACGCCGTCCATGCCGGCCGCCAGGCGATCACCAGGCAGATTGCCGAGGCCGGCAAGAAGACCTTCGCCGCGCTCTACGACGCAATGGTCACACCGGGCGACTTCAGCCCGGATGCGAAGAGCGCCGGCCGCCGGGCGCTGCGCAACGCGGCGCTGACCTACCTTTCCCATGCCGAGGGCACGCCGGCGCGCGCCAAGGCCGCCTTCGACGGCGCCAACAACATGACCGATCTCAGCCATGCGCTGACGATCCTCGCCCATCGATTCCCCGACAGCGCGGAAGCGAAGGCGGCACTCGAAACCTTCCGCGGCCGGTTCGCCGAAAACGCGCTCGTCGTCGACAAGTGGTTCGCCATCCAGGCCGGCATTCCGGGAGCCGGCGCGCTCGACCGCGTCAAGGCGCTGATGGAAAACCCGCTGTTCAAACACACCAACCCGAACCGGGTGCGCTCGCTGATCGGCACTTTCGCCTTCGGCAACCCGACCGGCTTCGGCCGCGCCGACGGCGAAGGCTACCGCTTCCTCGCCAGCCAGATCCTCGACATCGACCAGCGCAACCCGCAGCTTGCCGCGCGCCTGCTGACCTCGATGCGTTCCTGGCGCGCGCTGGAATCGGTGCGTGCCGACCACGCACGCTCGGCCCTTGTCGAAATCGAGCGGGCGGCCAACCTTTCGACCGACGTTCGCGACATCGTCGAGCGCACGCTCAAGGGGTGATTTGCCGCCGGTGATTTGCCGCCCGGCTGTTCCCAGACTGCGGGACGGCCGGGGGCGGCGCCGGCGAATCCCTTTGAAAAACCAGCAATCACAAATGGTTAACAAATTTTTACCATCAGCTCTGGACAAGGCGAATCACGCATGATTCCATACGTGTAATTCGAGCGAGCGGCGCGCGAATCACACGAGGGACAAGGTTCAGGCATGATGGACGTGCGGCGGGCAACCGCGGCCGAAGGGCGGCTGCGTGTCGATTTTGGCGGGCTCAAAGCCTGGCGCGACAGCCTGTCCGGTCAGGCTGCGAAGGCGCCCGAGCCCTTGCTGCGCCATCTGCCCAAGGCAGAGCTTCTCTTGAAGCGGACGATCCCGGTTCTCATCGTCGCCTTCCTTGCCGTCGTGGCGGCCTCGCATTTCTTCGGCATGGTCAGCGAATATGGCCGCATGGAAGCCTCGGCCCGCCATGCGACGGCGCTTTCGGCGGCGACGGCTGCCGCCGTCTTTGCCGATGCGAGCGATCTCTTCGACGGCGGCAATGCGGCGGAAGCGCAGGCGCGGCTTGCGAAATTCCTGCCGCAGGACCGGCTGGAAAACGGCGCCTTCGTGCTCCTGGTGCAGGCGAGCGGCAAGGTGTTTGCGGCGACGGCGGCGGGTGCGGCCTATGTCGGCGCCGACGTCTCTGCCCTCTTCCCGGAAATCTCGGCGATCCGCCGCTTCGGCGACCGCACGGACGTGATCGAAACGAGCATCGGCGGCGAGCTGCACTATGCCGAAATCTCGCTGATGGGCACGGCCGGCGGCTATATCGTTTCGGCCACCTCGCTCAACGAGATCAACCGCCTGTGGCGCGAGGAGCTGACGCTCAACGTCACGCTGTTTGCCGGCATTTCCTCGATCCTGCTCGTCATCCTCTATGCCTATTACATGCAGGTGAAGCGGGCGCGCGATGCCGACGACATCTTCCTGGAATCCAATCTCAGGGTCGAGACGGCGCTGTCGCGCGGGCGCTGCGGCCTCTGGGATTTCGATTTCCACAGCCGCGAATTCTTCTGGTCGCGCTCGATGTACGACATGCTCGGCCTTGCCGGTTCCGACAAGACGATGAGCTTTGCCGACGCGGCCCGCCTGATGCATCCGGAAGACAACGGGCTGCACGAGATCGCCCGCGCCATCGCCAAGGGCGATTCCGGGCAGGTCGACCAGATCTTCCGCATGCGCCACGCGGCCGGCCACTATGTCTGGATGCGCGCCCGCGCCCAGGTGATCCGCAGCCATTCCGGCCGCGTGCACATGATCGGCATCGCCATGGACGTGACCGAGCAGCATCGGCTCGCCCAGCGCTACGCGGAAGCCGACCAGCGTCTGGCCGACGCCATCGAATGCACGTCCGAAGCCTTCGTGCTGTGGGACAAGAACGACCGGCTGGTCATGTGCAACGCCCATTTCCAGCAGGCCTACGGGCTGCCCGACAGCGTGCTGGTGCCCGGCACCGAACGCTCGGTCGTGCATGCGGCCGCGGCCCGACCGGTCATCGAGCGGCGCATCGCCGATGCCGACGGCTCCGGCTATTCGCGCACGACCGAAGTGCAGCTTGCCGACGAGCGCTGGCTGCAGATCAACGAGCGGCGCACCCGCGACGGCGGCCGCGTCTCCGTCGGCACAGACATCACGCCTTTGAAGCGGCATCAGGAGCGGTTGCGCGAATCCGAGCGTCGCCTGATGGCGACGATCAACGATCTCTCCGCCTCGCGCCAGACGCTGGAAACGCAGAAGGCGGAGCTGTCGACCGCCAATTCCAACTATCTCTTGGAGAAGGAACGCGCCGAAGCCGCCAACAAGGCGAAATCGGAATTCCTGGCCAACATGTCGCACGAGCTGCGCACGCCGCTCAACGCCATTCTCGGATTCTCGGAAATCCTGCTGAACCAGATGTTCGGCCCGCTCGGCTCGGCCAAATACAACGAATATGCGCGCGACATCCACGACAGCGGCAAGCATCTCTTGAACGTCATCAACGACATTCTCGACATGTCGAAGATCGAGGCGGGCCACATGCCGCTGTCGCGCGAGCGCATCGACCTTGCGCCGCTGATCGAGGAGAGCCTGCGGTTCACCGCCATTCCGGCGGCCGAGAAGAACATCGTGATCGAGCAGCGCATCTCCTCGGGCATGACGCTGATGGCCGACCGCCGCGCCATGAAACAGGTGCTCCTGAACCTGCTGTCCAATGCCGTGAAATTCACGAACGAAGGCGGGCGCATCGCCGTGCGCACCCGCCGCGTCGCCGACGGCGTGACGGTGACGATCGCCGATACCGGCATCGGCATCCCGCGCGGGGCGCTGACCAAGATCGGCCAGCCCTTCGAGCAGGTGCAGAGCCAATATGCCAAGAGCAAGGGCGGCTCCGGCCTCGGCCTTGCCATTTCCCGCTCGCTGACGGCCCTGCACGGCGGCAGCATGAAGATCCGCTCGCGCGAGAGCGTGGGCACCGTGATCTCGCTGCGGATTCCCGACCACGGCTGAGGCAGGCAACATCTTTTGTTCCGACGCAATTCCGGACGCAAAACCGCTTCACACTTTTGCTGGAATTGCTCTATGCCTTCACCACCGTCTGGAAGACCTTGCGGACGGCTTTGGACAGCCGCTTCACCTCGCCCTCCAGGGTCTTGATATCCGGGCAGTCCCCCGCGCGGCAGACGAGTTCGGTCAGGCCGGCCGGCGCGTCCTTCGGATCGAAGAGGCCGTCGATGCACAGGCGGATGAGCTGCGAAAGCTCCGTATAGAGCGTGAAAGCCTCCAGGCAGGTATCGAGGTCGGCAGGGCTCATCAGCCTGTCGCCGAGCGCTTTCAGGGCTGCGCCCGTGGCAAGGCCGTTGACGCCGCTGTCGACGCCCTTTGCCGGCGCGATCAGCGCGAGATACTGGGCGATGAACTCGATATCGATGACGCCGCCGGCAATGAGCTTCAGGTCCCAGCCGTTGTCGGGCGCCTTTTCCTTCTCGATCAGCTCGCGCATTTCGGCGACGTCATGGGCCACCTTGGCGATATCGCGCTTCTTCGAGAGCACGTCGGCAATGATGTTTTCGGCCTCGCCGATCAGGCTTTTGTCACCGCAGACCAGCCGGGCGCGGGAGAGCGCCATATGCTCCCAGGTCCAGGCCTCCTCGCGCTGGTATTTGCCGAAGGCGTTGATGCGGGTGGCGACCGGTCCCTTGTTGCCGGAGGGACGCAGGCGCATGTCGACGTCGTAGAGTATGCCCTCGGCGGTGGGGGCGGAGAAGGCGGCGATCAGGCGCTGGGTGATGCGGGTGAAATAACGCGTCGCATCGAGCGGCCTGGCGCCGTCGGATTCGGCCGATGCGTCGTCGTAGTCGTAGAGCAGGATGAGGTCGATATCCGAGCCTGCCGTCAGTTCGAAACTGCCGAGCTTGCCCATGCCGGCAATGGCGATGCGCCCGCCGGGATAGTTACCGTGGGCCGCGCGGATCTCGGTCAGAACCGCGTCGAGGGCGGCTTCGATGATGAGATCGGCAAGATGGGTGAAGGCGCGCGCGGCCATGTCGCCGTTGATGGCGCCGGTCAGCAGGCGGATGCCGATCAGGAAGCGCTGTTCGGCGGCGAAGATGCGCAGCCGGTCCAGCAGCTCCTCATAATGCCTGGCCTGCAGCAGCGAGGCTTTCAGCCGCTCGCCGAGATAGGCGCGGGTCGGCAGCTCGGCCATCAGGCCGGGGTCGAGCATGCCGTCGAAGACATGCGGGCGGGCGGCGATCACTTCGGCAAGCTTCGGCGCCGAGGACATGATGTTGACGATGAGCGAGAGCAGCGCCGGATTGCTGCCGAGCAGCGAGAAGAGCTGGATGCCGGACGGCAGGCCGGAGAGGAAACTGTCGAAGCGCAGCAGCGCCTCGTCGGCCCGCTTGCTCTCGCCGAAGACGCGCAGAAGCTCCGGTATCAGCTCGGTCAGCCGTTCGCGCGCCTCGACCGACTGGGTGGCGCGGTAGCGGCCGTAATGCCAGGTGCGGATGATGCGGGAAATATCCGAGGGCCGCTCGAAGCCGAGTTTCTTCAGCGTCTCCAGCGTATCGGGATCGTCGCCCTGGCCGGTGAAGACGAGATTGCCCGAGCCGACGGAAAGCTTGGTTTCCTGCTCGAAGAGATCGGCATAGTGCCGCTCGACCTTGCGCAGAACCTCGACCAGCCGCTCGGAAAAACTCGGCGTATCGGTAAAACCCGACAGGAAGGCAATGCGCTTCAGTTCCAGGTCGGTCTCCGGCAGGAGATGGGTCTGTTCGTCGCGCACCATCTGGATGCGGTGCTCGACATCGCGCAGGAACCAGTAGGCCTCGGTCAGCTCGTCGCGGGTTTCAGCGTCGATCCATTTGGCCTTGGCAAGCTCGGTCAGCGTCTCCTCGGTGACGCGCGAGCGCAGCGCCGGCATGCGCCCGCCGGCAATCAGCTGCTGGGTCTGCACGAAGAATTCGATCTCGCGGATGCCGCCGCGCCCGAGCTTGACGTTATGGCCCTTGACGGCGATGGCGCCGTGGCCCTTGTGGGCGTGGATCTGCCGCTTGATGGAATGAATGTCGGCAATGGCCGCGTAATCGAGATATTTGCGGAAGACGAAGGGAACGAGGCCGCGCAGGAACTGTTCGCCGGCGGCGAGATCGCCGGCGACGGGACGGGCCTTGATGAAGGCCGCCCGTTCCCAGTTCTGCCCCCTGCCCTCGTAATAGATCATGGCGGCATCGACGGGGATGGCGAGCGGCGTCGAGCCGGGGTCCGGCCGCAGCCGGAGATCGGTGCGGAAGACGTAACCGTCGGCCGTGCGCTCCTGCAGGATACGCACCAGCCGCCGCATCATGCGCGGGAATATCTCGATCGCGTCGTCGGGATCGGGCACGATGCCGGCCTCCTCGTCGAAGAAGACGACGAGGTCGATATCAGAGGAATAGTTGAGCTCGCAGGCGCCGAGCTTGCCCATGCCGAGCACGATCAGGCCGGAACCTTCGCTGGGGGCGGCGGCATTCTTCAGTTTCAGCTTGCCGCTCTCATGCGTCGCAAGCAGCAGGTGGTCGATGGCGGCCTTGACCGACGCCTCGGCAAGCGCGCTCAGCCAGGCGGTCGTCGCGCGGCCGTCGAAGATGCGGGCGAGATCGGCAAGGGCGACCAGGAAGGCCACCCGGCGCTTGACGATGCGCAGCCTGCTCATCACCTGGCTTTCGCCCGGCACGTTTCCGTCGCTGTCCGGTTTCCAGCAGTCGCGCGCCTCGGCAATCAGCGCCTCGATCTGCGGCTCCAGCGGATCGCTGATAGCCGACGCCAGGATGGCCGGATCGAGACTGGCGATTTCGCGCAGGTAGGGAGAGAGTGTGAGGACCGCGGCGACGAAATCGCGAAGCGGCCCTTCGGCCTTCAGCATGCCGGCGACGGCGGGCTCGCTCCTGCCGATATCCTGCAGGTCGGCGAGCGCCGATTTCAGTTCCGTCTGGTTCAGCGGGCGCAGAAGCCCTTCCGCAACATCCTTCAGGCCGTGCTTCGATCTGGTCAGCATCTGCTCTCCCTGCCATGCCGCATTGCGACAGTAAACTAGGGCCTCAAGGCAAAAGCGCCAATATGAAAATCATCAGGAAAATCAGGCCGCCCGTGCAGGGAATACCATGCTGACGGTGAGGCCGGGGCGTTCGGCATGGCCGGGCTCGGTGTCGGAAAGCTCCAGCGTGCCGCCATGCAGTTCCATGATCGCTTCCACCAGCGAGAGGCCGAGGCCGGTGCCCGGCTTCGAGCGGCTTTCGTCCAGGCGCACGAAACGCTTCAGCACGTCCTCGCGCCGGTCGGCCGGCACGCCGGGGCCGTGATCGGCGACGGAAAGGCAGATGCCGTCGGGGCGGCGGGCGAGCCTGACCGAGACGGAGCCCGCCCCTTCGGCATCGGCGGAATATTTGATGGCATTGTCGAGCAGGTTGAAGATCGCCTGGCCGATCAACTCGCGATTGCCCTGGATCTCGATGCCGGGCTCGATCTCCGAAGTCAGCGCCATGCCGGCCTCGTCGGCGACGGGCTCGTAGAGTTCGGCGCTGTCGGCGACGATGGCCGACAGTTCGATCGGCGACATTTCGGCGGCGACGGAACCGGCTTCCACGCGCGAGATCATCAGCAGCGCGTTGAAGGTGCGGATCAGCTGGTCGGATTCGGAAATGATGCCTTCCAGCGCGCTGCGCCGCACCTCGCCGTCCTCGATATCGAGCGCATCGGCGGCCTTGTTGCGCAGGCGCGTCAGCGGCGTCTTCAGGTCGTGGGCGATATTGTCGGAGACCTGGCGCAAACCTTCGTTCAGCTTTTCGATGCGTTCCAGCATGTTGTTCAGCGAGACGGAAAGACGGTCGAACTCGTCGCCCGAGCCGCCGACCGGCAGGCGCTGCGAGAGATCGCCGGCCATGATCTTCTTGCCGGCATCCGACATGCGATCGATGCGTTTCAGCGCGTTGCGGCCGATGCCGAACCAGATGATGATGGCGCCGAGGCCCATGATGGCGAGCGCGATCATGAGCGCCTGGCGCACCAGCACGCGGAAACGCTCGGGCTCGCCGAGGTCGCGGCCGATCAGCACCCGCAGGCCGTTGTCGAGGACGAAGATGTTGGCGATCGCCATATGCCGCACGACGCCGCTATCGGTGTAGCGCTGATACATGAAGGGCACCGAGGTCCAGCCCTGCTCCTCGAAAACGCCGGGCTGCACGGAGGCGACGTTGCCGGCAAGGATATCGCCCGAAGGGCCGGCGATGAGATAGAGATTGGCGCCCGGCTGGCGGGCGCGGCGTTCCATCGTGCGCAGCAGCAGGTTCATGCCGCCGGCATCGTAGGCGCGCTGGACCTGCGTGACTTCCTGGGCGACGGCATCGCGGATCTGGCCGGAGAGCAGCCGTTCGGACATCGCCGTCACGTAGAAGACGAGCGTGGCGGCGCAGATGGCGAAAAGCAGGATATAGAGGGCCGAAAGGCGGACTGCGGTGGATTTGAAGAGAACCCAGAAACGGCTCATCCCTCATCCTTGATCATGTAACCCGCGCCGCGGATCGTCTTCAGCAGCGGCTGACTGAAGTCCTTCTCGATCTTGGAGCGCAGGCGCGAGACATGCACGTCGATGACATTGGTCTGCGGATCGAAATGGTAATCCCAGACGTTTTCCAGCAGCATGGTGCGGGTGACGACCTGGCCGGCATTCTTCATCAGATATTCCAGCAGGCGGAATTCGCGCGGCTGCAGCGGGATTTCCTTGCCGCCGCGGCGCACCTCGTGCGAGAGGCGGTCGAGTTCGAGATCGCCGACGCGGTAGATCACGTCCTGGTCCGGCGTGCCCTTGCGGCGGCCGAGCACTTCGACGCGGGCGAGCAGCTCGCTGAAGGCATAGGGCTTGGGCAGGTAATCGTCGCCGCCGGCGCGCAGGCCCGTCACGCGGTCGTCGACCTGGCCGAGGGCGGAAAGGATGAGGACGGGCGTGTGGATGGCCTTGCGGCGCAGCTCGCTGATGACGGAAAGACCGTCGCGGCGCGGCAGCATGCGGTCGATGACGATGACGTCATAGGTATTTTCCGAGCCCATGAAGAGACCGCTTTCGCCGTCGCTCGCATGGTCGGCGACG
The DNA here is from genome assembly GCF_042656325.1 of Rhizobium sp. GCM10022189. Lineage (NCBI taxonomy): Bacteria > Pseudomonadati > Pseudomonadota > Alphaproteobacteria > Hyphomicrobiales > Rhizobiaceae > Rhizobium > Rhizobium sp. GCM10022189. The sequence goes on from NZ_JBHSOR010000057.1 coordinate 350,910, forward strand.
ATGCCCGCCTCGCGAAAGGCTTTCGTGAGATAGACCGCCGCTTCCAGATCGTCTTCGATGATGAGAATCTTCATGCGGCCGACATTACCCGCCGGCTGCGTTTCGGCAAGGCTCAAAGCGTCTTCCTGGTGTGCGGAGGTCATTGCAGGCGTCCTTCGAAGGTGAAGAATTCAGCAGGCTTGCGGAATTGAGCCGCGCGGGTCCTGCCCGCGCGGCTCCTGCCTTTTTTCAGGCGAAGGCTCAGCCCTGGCCGTTGATCGGCAGGGCGACGAAGCGGCTGCCGTCCTTGGACTGGATCTGGAACAGCGCGCGGGTGCGGCCGTCCTTCTTGGCCTGGTTGATGACGCGCACGACATCGTCGGCGCTGGAGACTTCCTGGTTGTTGACCGAGGTGATCGTCTCGCCTTCCTTGATGCCCTTGTCGGCGGCATCCGAATTCGGATCGATGGCGGTGATGGCAAGGCCCTTGCCGTCTTCAGCCGGGCCGACCGTCAGGCCGAGATCGGCCAGCGCCTTTTCGGAAGCCGGCGGCTGGGCCTGATCCTGCTGGTCGCCGTCGTCGCCGGCGGAAGCCTGCTGGTCGGCCGGCAGCGTGCCGAGTTCGACGGTCACGGACTGGGCCTTGCCGGAGCGCCATACGGAAAGCTCGACCTTGCTGCCCGGCGCCATGGCGCCGATGCGGCGGCTGAGGTCGCGGGCATCCTTGACCGGCTCGCCGTTGACGGCGGTAACGACGTCACCGGCCTTCATGCCGGCCTTCTGGCCGGGCGTGCCATCCTGGGCGGAGACGACGAGCGCGCCATTGGCTTCGGAGAGGCCGAGCGAATCGGCGATATCCTTGGTGACGGGCTGGATCTGCACGCCGAGATAACCGCGCGAAACCGTACCGTCCTTCATCAGGTCGGCCACGACATCCTTGGCGGTGGAAGCAGGGATCGCGAAGGCGATGCCGACGCTGCCGCCCGACGGCGAGAAGATCGCGGTGTTGATGCCGACGACCTGGCCGTTGAGGTTGAAGGTCGGGCCGCCCGAGTTGCCGCGGTTCACGGCTGCGTCGACCTGCAGGTAATCGTCATAGGGGCCGGAGCCGATATCGCGGCCGCGGGCCGAGACGATGCCGGCCGTGACCGTGCCGCCGAGGCCGAAGGGGTTGCCGACGGCGACAACCCAGTCGCCGACGCGGACCTTGTTGTCGTCGGCCCAGTTGACATAGGTGAACTTGCGGCCCTTGCCGTCGACCTTCAGGACGGCAAGATCGGTGCGCGGGTCCTTGCCGATCAGCTTGGCGTCAAGCTCGGTGCCGTCGTTCAGCACGGCCACGAAGGCCGAACCGTCGGACACGACGTGGTTGTTGGTGACGATATAGCCGTCCTCGGTGATGAAGAAGCCCGAGCCCTGGGCGACCGGACGCAGGCGGCCGGGACCGCCCGGCTGGCCGAAGCGGCGCTGCTGGTTCTGGCCCTGGTGGCCCTGTTCGCCGAACTGGCGGAAGAAGGGTTTCAGCGCATCCGGCAGGTCGTCAAAGCCGCGGCCGTTGAAATCGAAGGAGAAACCGTCGCCATCGTCGGAGGCCGGCTTGACGCGGCTTTCGACGCGCACGGAAACGACGGCCGGGGAAACGGCGTCGACGACATTGGCGAAGCTCGGAACCGAGGGGGACTGGACATTGACGGCTTCGGCGTAAGAACGGGAGATCTCGACAGGGATGCCGGTTGCGAGTACGGCGGCTGCCAGACCGGCAACGGTGGATGCCTGAAGCACCGTTTTGAGGGACGGACGTCCGCGGAAATTTTTCAGCATAAGAGCACCTTCTCTTCTTGTTCAGACCTTCGTTCCGGCGGTGCCGGATCAGTGATGACCGAGATATAGGACGCCGCACCTTACTGCGAACTGTCCAGCCCATGAAAAATTCGTAATGTGCGAATAATCTTTGAGCACTCGCCACATGGGCGAGGCCGGCAGGCCGCGCCTTATTTAACCGATCGGTTGACAGACGGGTTTACAGCCTGTATTTAACCATCGAGTTACATACGAGGCCGACCATGGAAACCGACAGGCTGAGCGCCGCCCTTGCTGCCCTTGCAGACCCCACGCGCCGGGCGATCATCGCGCGGCTGGCCGAAGGCGAGGCCTCGGTCAACGAGCTGGCCGCCCCTTTCGAAATGAGCCTTCCGGCCGTTTCGAAACATCTGAAGGTGCTGGAAAAGGCCGGCCTCATCAGCCGGGGCAAGGAAGCCCAGTGGCGGCCGGCGAGGCTCGAACCGCTGGCGATGAAGAGCATTGCCGACTGGCTGGAGCAATACCGGCGCTTCTGGGAATCGAGCTTCGACCGGCTGGACGGCTATCTGCAGAACATCCAGAGGGCCGACGACAGCGGCCCGCGCAACTGAGCGTCAGCATCGGACCGGAAAGCGTGACGCGGTTTTCGGAACATCCGATGCCGGAAGAGACCGACCACGCAAATTCAACCGGACAGGGGGAGAAACATGGCCGATCAGCTGTCGCGCCCCACATTGCATATGCAACGGATTTTCGATGCGCCGCGCGCGCTTCTATGGGCGGCCTGGACGCGGCCGGAGATGGTCGTCGCCTGGCTCGGCCCGGTGGAATGGCCGGCGGTCAGCGTCGTGCAGGACCTGCGTGTCGGCGGCGCCTATCGCGCCTGCCTGAAGAATGCCGAGGACGGCCGGCTGCTGTGGCAGAGCGGCGTCTACAGGGAGATCGAGGAGCCCGCGCGCCTTTCCTTCACCTTCCAGTGGGAGGGATCGCACGAGGATGGCGAACCGGTCGTAACCCTCGTGACCGTTCTCTTCGAGGAACTGGCCGACGGGCGCACGCGGATGGATTTCACCCATGCGGAGCTGAAATCCGAGGAGAGCCTTGCCGGGCACAGATACGGCTGGGAGAGCACGTTCGGCAGGCTGGAAAGCTGGATTGCACGTCAGGCACAACAAAGGGAGTGAGGATCATGAAACTGGTGACGAATCTCGTTTTCAAGGGCGAATGCCGGCAGGCTTTCGAATTCTACGCCAAGGTGCTCGGCGGCAAGCTGACGGGCATGCACACATTCGCCGAGGCGCCCGGCGACATGCCGATCGATCCGTCCTTCAAGGACAAGATCATGCATGCCTGGCTCGATGTCGGCGACCAGTCGCTGATGGGCTGCGACGCGCCTCCCGGATACCAGGAGGACATGGGCGGCTTCAGCGCCACCTATCACAGCCAGGATGCGGCGGAAACGAAACGCGTCTTCGAGGCGCTGTCGGAAGGCGGCAAGGTGACGATGCCCTTCAACGCCACCTTCTGGTCGCCGGGTTTCGGCATGTTCACCGACCGTTTCGGCACGCCCTGGATGGTCAACACGATCCCGGCGGGCCAGCCATGACGGGCGGCGCCATGATCTGGACCGGCCGAGTCCTGACCGGGCTTTTCGCGCTCTTCATGCTCGGCGCGTCGATCGCCCCCAAGCTGCTTGGCCTGCCGGTCGCCGAGGAAACGATGACCGCGCTCGGCTGGCCGAACGGCTATGTGCTGATGATCGGCCTGATCGAGCTTGCCTGCCTCGTGCTCTACCTCATCCCGCAGACGAGCGTTTTCGGCGCGGTGCTGATGATGGGGCTGCTCGGCGGGGCGATGGCAACGCAGATCCGGGCGGGAAGCCCGCTCTTCAGCCATATATTGTTCAGCATCTATCTCGGGCTGTTCATGTGGGGCGGGCTGTGGCTGCGCGATCCGGCAGTCCGGGCGCTGTTTCCCTATCGCAAGGCCTGAGCATCGGCCGTTCCGCCGTGAATGCGGCGGAACGGTTTCTATTTCTCCAGAAGCTCGGCAAGCCGTGCCTGCTCTTCGTCGGTGAGCTTGCTGCCGGTCGGCTTGCCGGCTCTCTTTCGGGCAAAGACGATGAGGGAGACGCCGCCGGCAAGGATCAGCAGCACGGGCGCGCCCCAGAGCAGCAGCGTGCGCAGGCTGACGCGCGGCTTCAGGAGCACGAACTCGCCGTAGCGCGAGACGATATAGTCCAGCACCTCCTCGTCCGTATCGCCGTCGGTGATGCGCTCGCGCACGAGAAGGCGCAGGTCTCTCGCGAGATCGGCATTGGAATCGTCGATCGACTGGTTCTGGCAGACCATGCAGCGCAGCTCCGCCGACAGCGCCCGTGCCCGGGCTTCAAGGGCCGGGTCGGCAAGCACCTCGTCCGGGTTGACGGCGAAGGCGGACATTGGGGCGAAAAGGACGAACAGGATGATGAGGAGCCGGGAGAGACGGCGCGACATTTGGAGGAAGCGCCTCATTCCGCCGGCTCCATTGTCGGTGCTGCGGCCCTCATCTTCGCCTTCCGGCTCGGGGCGCCGACCCGCAGGCGCCGGTCGCTGAGCGAGACGAAGCCGCCGAGGGCCATGACCAGCGCTCCGCCCCAGATGCACAGGATGAACGGCTTCCACCAGATGCGCACGACGATGCCGCCGTCATGGGTGGCGTCGCCGAGCGAGACATAGAGCTGGCTGAGGCCGAAGGTCAGGATGCCGGCTTCCGTCGTCGGCATCTGCCTTGCGGTATAGAGCCGCTTGGCCGACCAGGTATCGGCGACTTGCGCGCCGCCGCGGCGGATCGAGAAATGGCCGCGGTCTTCCGTATAGTTCGGGCCGGTCGCCGGCTGCATGCCGTCGAAGACGATGCCGTAGCCGCCGGCCTCCGCCGACTGGCCGGGCTTCATCTCGATCACATGCTCGGTCGCAAACGTGGTGACAGTGACGATGCCAAGCACGGTGATGCCGAGCCCGGCATGGGCAAGCGCCGTGCCGAAGGCCGAGCGCGGCAGGCCGGAGAGCCGCCGCCAGGCGATATCGGCCTTCACCTTGCCGATGCCGGCGCGGTACCAGAGATCGGCAACGGCACCCAGGATCAGGAACAGGCCGGCGGCAAGGCCGAGCACGGCCATGACCGGGCCGCCATGTTCGAGATAGAAGAAGACGAGCGCGGCGGCAAAGGCGAGAGCGGCCACGACATAGAGCCGCTGCAGG
>NZ_JBHSOR010000058.1:0-145227 GCF_042656325.1 Rhizobium sp. GCM10022189
GCGCAAGTCGAAGTTCGCCTACGAACCTGACACGGACGGCTATCGTTGCCCTGAGGGCCAGTTGCTTGCCTATGCCACCACCGATCGGAACGGCTACAAGCATTACACGTCGGATCCGGCCATCTGCTGCACCTGTCCGCTGCTGGCCTCATGCACATCGAACACCAAAGCCATCCGCACCATCACCCGCCATGTCTGGGCTGACGCCCGTGAACGCACCGATGCCCATCGCCTAACCCCCTGGGGCAAGGCCATCTATAAGCGCCGCAAAGAGACGGTCGAACGCTCCTTCGCCGATGCCAAGCAGCTTCACGGCCACCGCTATGCCCGCTTCCGAAGTCTCACCCGCGTCGCCTGCCAATGCCTGCTTGCCGCCGCCGCCCAAAACATCAAGAAGATCGCCATGGCGCTCACCAAAGCACCCAAACCAGCCATGACATGAAGGCAAAAGGCCGCCAACTTCGTCTGCCTCACGACCAAACCGGAAACAACCAAACCTTCAAAAACAAAACCCGCCGAAAAAATCGACGGGTTTGTCAGCGGTCTGAAGGGGCTTCGGCCCCTTCTTTTTGTTTCACGGGATAGATGCGGTTACTGCGACAGCCGCGAATTTTATCTGACGTCCAGATATTGCGTCAGCTTCTGCCGATCACCCAGAATCATCTCAGCGGGAATGCCGGCCGGATCGAAGAGAGCGATCTCCAGTCCTTCCGCTATCGCGTCATCGGTCGGCGACGGCAGTGTATCCTCGTGCATCCCCGCCTTGAAGACGGCAAGCAGGAAATCGAAGCTTTCGCCATGAGGAGAAATGAACCGCTTCCGTTCAAGTTCGATCAGTTCCACAGCGTCCAGGGACACGCCGATCTCCTCTTGGATCTCTCGTTGAAAAGCGAGCGAAAAATCCTCGCCCTCTTCAACCGTTCCTCCCGGCAGGGACCAGCCGAGATGCATTCCGCTTCTCTTTGCGAGCACGATCCGACCTCTGGCATTGCGGATAATGCCGATCGCTCCGCCAAGCGCGCGGCGGGAAAAATGCTTGTGTTTCTGGGCTTCAAAATCGGCTTGCGGCAGCGGTTGCTCGGCAGTCGTCAATCTCGCATTCGGGTATTGCCGAACCAGCATGTCCGAAATGTCTTCTATCATCGGCTTCTTTCAAGTCTCTGGCAGGAATAGCATTTCATCGCGTCAGAGCCGGCGGATCGCAACATCGATGTCGGTTACAGCCGGCTCTTTCTGCATCTCAAAATTGCGCTGCATAGATATTACGCATCGGTGAAAAAATAGGTGGCGCTTTCCGTCAGCTTTTCTATTCTTGCCGCTTCGATCCGCCCGTTCGGGCAGCGCAGGAAAGCAGATGCAACTCGTATTCGACGGTCACAACGACGTTCTCCTTCGACTCTGGTCCCATGCGAAAGACGGAAACGATCCGGTCGCGGAATTCGCCGATGGGACGACTGCGGGCCATATCGACGCGCCGCGGTCGAAGGCCGGCGGTCTGGCCGGCGGGCTTTGCGCCATCTACATTCCCTCCGGCGACCTGGTCTTTGCCGATCCAGACGCCAACGGCCACTATGCGACGCCGCTTGCCGCTCCTCTCGACCCATTGTCGTCGCTCGCCATCGCCACGGAAATGGCGGCGATCGCGCTGAGGCTCGACCGCGCCGGCGCCTGGCGCCTCTGCCGCTCGGTGAAGGATATCCGTAGGGCGATGGCGTCGGGCCTTTTCGCCGCCGTCCTGCATATCGAAGGCTGCGAAGCGATCGGCGCCGATCTTGCGGCACTCGACGTCTTTTATGCCGCCGGGCTGCGCTCGCTCGGCCCGGTCTGGAGCCGTCACAATATTTTCGGCCACGGCGTGCCTTTCGCCTTCCCGAGTTCGCCGGATACGGCGCCGGGCCTGACGGATGCCGGCTTCGCGCTGGTGCGCGAATGCAACCGCCTCGGCATCCTGATCGACCTTGCCCATATTACCGAGAAGGGTTTCTGGGATGTGGCCAAGACCAGCGACCAGCCGCTCGTCGCCAGCCATTCCAATGCCCACGCGCTCACGCCGGTCGCGCGCAACCTGACCGACAGGCAGCTGGATGCGATCCGCGAACGTCGCGGCCTTGTCGGCGTGAACTATGCGACGGCCATGCTTCGCCCGGATGGCCGTTCCGACGCCGACACGCCGCTTTCCGATATGATCCGCCATATCGACTATCTCGTGAACCGTATCGGAGTGGATTGCGTCGCGCTCGGTTCCGACTTCGACGGCGCCACCATTCCGGAGGAAATCGGTGACGCCGCCGGGAACCAGAAGCTGATTGCCGCTCTCCGGCAAGCTGGCTATGGTGATGAAGAACTGAGAAAAATGGCCAGCGAAAACTGGCTTCGCATCCTGGCTTCGGCGTGGAGGGAAGAGGACGTCTGAAACCGAACGAGACATTTGTAATCAATCAAAAACAGGGGAACAGACCATGATGATTACCAAACTGAACCGCAGCTTCCGCCTTCTTTCCGCAGGAGCTGCCCTTTCGCTCCTGATGGTGGCAGCGCCCGCCGCCTTCGCGGAGACGCCGAAGGATACGCTTGTGGAAGGCTTCGCCATCGACGACATCATCACGATGGATCCGGGCGAGGCTTTCGAACTTTCGACGGCTGAAGTGACCAGCAATACCTACAGCCTGCTCGTTCGTCTCGACATGAACGACACGTCGAAGGTCAAGGGCGATCTCGCCGAGAGCTGGACCGTTTCCGATGACGGCCTGACCTATACGTTCAAGCTGAAGCCGGGCCTGAAGTTTGCTTCCGGCAATCCGATCACCGCCGAGGACGTGGCCTGGTCCTTCGAGCGCGCCGTCAAGCTCGACAAGAGCCCGGCCTTCATTCTCACCCAGTTCGGCCTGACGGGAGACAATGTCACCGAAAAGGCGAAGGCCGTCGATGCGACGACCTTTACTTTCACCGTCGACAAGCCCTACGCGCCGAGCTTCGTGCTGAACTGCCTGACGGCAACCGTCGCGTCCGTGGTCGACAAGAAGCTGGTCATGGACCATGTGAAGCCGGTCACCGTCGATGCCGACCACAAGTACGACAACGACTTCGGCAACGAGTGGCTGAAAACGAACTATGCCGGTTCGGGCGCCTACAAGCTGCGTGAGTGGCGCGCCAACGAAGTCGTCGTCATGGAGCGCAACGACAATTATTACGGCGAAAAGGCAAAGCTCAACCGCGTCATCTACCGCTACATGAAGGAAAGCTCGGCGCAGCGCCTGGCACTCGAAGCCGGCGATATCGATATCGCCCGCAACCTCGAGCCCGGCGACCTCGACGCCGTTTCGAAGAATGCGGATCTGGCGACCACCAACGCGCCGAAGAGCACGGTCTATTACGTCAGCCTCAACAGCAAGAACGAGAACCTGAAGAAGCCAGAGGTCCAGGAAGCTTTCAAATATCTGGTCGACTATGACGCGATCGGCGCCACCCTGATCAAGGGCATCGGCGAGATCCATCAGACCTTCCTGCCGACAGGGCAGCTCGGCGCGCTGAACGAGAACCCCTACAAGCTCGACGTTGCCAAGGCGAAGGAACTGCTTGCCAAGGCCGGCCTGCCGGACGGCTTCTCGGTCACGATGGATGTGCGCAACACGCAGCCGGTGACGGGCATTGCCGAATCCATGCAGCAGACGCTCGCCCAGGCCGGCGTGAAGATGGAAATCATCCCCGGCGACGGCAAGCAGACGCTGACGAAGTACCGCGCCCGTACGCACGACATGTATATCGGCCAGTGGGGCTCGGACTATTTCGACCCGAATTCCAACGCCGACACCTTCACGTCCAATCCGGACAATTCCGATGCGGGCACGGTGAAGTCGCTGGCATGGCGCAATACCTGGGAAGCGCCTGAACTCGACAAGGAAACGAAGGCTGCCCTGCTCGAACGTGACGCCGCCAAGCGTGCTGCCATGTACGAGGACATCCAGAAGAAGTTCCTGGCCAACAGCCCCTTCGTCATCATCTTCCAGCAGATCGAAGTGGCCGGCTATCGCAAGAGCCTCAAGGATTTCAAGCTGGGGCCGAGCTTCGATACGAACTATGTAGGGCCGATCTCGAAGTGATAAGCCGGCTAGGCTGATCCAGTGAGCGTCGTCGAAACAAGACAGGAGGCGCGGCCCCGCAAGGGCCGTGCACTCTCCTTTGCCAAGGCGGTGGGGCGTTTCCTCTTTGCCGCCGTCACCACCTATCTCGGCCTTCTGGCCGTCACCTTCTTCATCGGCCGCGTCGTGCCGATCGATCCCGTGCTCGCCATTCTCGGCGATCGCGCGCCGACCCATGTCGTGGAGCGCGTGCGCCGCGAAATGGGCTTCGACCTGCCGCTTTACGAGCAGTTCTACATCTATCTCAAGGGCATTCTGTCAGGCGATTTCGGCAATTCGGTCCTGACCACAAACCCGGTCATGGTCGATATCCGCCGCGTGTTTCCGGCGACCCTGGAACTTGCCACCGTCGGCACCATCATCGGCTCCGTCATCGGCGTGCCGCTCGGCGTGCTCGCCGCCGTGCGCCGCGGCAGCATTGCCGACCAGATCGTGCGCGTCATCGGCCTTGTCGGCTATTCGGTGCCGATCTTCTGGCTGGCGCTGATCTCGCTGGTGATCTTCTATGCGCAGTTGCGCTGGGTGGCCTTCCCCGGCCGCATCGACATCGTCTACGAATACAGTTTTACGCCGGTCACGGGCTTCTATCTGCTCGACAGCGCCTGGCAGGGGCAGTGGGATGTCTTCTATGACGTCTTCCGCCACATCATCCTGCCGGCCTCGCTGCTTGGGTATTTCTCGCTCGCCTATATCAGCCGCATGACCCGCAGCTTCATGCTGAACGAGCTGTCGCAGGAATATGTGGTGGCGGCGCGTGCCAAGGGCCTGTCCGAAACGCGGGTGATCTGGGGCCATGCGCTGAGAAACGCGGCGGTGCCGCTCGTGACCGTCATCGCGCTTTCCTATGCCGGCCTGCTCGAAGGTTCGGTGCTGACCGAGACCGTCTTCTCCTGGCCGGGCATCGGCCTCTACATCACCAATTCGCTGCAGAGCGCCGATATGAACGCCGTGCTTGGCGGCACGATCGTCATCGGCACGGTCTTTGTCGGCATCAATCTCGTCTCCGATCTTCTCTATCGGATACTCGACCCGAGGACGCGCAACCGATGACGGTTCCGACCACGCCTTCCATGCCCATGAGCCGCCGCGATTGGCTGCTGTCCGACAGGCCGCAGTCGCGCATGCAGGCGCGGCTTGGCCGCGCCTATGTCACCTGGCGGCAGTTTACCGCCAACCGGCTTGCCGTCGTCGGCCTGCTGATTATCGTGGCGCTGTTGCTGATTGCCGCTTTTGCGGATGTCATCGCCACGCATAATCCCGTTGTGGGCGATCTCAAGAATGCCCGCCTGCTGCCGCCGGGCAGCACCGGCTACCTGCTCGGCACCGACGATCAGGGCCGCGATATCTTCTCCCGCCTCGTCTACGGCTCGCGGCTGACGCTGCTCGTCGTGGTGCTGGTCGCCATCATCTCCGCGCCGATCGGTCTCATCGTCGGCACGGTGTCGGGCTATGCCGGCGGATGGGTGGATGCGACGCTGATGCGCATCACCGATATCTTCCTCGCCTTCCCGAAACTCGTGCTGGCGCTTGCCTTCGTTGCGGCGCTCGGACCGGGCATTCAGAACGCCATCATCGCCATCGCCATCACGTCGTGGCCGCCCTATGCGCGCATCGCCCGCGCCGAGACGCTGACGGTTCGCCGCTCGGACTATATTTCGGCCGTCAAGCTGATGGGGGCCTCGCCGTTGCGCATCATCGTGCGCCACATCATGCCGCTCTGCATTTCCTCGCTCATCGTGCGCGTGACGCTCGACATGGCGGGCATCATCCTGACGGCGGCAGGCCTCGGTTTCCTTGGCCTCGGCGCGCAGCCGCCGCTGCCCGAATGGGGTGCGATGATCGCCTCCGGCCGCCGCTTCATCCTCGACCAATGGTGGGTGGCCGCCATGCCCGGCATTGCCATCCTCGTCGTCAGCCTGGGCTTCAACCTTCTCGGCGACGGCCTGCGCGACGCCCTCGATCCGAAGGAGGCCGGCCAGTGAGTGCGCTTCTGACCGTCAAGAACCTGCGCGTCAGTTATCCGACCCGCACCGGTGTCATCGAGGCCGTGCGCGGCGTTTCCTTCACGCTCGGCAAGGAGCGTCTGGGGATCGTCGGCGAATCCGGCTCCGGCAAGTCGCAGACCGGCCGCGCTATTATGGGCCTGACGCCTAAACACGGCATCGTCGCTGCCGATACGCTGGATTTCAGCGGTATCGATCTCTTGAAGGCATCGGCCGGCGAGCGGCGCAGGCTGCGCGGCAAGCGCATCGCCATGATCCTGCAAGATCCGAAATATTCGCTCGATCCGGTCATGACCATTGGCAAGCAGATCTGCGAAACGCTGCGCACGCATGAGAAGATAGGCAGGGGCGAGGCGCAGGAACGCGCGCTCGACATGCTGGAAGCGGTGCAGATTCGCGATCCCAAACGCGTCTTCGATCTCTATCCGCATGAGGTCTCGGGCGGAATGGGCCAGCGCGCCATGATCGCCATGATGCTGATCGCCGGGCCGGAGCTGCTGATCGCCGACGAGCCCACCTCGGCCCTCGACGTCACGGTCCAGCTCGACGTTCTCCGGATCATGGACCGGCTTGTGGCCGAACGCGGCATGGGGCTGATCTTCGTCTCCCACGATCTGAGGCTCGTTTCCTCCTTCTGCGACCGCGTCATCGTCATGTATGCCGGCCGCATCGTCGAAGAGATCGCCGCGTCCGAGCTTCGCAACGCGAAACATCCCTATACGCAAGGCCTGCTCAACTGCATGCCGCAGATCGGCGAAAACAGGCATCCGCTGCCGGTGCTCGACCGCAAGCCGGAGTGGGCAGCATGACGACGGCGCTTTCCGCAGACCATCTTGGCGTCATTTACGACCATTTCCATGCCCTCAAGGATGTGAGCGTCTCCATCGAAAGCGGCGAATCCTTCGGCCTCGTCGGTGAATCCGGTTCGGGCAAGTCGACACTGCTGCGTGCCGTCGCCGGGCTTGCTCCCGTCAGCGAGGGAACGATCCGCGTTCATGGCGAGCCGCTGAAAGGGTCGAAGCGCAGCAGAAGCTTCTACCGCAGCGTCCAGATGGTCTTCCAGGATCCCTACGGCTCGCTGCATCCGCGCCAGACGGTCGACCGGCTGCTTCTGGAGCCGCTTGCGATCCACGGCATCGGCGACAGCGAGAGGCGCATTGCCCGCGCGCTCGACGAAGTCGGACTCGGTAACGGTTTCCGCTTCCGTTATCCGCACCAGCTTTCCGGCGGCCAGCGGCAGCGTGTGGCGATTGCCCGCGCGCTGATCGTCGAGCCGTCGATCCTGCTCCTCGACGAGCCGACCTCGGCGCTCGATGCTTCCGTGCAGGCCGAAGTCCTCAATCTTCTGGAGCAGATCCGCCGCGACCGGAAGCTGACTTTCGTCATGGTCAGTCACGATCTCGGCGTTGTCACCCATATGTGCGAGAGGCTTGCCGTCATGCGCGGCGGCGCCATTGTCGAGCGGCTGACATCGGCCGAACTTGCCGCCGGCAGCGTTCACGAGGAGTACACGCGAAATTTGATGGTTGCCAGCAAAGGGTTTGTGAAGGCTTGAAAGCCTGTGTTTTCAAGCCCTTGAAAAATCTCATGCGTCGCCGGCGTTAAGGATAATCATTCCCTAAAACACGACCATTCGACTAGACTATTGACAGCTGCCTTAGTTCTGTCATGATCCCGTTAACGACCGTTAGCTTTCGTGATCGATGGAGGTTGAGGCATGTTCTTTCTCGGTGGGATGACCATGGGTTACCTCGATCCTCCTGTTAAGGCCGAGCGGAGGGAAAGCGCCTCCGTGACGATCCCGGCGGAAAAGGACCGCCGGTTGATCGAAACTTCCTCCAATGTACCCCAGAACGACGGCGCTCTCGAGCGCTCCTGGATCTGGGCATGGCGCACGCTCTGCTGAGTTGACGCCGGGTGGATTTTCTCTTCCGTCCGCTCTGGACGGAAATTTATCTCTACCTACCTTATAGGAATATAAGAATATAAAGGCGAGCCGAGGGTTCGGCCGCAAAACGAACAGACGGAGGCGACACATGGCAAATCTGGGTATTTCGCATACTCACGTGAACCAGTACGGATCCGTACCGGCAAAGAAGCCGGTCACTACGCGGCACAGAATCCAGACCGCGATCCATGCAACGCTTTTCACGGCGGCTTTCCTTTTTGTCGTCGCAGTGGTTTGCGGCGTCGTCGGCTGAGACCGGCGCGTTCGAGGCGCCGTCTGAGGGCGTCTGACTGATCGAATATTTTCCTGTCCGGAACAATTGGGATGCGCTGGCATTCTCCTGACACTTCGATGTTGTTCAGGGAGAATGTTCATGAAAGGTATCCTGCTGTGGCTGATCGGTATCCCGATCCCCATCATCATCCTTCTTTATCTGTTCCATGCGGTCTAGCCCGTTGCGGCAAGTAGGCGTGAGGCGCTGAGGGCGCCGGGAACGCCGTGCAGGCGCATGGACATCGTCCGTGCGCCTTTTTCACGCCGGCCAGGGGACGCAGGAGAAAGGTCCTGCGACTTGAATTCTCGAAAGGGTGTCCAACCTTCCCGGACAGTTTTGCCGGGAAGCGTCTTCCCCCGGCTGCGAAGATGACCGGTCCGTCCATTCGAGGGTCATCACGAACAATGCAGAACCGTGCCGAAATCGCACCGTCGTTTGAATCCAGAACCGAGCCCATGGCCATTTCCATTCCGTCTCCGAGCCTGTCGCGCGAGCCCGAGAAGAAGCTGATCGACCACAATGATTCGATCCGCTCGACCTATCTGTCGAACGAAGACATCAGAGCTATGGGCGAAAGGGTCGCCTGCGGGACCGTGAGCGAGTTGCCAGGTTTCGCGGCATTTGACTTCTTCGCGCGCCACAAGGAAAACCAAGAGGAGATCCTGCGCGTCTACCGCACGACTGCGGCCGACGTCGAGGCGGGGGAGGCGATCACGCCGGCCGCTGAATGGCTGCTGGACAACCACTACATCGTCGAGGAAGCGATCCACGAAGTCCGCCGCGACTTCCCGCGCCGGTTCTACCGGGAACTGCCGCTTATGAAAGTCGGCGGCGTCGAGATACCGCGCACGCTGGCACTGGCCTGGCTCTATGTCGCCCATACGCACGGCACGATCTCGCAGGAAAGCCTGACGGCGCTGGTCGACGGTTTCCAGCAGCACGAAACTCTCAGGATCGGCGAACTCTGGGCATTGCCGTCCCTGGTGCGCTACGTGCTGGTGGAAAACCTCCGTCGTATTTCGAGCCGGGTCGAACGCAGTCGCCGCATGCGCCGCCGCGCCAACGAGGCGGCCAACGAACTGGTGCGTCTTGCCGATGCCGCAAAGGCTGCCGCCTATCTGAAGACCCTGGAAGACCTCGCCGAGGACAACACGTTCTCGACCCAATTCCTCTACCGCATGCGGGACGGGTCGCAGACGTCGAGCCTGGCGATCTCCTGGCTCGACGAACGCCTGGAAAAGCTCGGGCGCGACAGCGAGGAGACGATGATGGCGGAGCATGGCCGCCTCTCGGCCGGCAATGTCACGATGGGCAACATTATTCGCAGCCTGCGCGAGATCAACGATGCCGAATGGTCGGTTTGGGTCGAGCAGGTCAGCCACGTCGACAGGTTGCTCTGGGGCCAGTCCGACTATGGCGACCTCGACTCCGGTTCGCGCAACAGCTACCGCCGGCAGATCGAAAGGCTTGCGAGGCGCTCTCCGCTGAGCGAGGTGCAAATCGCGCAGCTGGCCGTCGACATGGTGGCCGAGGCGAAGCTTGCCGATCAGCCGCAACCGCATGAGCCCGATATCGGCGGTTTTATCGCCGGGGCTCAACGCCCAAAATTCGAAGCGCGCGCAGGCTACCGCCCGACGCTGGCGCAGCACGCCATTCGCGCGGTGCGCAAATTAAACTGGATGGCGGTCGCCCTGCCGGTCGGGCTGATCACGATCATTGCCATGGCGATCGTCGCAGGGTTCATGGCCAATGCCGGCATGGGGTCTATTGAGATCGCCCTGCTGGTGATCCTGTTCGCGCTGCCGGCCTCGGAAGGTGCGAGCGGGCTCTTCAACACGATGCTTTCCTTCTTCGTCACGCCCGCGCGGCTTGTCGGATATGAGTTCAAACAGGGCATCCCGGAGGATGCGCGCACGCTCCTCGTCGTGCCGTGCCTGATTTCCGATCGCGACAGCGTCGACGAGATGGTGCGCAATCTCGAGGTCCACTATCTCGCCAATCCGCGCGGCGAGATCTATTTCGCACTGCTCAGCGACTGGCCGGACAGCGAGGTTGAAGAAACCCCTGGCGATCTCGAGGTGCTGGAATATGCGCGCCGGGAGATCGCCGGCCTCTCGGCCCGTTATGCCCATGACGGCAAGACGCGCTTCTATCTGCTGCACCGCCGCCGCCTCTATAATCCGTGCGAGGGCGTATGGATGGGCTGGGAGCGCAAGCGCGGCAAGCTGCACGAGCTGAACCTGCTGCTGCGCGGCGACCGCGATACGACCTATCTGCCGGGGGTGAACACCGCGCCGGCCGGTATCGAATATGTCATGACGCTCGATGCCGATACGCGCCTCATGCGCGATACCGTCACCAAACTCGTCGGCAAGCTCCATCATCCGATCAACCGCCCGGTCGTCAACCCTGTAAGCGGGCGCGTCGAAAGCGGCTACGGCATCCTGCAGCCGCGCGTCACGCCGTCATTGACGACAGGCAAGGACGCGTCGGTCTTCCAGCGCATCTTTTCGATCAATCGCGGTCTCGATCCCTATGTCTTCACGGTTTCGGATGTCTATCAGGACCTTGCCGGCGAAGGCACGTTCACCGGCAAGGGCCTCTATCATGTCGATGCCTTCGAGGCCTCGCTGAAGGGACGCATCGAGGAAAATTCGGTTCTGAGCCATGACCTTCTCGAAGGTTCGATGGCACGTTGCGCACTCGTCACCGATCTCGAACTCGTCGAGGACTTTCCGGTGCGCTACGAGGTCGAAACCTCGCGCCAGCATCGCTGGGCGCGGGGCGACTGGCAGCTTCTGCCCTATATGTTCAGTCCGCAACACGGCGTTACCGCGCTTGGCCGCTGGAAGATGTTCGACAATCTGCGCCGCTCGCTGACACCGATCGCCTGGTTCCTCGCTTCGGTGCTCGGCTGGTATCTGTTGGAGCCATTTGGCGCGCTGATCTGGCAGATCCTGCTGATCGTCTGCCTGTTCGTGGCGCCGACCCTTTCGCTCATCAGCGGCATTATTCCCCGCAGCGGCGATATCGTCGCCAGCGCCCATCTCTATACCGTCTGTTCGGATATAGCGGCCGCCAACGCTCAGGTGGCGCTGCGCATCATCTTCATCGCCGACACCGTCTGCATGATCGCGGATGCGATCGGGCGATCGCTCTACCGCCTCTTCGTCAGCCGCAAACTGCTCCTGCAATGGCGCACCGCCGCCAGCGTCGGGGCCGGCAAGCAGGGCACCATCCTTTCCTACTACCGAGCCATGTGGCATGCGCCGGTGCTGGCGATCTTATCGGTTGCCTTCGCCGCGCTGTCGGGCACCGATGCTTTTTTCGTCGGCGTTCCCTTCGCGCTGCTCTGGATCTGTTCGCCGGCGGTCGCCTGGTACGTGAGCCAGTCGGCCGAGACGGAAGACCGGCTTGACGTGCCCGATGGCGTCTCCAGCGAACTGCGCAAGATCGCGCGCCGCACCTGGCGTTATTTCGAAACCTTCACGACGGCGGAGCAGAACCATCTGCCGCCCGACAACGTGCAGGAAACGCCCCAGGTCGTCGTGGCGACACGCACTTCGCCGACGAATATCGGCGTCTATCTGCTATCGGTCATTTCCGGCCGCCATTTCGGCTGGTTCTCCTTCGAAGAAACGATCGAGCGCCTGGAGCAGACGGTCGCCACGATCGACCGGATGGAAAAGTTTCGCGGCCATCTTTTCAACTGGTATCACACCGATACCTTGCAGACCCTCGGGCCGCGCTATGTCTCGGCGGTCGACAGCGGCAATCTCGCGGGTCATCTGATTGCCGTTTCCTCGGCCTGCCGCGACTGGGCGGAAGCGCCCTCGGCGCATGTCCAGGGCAATCTCGACGGTGTGGGCGACACGGCCGGCATTCTTGGGGAGGTGCTTGCGGACCTGCCCGACGACCGCAAGACCGTGCGGCCGCTGCGCCGCCGGCTGGAGGAGCGCATTGCCGGCTTCCAGAATGCGCTTGCCGCCGTCAAGCGCGAGCATGAGTTCGCCTCGATCCGTGTCATCAACCTCGCGGTCCTGGCGCGCGACATCCAGAAGCTCGCCGGCAACCTGCACCACGAAGTGAAGTCGAAACAGACGGAAGAGGTCACGTCGTGGGCGGCCTCGCTGGTCAAGGCCTGCGAGGCGCATATCGCCGACAGCACCTTCGACCTTTCCAATATCGATGCGCTGCGCCCCCGTCTGGTCGCGCTCCGGGACAAGGCCCGCGATCTCGCCTTTTCGATGGATTTCGGTTTCCTGTACCGTCCGGAACGCCGGCTTCTGTCGATCGGATACCGTGTCGAGAGCGGCGAACTCGATGCGGCCTGCTATGACCTTCTGGCGTCGGAATGCCGTCTCACCTCGCTCTTCGGCATCGCCAAGGGCGACCTGCCGACCGAGCATTGGTACAAGCTCGGCCGCCAGGTGGTGCCGGTCGGATCGCGCGGCGCGCTGGTCTCCTGGTCCGGATCGATGTTCGAATATCTGATGCCGCCGCTCGTCATGCAGGAGCGTGGCGGAGGCATCCTCAACCAGACCAACAATCTCGTCATCATCGAGCAGATGAACCACGGCCGCAAGCTTGGTACGCCCTGGGGCATTTCGGAAGCGGCCTTCAATGCGCGAGACCACAATCTCAACTATCAATACACGAATTTCGGCGTGCCGACGCTCGGCCTCAAGCGTGGTCTCGGCCATAATGCCGTCATCGCGCCCTATGCTTCGCTGCTTGCCAGCCAATACGATCCCGAGGCGTCGCTACAGAACCTGCAGAAGCTTCGCAAGCTCGGCGCTCTTGGCAGGTTCGGCTTCCATGACGCGGTCGATTTCACACCGACGCGCGTGCCCGAAGGCAAGCAATGCGCCGTGGTCTACAACTACTATGCCCACCACCACGGCATGTCGATCGCGGCCGTCGCCAATGTCGCGTTCAACGGCCATCTGCGCGAACTCTTCCACTCCGATCCCGTCATCGAGGCGGCCGAACTGCTGCTGCAGGAAAAGGCTCCGCGCGACATCCCGGTCATGAGCGGCAGGGACAAGTCCGAAACGCCTGCCGCCATCCAGGACGACCTGATGCGCCCGGTCGTCCGCAAACTCGCCGATCCGGCATCGCGCGAGCGCGAGCTCGTGTTCCTTTCGAACGGCCACTATTCCCTGATGCTGACGGCGACAGGCGCAGGTTACGCCCGCTGGAACGGTCTGTCCGTGTCCCGCTGGAAACCGGATCCGACCGAAGACCGCTGGGGCAATTTCATCTTCCTGCGCGATACGGCGACCAACGAATGGTGGTCGGCGACAGCCGAACCGAAGAGCGCGGAGGGAGAAACGGTCCGGGTGGAATTCGCTGACGAAAAAGCCGTGTTCAGCAAGGTCCTTGGGGAACTCACGAGCGAGCTCGAATGCATCGTTGCCACCGAACATGACGCGGAGGCCCGGCGCCTGACGCTGTTCAACACCGGTGCGGAAGATCGCTTTATCGAGGTGACGTCCTATCTCGAACCGGTCATTACCTCCGACGACACGGACAATGCGCATCCGGCCTTCGCCCGCATGTTCGTCAAAACGGAGATCGACAAGCGCGGCGACGCCATCCACGCCGAGCGGAACAAACGCGATCCGAACGAAGCGAACATGAGCATCGCGCATCTGATCGTCGACAATGCCGGGGATACGCGCCACACGGAATTCGAGACCGAGCGGCGCGCCTTCATCGGTCGCGGCCGCAGCCTTTCGAATGCCACGGCCTTCGATCCGGGGAGCCGCCTTTCCGGCACCGACGGTTTTACCCTCGATCCTGCCCTGTCGTTGCGCCGGACGGTGCGCGTGCCGGCCGGCAAGAAGGTCGGCGTGATCTTCTGGACGATCGCCGCCCCCAGCCGTGCCGAGGTGGACAAGGCCGTCGACCGCTATCGCCATCCGGATGCCTTCAATCATGAACTCGTCCAGGCATGGACGCGCACTCAGGTGCAGATGCGCCATGTCGGGGTCAGTTCGCAGCAGGCGGCAGCGTTCCAGCATCTCGGCCGCTATCTCGTCTATCCCGACATGCAGCTTCGCGGCGACGACAATCTCGTCCGAGCCGGCCTGCAGCCGCAGTCGGCACTCTGGCCGTTGGCAATCTCGGGCGATTTTCCGATTTTCACGCTGCGCATCGATGACGACATGGACCTTGAAATTGCCCGCGAGGCGCTGCTGGCGCAGGAATATCTGCGTTCACGCGGCGTGACCGCCGATCTCGTCATCATGAACGAGCGGGCGTCTTCCTACGCGCAGGATATGCAGCATGCGCTCGACGCGATGTGCGAGGGCGTGCGCCGCATGGGGCATGCCGACGGTCTGCGCCAGCACATTTTCGCGGTCCGCAAGGATCTCATGGAAGAGAGCACCTACCAGGCGCTGATCGCCGCCTCGCGCGTGACGCTGCATGCGAAGAACGGCAAGGTGATCGACCAGATCAACCGCGTCCGCATGCTTTCCAAACCGGTCGGCCCCAAACCCGCGGGCCAAGAGCCGGTAGAAACGGAAAAGGTGGATCGCGCCGCCACGCCGGGCAAGCGTAGGCCGCCTCTGCCTGCCCCGGCTGTCAAGACCGTTTCGCTCGAGGATGAAGGCGAGCTCGACTTCTGGAACGGCTTCGGCGGTTTTGCCCGCGACGGCCGCGAATATGTCGTGCGCCTGCCAGGCGGGCAGGCGACGCCGCAGCCTTGGATCAATGTCGTCTCGAACGACCGGTTCGGTTTCCACGTATCGGCAGAAGGCGCCGGTTTCACCTGGAGCGTCAATTCGCGCGACCATCAGCTCACCGCCTGGTCGAACGATGCCGTCATCAACCGTCCCGGCGAGGCCCTCTACGTGGCGGATCTCGAAAGCGGTGCGGTCATGACACCATTCGCAAGCCTGTCCCGCCGCAACGACATTCGTTTCGAAGCGCGCCACGGTCTCGGCTACTCCACTTTCTCCAGCACGCAGCACGAGATCGCGCTGGAGGTGACGCAGACCGTGCATCGCGACGAGCCGGTGAAGCTGCAGCGCCTGCGCCTGCGCAACACCGGTTCGGCAGGCCGCAAGCTCAGGCTCTACGCCTATGTGGAATGGGTCCTTGGAAACAATCCGCAGAAGACCGCCCCCTTCATCCTGTCGAAACGGGACGAGGAGGCAGGAGCGCTGTTTGCGACGAACCTCTACAGTATCGACTATGCTGGCCGGACCGCCTTCTTCGCCGCAAGCGAGGCGGTTTCGAGTTTTTCGGCCAGCCGCCGTGAGTTCATCGGCCGGAGCGGGACAATCGAGGCGCCCGTTGCAGTGACGGCCGCTGCTGCTCTTTCCGGCTCAACGGGACTCGATGGCGATCCGGCAGCGATCCTTGCGATCGACATCGAACTCGGCGCCGGCGAAGAACGCGATGTTGCTTTCTTCCTGGGCGATGCGTCCGGCGAAGAGGAGGCGCGTGCCCTGATTGCCGATATTCGCAAGGCATCGTTCGACGATGCGGTGCAGGCAAACCGGGGGTTCTGGCAGGAATTCACCGGCAGGCTGCAGATCTCGACACCGGATCGGGGCATGAACTACCTCGTCAATAGCTGGCTGCCTTATCAGAGCCTCGGTTGCCGCATCATGGCCCGCACGGCCTTCTACCAGGCGAGCGGCGCCTTCGGCTTTCGCGACCAGTTGCAGGACACGCTGGCCTTCGTGCTGCAGGAGCCGGGCATTGCGCGGCGCCAGATCGTCAACGCTGCGTCGCGCCAGTTCCGCGAGGGGGATGTGCAGCACTGGTGGTTGCCGGGGACGGGGGCGGGCGTGCGCACCATGATCTCCGACGATGTCGTGTGGCTCGCCTATGCGATCGATCACTATTGCAGTGTCAGCGGCGACAAGAGCGTGCTCGACGAGCAGCTGCCCTTCCTCGAAGGCCCGGACCTCTTGGACGGCCAGCATGACTCCTTCTTCAAGCCGGAACTATCCGAGGATACGGTCAGCGTCTACGAACATGCGGCGCTGGCACTCGATCTTGCCATTGCCCGCAAGGGAACGAACGGCCTGCCGCTTTTCCTCGGCGGCGATTGGAACGACGGGATGAACCGCGTCGGCATCGAGGGCAAGGGTACGAGCGTCTGGCTCGGCTGGTTCCTCGCGGGCACATTGCGTTCTTTCATACCCTATGCCGAAGACCGGGGCGACAAGGCCCGCGCCGCGCACTGGAAGGCGCATCTCGCCGAACTCAGGAAGGCGCTCGAAACCGTTGCCTGGGACAGTGGCTATTATCGCCGCGGTACGTTCGACGACGGCACGCCGCTCGGCTCGAAGGAGAGCCTGGAATGCCAGATCGATTCGATCGCGCAGTCCTGGAGTGTTCTCTCGGGTGAAGGCGATCCCGAGCGGGCGATCAAGGCGATGGATGCGGTGCTCGAGCGGCTGGTCGATGAGGATGCGCGTATCGTTCGTCTCTTCACGCCCCCTTTCGAACGGTCGCTGCAGGACCCGGGCTATATCAAGGCCTATCCGCCCGGCGTCCGCGAGAATGGCGGCCAATACACACATGCCGCGACCTGGGTGGTGATGGCGCTGGCGGCACTAAAGCGCGGCGACGATGCCCTGCGCTGTTTCCAGATCCTCAACCCGATCACCCATTGCCTGGACAAGGCGGCCGTCGAACGATACCGGGTCGAGCCCTACGTTGTTGCGGCCGACGTCTACGGGCATCCACCCTATGCCGGGCGCGGCGGCTGGACCTGGTATACGGGCTCGGCCGGCTGGCTCTACCGCGCGGCGGTGGAGGGCATTCTCGGTATCCGGCTAAAGGGTGGAAAACTCTATATTCGCCCGTCGCTTCCTTCCAATTGGGACGGGTTTGCGGCAGAGATCGAACGCGGCGGAAGCAAATACCGCATTTCGGTCTCAAAAGCGTCCAATGCTGACGGCTACACTGCGTCGATAAACGGCAGCGAAATAGCCAATCCCAACGAGGGGTATCCGGTCGGATAACAGCAATCTCCAAGCTGAATTTCCGGCGATTCGCACGGCCAGAGGGGAACCCTTTTGGCCGGCGTAGCGTTTGCAAAACGGATAACAGGAGAGACACCATGGCAGGTATGCCGACCAGAGCCATTGGCGCCCAGCGAAGTTCGATATCAGTGGCGGCGTCCAAGCGTGATACGAGGCTCGATGTGATTCGCGGTCTGGCGCTCATCACGATCTTCATCAATCACGTTCCGGGGCAGATCTTCGAATATATCACGACCAAGAATTTCGGCTTTTCCGATGCCGCCGAAGCCTTTGTGCTGATCTCGGGCATCGCGGTCGGACTTGCCTATGGTTCGCGCTTCAAGCCGGGCAAGCGGTTGGAAATGGCGATCAAGGCGGCAAGGCGCGCCTTCACGCTTTACCTCGCCCATATGATCACCACCTTCGTCACGCTTGCGCTCTTCATCTGCGGTGCCTGGCTGTTCCATCGGCCGGGCCTGCTGGTCGAGATCAACATCCTGGCGGTGCTGATGAACCTGAAGGAGGGCATTCCGGCCCTGCTGCTGCTCGGCCACCAGATCGGCTACAACAATATCCTGCCGATGTACGGCGCGCTGATGCTGATGGTGCCGCTGATCCTGCTTCTGAACGAGAAGAGCACGCTGCTGGCGCTGGCCGTTTCCGGCACGGTCTGGCTGCTCGCGGGCATCTACCATTTTGTCCCGCAAAACATGCTGTTCGAGGGAGACTGGTTCCTCAATCCGTTCTCCTGGCAGTTCCTGTTCACGATCGGCATCGTCTCGATGATGCATGTCAAACGCGGCGGCAGCCTTCCCCGTCATCCGCTGCTTTTCGCGCTGGCGTTGGGCTATGTCGTTCTCTCCTTCATCTGGGTGACGGCGCATCTCTGGGATCTCGGAAACCATCTTGCCGCGCTCGGCCTGCCTGCCGTGCTGACGGGCTTCGACAAGACATTCCTGTCGCTGCCGCGCCTTCTGCACGTGCTGGCGCTCGCCTATCTCGTGGTCAATATTCCGGCGGTGTCGCAGGCTTTCCGCCGCCCGGCCGATCACCCGCTGACGATCCTCGGTCGTCACTCGCTGAACATCTTCGTTGCCGGCACGATCCTTGCGATGGTCGGGCAGGTGCTGCTCTACATCACCAATCGGGACCAGGTCATCGGTCCGATCTTCGTGCTTGCCGGCATCGCTGCCCAGTTCGCTTACGCTTATTATCTCGAAGACAAGCGCGAACAGGAAAAGGCCCGGCCTCTCGGCGGCGGCGCTATCCCGGTGCCGGTTCGTATCAGCCGGGCTTACAGCCAAGGCAAACGGAAATAGGCCGAGGCTTTGCTGGATAATCGTCAAGCCGGCGGTCGGAAGGCCGCCGGCTTTCCTTTCGTGCGGAACGACCGCGATTGTGCGGCTTCGAAGACCAGGTCACGACTATAAGATTTTGATTTTTTAGCCATTCAACTCGAATGGAACGGCTATGTCCCGCGATCCATCTTGGCTGCGAAAGCAATGCCAATGACAGGGAGCACGACGGTGTACTTCGAACTCAAGGACGCTACGGCCGATATCCTCGCCAAGAGCCGCCGGCACAACGACGTTTGCGATCTTCCGCTCGACCTGATTTCTTCCGAACGCGAAGCCTACGACATTCAGGCGATTGCGCAGGACGCGCTGGGTTTCGAGCGCAGGGGCTATGCTATTATCGGCAGCAGCGAGCAATCGCGCCGCACTCTCGGCCTTCTCACGCCGATCTATTCCGAGATTCCCGCCTCCGCACTGCATGCCTGTGTCAAGGAATTTCAGCTGCCTGCCGGGACCATCGGCGTCCAGTGCGAACTGGCTTTCACCATGCTGCGGCCCTATCCGCAAACCGGAGAGCCGGTCACTCTCGACAGTGCTGCCGACGCAGTGCTCGATTGTCGGCCGGCCATCGGCATCATCGGGCGACGGACGCGACGTGTCTTTGCCGGGGACAGGGCCGCGATCGCCGACTTCGGCCTGCATGTCGCAACCATCTGTGGCGATCGTATCGGAACTTTTTCGCCCGCAGGCCTCGCCGACATCGACGTTACGACCTTCCTGTTCAAGCAGACGGTCTTTGCCGGGAGGGCGACTTCGGTCATGGGCAATCCGCTCAATGCCGTCGCCTGGCTGGCGGATCGGCTCTCTGCCAACGGCAGGCAGCTTCAGGCCGGCGATATCGTCGCTACGGGATCGTGCACGGCCATTCTTCAGGTCTGGCCCGGGCAGCATCTGGCGGCGGATTTCGGGCCGCTTGGGCAGATCGAATGCATCTTTAAGTGACACGCGTTTCAAATGGAAAGGACGGATCATGAGGCTGCAGCGAAAGCCATTCATTGTCGAGATCAAGAAGGCGAAACAGTTTTGCCGCAAGCCTGCTGCGATCGCGGGCAATCGCACGGATGTCATGGCGAAGGCAGAGGCCAAGAGCGTTGTGCGAGGCGAGGGCCGCAGCTGATGGTCAGCCGTAACGTCCCGCATGAATATTTCCTGCTTGATGCCGCCAGGACCGATGGTCCCGTGATCGGCCACCTTCGCGGCAGGCCGATTTCCGCTCTGGTGATTGACCGGAACGGCGGTCGTTACCGCTTCGTCGGCGTCGCTGCCAGGGACGGCCAAGGCAGGCTGGATGTCCTGTCCCTCAAGCGGGGCGAATGGATCGTTGCGCCCGATCTTGTCTATGAGAGGGCGGCCTAGCTCAGCTGGGTGTTGCGGGGATGGCGCAAATGACGGGCGGGCCTTCCGTCAATGTTTCACGTGGAATCCCAACCAACGAAAGAGCCGGAAGAGCGATGCTCTTCCGGCTCCCGATCATGTTCCTGTCAGGCCGATCAGGCGGCCTCGGTCGCGTGGGCCTTGCGGACTTCGTCATCCGTCAGGATGCCGCTGGCGCGCAGCAGGGCGGCGAAGCGGCCGTTCGAATGGCTAAGTTCATCGAAGCTGCCGTGCTCGACGATGCGGCCGTTGTCGAGGAACAGCACCATGTCCGCCTCACGGACCGTCGAGAGACGGTGGGCGATGATGAAGGTGGTGCGGTTCTGGCGCAGATTGTCGATCGCCGCCTTGACGCGGGCTTCCGTCTCGACATCGAGCGCGGAAGTCGCCTCGTCCAGCACCAGGATCGGCGCATCCTTGAGGATGGCGCGCGCAATCGCGATGCGCTGGCGCTCACCGCCGGAGAGCTTGTTGCCGCGCTCGCCGACATGGGTCTCGTACTGTTCGTCACGGTTCTCGATGAAGTCGGCAGCGGCGGCGGCTTCGGCCGCGCGGCGCATCTCCTCTTCCGAGGCGTTCTCGCGGCCGAGGCGGATGTTGTCGCTGATCGAGCGGTTCAGCAGGCCGGCATCCTGGAAGACGGTGGCGATATAGCGGCGCAGCGACTTGCGCGTGACCTTGCTGATATCATGGCCGTCGACGAGGATCTGGCCGCTTTGCGGATCGTAAACGCGCTGCAGCAGGTTGACGAGCGTCGTCTTGCCGGCACCGGTCGGGCCGACGATCGCAACCGTCTGGCCGGCCTTTACCTTGAAGGAGACGTTGTGCAGGCCCTGCGAACTGTTGGCGAAGCCGAAAGATACGTCGTTGAACTCGACATCGCCCTTGACGTCCTTGATCTCGCCGTTGCCGGCCGGCTCTTCACGTTCACGGACGGAATCTTCCAGATTGTAGAAGTCCTCCAGCTTCGAACGGGCTTCGAAGATCTGCGTGGCGAACTGGCGCATCAGGTCCAGGCGGGCAATCAGCAGGTTGGCGAAGCCGATGAAGGCGATGACGTCGCCGACGCGCAACTCGCCGTTCTGGACGAGCACGGTGCCGATGACGAGCACGATCATCATGGCGATCGTGGAGGCCATGCGGTTCAGCGCGCTGGCCAGCGCCCACCAGTCGAGAACCGGATACTGGGCCTGCAGCAGGCGGTCGGCAAAGGATTTCAGGGCGCGGGTTTCGGCCTCGATGCGGTTGTAGCTATGCAGCACCGAGACGTTGCTGATGGAATCGCTGACATGGCCGAAGACGGTATGATAGTGGTTTTCGACCGAAGCCTGGCCGTCCTTCGTGCGGCTCATGACCACGCGGCCGATGAGCCAATAGGCGATGCCGAGGACGATCAGGACCGCAGAGAGGCGGTAGTCCATCGAGATCGCGGTCGGGACAAGCAGGGCGAGCGCAATGGCCGTCGAAAGATGGTTGCGCATGAATTCGAGCCAAAGGCCGAACAGGGTTTCGCAAGCGCGCAGCAGCGTATGCAGCGCGTTGGACGTGCCCCGCTGGTGATGCCAGGAAAGCGGCATGGAGATGATGCGGCCGAAAGCTTCCGTCAGCAGCGTCGCGCGGCGGCCATGGGCCAGCCTGTCGGCTTCACGCGCCACGAGCACGAAGGCAATGGTGTTGAAGACGGCAAATGCCGCCCACATCATGAGGATCGGCTTGACCTCACCCTTGCCGGAAATCGCATCGATGATGCGTCCGAACAGGATCGGTTCGGCGATGGTGATGGCCGCCAATACGATATTCGCGATAACGACGAGGGATACGCGGAGCCTGTAGGCGCCGAGATAGCGCAGAGCCCTTGCATAGACCTTGAATAACGACACGTCGGGACCTCTTTTGCATCTGCGAAAAACGGGATGATGCGATGCTATAAAAACCTACCTGAACCGACGATTAACGGGATATTCAGGTTTGGAATCCGGCTTCGAAATTCGCGCGTCCTGCGCGATCGTAAAGTGCGATAAGTGGCCCCAGTTTCGAAATTGTTGCTTAGGCATACATCGCGACAATTTGCGCTTGCATTCCCCGGAGCGTCTAGCGCACCATCCGGTTTGTGAACTGCAGCTTTTAAGAAAGACCGTTCAGCGGCGGGTTATGAGGCCTGCTCCGGCGGCCTCGAGGGTCCGGGCAAGGGGCATTTTGTGCAAATTCATTCTTTAATTCAATTACTTGTTGTTCTAGAGGAATATTCCGACAGCGAAAGTGCGGTCGAAGAGCTCGGCAAGGTTATCCATGCCAGGGGATTCGATTTCTACGGTCTTCTTCGCCACCCCAAGCAGGGAGACAACCCATGGAGTGTGACTATGGCCAGCCGGTGGCCCGACAGATGGTCACACGTCTACGCGGTGAAAAAATACGTGCTCGTCGATCCGACCGTGCGGTATCTTGCGCATGCGCAACGGCCCTTCCGCTGGCGCGACAGCATGGCGGCCTTCCGGGAGGACCCGCATCAGCGCCGCATGGAGCAGATGATGGTCGATGCCTTCGGTCACGGGCTGGAAGACGGCTATGTCTTCCCGATCTACGGACGCAACGGCATCCTCGGCAGCCTCAGCCTTGGCGGTAAACCCGTCGAACTGTCACCGGCCGAAATCTCGCTTTTCGACGCGATCGCCCGCAAGGCTTTCTGGCGGCTGCTCGATCTGCAGGGCGAAGCTGCTGCGCTGGAAACGGTGCCGGTGACGGATACGCAGCTGACCCGGCGCGAAATGGAAATCCTGCACTATCTTGCCGAGGGCATGACCTCGATGGAGATCAGCAAACATCTGAAGATTTCCAACCATACGGTAGACTGGTACATGAACGGCCTGCAGGATAAGCTGAAGGCCAAGAACCGGCAGCAGGCAGTAGCGCTGGCGTTCCGATATGGGCTGATTACCTAGAATTTGAGAAATTCTGTTTCGCCATAGCGGAGGAAATTGAACTTTCTGTAACAGCACGTTAAGAATTCTTTTCGCGGGTGCAGCATTGCCCGTTTTCGTGCTTTGAGGAGAGTACATTGCCCATATCGAAGATCCTTGTCGCCAACCGCTCCGAAATCGCCATCCGCGTCTTCCGCGCGGCCAATGAACTCGGGATAAAAACGGTTGCGATATGGGCCGAGGAAGACAAGCTGGCGCTGCACCGCTTCAAGGCCGACGAGAGCTATCAGGTCGGCCGCGGCCCGCATCTTGCCCGTGATCTCGGGCCGATCGAGAGCTATCTGTCGATCGACGAGGTGATCCGCGTCGCCAAGCTTTCCGGCGCCGACGCCATTCATCCGGGCTACGGCCTGCTTTCGGAAAGCCCGGAATTCGTCGATGCCTGCAATGCCGCCGGCATCACCTTCATCGGCCCGCGGGCCGATACGATGCGTCAGCTCGGCAACAAGGTGGCGGCGCGCAATCTTGCCATTTCGGTCGGCGTGCCGGTCGTGCCGGCCACCGATCCGTTGCCGGACGATATGGCGGAAGTTGCCAGGATGGCCGCTGCAATCGGCTATCCCGTCATGCTGAAGGCCTCCTGGGGCGGCGGCGGGCGCGGCATGCGCGTCATCCGCTCGGAAGCCGATCTTGCCCGCGAGGTGACGGAGGCCAAGCGCGAGGCGATGGCCGCCTTCGGCAAGGACGAGGTCTATCTCGAAAAGCTGGTCGAGCGCGCCCGTCACGTCGAAAGCCAGATCCTCGGCGACACGCACGGCAATGTCGTGCATCTCTTCGAGCGCGACTGCTCCATCCAGCGCCGCAACCAGAAGGTCGTCGAGCGCGCGCCCGCGCCGTATCTTTCGGAAGCGCAGCGCCAGGAGCTTGCCGCCTATTCGCTGAAGATCGCGCAGGCGACGAACTATATCGGCGCCGGCACGGTCGAATATCTGATGGATGCCGATACCGGCAAATTCTATTTCATCGAGGTCAATCCGCGCATCCAGGTCGAGCATACCGTTACCGAGGTCGTCACGGGCATCGATATCGTCAAGGCGCAGATCCATATCCTCGACGGTTTTGCGATCGGCACGGAGGAATCCGGCGTGCCGAAGCAGGCGGATATCCGGCTCAACGGCCATGCGCTGCAGTGCCGTATCACGACGGAGGATCCCGAGCATAACTTCATTCCGGATTACGGCCGCATCACCGCCTATCGCTCGGCCTCCGGCTTCGGTATCCGTCTTGACGGCGGCACGTCCTATACCGGCGCGATCATTACGCGCTATTACGATCCCCTGCTGGTGAAGGTGACGGCATGGGCGCCGAACCCGCTGGAAGCCATTTCCCGTATGGACCGCGCGCTTCGCGAGTTCCGTATCCGCGGTGTCGCGACCAACCTGACCTTCCTCGAAGCGATCATTACGCATCCCCGGTTCAAGGATAATTCCTATACGACGCGGTTCATCGACACGACGCCGGAACTTTTCCAGCAGGTCAAGCGGCAGGATCGTGCCACCAAACTCTTGACCTACCTTGCCGATGTCACCGTCAACGGCCATCCCGAGGCGAAGGATCGTCCGCGTCCGTCGGAAGATGCCGCAAAGCCGGTGGTACCCTATGCAGACGGCGGCAAGATCCCCGACGGTACGAAGCAGCTTCTCGACAAGCTCGGACCGAAGAAGTTCGGCGAGTGGATGCGGCAACAGAAGCAGGTGCTGTTGACCGATACGACGATGCGCGACGGTCATCAGTCGCTGCTCGCCACCCGGATGCGCACGCATGACATCGCCCGGATTGCCGGCACCTATGCGCATGCGCTGCCGAACCTCCTGTCGCTGGAATGTTGGGGCGGAGCGACTTTCGACGTCTCCATGCGCTTCCTGACCGAAGACCCCTGGGAACGTCTGGGGCTGATCCGCGAGGCGGCTCCCAACCTGCTGCTGCAGATGCTGCTGCGCGGCGCCAATGGCGTCGGCTACAAGAACTATCCCGACAACGTCGTCAAATATTTCGTCCGTCAGGCGGCAAAGGGCGGCATCGATCTCTTCCGCGTCTTCGACTGCCTGAACTGGGTCGAGAACATGCGCGTCTCGATGGATGCGGTTGCCGAGGAGAACAAGCTCTGCGAAGCGGCGATCTGCTACACGGGCGACATCCTCAATTCGGCGCGGCCGAAATACGACCTGAAATATTATACGGATCTTGCCGTCCAGCTCGAAAAGGCCGGCGCGCATATCATCGCGCTGAAGGATATGGCGGGTCTTCTGAAGCCGGCAGCGGCCAAGGTTTTGTTCAAGGCCTTGCGCGAGGCGACCGGCCTGCCGATCCACTTCCATACGCACGATACGTCCGGCATTGCCGCCGCCACGGTTCTTGCGGCCGTGGATGCAGGTGTCGATGCCGTCGATGCGGCCATGGATGCGCTGTCCGGCAATACGTCGCAGCCCTGCCTCGGCTCGATTGTCGAGGCACTGCGCGGTTCCGAACGCGATCCGGGCCTCGACCCGGAATGGATCCGACGCATTTCCTTCTATTGGGAGGCGGTGCGCCATCAATACGCAGCCTTCGAGAGCGACCTGAAGGGACCTGCCTCGGAAGTCTACCTGCACGAAATGCCGGGCGGGCAGTTCACCAACCTCAAGGAACAGGCTCGCTCGCTGGGGCTTGAGACGCGCTGGCACCAGGTGGCGCAGGCCTATGCCGACGCCAACCAGATGTTCGGCGATATCGTCAAGGTGACGCCGTCTTCCAAGGTCGTCGGCGACATGGCATTGATGATGGTCTCGCAGGACCTGACGGTTGCCGATGTCGTGAGCCCGGACAGGGAAGTTTCCTTCCCGGAATCGGTCGTCTCGATGCTGAAGGGCGATCTCGGCCAGCCGCCGGCCGGATGGCCGGAAGCGCTGCAGAAGAAGGCGCTGAAGGGCGAGCAACCCTATACCGTGCGCCCCGGCTCGCTGCTTGCCGATGCCGATCTCGATGCGGAGCGCCAGGTGATCGAGACCAAGCTGGAGCGCGAGGTCAGCGACTTCGAGTTCGCCTCCTACCTGATGTATCCCAAGGTCTTTACCGATTTCGCATTGGCTTCGGACACCTATGGCCCGGTCTCGGTGCTGCCGACGCCTGCCTATTTCTACGGTCTGGCTGACGGCGAGGAACTGTTTGCCGATATCGAAAAGGGCAAGACGCTGGTCATCGTCAACCAGGCGATGAGCGGCACCGACAGCCAGGGCATGGTAACGGTCTTCTTCGAACTCAACGGCCAGCCGCGCCGCATCAAGGTGCCGGATCGCGCCCACGGCGCTTCGGGGGCGGCGGCGCGCCGCAAGGCGGAAGCCGGCAATGCGGCCCATGTCGGGGCGCCGATGCCGGGCGTCATTTCGCGCGTCTTCGTTACCCCCGGACAAGCGGTCAACGCCGGCGACGTGCTCGTCTCCATCGAGGCGATGAAGATGGAAACGGCGCTGCACGCGGAGAAGGATGGGACGATCCTGGAGGTGTTGGTCAAGGCCGGCGACCAGATCGATGCCAAGGATCTGCTCGTCGTTTATGCCGGCTGATCGGAATGTCAGCGATGCCGGGATTACCGTGTCCCGGCATCGCTTCAGATATCGTAGGTATGGGCGGCGTTGATCGTGGAGATGAAGCGCTTGGTGCGCTCCCGTTCCGGCGCATTGAAGATCGCTCTTGCGCTGCCCGTTTCCACCACGCTGCCGGCTTCCAGAAAGACCACGTCGTTGGCGATCTTGGAGGCGAGCCTGAGATCGTGGGTCGCCATGACCATGGTGGTGCCCTCGCGGGCAAGCTGGCCCAGCACATCCACCACTTCCGCAGACAGTTCCGGATCGAGCGCGGAGGTCGGCTCGTCGCAGAGGAGGACGCGGGGCGAAGGGGCAAGGGCACGGGCGATCGCCACGCGCTGCTGCTGGCCGCCGGAAAGCGTCGAGGGCCAGGCGTCGGTCTTGTGGGCCATGCCGACCTTGGTCAGCAGTTCCAGGGCGCGTTCGCGGGCCCTTTCCTTCGGCCATTTCAGGACCGTGACCAGGCCCTCCATGACGTTTTCGATCGCCGTCTGGTGCGGGAAGAGCTGGAAGTTCTGGAAGACCATGCCGGTCTGGCGGCGGATCTTCTGGATCGCCTGCCATCCGACGCGCTTGCCGGGGGAGAAGGAGAGCGCTTCTTCGCCGAGGCGGATGGTGCCGGCGGTCGGAATCTCCAGAAGATTGATGCAGCGGAGCAGCGTGCTTTTGCCGCCGCCGGAAGGGCCGACCAGGGCGGTGACGCTGCCTTCCGGGATGCGGATGCTGATGTCCTTCAGAATGACGGCGTCGCCAAAACGCTTTTCGATATTGGAGAGCTCGATCATGCATTTGCCTCCAGCATGCCGCCATAGCGCGCGAAGCGGCGTTCGAGCCGCTGCTGCAGCGCCGAGAGAACGGAACTTAGGGCGAGATAGATCAGCGCCGCTTCAATATAAAGGATCAGCGGCTCATAAGTGGTGGCGACGATGCGCTGGGCCGCCTGGAAGAGCTCGGGCACGGTAATGGCGGCCGCAAGCGACGTATCCTTGACCAGCGAGATGAAGGTGTTCGACAAGGGCGGAACCGCGACGCGCGCGGCCTGCGGCAGGATGGTGCGGCTCATCGCCTGGCGCCAGCTCATGCCGATCGAATAGGCCGCTTCCCACTGGCCTTTCGGCACGGAAGAGATGACCGCGCGGATGATCTCGGAACTGTAGGCGCCAATGTTGAGCGTGAAGCCGATCAGGGCGGCCGGAAAAGCATCAAGCAGAATGCCGATGCTCGGCAGGCCGTAAAAGATGACGAAAAGCTGGACGAGCAGCGGCGTGCCGCGGATGACCCAGACGTAGAAGCGGGCGATGGCTGCGACAGGTGCGGGACCGAAGAGCCGCGCAATCGCGGTAATCAGGCCCAGGATCAGGCCGAAAAGGAAGGAAAGCAGGGTCAGCGGAATGGTGAAGATCAGCCCTGCCCAGAGGAGCGAGGGAAGCGATTCCGCCATCAGTTGAAGCCAGTGCGGCAAGGGCGTGTCCTCAAGAAAAGAGGCGTCCGGCGAGGGTTCGCCGAACGCTTTTTCATGCAGCTATAAAGGATATGGCGGCAGCGCGAAACCGCCGGTTTCAGGACTTACTTCGAAACGTCCTGGCCGAAATATTTGTCGGCGATCTTCTGGTAGGTGCCGTCGGCCTTGATGTCGGTGAGCGCCTTGTTGATCGCTTCGAGCAGTTCAGGCTCGCCCTTGCGGATGATGATGCCGGAATAGTCGGCATTTTCCTGCTGGGCGACGATCTTCACCGGGGCGTCCGGCTTGTGCTTCTTGAAGTCGAGGAAGGACAGGCTGTCGTTGATCGTTGCGTCGGCGCGCTTCGTCAGCACGAGCTGGATCGACTGGTCGAAGCCGTCGGTGCCGACGAGTTCGGCGCCGGCTTCGGTGGCGAGCTTGCCGAAGTTGCTGGTCAGCGACTGGGCGGCTTTCTTGCCCTTGAGATCGGCGAAGGACTTGATGCTGTCGTCGCCGTCGCGGACGATCAGGACGGCCTTGGACGCGATATAGGGTTCGGAGAAATCGTACTTCTGCTTGCGCGCGTCGGTAATGCCGACCTGGTTGATGACGGTGTCGTAGCGGTTGGCGTCGAGGCCGGCGATCAGGCCGTCCCACTTGCCTTCGACGAACTCTGCCTTGACGCCCAGCTTGGCGGCAATCGCTTCGCCGATCTCGACGTCGAAGCCGACGAGCTTGCCGCTTTCGTCGTGATAGGTGAAGGGCGCGTAGGTGCCTTCGGTGCCGATCTTGAAGACGCCGGCAGACTTGATGGCGCTCAGGTTTTCGCCGGCATGGGCGGGCATGAGGGCTGCGGCCTGAATGAGAGCGGCGGCGGCGACGGTTTTCAACCAGTTCATTGTTCTTTCCATCCTTGGGAAGAGTGTGTTCGGATGGCGATACATCGCAGAAAATTGCGGCAACGGAAGCGTAGAAAACTGCAAATAAAAGCGGCAACTGCGAATATTTTTCTCAAGTCGCCGCTCCAGCCGTGAATCCCGCTGAAACCGGTATCAGGCCGCGGCGCGACGGCGCAGCCGCTCGCTGACGATGATGATGAAACCTGCCCCGAGGATCATGACCGCGCCGACGACAACATTGTGCGCGGGAATGTCGGCCCAGATCAGATATCCAAGGACGAAGGCCCAGACAAGCGAGGTATATTCGAAGGGCGCCAGCACCGAGACCGGCGCCTGACGCATGCCTTCGAAGAGGGCGAACTGGGCGCAACCGGCCAACACGCCGGTGCCGATCAACAGGGCGAGTTGCGACAGTGTCGGGGTCTGCCAGGTGTAGATGACGGCGATGCTCGTCATGATGAGGAAGAAGACGTTGGAAACCGCAAGCTGGACGATTGTCTTCTCATGCAGCGAGGTCTTGCGCAGCAGTACCATGGCGGATGCCCAGAGCACGGCTGCCTGCAGTGCCAGATAGACCGACCACGAAATCGTCAGCCCAACCGGGTTGCAGGCAATGAGCACGCCGATAAAGCCGATGCCGACGGCGAGCCAGCGTGCAGGCGTCACCTCTTCCCTCAGAATGAACCAGGCAAGCACCGTGCCGACGACCGGTGCGGCATAGTAGAGGGTCGTGACCTCCGCGAGCTGCAGGTGGCTCGCGGCGGTATAGTATGAAAGCCATGCACAGAGCAGAAGGATGCTCCGGGCGATCATCGGCTTGATGATCGGCGAGGTGAGGGCCTGATGCACCAGCCTGGCGCGACCATAGGCGAGACAGCCGAGAAGAATGGTGAGACTGCGGAAGAACAGGATCTGCCAGACGGGAATGCTCGCCGTCAGAACCTTGACGATGGCGTCATGGAAGGTGAACGCCATATAGGCTGTTGTCGTGAGCAGAATGCCCAGGCTGACGGAGTTTTTCACGGGGACGTACCAGAGGCAGGATGTGCCGGCAGGAATCGGGAACGGCCGATCGATAGTCCCGCCCCCGGGGACGGTCAATATGCGATATTTCGCCCTTTGCGTGGGGCATTGTTTCACACCGTCAGAAAACGTGTAGCCGTGCATGTTGCATGCACGTTTGTCATTGTTTATGCATGGTTTGAGATCCTGAAAGGTTGATCCGGTATAAACATGCAAGATTTCCTGTTGCGAGAACGCCAGGCTGTTATTTCCGAGAGGCTCAAGACGCGTGGCCGTGTACTGGCTGCGGAGCTTGCTCTCGAATTCGGCGTCTCGGAGGATACGGTGCGGCGCGACCTGCGCGAGATGGCGGCGGCAGGGCTCTGCGAGCGGGTTTATGGTGGCGCGTTGCCGGCTTCGCCGGCGCGCGGAAGCCTGAGCCAGCGCATGAGCTTTGCCGCCGAGCGGAAACAGGCGCTGGCGCGCGCCGCGGCACGGGAAATTGCAGCCGGCAGCACGGTCTTTTTCGATGCGGGCAGTACCAATCTGGCGATCGCCCATGCGCTGCCGGCCGATCTTCCGTTGACGGCCGCCACGAATGCACCGGCAATCGCCGCTGCCCTGATTGAGAAACCCGATGTCAACGTGATCCTGATCGGCGGTCTGGTCGATCGCCAGACCGGCGGTTCGCTCGGCGCCAAGGCGCTGCGCGACATGGAGCAGCTGTCGCCCGATCTCTGCGTTCTCGGTGCCTGCGGCGTCGATATAGAGGCGGGGTTGACGACCTTCGGCTTCGAGGACGCCGAGTTCAAGCGGTTCGCCACATCGCGGAGCAAGCGGGTCATGGTTGCGGCCACGTCGGAGAAATTCGGTACGGCGGCGCCGCACAGCGTTTTGCCGGTCGCGCATTGCGAATGTCTTGTGGTGGAACATGACGCGGATGCCGTCATGCTTGAGGAATACCGCGCGCGGGGGTGCCGGACGATCATTGCGGAGAAAACGGTCTGAGGCCGTTCCGCCTGTTGTTGGGATCGGGCGGTCAGCCGGATCAAGAGGAAAGACAAGGAAATGGATAATCAGGTGCGCACGGTTCCGGGGGCACGGAGCGGCTTCATCACCAGGAGCAGGGCGGCGGTTTCGCTGCTCTTTCTCATGAACGGCTTCGTCGTCGGCTGCTGGGCGCCGAAGATTCCCGATTTTGCCGAGCGACTGGGGCTTACCAAGTTCGAACTCGGGTTGATGATCCTCGTCTTCGGCTTCGGTTCGCTGGTCATGATGCCGATCGCCGGCGCGCAGATCGCAAGGCATGGCTCGCGCGTCGTCGCGCTGGCGCTTGCCGTCTGTGTGTTGCCAATGCTTCTGGCCCTGACGCTGGCACCAAACGTCATTACCGGTGCAATCTCGCTGTTCCTGTTCGGCGGCTTCATCGGTGCGATGGACGTGGCGATGAACGCCAATGCGGTGGCGGTGGAAAAATCCATGCGCCGTGCCATCATGTCGTCCTGCCATGCCTTCTGGAGCCTTGGCGGATTGATCGGCTCCGGCCTCGGTGGTTTCGTCATCTCCAAGCTCGGAATTCTCGGCCATGCGGAACTGGCGACCGTGCTGGCCGCAATCTTCCTTGCCGTCGCCTGGCCGATGGTTCTCGCCGATCCGCCGCATCCCGAAGACAAGAAGGAAAAGACGCGGCTGCCGATGGTACCGCTGCCGTGGCTGCTTGGTCTCATGGCGTTGTTCTGCATGGTGCCGGAGGGCGCGGTGCTGGATTGGGGCGCGCTTTATCTGCGGCAGGAAATGGGTGCGTCGGTCGCGCTGTCCGGCCTCGGTTTTGCAGCCTTCTCGGCGACCATGGCGATCATGCGCTTTGCGGGCGATCTGGTCCGCGACCGCCTTGGCGGCGTGAAAACGCTGCGTATCTGCACCCTGTTTGCCATCGTCGGCATGTTGCTCGCCAGCCTCGCACCGAATGCGGAGATCGCCATACTCGGCTTTGCCTTCTGCGGCATCGGCATTTCCAACATGGTGCCGATTGCCTTTTCGGCGGCAGGCAACATTCCCGGCCTGAAACCCGGCATCGGCATTTCCGTGGTCACGACCATGGGCTATTCCGGCATGCTGGTGGCGCCTTCGGTGATCGGCTTCGTGGCGGAGCATGTCGGCTTTGCGGCCGTCTTCATGGCGCTGCCGGTGCTGCTTCTGGTCGTGCTCGCCTTCTCCAGGCTTGCGCATTATGCGGACGGCGCCTCGGGTGGCGGCCACTGAGCCGCCTCCAAACAAAAGTGATATGCGGGGCGGTTGACAAGCTCGCGGGCTTGATCCACCTGAAAGGCTCTGTTTTCCGGGTGTAGAGTTCTTCATGTCTGCTTTCGATTTCGATCCGAAACCGCGCCGCGCTTCCGTTGCTGTCGATGTCGGCGGCGTCATTGTCGGCGGCGGGGCGCCGGTCGTCGTGCAATCCATGACGAATACCGATACGGCGGATGTCGATTCCACCGTGGCCCAGGTGGCCGCGCTCCACCGCGCCGGTTCGGAACTGGTGCGTATCACTGTCGATCGCGATGAAAGTGCGGCTGCCGTGCCGAAGATCCGCGAACGCCTGCTGCGCCTTGGCATGGACGTGCCGCTGATCGGCGATTTCCACTATATCGGCCACAAGCTGCTGGCCGACCATCCGGAATGTGCTGAAGCGCTGGCGAAATATCGCATCAATCCCGGCAATGTCGGCTTCAAGGACAAGAAGGACAAGCAGTTTGCCGAAATCATCGAGATGGCGATCCGCTACGACAAGCCGGTGCGCATCGGCGTCAACTGGGGTTCGCTCGATCAGGAACTGCTGACGCAGCTGATGGACAAGAACCAGGCGGAGGGCTCGCCGCTTTCGGCGCGCCAAGTGACGCATGAGGCGATCGTGCAGTCGGCGTTGCTTTCAGCCCAGCTTGCCGAAGAGATCGGTCTGCCGCGCAACCGCATCATCCTGTCGGCCAAGGTCAGCCAGGTGCAGGATCTGATCGCGGTGAATTCCATGCTGGCCGAACGCTCCAACCATGCGCTCCATCTCGGCCTGACCGAAGCCGGCATGGGCACGAAAGGCATCGTCGCCTCTTCGGCTGCCATGGGCTATGTGCTGCAGAACGGCATCGGCGATACGATCCGCATTTCGCTGACGCCGGAACCGAACGGCGACCGCACGCGCGAGGTGCAGGTGGCGCAGGAGTTGTTGCAGGTCATGGGTTTCCGCCAGTTCGTGCCTGTGGTTGCGGCCTGTCCCGGCTGCGGGCGCACGACCTCGACGGTATTCCAGGAACTTGCCCAGAACATTCAGAACGACATCCGCAAGAACATGCCGGTCTGGCGCGAGAAATATCCGGGCGTGGAAGCGCTGAACGTCGCCGTCATGGGCTGCATCGTCAACGGTCCGGGCGAGAGCAAACATGCCGATATCGGCATCTCGCTGCCCGGCACCGGCGAGACGCCGGCCGCTCCGGTCTTCATCGACGGCAAGAAGGCGCTGACGCTGCGCGGGCCGAACATCGCTTCGGATTTCGAAGCGCTTGTCATCGACTATATCGAGAAGCGCTTCGGCAGGAAGACAGCGGCGGAGTAATCACTCCGCCTTCGTGCTTTCTGCCAACGCGCCGGCAAGCAAGGTCCTTGCGGCCCAGCGCAGGGTCTTTTCGGCTTCCTTCGGCTCCAGCTCGCAAATATCGCGCATCACCACGACCGACTCTATGCCCATGACGAGCGAGAGCGCGTTGACGAGGCGCTTGAACTCCTTTGGCGGTATTTCGCCTTCCAAAGGCGCCATCGCCTGTTTCAGCCAGTCGATGCGGCGGCCGCCACGACGAACCTGGCTGTCGCCGACCGCCGAGCTGCCGAGCAGCGCGCGGAAGACGCTCTCATTGCCGAGCACCATCTGAAAGACGTCCGCAACCAGCCTGTCCAGCCGGTCCGCGACGGTTGCCGCGCCGGCATTGTCAGGCGCGGGCGCAACCTTGATCACATCGGCCACGCCATCCAGTACCGCTTCGCGGATGATCTCGTCCGGTGTCGAGAAGTAGCGATAGGCGGTTGCCCTGGAGATCCCGGCCAAGTCGGCCACCTCGGCGACCGAGGGATGCCCCCCTTTTTCAATGATCTTTCGCGCCGCCCGCAACAGTTCCGTGCGGGTACGGCGCTTCTGGTTCACGCGCTCGAACTTTTTTTCTTGACTGTCCATTTTTGCCTCGTTATGAGATTTTAGTCTCATTAAGAGTTGAGTGTATCACAAACTATTTGGAGCACAAGGCAATGAATTCCACACCTTCCTTCAAGACGGGCGCAGCGGCACCGATGACCGTCCACTTCCTCGGCAACATCCTCACCTTCCGCGCCCGCTATGCGGATACGAAAGGCAGCTTTACCGTGATCGAAGTCTATACCGCGCCGAATGCCGGCCCGCCGCCGCATACGCAGACCGATCAGGAAGCCTTTCTGGTTCTCGAAGGTCGCTACGAGATCATCGTCGGCGACGAGACGAAGCATTGCGGCCCGGGCGATTTCGTTCATGTCTCGCCGGGCGTCATGCACAGTTTCCGCAATATCGACAGCAAGCCGTCGCGCATGCTGCTGATCAATTTCCCCGGCGACCTGCACGAGGAATTCTTCGTGGCCGTCGGCGATCCGCTCGCGCCGGGAACGACGACCTTCCCGCCAATGGGCGTTCCCGATGTCGGCAAGATCGTCGAGACGGCCGCCAGGTTCGGCATCGACATTCCGCTTCCGCCCATGGGCTGAGCATCATCGAAGGGGAGCGATCATGACACCCGATTTCATCAACCGGCTGCTGGCATCTGCCATCACCAGGCTTTTCGCCCGCATTCTCCTGACCCTGATGTTCTGGTCGAGCGGGCTTGCCAAGCTTTTCGACTTCAACACGGCGCTTGCCGAGATGGAGCGCTACGGGCTTTCGCCGGCAGCGCCGGTCGCGCTTGCCGTCATCTTCGTACAGCTCGTCGGATCGGCGCTGGTCATATCAGGGCGCTACGTCTGGCTCGGGGCCGGCGCCCTCGGCGTCTTCACCGTGCTGACCATTCCGATCGCTCACGCCTTCTGGGGCATGAGCGGCGAGGCGGCGTTTCTCGAGATGATGTTTGCGATCGAGCATCTGAGCGTGATCGGCGGACTTGTGGTCGTGGCGATCCTGATGCGGCAGTCCTCACCCGCGAAAGAAACGGGGCATTTCGCACGCGCCTGACAGGCAATGGGTGGGGCAGGGAGAGGGCGTCGCGCAAGCGGCGCCTCTTCTGTTGCGTCAGCTTTTTCGTTCGGCGATGAAACGGGCCGTGGCAACCAGCGCCGCGGCATGTTCGCCATAGGGGGAAAGCAAAGTTTCCGCATCCTCGACATGCCGGCGCAGCTGTTTTTCAGCCCATTCCATCCCGTGCAGCGCCACCAGTGTTCCCTTGCCGCGGGCAGCGTCCTTGCCGGTTGCCTTGCCCATCGTCTTGATGTCCGAGGTCAGGTCGAGGATATCGTCGGCAAGCTGGAAGGCGAGGCCGATCTTCTCGCCGAAACGGCGCAGGCGCTGCCGGTCGTCTGCGGAAGCGCCGGCGACGATGGCGCCGGCCTCGCAGGCAAAGCGGATCAGCGCCCCCGTCTTCATGGCCTGCAGGCGGATGATGCCGGCCTCGTCGGGCGCCTGTTTTTCCGCCGCGAGATCGAGCGCCTGGCCGCCGGCCATGCCGCCGAGGCCGGCAGCACGGGCGAGCGCCAGCACGAGTTCCGTCTTGGCCCGGTCCGGCAGGTCCGTTTCGGGCGCGGCAATGACATCGAAAGCGTAGGTCAGGAGGCTGTCGCCGGCGAGGATCGCGGTCGCCTCGTCGAACTGGATATGCACGGTCGGCTTGCCGCGTCGCAGATCGTCATCGTCCATCGCCGGAAGGTCGTCGTGAACGAGCGAATAACAATGAATGCATTCGAGGGCCGCTCCGACACGCAAGGCCGCCTGCCTGTTGCCGCCGAGAAGGGCCGCACTTTCCACGACAAGGAAGGGTCGCAGGCGCTTGCCGCCGTTGAGCACGGCATAATGCATGGCGCCGCGCAGGAGATCCGGACGGGCGATCTCGTCGGACAGGACCGCCGCAGACAGCAACTGGTCAAGCAGCGCCTCGACCTCGGCAGCGCCGCTTTTCAACCGTGTCTCGAATGTTTCCCGTTTGGCGTCCATGCGCGCTCTTTGGCACGACGGAACGGCTGCTGGCAAC
The DNA here is from genome assembly GCF_042656325.1 of Rhizobium sp. GCM10022189. Classification (NCBI taxonomy): domain Bacteria; kingdom Pseudomonadati; phylum Pseudomonadota; class Alphaproteobacteria; order Hyphomicrobiales; family Rhizobiaceae; genus Rhizobium; species Rhizobium sp. GCM10022189. Next base: position 36,209 of record NZ_JBHSOR010000058.1, read on the forward strand.
GGAATTGTCGATCACCGCTCCAAGATTTCAGCTGTGCTCTGGCAATGCGGGTTTTCAGGCGGTATGACAACGGCGAGGGCGAAAACGGACTGGGACATTGGATATAGCGCCGGAGACAGAGGAGAGCGCCGAGGCGCCGGTTCGCCGGCGCTGGTTTGGAGACCGCCAGGTGCTGAAGCGCATCGTTCTTGCCGTTCTGGCCGTGCTGCTTTTGCCTTACGTCCTGATCTTCCTCTATCTTCTGCCCTTCATCCATCCGGTTTCGACGCTGATGTTGCGGGATCTCGTGCTCCTGCGCGGTTATGACCGGCAGTGGGTGTCGATCGACGATGTCGCGCCTGTTCTCGTCCAATCGGTGATGATGTCGGAGGACGGCCAATATTGTTTCCATGGCGGCGTCGACTGGCGCGAGATGCGCATGCTGGTCGAAGATACGCTGCAGGGCCAGGAAACGCGTGGCGGCAGCACGATCCCCATGCAGACGGCGAAGAACCTCTTCCTTTGGAACAGCCGCTCCTTCATCCGCAAGGGGTTGGAACTGCCGCTCGCGGTTGCCTCCGATTTCGTCTGGTCGAAGCGGCGGCTGATGGAGATCTACCTCAATATCGCCGAGTGGGGTCCCGGCATTTACGGCATCGAGGCCGCGGCGCAGTATCACTTCAAGGTGCCGGCTGCCAAGCTCACCCGCCGGCAGGCATCGCTTCTGGCGGTTTCCCTGCCGAATCCCATCGACCGCAATGCCGGAAAACCCGGGCGGGGTCTGCGGCGGCTGGCGGGCGTGATCGAGCGACGGGCTCAAGGTTCGGGCGATTACATCAAATGCATCTATGATTGATATCAGAACTTGTCGTTGGAAGCGGCAAGCGTCATCTGACATTCTTGGTCCTGCCATAAGGGCGAAAGCAGCACCAACGGAAGCCCTGAGTCGCCCATGACGTCAACGATATTTTCCCCCGAACTTCTTCAATATTCCAGGACCCATAATCCCCATCCGCCGGCGCATCTGGGCACACGCTACCGCAAGGTCGGCGGTTTCCTGCCGGAGCAGGGCAACACGATCGTCTGCCACCCGGTAAAGGGCTCGCAGACGCAACGGACGCTGATCGCGGCACGCGAAAAATATCTCGCGATGCCAGAAGCGCCGCAGTTTCTCTTCACGCCGATCACAAGCCTCCACATGACGCTTTTCGAGGGCGTTATCGAGGGCCGCCGTGCGGAGAATTTCTGGCCCGGCGACATTCCCCTGGAAACGCCGATCGACGACATGACCGAGCTTATGGCGGCGCGGCTCGAAGGGTTCTCGGTGTTCGAGCCTTTCAAGGTCGCCGTCGTCAATGCACGGCCGACCGGCCTGCTCGTCGAAGGGGCAACGGCGGCAGACCGCAAGGTGATGCGCGCCTGGCGGGATGCGTTTGCCGATCTTCTGGGTTATCGTCAGCCCAACCACGACGACTACAAGTTCCACATGACCTTCGCCTACGCGATCGAGCGACTGGAAGACGAGGCGCTGCCGCGCTGGCAGGCCATGCTCGACGAGGTGACGGAGGATATCCGCCGGGAGGCTCCGGTATTCGAGCTGATGCCCCCGGCCTTCTGCGTGTTCGAGGACATGAACCATTTCCACGAAGTGCTGATTTTCGATTTCGAACCCTGACAGGAAATCACATGGACAAGCTGACGCTTTATATCGCCAACAAGAACTATTCTTCCTGGTCCTTCCGGCCATGGATGGCGCTGACGGGCGTCGGCATCGATTTCGAAGAGGTGCTGATCCCCTTCGATTATCCAAACGGCAATCCCAACATCAAGGCCGTATCGCCGAGCGGGCATGTGCCCTTGCTGCAGCATGGCGGACTGAAGATCTGGGAATCCTTCGCCATCATCGAATATGTGGCGGAGCTTTTTCCTGAAGCCGGATTGCTGCCGGAGGACCGTGCCGGTCGGGCGCTTGCGCGGTCGGTTTGCATGGAGATGATGTCGAGCTTCCGGGCGCTGCGCAGCGCCTGCCCGATGAATATCCGCCGGCCGAAGGGCAGGATTGCGCTGCCGGACGGCGTTTCGGCCGATGTCATCAGGATCGAAACGATCTGGCGCGACCTGCTGCAGGCATCCGGCGGGCCATTCCTGTTCGGTGCCTTCAGCGGCGTGGATGCGATGTTTGCCCCCGTCGTCAACCGCTTCGATGCCTACGATCTCGTCGGCAGCGCCGATATCCTGGCCTATATGGATGCGATGAAGGCGCACCCGGCCTGGCGGAAATGGGAAGAGGCCGCGCGTGCCGAGCCGTGGATCGTGCCGGAAGACGAGGTCTGAACGGGGAATCAGCGGCATCGCAAAAAATACATCTGGGGACTGGTCAAGACCGCGCCTTGCATGTATAAGCGCGCAAAATTTCCGAAATCGCGACATGTCCGTTTCGGCCGCCAGTCTGGCCGCGGAGATGTTTTGCCCGCAAGTGGAGTAAGAGAAATGGCTGTACCGAAGAGAAAAACAAGCCCGTCCAAGCGCGGTATGCGCCGTTCGGCTGATGCACTGAAGGCTCCGACCTATGTCGAAGACAAGAACTCCGGCGAACTGCGTCGCCCGCATCATATCGATCTGAAGACCGGTATGTACCGCGGCCGTCAGGTTCTGACGCCGAAGGAAAACGCATAATTCCTTATGCGGCTTGTCCGATGAAGTTTTGAAGGCCGGCTCGACGCCGGCCTTTTCTTTTCAGGATATTATAACCTTCGGTGTCTTGAAGTGCGGCGGTGATGTCGGGCAGTATTCCTGACAGTTCAGGGAGATCAGGCCGCATGATGACCGTAATACCGCTGATGGTTATACCTTTTATTCTTTACAATCTGGCGATGTTGGGCCTGTTGGGCGGCGGCGGTATTCCCGCGCTCCAGCACGACGTTATCGTGCTGTCGATGCTCTCGGGTGCGATCTGGAGCATGGCGCTCGGCGATCTCTTCATCGTCGTGGCGCTCATCGTGCTCTTCTTCGAAATATTGAAAGCAACCCGGAACGGTTCCGGCAACCTCGTCAATCACATGCTGTCGATGCTGGTCTTCATCGCCTTCCTGGTCGAGTTTCTGCTCGTCCAGGATGCGGCGACCCAAGTCTTCTTCATTCTGATGACCATTGCGCTGATCGACGTGATCGGCGGCTTTGCGGTGTCGATCCGCAGTGCCGGCCGCGACGTCTCGATCGGCCTATAGGCTGTCGAGCTTGTTCTGCAGCGCGCGAAGCTGTTCCTTCAGCTCGTCGATATCCTTGGCCTCCGCCTTGCGCGTTTCCTTGGGCGGCGGCGTCATGAAGGGCGAGAACATCTGCATGGCCTGCTGGAACATTTCGGTGTTGCGGCGGACCTGATCCTCGACCATCTGCATGGGAAGCTGCAGGTTCTTGCCGAGCGGCGTTTCGCCGAAGGCGCGGTTCACCTGCTCGCGGATCTGTGCCTGCTGTTCGGTGAAGGCGCGCATGGAATGTTCGAGAAAGCTCGGAACGACCATCTGCATCTGGTCGCCGTAATAGGTGATGAGCTGGCGGAGAAAGGAGATCGGAAGCAAGGTGTTGCCGGTCTTCGACTCCTGCTCGAAAATAATCTGGGTCAATACCGAATGCGTGATGTCGTCGCCGCTCTTTGCGTCCTGGACGACAAAGTCCTCCCCCTTCTTCACCATCTCCGCCAGGTCTTCCAGCGTCACGTAGGTGCTGGTGCCTGTATTATAGAGGCGGCGATTGGCATATTTTTTGATGACGATTTGACCTTCGGTCTTTGCCATTATCAGTCTCCCGAACCCCGTCTGATTGTATGGATACTCCTCCGGTTGCGACTGTAGACGCAAAAGAAGGGTGGTGACAATCTCTTTGTGCGATGCGGCAAGCCCTTTCCTTTACGAGCAAATTCATTCTGGCGCGCTGCAACAATGTGCCCCCGCCGTCTTGGCATTTGACTTGGGCCTGCAGCTTTGTCAGTTTCGACTTATATGTGTGATGAGAAACGAGGAAACCACCCATGAGCAGTTCATCCGTCGTCATCGCCAGCGCAGCGCGTACCGCTGTCGGTTCCTTCAACGGTGCTTTCGGTACCGTTCCCGCTCACGAGCTTGGTGCTGCCGCCGTCAAGGGCGCGCTGGAGCGAGCTGGTGTTTCCCCTGAAGAGGTCGATGAGGTCATTCTCGGCCAGGTTCTGCAGGCTGGCGAAGGCCAGAACCCGGCCCGCCAGGCGGCGATGAAGGCCGGAATTCCCAAGGAGGCGACTGCCTGGGGCGTCAATCAGCTGTGCGGCTCGGGCCTGCGCGCCGTTGCGCTTGGCATGCAGCAGATCGCGCTTGGCGATGCGAAGATCATTGTCGCCGGCGGCCAGGAATCCATGTCGATGGCGCCGCATGCAGCGCATTTGCGCGGCGGCGTGAAGATGGGCGACATGAAAATGATCGACACCATGATCAAGGACGGCCTGACCGACGCCTTCTACGGCTACCACATGGGCATCACCGCGGAAAATATCGCGCGGCAATGGCAGCTTTCCCGTGACGACCAGGACCAGTTCGCCGTCGGCTCGCAGAACAAGGCCGAAGCCGCGCAGAAAGCCGGCCGCTTCAAGGATGAAATCGTTCCCTTCGTCATTCAGACCCGCAAGGGTGACGTGACCGTCGATGCCGACGAGTATATTCGCCACGGCGCGACGCTCGAGGCCATGGCCAAGCTGCGGCCCGCGTTCGACAAGGATGGCACGGTGACCGCCGCGAATGCCTCCGGTCTCAACGACGGGGCCGCCGCCGCCGTGCTGATGAGCGAGGCGGAAGCTTCGCGCCGCGGTATCCAGCCGCTTGCCCGCATCGTTTCCTGGGCGACGGCCGGCGTCGACCCGCAGGTCATGGGCACAGGCCCGATCCCGGCTTCCCGCAAGGCGCTGGAAAAGGCGGGCTGGTCTGTCGGCGATCTCGACCTTGTCGAAGCCAACGAGGCCTTTGCGGCCCAGTCCTGCGCCGTCAACAGGGATCTCGGCTGGAATCCCGATATCGTCAACGTCAACGGCGGTGCGATTGCGATCGGTCATCCGATCGGCGCTTCGGGAGCGCGTATTCTCAACACCCTGCTCTTCGAGATGAAGCGCCGGGGCGCCAGGAAGGGGTTGGCTACTCTGTGCATCGGCGGCGGCATGGGCGTCGCGATGTGCTTCGAAGCAATGTAAATAGCGTACGATGCATGTTTCTTGAGGCCCGCCCGAGAGCGGGCTGACAACAAAAGGGGAGCGGAACATGAGCAGAGTGGCTCTGGTCACTGGGGGTACGCGCGGCATCGGCGCGGCAATTTCGATGGCGCTCAAGAATGCCGGCTATCGAGTGGCCGCCAACTATGCCGGCAATGAGGAAAAGGCGAGAGCATTTCACGATGCCACCGGTGTTCCGGCCTTCAGGTGGGACGTCTCCGACTACGACGCCTGCGGCGAGGGCATAGCGAAAGTCCAGGCCGAACTCGGGCCGGTCGAGATCCTCGTCAACAATGCCGGCATCACGCGCGACGCGATGTTCCACAAGATGACGCCGCAGCAATGGCACGAGGTCATCAACACCAATCTCACCGGCCTGTTCAACATGACGCACCATGTCTGGAACGGCATGCGTGACCGCAGCTTCGGCCGTATCGTCAACATATCTTCCATCAACGGCCAGAAGGGTCAGATGGGGCAGGTGAACTATTCGGCCGCAAAAGCCGGCGACCTTGGATTTACCAAGGCGCTTGCCCAGGAAGGCGCCGTCAAGAACATCACCGTCAATGCCATCTGCCCCGGTTATATCGGGACGGAGATGGTGCGTGCGGTGCCGGAAAAGGTGCTGAACGAGAAGATCATTCCGCAAATCCCGGTCGGGCGCCTGGGCGAACCCGAGGAGATCGCGCGCTGCGTAACCTTCCTCGTTTCCGACGATGCCGGTTTCATTACCGGTTCGACGCTGACGGCCAATGGCGGCCAGTTCTTCGTCTGAGCCTATTTCTTCTGGCTGTGTGCATAGCTGTTCGGGAAGCTGCCGGTACCGTCATAGGGGCCGGCAGACGCACCATAGGCTGCAAGGCCGATGGTGATGAGGGCAGCGATTGCGATGATCCTGTTCATATTCGCTTCTCCCCGTGGTCGGGGGCTCGGATAGCCGCTGCCACGCGGCTCCGGTTTCGTGGATAGGTCAGGCGTTTGGATGATGGCGCCTGCCGGCTCTGACCGGCACTTTCTGGACAGCGCGGTCCCGGCTGCGGAGGGCAGCGACTGCCGTCGTCAGAAAAGCCGAGGCGATCAGGACGGCGACGGCGGAATTGAGGAAAATCTGGGCCATGGTAGCGTTCCTTTGCGCTCGCAGGCGGTATGTGCTCGGTCCCTGCGATGTTGAAAGGAATATGGGCTCGGCGCTGGCGACGCGGTAGGTTTGACTTCAGCGACCCATCGTCAACGCAGCGTTGACGACGAAAAGGCGGAAGAAAAACGGGCGCCGAAGCGCCCGTTGAAAATTTCTGATGGGCCGATGCCGATTAGCGGCAACGCGCTTCGTAGCGGCGGCCGTAGCGGTCGCGATAGATGCAGTAGCCGCGGCGTTCGACCGACTGGCCGATCAGGGCGCCTGTCAGGCCGCCAGCGACTGCGCCGACTGCCGCGCCGCCCCAGCTGTTGGTGACAGCGCCGCCGATGATGGCGCCCGTGCCGGCGCCGATCGCCGTGCCCTGCTCCGTCGGCGTGCAGGATGCGAGAGCGCCGATGAGAGCGCAGCTAAGAACAATCTTCTTCATGTCTAAACTCCCCAGGTTCTGGCCTTTAAATTCGGCCCATCAGGACAAGAATGATAATGATGACGAGAACTAACCCCAAACCTCCGGAAGGTCCATAGCCCCATCCGCGGCTATAACCCCAATTCGGCAAGGCGCCGATCAATAATAGAATAAGGATAATAAGAAGTATCGTGCCAAGCATGGTGTTTGTCCTGCCTCATCCTCATTTCGACTGGACTAGTAACACGCATCCTCGATTTTTGTTCCCGGCTAAGCTCTCGGAATATCACGCCGGCGTTATCGGCCACTATGACAGAACCGGATTTAGCCGGTTTCGAGGAAAGCAAGTCGGCAAACCGATGTCGGCCATTTCCTGTTATGGTTAAAATTCCATTTAAATACAATATGTTGCGGTGAACAAAGCCGGAAAATGAAGATGTCTCTGATTCGTCGGCGATTCGTTCCGGCTTTGATCGGCGGTGACTCCTAAGCCGATTGCCGGCAGCGGCCGGCTTAAAGCTTCGTGAATTCGACATGTAAAAGATTAATGCGGTCATACGGCTTTGAACGGCGGCAGCAAGATCGGAATCCGTATCTTGGGATCAGAGACCACAGCGCTCACAAGATCTCGCCGTGAACGAAAAGGGAAAACCTCGACATCAGCGATTCGTCTCCGATTCGTTCCGGCTTTGGTCGAACTGTTAATTTTGGGCTTGACCTTGCGTTTCTGCGGTGCATGCCACAAGCGTTAATCGCGGTTGCCGGCATTTGTTCTCGGTCGGATCGGCAGATTCAGCATCTAGTGTAAAAAAGTGATTCAAAATCAATACTTAGCCGTGAACAAAAGCTGAATCAGCGGGAGTCAGCGATTCGTCTCCGATTCGTTCTCAAGCTGTTCCGAATCTTAAATCAAGCACTTAGCTACTGTGGCTTCCACGCTCAATCCAAAGTCTATTTCAAATCTGCCCTTGCGTTTGGTGCTTCGGCTGTCCATGTGTTCTGTGCCTCTCCCGCAGGAGCCGACTTGACCCCGGGGCGTTCGCGCCTCACTTGCATGGACCATGACCCTGACTTCGCAGCCGATGATACTGAGCGGGCGCGGCGTGACCGCGGTGCTCGGGCCGACCAATACCGGCAAGACCCATTATGCGATCGAACGCATGGTGGCGCACGGCACGGGTGTCATCGGCCTGCCGCTGCGTCTGCTGGCGCGCGAGGTCTATACGCGGGTGGTCGAAAAGGTCGGTGCCCAGAACGTGGCGCTGGTGACAGGCGAAGAAAAGATTTCGCCGCCGAATGCGCGTTTCTCGGTGTGCACGGTCGAAGCAATGCCGCGGGAGACCAAGGCGGCCTTCGTCGCCATCGATGAAGTGCAGCTCGCGGGCGATCTCGAGCGCGGCCATATCTTTACAGACCGGATCCTGCATCTGCGCGGCCGCGAGGAGACGCTTCTGCTTGGCGCTGCCACCATGCGGCCGATCCTGCAGCAGCTTCTGCCGGGGATTACGGTTACGGAGCGGCCGCGGCTTTCCCACCTTCTTTACGCCGGGCAGAAAAAGATTACCCGGCTGCCGCAGCGCTCGGCGATCGTCGCCTTCTCGGCGGACGAGGTCTATGCGATCGCGGAGCTGATCCGACGCCAGCGCGGCGGGGCAGCCGTCGTGCTCGGCGCACTCAGCCCGCGCACCCGCAATGCGCAGGTGGCGCTCTATCAGGCCGGCGATGTCGAATATCTCGTTGCGACCGATGCGATCGGCATGGGCCTCAATCTCGACGTCGACCATGTGGCCTTCGCCCAGGACCGGAAATTCGACGGCTACCAGTTCCGCAACCTCAATCCCGGCGAACTCGGCCAGATCGCCGGCCGTGCCGGCCGGCACGTGCGCGACGGTACCTTTGGCGTCACCGGCCAGGTCTCGCCCTTCGACGAGGAGCTCGTGCAGCGCATCGAGGGCCATGAGTTCGACAATATCAAGGTTCTGCAGTGGCGCACCAAGGATCTCGATTTTTCCTCGATACAATCCCTGCGGGCAAGCCTGGAGACCGGCCCCCGCGTGCCGGGCCTGACGCGGGCGCTGCCGGCAGTCGACCAGCAGGCGCTCGAACACCTGTCGCGCTATCCGGAAATCATTGATCTCGCTGACACGCCGGCGCGGGTCGAAAAGCTCTGGGAGGCTTGCGCTCTGCCGGACTATCGGCGCATAACGCCTGCGCAACATGCCGATCTTATCTCTACCCTCTTTTCCGATCTGGTGCGCTATGGCACGGTGAACGAGCAATTTCTTGCGGAGCAAGTTCACCGCTCTGATCGGACAGATGGGGAAATTGACACGCTTTCGGCGCGAATCGCGCAGATAAGAACCTGGACCTATGTATCGAATCGGCCCGGCTGGCTTGCCGATCCGACACACTGGCAGGAAAAGACGCGGGAAATCGAAGATCGATTGTCCGATGCGTTACATGAAAGGTTGACGAAACGCTTTGTTGATCGCAGGACATCTGTGCTCATGAAGCGCCTGAGAGAGAATGCGATGCTGGAAGCTGAAATCAGTGTGAATGGCGATGTCTTCGTTGAAGGACATCATGTGGGGCAGTTGACCGGGTTCCGTTTCACGCCTGTCGGGGGAACGGACGGGCCGGACGCCAAGGCGGTTCAGGCTGCGTCGCAAAAGGCGCTCGCGCTCGAATTCGAAGCTCGCGCAGCGCGCCTGCATGCCGCAGGCAATGCCGATCTGGCGATCGGCTCGGATGGGCTGGTGCGCTGGCTCGGCGATCCCGTCGGCCGTCTTTCCGGCAGCGACCATGTGATGCGGCCGCGCGTCATCCTGCTTGCCGACGAGCAGCTGACGGGCAATGCGCGCGACCATGTCGCCGCCCGTATCGAACGGTTCGTCAACCACCATATCAGCACGGTACTGAAGCCGCTGGACGACCTGTCGCGCGCCGAGGACCTGCAGGGTCTTGCCAAGGGGCTCGCCTTCCAGCTCGTGGAAAATCTCGGCGTGCTCTTCCGCCGCGATGTGACGGAAGAGGTGAAGTCCCTGGACCAGGATGCCCGCGCCTCCATGCGCCGTTACGGCATCCGCTTCGGCGCATATCACATCTTCGTACCGGCGCTTCTCAAGCCGGCGCCGGCGGAACTCATCACCCTGCTCTGGGCACTGAAGAACGACGGCCTCGAAAAGCCAGGCTATGGCGATCTCATCCCGGTGCTGGCCGCCGGCCGCACGTCCGTCGTCACCGATCCGAGCTTCGAGCGCATGTTCTACAAACTCGCGGGCTTCCGTTTCCTCGGCAAGCGCGCGGTGCGCATCGACATTCTCGAGCGACTTGCCGACCTCATCCGTCCGCTGCTGCAGTGGAAGCCGGGTCAGGGCGCGCGCCCGGACGGCGCCTATGACGGACGCCGCTTCACGACGACGACGGCAATGCTGTCCATTCTCGGCGCGACACTGGAAGACATGGAAGAGATCCTCAAGGGTCTCGGCTACCGTGCCGACGCGGTAAAGGCCGAAGAGGCGACCGCATTCCTTGCGACGCAGGATGCTGCATCCGCACCGGCGGCGGTTGCGGCCGAGCCTGCGGCCGAAGAAACGGCTGAGAAGGCCGACCATGACGACGCCGACGGCGCTTCGGAAGAGGCGCCCGCCGTCGAAGCCGCGCCGGCGGCTGCGGAAGCGCCGGCAGTTGCCGAAGCTTCGGCCGAGGCCGGCGAGGCTGCGGAGCCCAAGCCGGTTCTCCTGTGGCGTCTCGGGGGACGCAACGAAAACCAGCGTCAGGCGCGCGGCCATGGCGAGCGCCGTGGCGGACAAGGCCAGGGGCAGGACCGCGCAGACCGCAACAATCGCCGCCATGGCGGCGAAGGCGGCGAAAGCCGGGACGGCAACCGCAACAACAACCGCAACCGGGACGGCGGCAACCGCGAAGGCGGCAATCGTGACGGCGGACGTCCTCAACATGCGCGCAATGACCGCAACGAGCAGCGCGGCGATCGTCAGGATCGCGGCGACCGCAAGGATCGTGGCGATCGCAACGACCGCAACAACAACCGCGGCAATTCGCAGCCGCTGCGCTTCGAGGCCAAGCCGCCGCGCAAGGAGAAGCCGATCGATCCGGATTCTCCCTTTGCCAAGCTTGCTGCGCTCAAGGAGCAGATGAAGAAGTAACCATGGGCGAAGAAACACAGCCAGGAAGCGGTTCGCGCCAGCGCATCGACAAATGGCTGTTTTTCGCCCGCATGGTGAAGTCGCGCTCGCTGGCGCAGAGCCATATCCAGTCCGGTCACGTCAGCATCAACGGCACGCGCTGCGCGCAGCCCAGCCAGACGGTCAAGGCGGGCGACCGCGTCGACCTGACGCTGGAGCGGCGAGATGTCGTCCTGGTCGTCCGCCTGCCCGGCGACCGGCGCGGACCTTATGAGGAGGCTAAGCTGCTCTACGAGGATCTGTCGCCGCCCCCGGATGAGGCAAAACGTCTCACGCCCTATGAGCAGGCCATTCGCGCTAGCGGTTCCGGAAGGCCGACGAAAAAGGAACGCCGTGCAATCGACAGGCTGATGTCGGACGAGGATTAGAAAACTCTTCCCGCCGTCAGCCTTTCAGAGATCGTTTGTCCTTGAAATCCTGCTGTAAAGCCGATACGTCACACGCAGCCTGCCGGGTAGCGTGCTTGCCTCCCAAGCCTGTCCACGCTTTCTCTCCGGCTCAGGGGACAGGCGCGACGTTCCAGGTTGCCCGACCCCGCCCGCATGGACATCCTGGAGTTCTTCATGACCTATGTCGTGACCGACAATTGCATCCGCTGCAAATACACCGATTGTGTCGAAGTCTGCCCGGTCGACTGTTTCTACGAGGGCGAGAATTTCCTCGTCATTCATCCCGATGAGTGCATCGACTGCGGCGTTTGCGAGCCGGAATGTCCTGCCGAGGCAATCAAGCCCGATACCGAGCCGGGGCTCGACAAGTGGCTGAAGATCAATGCCGAATATGCCAGCATCTGGCCGAATATCACGGTGAAAAAAGAGCCGATGGCCGGGGCCAAGGAACTGGACGGCGAGACCGGGAAATTCGAGAAATACTTCTCGGAAAAGCCCGGCAGCGGCGATTGAAAATATCCGCGTGCCGTGCCGTTGAAACCGGGTTCAACGGTAGGTTAAACGTTTCAAATTACGCGTGAGTCACATGGGGGCTATGTGTTGCCTACATGACTCACGTTCAGCAAATTATTGATTTCCTCATATTTTTGTGATACGTTCACCACACTGTTCCATTTGTGGCATGACGCATGCCCAAAACCATCACGAAAGTAGAACAAATCCGTACGCGGTTTCCGTGACATATCAATAACTTGAGCTGTCGGATCCCAAGATCGCGCGCAAGGATAGCTTTTGCTTCTGTCTGGTGGAACCAGAGTGAAGTCACCCGACGGATTTAACCGTCTCATCCGGGCCTGACTGACCCGGCTCCGGCCGCTGCCGGAAGCGTAACAGGGAGTTTTTGATTAGAATGACCACCCAGCAGAAAAAACCTTCTACCGCACGTCACGGCTTCAAGACTGGTGAATCGATCGTGTATCCCGCACACGGCGTCGGTACCATCACGGCTATCGAAGAGCAAGAAGTCGCAGGCATGAAGCTTGAACTTTTCGTCATCGATTTTGAAAAGGACAAGATGCGTTTGAAGGTTCCGGTCGCGAAGGCCATGAGCATCGGCATGCGCAAGCTTTCCGAGACCGACTTCGTTGAGCGTGCCCTCAAGGTCGTGCAGGGCAAGGCTCGCGTCAAGCGCACCATGTGGTCCCGCCGCGCCCAGGAATATGATGCGAAGATCAATTCCGGCGACCTGATTTCCATCGCAGAAGTCGTTCGCGACCTTTACCGTGCAGAGAACCAGCCGGAACAGTCCTATTCCGAGCGCCAGCTTTACGAGGCCGCTCTCGACCGCATGGCCCGCGAAATCGCGGCCGTCAACAAGATGTCGGAAACCGAAGCCGTTCGCCTCGTCGAGACCAATCTCAACAAGGGTCCGAAGCGCGGCAAGGCAATCGAAGAGGACGACTCGCAGGACGAAGCCGCTTAACAGCGCATTGTTTTTGCTGACGAAAAAACCCGGCCTTGGTGCCGGGTTTTTTATTGGAACTTTTTCGACGCTCCAGCGTTCATACACAGTGATGCGGACTTAAGCCGGAGCCTTGAAGCTCGGCCCGATGTCCGCCAAAGCTGTCAATGTTCGATGAGGAGCGGATCATGATCTCCAGAATTTGCCTTTCCGGCAATCTCAAGAAACTGATCCAATCCAGCCGCTTCGGCGGCATATGATGAGAGATAGGGCCTCCTCCTGAAAAGTCCAGGAGCGAGGCCCTTATGCATTCAGGATCCGAGTTTGCTCCGGAACAGCGATGTTCCGGAAACGATGTTTGCTTGTTCATTTTTAGGCACGTGGCCCGTTTAGGAGAGCGATATGAAGAACATGTCTGCAGATCGGCGCATGATCAAAATAGCAATGGCGGCTCCCTATCTCGCCCGTGAAGAAGAGCATAACCTGGCCATCCGCTGGAAAGACCATGAGGACCGCGGTGCCCGCAATCAGATCGCCATGGCGCATATGCGCCTCGTGATTTCCATGGCCGGCAAGTTCCGCAATTTCGGCCTGCCGATGAGCGATCTCGTGCAGGAAGGCTATGTCGGGCTCCTGGAGGCCGCGGCTCGTTTCGAACCGGCGCGCGATGTGCGGTTTTCCACCTATGCAAGCTGGTGGATCCGTGCCTCGATCCAGGACTATATCCTGCGCAACTGGTCGATCGTGCGCGGCGGCACGAGTTCGGCCCAGAAGGCGCTGTTCTTCAACCTGCGGCGCCTGCGTGCCAAGCTTGCCAAGGGCGACACGCAACTGACGCTGCAGTCCATTCATCAGGAAATCGCCGCTGCTCTCGGTGTCAGCCTCGCCGACGTGCAGACGATGGACGCGCGCCTTTCCGGCAACGACGCCTCGCTGCAGGCGCCTTCCGTGTCGGGTGATGCCGACAGCGCCGAAAAGATGGATTTCCTCGTCAGCGACGAACCGCTGCCGGATGAGCAGGTCTCCAACATGATTGACGGCGAGCGCCGCCGCGTCTGGCTTGCGTCTGCCCTCAAGCATCTCAACGAACGGGAAATGAAGATCATCAGCGCGCGCCGGCTCGCCGAAGACGGGGCAACGCTCGAAGAGCTCGGCGCCGACCTCGGGATTTCCAAGGAGCGCGTGCGGCAGATCGAAAGCCGGGCGATGGAAAAGCTTCGTACGGCGCTCGTCAGCGCCGACCCGCATATGGCAACCTACGCCTGACCAGGAATTACTCCCCAGCAGCACAGACTGGCCCGGTTTAAAGCCGGGCTTTCTTTTATTCGGAGATAATCTTCACCCGGTCGCCCGGAGACACGGCGGCACCCGTCGGCAGGGCGTTGATCAGCTTGAAGAGATCGAGCTTGCGATCGGTGCCCATCATGCGGGAGGCGAGCGTGGTGATGTTGTCGCCGGGGCGGACCGTCACCACCCGCACGCGCAGCGGCTTCAGCGAAGCGGCTTCGCTCGGCGTCATCCGGCGGAAGCTCGCGCGCAGAACGTTTGCCGTCGGCTCCAGCGACGGGCTGCCTTTCGGCACTGCCGTCAGAAAACGGAAAATCTGGTTGTTGTTTCTGATGACTGTGACATCGAAGTCCCAGCGGTCGGCGGTGGCGCGCGCGGTCGCGGCCTCCATGCCGTTGACGTTGATCGGCTGGATGGTCGAGGGGTCGAGGCCGGTCACCCAGCCGCTGGAAATGTAATTCGTCAGGCTCTGGTTCTGGTTGTCGGCCACACCGTCGAAGCGGATGGCGATATCGTTCGGGCCGGTTGCCATGACCGCTTCGACCTTGTTGTCGATGCTGAAGTCGGGCGGCACGTCGAAGCGGATGCCGAGGCCGCCGTGCAGGAAGGTCTGGCCCCGCACATACCCCTCTTCCGGACTGTCGCCATAGAGGAGGCCGTCGATACCGTCGAGATAATAGTCCCGGCCCTTGTCGCCGACCGAACCTTCCTGGCCGAAGGCGCGGGCATGGCTGCGGGCAAGCTCGATGCGCTGGGCGGAATTCGGATGGCTCGACAGGAAGTCCAGGCTCTGGTCGGCTTCCGGATCGACCGACATGAAGCGGCTGTAGGCGGCCATGGAATCGAGGAACCGGGCGGCCGCATAGGGATCATAGCCGGCTTCGCCGAGCATGCGCACGCCGATGACGTCGGCCTGCAGTTCCTGCTGGCGGGAGAAGGCGGCAAGGCGCAGTTTGCCACGGGCAAGCGCCTGTTTGCCGGCGATATCGCTCGACAGAACTTCGGCGACGACGCGGCTGGCGATCACTTCCGCCTCTTCGCGCTTCTGGCGTTCGATGCCGTGGTTTGCGGTGACATGGCCCATTTCGTGCGAAAGAACGGCGGCCACTTCCGAGGCGTCGTTGGCAAGCGCAAGCAGGCCGCGGGTAACATAGAGATAGCCGCCCGGCAGTGCGAAGGCGTTGATGGCAGGCGAGTTGAGGATGGTGATGCGGTAGGACTGGCTCGGGTTTTCCGAGACGGCCGTCAGCGCGCCGGCGATGCGGGCGACAAGGCGCTCGGTCTTGGCGTCCTTGTATTCACCGCCGTAGCTCGCAACGATGCGCGGATGTTCGCGCGCGCCCATGGCGGCACGCGGATCGTTCTTCTGCACTTCGTCGACGATTTGCGGGTTGGACGAGGGGCCGACGGTTGGCTGATAGGACTGCTCGATCAGCGACTCGCAACCGTTCAGCGCCACGGCGCAGACCGAAAGCAGCAGGAGGCGGCGCGCCCAACGGCGTGGCGCAAGAAAGGCATTCCTGGAAAGCGCGGGCGATTTCCACGTCGTCATGCTGTCCAGTCTGTCTCTCCGCGTCATTTTAAGTCGCCGGTCCGCCGCATCTTCGGGCCGGCCGTTGCCAGGAAAATTCAATAGGCTTCCGCCTCGGTTCTCGCGCTGCACAATCGGCCAATCCAAGTCTTTGCTGTAGCTGATTTCCGCGTGGGTTGCATAGCGAGACTCTATCTAAATGTGGCGCCGTTGCATTTCGGCAATGCCTCGCCCGTCGAGGCACTTCTCGCTCCGATGAAATTATGGCGAAAGTTCCATCGCAAGTGCAGATTCCGACCGCACTGCGGAAAAAATCGGCCATTACGGCGACCGATGCGGGCAAGCGTAACGCTTGCGCGAAGAATGCAATTAAGGGTGGTGTTTCGTCTCTGCTAAAATGAGAGAGGGCAGGCGAGGGTGCGCCTGTGCCTATTCTGCGGCTTCCGCAGCGAGATTGGCCGGGTCGCTCTTGCGTTCGCCGGCGCGCGGCAGCTGCACCGGTTTCAGCATGATGGCGGCCACCAGACCGATCAAAGCAATGCCGCAGGAGGTCATGAACAGCGGCGAGAAGGCAGCGGCATAAGCGTCGGCCACGGCCTGGCGGCTGGCCTCGGGAAGTGCTGCCATCATTTTCGGCGTCAGCTCCTCGATATTGGCAACACCGGGAATGGAGGAGCCGAGCCTGCCGAGCTGTGATGCGATGATCGCGCCGTAGATGGAAATGGCAATCGAGGCGCCGCCCATGCGCGACAGCGTGACCGAGCCGGTCGCCGCGCCGACATCGCGGGCCGGGGCGGCGTTCTGAACGCCGATGACCGGAACCTGCTGTGCAAGGCCGATACCGATGCCGTGCAGAAGCATGATGG
Source organism: Rhizobium sp. GCM10022189 (assembly GCF_042656325.1). Lineage (NCBI taxonomy): Bacteria > Pseudomonadati > Pseudomonadota > Alphaproteobacteria > Hyphomicrobiales > Rhizobiaceae > Rhizobium > Rhizobium sp. GCM10022189. The sequence goes on from NZ_JBHSOR010000058.1 coordinate 52,699, forward strand.
CGCCGATGAAGGCGATCGGCGTTCCGGCATGAACCTGCGAGATCAAGGCGAAGGCAATGGCGCTGCAGGTGAGGCTGGCGATGGCGAAGGGCTTGTAGCGGCCGGTCTTCGAAATGATACGGCCGGCATTCAGGGAGCCGCAGACGAGGCCGCCTGTCAGCAGGATGAAGAGCAGGCCGGCGCCGGAGGGCGAAAGGCCCGTCGTCGTCTGCAGGAACAGCGCGAGATAGTTGACCATGCCGATGGCGATCGCGCCGCCCATGATGGAGATCACCAGCAACAGGCTGAAGGTTGAATTGCGGAAAAGCTGCAGCGGTACGATCGGCTCCGGCGCGCGGCGCTCGACGAATACCCAGGTGACGGCACACACCACGCCGAAGGCGACGATGCCGATGCTTTGCGGCGAGATCAGCGCGCCGAAAAGCTCGCTGCTGTCGGTCGCAAGCACGATGCTGGTCGTCGTCAGCGCCAGCAGGAGCGCGCCGGCATAGTCGATCTTCGGCCGGCGATGCGGCTTGCGGTAGGGCAGCATGAAGGCGAGACCGGTCAATACGATGAAACCGATCGGCACGTTGACGAGGAAGATCGAGCGCCAGCCGAAGAGATCGCTCATCGTGCCGCCGAGGACCGGGCCGATGGCGCCGGAGGCCATCAGAACGAGGCTGGAATAACTCTGGTAGCGGGCGCGCTCGCGCGGCTCGAACAGGTCGGCGTTGACGGCGAAGATCGAAACCATGATGCCGCCGCCGCCGAAGCCCTGCAATACGCGGGCGGCGATCAGCGTGTTCATGGAGACGGCAAGGCCGCAGACGGCAGAGCCCGCCGTGAAGATCGCGATCGCCGTCATCATCACATATTTGCGGCCGAAGAGATCGCCGAGCTTGCCGTAGAGCGGCATGACGGCGCTGAGCGCCAGCAGATAGGCAGAACCGACCCAACCGAAGCGATCCAGATGGCCGAACTCGCCGACGATTGTCGGCAGAGCGGTGGAGACGATCTGGTTGTCAAGCGTTGCCATGAACATGGCGGTCATCAGGAAGAGGAAAAGGATGAGACGCTTGCGGGGATCCGTCACGAGCGGTGCGGGGGCAGGTTGCATATCCATGGGAGGGCCATATTCGTTGTGCCAGTGCTTTATGTGCTAATGTCATATATTTGTCAATGGCACATTATTGACATCGGCATATTTTATTTTCGACTCCCGTCTGTTATGGTTCCGTCATGAACGAGACCCTGCCCAAGACAAGACCGATCGCGCTTGACGACGCTTCCATGGACAGCGTGCCACGCATCGGCCGCACCATGACGCGCATGCGAATGATGACAGGCCGCCGGCTGATCGGCCGCCTGGCGATCCAGAGCGTGGCGCCGGATCTGGAGCTTTCGCATCTGGACGTGCTCGATGCCGTGCGCCGCGCGCAGGAAAACGGCGAGGTGACGGTCGGGGCCATTGCCGAGATGCTGCGCATCGACCCATCGCGGGCAAGCCGGGTCGTGTCCGATATGGTCGGCCGCAACGTCCTGCGCCGCGAGGCTTCGCAGGCGGATGCGCGCCGTATCGTCGTCGTCATGACGCCGGTCGGGCAGAATCTGCTGGCGGAAATCCAGGCCCAGAAGCTTGCCTTCGTTTCCGAGGTCGTGCGGGACTGGCCGCAGGAAGAAGTCGAAACTTTCTCGCTGCTGTTCGAGAAATTCATCGGCGGCTATGAGGCGATCTTCCTTTCCCGCGACAAGGATACGCCGGGCTGAGGAAAATAGGCGGAGCGTTTGATCTCGCTCAAGCCGGCCCGTCCAAGGCAAGTCTAAGTCTCTCCTCGTTCGACGACATCAGGAGAGATTCACATGAAACATCATCGGCTTCGGCTGAGAGGCATGTTTGCCGCCATTGTTTTCGCATCCTTCGGGCAGGCGGCGCTTTGCGCCGATCTGACGCCTCCGGCAGACGCGCCGGCGGCCGCGCAAAGCCCATGGCAGGTGCGCCTGCGCGCGCTCGGGGTGATCACGCGCGACAACGGTTCGGTCGACGGCATCTCCGGATCGGGTCTGTCCTATTCGGACACTGTGGTTCCGGAAGTGGATATCTCCTATTTCTTCACCGACAATATTTCCGCCGAACTCATTCTCGGCACGACCTATGCCAATGTGCATGGCGAAGGTTCGATTGCCGGGCTCGGCGAAATCGGCAAGACCTGGCTGCTGCCGCCGACGCTGACACTGCAATATCATTTCACCGATTTCGGTGCCTTCCAGCCCTATCTCGGCGCCGGTGTGAACTACACGGTCTTCTACAACCAGTCCGGCAAGAGCGCCGACAGCCTCGACGTGAAGAACACGTTCGGCGTCGCCCTGCAGGCGGGCTTCGACTATATGTTCGACGAGCACTGGGGCGCGAACGTGGATGTGAAGAAGATCTTCCTGCGCCCGGATTTCGATGCGACAGTCGGCGGTGCCGACGTCAGCGGCAAAGCGAAACTCGATCCCTGGCTGATCGGCGCCGGCGTGACCTACCGCTTCTAGGAGAAAGGCGCCGGATGCCCGGCCGGATGTCTGGCGCCCCTTCCCCTTCACCCCCCGTTTGCGCTATGGGCAATGCCCATGAGCCAGTCCACCTTCACCATCCTGCTCGGCGGGGCACTCAGCCTGACGGATCGCCTGCGCGACGCCGTTCGGGACAGCCGCTTCATTGCGGCCGATGGCGGCATGCGCCATGCGGCGGCTCTCGGCGTGGTGCCGGAACTGTGGGTCGGCGATTTCGATTCGACGCCGCCCGATCTCGACGGGGCCTTTCCCACCGTGCCGCGCCAGCCCTATCCGGCCGCAAAGGCTGCGACCGATGGTGAAATCGCCGTTGCCGAGGCGATCGAGCGCGGCGCAAAACGCCTGATCCTTGCAGGTGCGCTGGGCGGCGAACGTTCCGACCATGCGCTTCAACATTTGCTTTACGGGGTCGAACTGGCACAGCAAGGTTTCGACGTGCTGCTCACCTCGGGCAGCGAGGAGGCGGTACCTTTGCTTCCCGGTGCGCTGGAGATCGACCTTCCGCCCGGCAGCCTGTTTTCGGTGCCGGGCTTCAGCGAACTCAACGGGCTGTCCATCGAAAATGCCCGCTATCCGCTCATCGACTTCCATTTGCCCTTCGGCTCGTCGCGCACCATTTCCAATGTGGCGGAAGGCCGCGTGCGCTTCTCGCTTGCCAGCGGCAGGGCCATCGTGCTCGCGCGGCCCTATGATCTTTCCGGAGTCTGATACTTGGCGCCTCCCATCCTGAAACTCGACGATATCTTCCTGAGCTTCGGCGGCACGCCGCTGCTTGCCGGCGCTGCGCTACAGGTGGAGCCGGGCGACAAGATCTGCCTCGTCGGCCGCAACGGCTCGGGCAAATCGACGCTGCTGAAGATTGCTGCCGGCCTCGTCGATGCCCAGTCCGGTGAGGTATTCCGTCATCCGGCATCGACGGTGCGCTACCTGGAGCAGGCACCGGATTTTGCCGGCTTCGAGACCGTGCAGGCCTATGCCGAAGCCGGGCTCGGGCCGGGTGACGATCCCTACCGTGTCACTTATCTTCTTTCGCACCTGGGGCTCACCGGCGAGGAAAACCCGAAAAATCTTTCCGGCGGCGAGGCGCGTCGCGCAGCCCTTGCGCGCGTGCTGGCACCGGAGCCCGACATTCTGCTGCTCGACGAGCCGACCAACCATCTCGACCTGCCGACCATCGAATGGCTGGAAGGCGAACTGCAGAAGACGCGCAGCGCGCTGGTCCTGATTTCGCACGACCGCCGTTTCCTGGAGAAAGTCTCGACGGCGACCGTCTGGCTGGACCGCGGCACCTCTCGCCGGCTCGACAAGGGTTTTGCGTTTTTCGAGGCCTGGCGCGATCAGGTGCTGGAGGCGGAAGAGCTTGAACAGCACAAGCTCGGCAAGGCGATCGAGCGGGAAGAACATTGGCTGCGCTACGGCGTGACGGCGCGGCGCAAGCGCAATATGCGCCGCCTGGGCGAGCTGCAGACGATGCGCGCGCAGTATCGCGGCCACAAGGGGCCGCAGGGAACGGTACAGGCGAGCGTTTCCGACGCGCAGGAATCCGGCAAGCTGGTGATCGAGGCCGACAAGATCACCAAGAGCTACGACGACAGCGCGATCGTCGCGCCGTTTTCGATCCGCGTGCATCGCGGCGACTGCATCGGTCTCGTGGGACCCAACGGTGCCGGCAAGACGACGCTTCTGAAGATGCTGACCGGCCAGCTTGCGCCGGACAGCGGCGCGGTCAAGCTCGGCACCAATCTCGAGATCGCCACGCTTGACCAAAAGCGCGAGGATCTCGATCCCGAGGATACGCTCGCCAATTACCTGACGGACGGGCGCGGCGAGAACCTGCTCGTCAATGGCGAGCAGCGGCATGTGACCGGCTACATGAAGGAATTCCTGTTCCAGCCGGAGCAGGCACGCACGCCGATCAAGAACCTCTCAGGCGGTGAGCGCGCTCGGCTGATGCTGGCGCGCATCCTGTCCCGGCCGGCGAACCTTCTCATCCTCGACGAACCGACCAACGACCTCGACATCGAGACGCTGGATCTGTTGCAGGAGATTGTCACGGGCTTTCCGGGCACGGTCATCCTCGTCAGCCACGATCGTGATTTCCTCGACCGGACGGTGACGTCAACGATCGCTCCGGCCAATCCGGAAGCGCCCGATGGACGCTGGATCGAATATGCCGGCGGTTATTCCGACATGCTGGCACAGCGCAAGGGTGCGGCCGAAGAGCGCCGGAAGGCCGAGAAGGCTGCCGACAAGCCCAAGACACAGGAGACTGCGGCTGCCGCTCCTTCCGCCTCCAAAGGCAAGCTGTCCTACAAGCAGAAGTTCGCGCTCGAAAACCTGCCCAAGGAAATGGCAAAAGCCGAAGCCGAAATCGCCAGGCGCGAAGAGAAGATGGCCGACCCGAACCTCTTCACAAAGGACCCCGCAACCTTCAGCCGGATGGCATCGGAGATGGAAAAGCTGCGCGACAGCCTGACCCGAATGGAAGAGGAGTGGCTGGAACTGGAAATGCTGCGCGAGGAGCTGGAAGGCTGATCCAACAATAATTTCCCGAAATGTCGGATCGGGTGGTCTTGCGCCGTCCTTGGGCCGAACGTGATCGACGGCATGGTGCCGCCACCTCATAAGGGAGATTTTTCATGCGCATGATTTTCGTGAACCTGCCGGTCAAGGACCTGGTCAAGTCGAAGGAATTCTTTTCGGCGCTCGGCTTTTCCTACAATCCCGCCTTCACCAACGACGATGCCGCCTGCATGATCGTAGAGGAAAATATCTATGTAATGCTGCTGACGCACGGGCACTTCCGGCAGTTCATCGACGGCGAGATCGCCGATACGTCGAAGGGCAAGGAAGTGTTGACCTGCCTTTCGGCCGGCAGCCGCGCCGAGGTGGACGATTACCTGAAGAAAGCGCTGGCAGCCGGCGGCAAGCCCTGGAAGCCGATACTCGACATGGGGCCGATGTACGGGTGCAGCTTCCAGGATCTCGATGGTCATGTCTGGGAAATCATGTACATGGACATGTCTGCGGCCGGCTGAGCGGGCCTTTCACAGGCTTTCGCGGACCTCCGGCGGCCAAGACCCGGCATCGGGGTCCGCTTCCCTCACTTTTCCTTGATTCGCCGGCGCCACGTCATGCGGCATAGAGTGCCGCTCCGGCAGCCGGGGGCTGGTGCCGACCAATGGCGACAAGGAAGAGCCACATGCCTCGCAGATTCTATACCGGATTATTCATGGCGCTTGCCGCCAGCAGCTTCGTCGCTTTCGGTCTTTCGCAGGCGGCGAGCGCGCAGGAAAACCAGCGCGTGCGGGTGCGCGGCACGGTGGAAAGCTTCAGTGGCGATACGCTGGTCGTCAAGACCCGTGAAGGCAGCGATGCGACGATTGCGCTCAAGTCCGGCTGGAAGGTCGCCGGCATCAGGAATGCGTCGGTCGACGACATCAAGGTTGGCGATTTCGTCGGCGTCGCCTCGCTTCCGAAAGGCACGGGGCCTGACGGCGCAATCGAGGTGCTGATCTTCCCCGCCGCGATGAAGGGGGCCGGCGAAGGCAGCCGCCCCTGGGATGTGCAGCCGAACAGTTCGATGACGAACGCGACTGTCAGCAATGCGGTCAAGGCGGTCGACGGGCATACGATCACGCTGACTTATCAGGGCAAGGAAAAGACCATCTCGATTGCCGACGGCACGCCGATCGTCACTTTTGCGCCGGCGACGAAGGATGACCTGAAGCCCGGTGCCGGGGTCATCGTCATGGCGGAAAAGGCGGCCGACGGGCGCATTTCGGCTGCGCAGGTCAGCGTCGGCATCAATGGCGTGATGCCGCCGATGTGAATTTGTCTGGCGCCTCGGTTTTACGCCATTCCGGGCGAAGGGCCGCGGCCGCGTTTCTTGAATTGGCTTAGAGTGCCGGGGCAGGAGCCGCCGCGGCGCTCGATCCCGGAGCCGACGCTGCCGGTTCTCCCTGGGGTTTGGAAGGCAGCGCCTCCAGATGCAGCGTGCGCGGATGCAGCGTCTCCAGATAGGTCTCCGAGCGGCCGATATAGATCATGCCGGTTTGCGGCAGGGTGGCGAGCAGCTTCGTCATCGTGTGCTGCCATTCCGGTTCCATGCCTTCGAGCACTTCGTCGAAAACGGCCCAGCGCGGCTTGACGAGAAGCAGGCGGGCAAAGCCGATCGCCTTCTGCTCATCGGCATCGAGAAGCTTATCCCAGCGCGCGCGGTTGTCGAGCCGGGCGACCAGCGAATGCAGGCCGGCAGCCTCAAGCGCGGCCTCGACCGCGGCCGTGTCGTAGGCTTCAGGCTTTTCGGGAAAAGCGATCGCCTCGCGCAGCGTGCCGCCCGGGACATAGGCAAGCTGCGGGATGAACATCATATCCTTGATCGGCGGCAGGCCCATGGTGCCGTGACCGGAGGGCCAGAGGCCGGCCATTGCCTGGAAGAGCAGGCGGCGGTTCACGCTGTGATCGCCGTTGATCATGACCTTCTCGCCGGCCTTGATCGTCACGTCGTTCTCACGCATGCGGAAGCCGCCGCACTCGTCGATATCCTCGCCAAGCTTGGCAACGATAACGATGTCTTTCAGCGTCAGCGTATCGGAAGCCGTTTCCTCATAGGTGATGGCGTCCTCTACTTCGAAGCCATCGTCCATGTCCTGAAGCGCCTGGCGAAAATCGGTGACGCGCATCAGTGTCGCGCGCCATTCGGCGATCGGGCCGAAATTGGCGACATACCAGCGCAGCGCCGTGTTGACCTGGTTGAAGGCGCCGACCGACATCATCAGCTGGCCGAAGGTCAGCCCGCCGGAAAAATAGGCGGGTGCTGCGACGATGATCGGTATGACGATGACCAGCCAGCCGTAACCTGCCGAAACCCAGGTGAGGTTGGTATTGGCCATGGCAAGCCGCTTGATGACCGAGAGAACGTTGGTGATATCACCGTTGATGCGCTTGCGCTCGTTCTCTTCGCCACGCGCCACCGTGATCGCCGGCATGTTCTCGTTGGCGTGCATCAGCGCGAAGCGTAGCTCGGCTTCCTTCGAGAACCGGTCGGCATTGAGCTTGACGAGCTTGCGGCCAACGACCTGGCTCAAGACCGAGGCAGATGCGGCGTAAAAGATTGCCGCCCAGACCATGTAGCCGGGGATGGTGAAGCTGTAGCCGTTGATGCGGAAGATGAAGCCGCTCGAAAGCTCCCACAGGACACCGATGAAGCTGACGAGCAGGATGGTCGACTGCAGGAGGCCGAGCGCAAGGTTGGTGGTGCTTTCGGCGAGATTGCGGGAATCCTCGTGAAGGCGCTGGTCGGGATTGACGCCGAGGATGCCGATGGTGGAGAGCTTGAGGGCGCGCTTGCGCTCCAGCCACTGATCGACGAGATCGCGCGACAGTCCTTCGCGCATATAGAGGGCCGTCATCTGGTTCAGCCATGCCTGCAGCACGTTGAGCAGCAAGAGCGCGCCGGCGATCATCGCGAAGACTTCAAGCTGGCGGAAGAACTCGCCGAGATCACGACGCTCCAGCGAATCGTAGAAAGGGGCGTTCCATTCGTTGAGGATCACCTGTCCATAGGCAGTCGCCAGGATGATGACGACAAGCAGGATCGCAAGCGCAACGACCTTGCCCCGAACCTGCGAATTCCAGAATGCGGAGAACATCACCCCAAGCCGATACGTCAGGCTGAGATCGTATCCCACCCGGTCCTGACGCTGGATGTCCTTCCTCCCGTTGACGTCATTCTTCATTATTTTTTCCAAAATCGCCCATCCTCCATTATTAACATGGGGACGTTACTGGTCCATCAACAGATTCCACCACCCATAAAGAAAGCGTGATGGTTTGCGCAGCTGTCCGTATTGACAGTTGATTCGCGGGCGGACTGGCGCTAATTAAGATGCCTCGTGGTGATTTGGCCGGCCGGCTTGCAGCCACGTTAAATAAGTCGCTAAAGGGCCGCGTGCGGACCGGTAGCGATTCTTTCGCCGCCGGTTTTTTATTTTGATCGAGTTGACCGCAATGCCCATCAAGATCCCCGATACGCTGCCCGCCTTCGAAACCCTCGTAAACGAGGGCGTGCGGGTGATGACCGAAACGGTGGCGATCCGTCAGGATATCCGCCCGCTGCAGATCGGGCTGCTCAACCTCATGCCGAACAAGATCAAGACCGAAGTGCAGATGGCGCGCCTGGTCGGCGCTTCGCCGCTGCAGGTCGAATTCTCGCTTGTCCGCGTCGGCAATCACAAGGCCAAGAATACGTCCGAAGAACACCTGCTTGCTTTCTACCAGACCTGGGAGGAAGTGAAGCACCGCAAGTTTGACGGCTTCATCATCACGGGCGCGCCAATCGAGACGCTGCCCTACGAGGATGTTACCTATTGGAAGGAAATGCAGCAGATTTTCGACTGGACGCAGACAAATGTCCATTCGACCATGAATGTCTGCTGGGGCGCGATGGCGGGAATCTATCATTTCCACGGCGTGCCGAAATACGAGCTGAAGGAAAAGGCCTTCGGCGTCTACCGCCACCGCAACCTCAAGCCTTCCTCCGTCTATCTCAACGGTTTCTCCGACAATTTCGAGGTTCCGGTGTCGCGCTGGACCGAAGTGCGCCGGGCCGATATCGAGAAGGTCGATGGCCTTGAGATATTGATGGAATCGAGCGAGATGGGTGTCTGTCTCGTCCACGAGCCGAAGGGGCGGCGGCTCTATATCTTCAATCACGTCGAATATGATTCCACGTCGCTTTCGGACGAATATTTCCGCGACGTGAATGCCGGCGTGCCGATCAAGATGCCGCATAACTACTTCCCGCATAACGATCCGGCGCTTCCGCCGCAAAACCGCTGGCGCAGCCACGCGCATCTGCTTTTCGGCAACTGGATCAACGAGATCTATCAGACGACGCCCTACGATATCGAGGAGATCGGTTCGGACATCTGAGCGTCATCGGCCGGGTTTGCGAACGGCGCCGTCGCATTTCTGCGACGGCGTTTTGTTTTCCGGTTCCGCCCGGTTGCGGTTTGCGGCGAAAGGGGGCAGGTTCCGGTTTCTGAAACCCAGGGGCGGAGTGAGCGTCGATCATGGCGGACAAGTTGGAACGGGAAGTTTTCGGCCAGACGAAAGAGGGAGAGACCGTTCATCGCGTCGCCATCAGCGGCGGCGGACTGACGGTCAATGTGTTGAACTGGGGCGCGGTCATCCAGGATATCAGGCTCGACGGGCACGATGCGCCGCTGGTGCTCGGCTTCGAGAATTTCGACAGCTATCTCGACCATTCGCCATTCTTCGGCGCAACACCGGGACGCTGTGCCAACCGCATCGGCGACGGCAAGTTCACGCTCGATGGCAAGGCCTACCAGCTTGAGCTCAACGAGAAGGGCGTCACGCACCTTCATGGCGGCAGCAACAATATCGGCAGGCTCGTCTGGACGATCGTCGAACACGAGGCCGACCGGGTCGTGCTGAAGATCGTCGATCCCGATGGCCGCGCCGGCTACCCCGGCAATTGCACCATCCAGGCCAGCTATCATGTGCATGGCAATGGCGTGCTTTCCGTCAACTACGAGACGGTGACGGACCAGCCGACGCTCGCCAATGTCTGCCAGCATTCCTATTTCAATCTCGACGGTCGGGAGGATGCGCTGGCGCATGACATCATGATCGCCGCCGACCACTATCTGCCGACCAACGAGAAGCAGATACCGACCGGCGAGATCCGCCCGGTCGAGGGCACCGCGTTCGATTTCCGGACGATGGCGCCGATGAAGCGTTTTTCCGGACAGGAGCAGGCGCTTTACGACCATAATTTCTGCTTCTCGAACGCGCGCACGGCCAAACGTTCCGTCGTGCTTGCCCGCAGCCTGCATTCCGGCGTTTCGCTGGAAGTGCGCACGACGGAGCCTGGCGTTCAGTTCTATGCCGGCTTCAAGCTCGGTGTTCCGGTTCCAGGCCTAGACGGCCGCAAATACGGCCCCTTCGCCGGCTTCTGCCTGGAAACGCAGGTCTGGCCCGACGCCGTCAACCATGCGGGCTTTCCGAACGCGGTTCTGCGCCCGGGCGAAGTGCTGCGGCAGGAAACGGACTACATCTTCACGAAGGGCTGAGCTCGCTCATCCTGTCGGGATCTATGACCCTCGCGGCCGTTCCGCGAGGGTTTTTCTTTCTGCGAAGCGAATCCGACTTGCTGAATGGTCCTAGATAGGTTCTATTGCATCCTCATGGATAGAACCAGTCTGATAGCAGAGCTGAACGGCCGCGGGCTGCGCGACGAGGCGGCAACGGGTCCGCTTTACAAGCGGCTGGCGCAGGCCCTGACGGGCCTCATTCAGGAAGGTCTCCTGAAACCCGGCGCCGCGCTGCCGGGCGAGCGCGATCTGGCAGAAGCGCTCAAGCTCGGCCGCGTGACGGTGCGGACAGCCTATCGCGATCTCATGACGTCAGGTGCGCTGGAGTCTCGCCACGGCAGCGGCACCTTCGTTTCCAGCAAAGTGGAGCGGATGGAGCAGTCGCTGTGGCGGCTTTCCTCCTTTTCGGCGGATATGCGCTCGCGCGGGCGCTCGCCGGCGGCGAAGATCCTGTCGCGTACGGTCAACAACCCTTCGCCGGAAGAATCCTTCCTGCTCGGTCTTGGAGTCGACGAACCGGTGTTGCGGCTCGACCGCCTTCGCCTCGCCGACGGACTGCCGCTCGCAATCGAGCGCGCCGTCGTACCGGTCAAGTTTCTGGGCGAGGATGCCGGCGGCGAAGGTTCGCTCTATGATGCGCTCGCGGCCCGAGGCCACAAACCGGTACGCGCCATGCAGCGGCTGACCGCCGTCACGCTCGATCCTTCGTCGGCGGCTATCCTGAACGTTAAATCCGGCGCGCCGGCCCTTCTGATCGAACGCGTCTCGCGCCTGGAAGACCAGCGCGTCGTTGAATACACCCGCTCGCACTATCGTGGCGACGCCTATGATTTCGTCGCCGAACTGAGAATTGGAGATGACCTATGAGTGAGAACCAGTCGCTGATGCTGCAGGAGGCGGGCCAGTCGCCCGAGGTGGTCGCTACCCTGCTCGAAAAGGAAAAACCGGTCTTTGCCGAAATTGCCCGGCTGTTCTCCGCCTCCCGCCCAAGCGTCGTGACGACCGCGGCACGCGGCTCCTCCGACCATGCGGCGACCTTCTTCAAATATCTCTTCGAGATCACCTGCGGCGTGCCGGTCGCCTCGATCGGTCCGTCGATCGCCTCGGTCTACGGCGCCCCCCTGCATCTGAAGGGCGGCATCCATTTCACCGTTTCCCAGTCGGGCGCGAGCCCCGACATCGTGGCGCTGCAGGACGCGGCCAAGAAAGGCGGGGCGACGACGATCGCCGTCGTCAATGTCACCGACAGCCCGCTTGCCAAGCAGGCCGATATCGTTCTCGGCCTCAATGCCGGCGCCGAAAAGAGCGTGGCGGCGACGAAGTCCTTCATCGCATCGGTTGCCGCGCTCGCTGGCGTTACGGCTGCGATTGGCGGCAAGGCCGATCTGCAGGCGGCGCTCGAAAAGCTTCCGGCCGCTCTTTCCCAGACGTCCGGCATCGATACCAAGGCGGCCGAGGACGTGCTGTTCAATGCCGCTTCGCTCTATACCGGTGGCCGCGGCACCGCTTTCGCCATTGCTCTCGAAGCTGCGCTGAAAGCCAAGGAAACGGCCGGCCTTCATGCAGAAGCTTTCTCTCTTGCGGAACTGATGCATGGCCCGATGCGCCTTGTACAGCCTGGCTTCCCGATCGTCGGCTTCGTGCCTGACGATGCCGCCTTCGACAACAATGTGAAAGCGCTTGACCGGCTGCAGAAGCTCGGCGCCACCACCGTACCCTTCTCGACAAAGGCGCTCGCCGGCGTCAATCTGCAGGTTCCGACGACCGGCAACGGCCTTGTCGATCCCCTGGTTTCGCTGCTCGTCTACTATCGCCTGATCGAGTCCGTCACCCGCCGCAAGGGCTTCGATCCGGACAAGCCGGCAAACCTGCTCAAGGTGACGGAGACCGTCTGATGACCCGCAAGATCTTCACCGGAGCCCGTATCTTCGATGGCGAACGCTTTCATGACGAGCGGGCGCTGATCGTCAAGGACGGACATGTCGAGGCGATCGTCGGCCTGAACGATCTGCCCGAGGGCGAGGTCGCAAGACTGGCGGGCGGCGTGCTGTCCGCCGGTTTCGTCGATGCGCAGGTCAATGGCGGCGGCGGCCGCATGCTGAACGACGAACCATCGCCGGATTCCATGTACATGATCGCCGACGGGCATCGCCCTTACGGCACGACGGCATTGCTGCCGACGCTGATCACCGACACGGCCGCGGCGACGGCCGCGGCGATCGAAGCGGCCAAGATTGCGGTGAAGAGCAATCGCGGCGTGGCCGGCCTGCATCTGGAAGGTCCGCATCTGGCGCCGGCCCGCAAGGGCGCGCATCTGGCCGAACTGATGCGTCCGGTCGAGGATCGGGACGTCAAGGCCTTCATTGCCGCGCGCGAGGCGATCGGCACGCTGCTCGTGACCATGGCGGCAGAGCAGGTGACGGTTGCGCAGGTGCGTGAACTGAGCGAAGCCGGCGTCATCGTCAGTATCGGCCATTCCGACAGCACCAGCGAGGCGGCGGAAGCCCGCTTCGATGCCGGAGCTCGGGGTGTGACGCACCTCTTCAACGCCATGAGCCAGCTGGCGCACCGGGCGCCGGGGCTGGTTGGCGCTGCGATCGACCATCCGGCGGTCTGGTGCGGCATCATCGCCGACGGCCACCATGTTGATCCCAAGGCCCTGCGCACGGCGCTGCGCGCCAAACGTGGCGAGGGCCGGCTTTTCTTCGTGACCGATGCGATGTCGCTGGTCGGCTCGCAGACGGATACGTTCACTTTGAACGGCCGCACCGTGCGGCGCGAAAGGGGCGGTTTCTGCTCGAAGCTCGTGCTTTCGGACGGCACGCTTGCAGGTTCGGATGTCGATATGGCCTCGACTATCCGCTATGGCGTCACCTATCTGGATCTGACGCTTGCCGAGGCGCTCAGGATGGCGACACTCTACCCGGCGCGTTTCCTGCGGCTTGCCGATCGCGGCCACCTGTCGCCGGGCGCACGCGCCGATCTGGTGCATTTCACCGATGCGATCGAAGTCACTGCGACCTGGCTCAGCGGCGAGCCGGCGTAAGGAGGACGGTGGATGAGCGACATCACCGACGCCTATTTCTCCAATCTCATCGGCCGGCTGGAGGAATTGAAGCGGGCACTTGCCGAACCGATGGCGCAGGCCGCCGAAGCGATCCTCGCAGCCGCCCGCGCCGACAAGCGTGTCTATGTCTTCGGTACCGGCCATTCGCATATGCTGGCGGAAGAGGTGCATTACCGCGCCGGCGGGCTTGCTTTCACCGTGCCCGTTCTCGTCGGTTCGGCCATGCTGCATGAGGGTGCCGTCATCAGTTCGGTCTATGAGCGCACACAGGGCCTGGTGCGGCCGATGCTGGAGCGTTACGGCATGCAGCCGGGCGATGTCATCATCATCGCTTCCAATTCAGGCGTGAATGCTGCACCGATCGAGGCGGCCGACTACGCGCGCGAAATCGGCGCCAAGGTGATCGCCATTACTTCGATCGCCTATTCGACGGCGATCGCCAACGGGCGCCGCCGGCTTGCCGACGTGGCCGACGTGGTTCTGGACAACGGGCTGCCGCCGGGCGATGCCGTTCTCGGTCTTGACGGCACGGGGCTCCGGGTCGGGCCGGTCTCGACGGCGGTGGGCGTCACTGTCATCAATGCCATCTTCGCGGACGTCGCCTCCGAGCTTTCGAAATTGGGCGATGCGCCCGTCTATCTCAGCGCCAACATGCCGGGTGCGGCCGAGATCAACCAGAAGCTCGTGAAGAAATACAGGCCGCGCAACCCGCATCTTTGAACCGGAGGCTCGCGCTTTTGCCTGCCTTCCACTGTTCGGCATCGGCGCCGCGGAAGCGAGCGGATATTTCCGATCAAACGAAAACGGCCCGAAGCGCGTGCTCCGGGCCGTTCGAATCCCTAAAAGCGATGCGCTCAGTCCTTGGCGCGCTCGACGTAGGAATTGTCTTCGGTCGCGATGACAACGCGCGTGCCGGCGTCGATATGGGGCGGAACCGAGGTGCGGATGCCGTTGGAGAGGATTGCCGGCTTGTAGGAAGAGGAAGCCGTCTGGCCCTTGACGACCGGCTCGGTCTCGACGATCTCGAGGGTCACGTGGCGCGGCAGTTCGAGAGCGAGCGGGACGCCTTCGTGGATCGACAGGATGCAGGTCATGCCTTCCTGGAGATAGGCCTTCTGGTCGCCCATGGTTTCCTCGCTGACGACCACCTGGTCGTAGGTCGCGGGGTTCATGAAGTGGAAGCCTTCACCATCCTCATAGAGGTACTGGAAGTTGACGTCTTCGACGAAGGCGCGCTCGACCTGCTCGGTCGTGCGCCAGCGTTCAGAAACCTTCACGCCGTCGACGATGCGGCGCATGTCGACCTGCGTGACCGGCGTGCCCTTGCCCGGGTGGAAATTCTGGGCGGTGAGAACGACGTAGAGCTTGCCGTCGACATCGAGAACGTTGCCCTTGCGGACCGAAGAGGCGATGATCTTGACCATAAGACTTCCTTGTAAGTCGGCTTTCGGCGTCGTAGAGGACTGTCGGAATGGCCCTGAAGACGCAAATGATTTTTTCTTCGGGGGCGCACTAACCTAAAATCGCGGAAATAGCCACCCCATCCCGGCCGATTCCGGCAAGGAAAGCGTTGAATGAACCTTACAAGCACCAAAGCGTCTCCCTGGTGGACGCCATCAGTGCATTCCGATCGCCGCCCGTTCCTCATCGGGCGCAACGCGATCCAGGCGGCATTGCGCGGTTATTTCGCTCGTGAGGACTTCGTCGAGGTCGATACCGCCACGCTGCAGATCTCGCCGGGCAACGAGGCCCACCTGCACGCCTTTGCTACAGAGGCGCTCACGACCGACGGACAGGCCGCAGCCTTCTACCTGCATACGTCGCCGGAATTTGCATGCAAGAAGCTGCTGGCGGCCGGCGAGCAGCGCATTGCCTGTTTTGCGCATGTCTACCGCAACCGCGAGCGCGGGCCGCTGCACCATCCCGAGTTCACGATGCTCGAATGGTATCGGGCAGGCGAGAGCTATGAGAGCCTGATGATGGACTGCGTGCGTATGCTGGCGCTCGCCGCTGAAACGGTAAAGACGGCGAAACTCACCTATCGCGGCGCCGAGTGCGATCCCTTTGCGGGGCCGGAGCGGCTGAGCGTCGCGGAAGCCTTCGGCCGCCATGCCGGTATCGATCTTCTGGCTTCGGTTGGCGCCGACGGCTCGACGGATCGCGAACATCTGGCCGCAGAAATGCGGCGGGCGGGCATGCGGGTTGCCGATGACGATCATTGGGCCGATCTCTTCAGCCGGGTCCTTGTGGAAAAGGTCGAGCCGCATCTCGGCTTCGGTCGCGTTACCATTCTCGACGAATACCCGGTTTCGGAAGCCGCCCTTGCGCGGCCTTCGGCAGGCGATCGGCGGGTAGCGGAGCGCTTCGAGCTCTATGCCTGCGGGGTCGAGCTTGCCAACGGCTTCGGGGAACTGACCGATGCTGCCGAGCAGCGGCGGCGTTTCGAGATCGAGATGGCCGAGAAGATGCGGGTCTATGGCGAGACCTATCCGCTCGATGAGGATTTTCTGGCAGCACTCTCGGTCATGCCCGAGGCGAGCGGTATCGCGCTCGGTTTCGACCGGCTGGTGATGCTGGCGACAGGAGCCTCGCGGATCGATCAGGTGCTCTGGGCGCCTGTCGCGGAGTATGGCCGATGAATGTCATGCGTCCTCTCAAGAGCGTCGACGATCTCGTCAGGACAGGCCTGATCGAGGAGGCCGAGCGGCTGGCGCTCGAGGAGGTCGCTGCGCGCTATGCCATTGCGCTGACGCCTGCGATGGCACGGTTGATCGATCACGCCGATCCGGCCGATCCGATTGCCCGGCAGTTCGTGCCCGATACGGCGGAGCTTGTCACAAGGCCCGAGGAGCGGTCCGATCCCATCGGGGACCATGCCCACAGTCCGGTGGAGGGTATCGTCCATCGTTATCCGGACCGCGTATTGCTGAAGGCCGTGCATGTCTGCCCGGTCTATTGCCGCTTCTGTTTCCGGCGCGAGATGGTGGGGCCGCAGGGGCTCGGCACGCTCGATCCCGCGGCCCTGTCGGCGGCCTTCGACTATATCCGTCGCCACGGCGAAATCTGGGAGGTGATCCTGACCGGCGGCGATCCGCTGGTGCTTTCGCCGCGCCGTCTCGGCGAAATTCTGAGCGAGCTTGCCGCGATCGAGCATGTGAAGATCGTGCGCTTCCACACGCGCGTGCCCGTCGTCGATCCGCAGAAGATCGATGCGGATCTGGTCGCGGTGCTGAAAGCAAGCGGCAAGACCGTCTATGTGGCGCTTCACGCCAATCATCCGCGCGAGTTGACGGCGGAAGCGCGCGCTGCCTGCGCCCGGCTCGTCGATGCCGGCATCGTCATGGTCAGCCAGTCGGTCCTGCTCAAGGGTGTCAACGATGATGCCGATGTGCTGGCGGAATTGATGCGGGCCTTCGTTGAGACGCGGGTGAAACCTTATTATCTGCACCATCCGGATCTTGCGCCCGGCACCAGCCATTTCCGGCTGTCGATAGAGGAGGGGCAGACGATCGTCGCCGCGCTTCGCGGCCGTATCTCCGGCCTCTGCCAGCCTACCTACATCCTGGATATTCCCGGCGGCTACGGCAAGGCCGTGATCGGCCAAAGCGCCGTGCAGGCGACCGGCGAGGGTTGCTACTCGGTCTCGGACTATCGCGGAGGCGAGCATTCTTATCCGCCGGCCGGTTAACGCAGAAGCGTGGCCCCGGCGTACCATTTCTGCACTCGACGCAGCCAAAGCCATTTGCCGCCGGCTTTCTCAGGTCATGTCAAGCTATTGATAGATATTAATTATCAGTCATCGTGCGAGCAAGATCTGTAAAATGCAAAGTGTGAGTCACAGTCATATTTAACCAGTTGTATTAGCGGAATGTTCTGTTTTCCGTACTAAAAGCACTCCCATGAAAAGGCGATGAATGCCGGCTCAGGATCATGAAAATCTGGAGTGAATGGGATGAACAAGACAATCCGCGACCTCGTAACCAAGTTCGGTAAGCTTCCTGTACCCGTCGATCAGGTTGCCGACGATGCGGATCTCTACGCTGCGGGCCTGACGTCCTTCGCCTCGGTGCAGCTCATGCTCGGCATCGAAGAAGCATTCGACATCGAATTTCCAGACAATCTCCTGAACCGCAAGTCCTTCGCGAGCATCTCGGCGATTGCCAAGACGGTCGATCTCATTCGGGATAGCCGAAAGGTCGCCTGATGAACGTCCCGGTCAAAATCACGGAAGACAGCCTGGTCGCAAGGGCTGCCCGCGTCGCCGAAATTGCGGCAAGACATGCGGATGCCGTCGATTTCGAAGGCCGGTTCCCGCAGGAGGCCGTCAACGCGATGAAGGCCGAGCGCCTGCTCGGCATCCAGATTCCGCGCCATCTCGGCGGCGAGGCCGCTTCCACGACCGATATTGCCGAATTGTGCTCAATGCTCGGCCAGGCCTGCGCGGCAAGCGCAATGGTCTTTGCCATGCACCAGATCAAGCTTTCGAGCCTCGTCGAACACGGCGCCGACAGCGAGTGGCATAGCGCCTTCATGCGCCGCATCGTTGCCGAACAGCTGCTGATCGCTTCCGCCACCACCGAGGGCGGGATCGGCGGCAACCTGCGCAACAGCATCTGCGCCATCGAAATCGACGGCGACATCTGCCGGCTGCAAAAGGATGCGACCGTCATTTCCTACGGTTCGCACGCCGATGCCATTCTCATCACTTCGCGCAGCCATCCGCAGGCGGCTTCGTCCGATCAGGTGCTGACTGCTTTCCTGAAGGATCAGTACACGCTCGAAAAGACGCATGTCTGGAACACGCTCGGCATGCGCGGCACCTGCTCCGATGGCTTTCTCTTCAGGGGCGAGGCGCCGGCCAAACAGATCCTGCCGAAACCTTTCGCGGAAATCGCCGCGCAATCGATGCTCGCCTCCTCGCACCTTCTCTGGAGCGGCGTCTGGTACGGCATCGCGGTCGATGCCGTTTCCCGCGCGCAGGCCTTCGTGCGCGCTGCCGCCCGCAAGTCTCCCGACGCCACGCCGCCCGGCGCGCTTCGTCTTGCGGAGGTCTCCAATCTTCTGCAGATGGTGAAATCGAATGTGGTTGCCGGTCTCAAGGCCTATGAAGAGGCAAAGGCGGACGGCGACAAGCTCTCCTCGATGGGCTTTGCCGTGGCGATGAACAACGTCAAGATCGCCTCTTCGGAAACGATCCTCGAGATCGTCAATCACGCCATGCTGATCTGCGGCATCATGGGCTACAAGAACGGCACGCCCTTCAGCCTCGGACGCCATCTGCGCGACGCTCATTCCGCGCAGCTCATGATTTCGAACGACCGCATCCTCGGCAATACGTCGAGCATGCTCCTTGTCCATAAGCAGGACACTAGCCTACTGGGGTAAAGCCATGGATATGCAGACATCGTTTCTGGACCGGCTCTTCGAGTCCGGCCTGCTGATCGATACCGGCGTTGACGGCCTTTATGGCCGCAGCGGCCAGTTCGAAGACGTTATTGCCGCCTTCGAGCGGTTGATCGACACGTTCGGCGGCGCAGACGGCGCCGAGGCGATGCGCTTTCCGCCCGGCATGAACCGCGCGCTTTTCGAAAAGAGCGGCTACATGAAGAGCTTCCCGCAGCTTGCCGGTACGGTACACAGCTTCTGCGGCAGCGAACTCGACCACATGAGCCTGCTGCAATGCATGGAAGTCGGCGACGACTGGACCAAGGGCCAGGAAGCGACGGATATCGTGCTGACGCCGGCCGCCTGCTATCCGCTCTATCCGACAGTTGCCAAACGCGGCAACCTGCCGGCCAAGGGTGGTCTTTTCGACCTGCAGTCCTACTGCTTCCGCCATGAGCCTTCCAAGGATCCTGCCCGCCAGCAGCTCTTCCGCATGCGCGAATATGTCTGCATGGGCACCGAGCAGCATGTGACCGATTTCCGCCAGAGCTGGATGGATCGCGGCGTCGAAATGATGAAACAGGTCGGTCTCGATGTGACGATCGACGTTGCCAACGACCCGTTCTTCGGACGCGCCGGCAAGATGATGGTCAACAACCAGCGCGACCAGAACCTGAAGTTCGAATTGCTGATCCCGATCACATCTGCGGCAAAGCCGACGGCCTGCATGAGCTTCAACTATCATCAGGACTCGTTCGGCCTGAAGTGGGGCCTGAACCTTGAAGACGGCAGCGTGGCCCATACGGCCTGCGTCGGCTTCGGCCTCGAGCGTATCGCGCTCGCCCTGTTCCACACCCACGGCCTCGACGTGAAGGAATGGCCTGCAAGCGTGCGGAAAGTGCTGTGGGGCTGAGCGGTTCCATGACGTCGGTCTTCGCGGGTATCGATCCCGATACCTACAAGACGCATGCGCTGCATTCGGGCGAGCGCATGTGGCCGGAGACCAATTGTTATATCGATCTCTGGATCGAGGTGCTCTCGACCTTCGGCGTTGCGCCGGAGGCCATGCTCGGCTTCACGCTGACGCAGGATTTCGAAGGCGACCAGTTCACCTTCTTCAAGGTGCCGCTCGAAGATCTCGAAGCGCTTTACGGCATCCGCGCCACCGAGCTTGCGATCTATGACCGTGTCGAACGGCATGTCGAGGTGCAGATCGCCCGCGGCCGGCTCTGCCTGATCGAGATGGATTCCTTCTACATGCCGGATACGCGCGGCACGGCCTATCGGCAGGAACACGGCAAGACCACAGTTGCGATCAACCGGCTGGATTTTGCCGGCAAGCGCGTCGATTATTTCCATAATGCGGGCTATTTCCGCATCGAGGGCGAGGATTTCGACGGGCTGTTCCAGACTCATCTGACGGATGAGGATGCGCCGTTCCTGCCCTATACGGAATTCGCCAAGTTTCCGGAACGTCCGGCTGGCGAAGCGCATCTGCGCGCAGTTTCCCGACGGCTGCTCGGTTTCCATTTCGGCCGCCGTCCGGGGGGCAATCCGATCCGTGCCTTCGCAGAGGTTTTTCCGCTGCAGGTCGAAGCGGTGGCCGACCGCCCCTTCGGCTTCTTCCACAAGTACGCTTTCAACACGTTGCGGCAGGTGGGCGCGAATTTCGAGCTTGCTGCCGATCACCTCGCCTGGCTTTCTGCCGGCGAATTTGGTGTCGCGGTCGAGGAAGCGCGTCGAATCTCGGAAGCGGCGAAGTCGGTTCAGTTCCAGCTTGCCCGCGCCGTCACCCGCCGCAAGTTCGAGCCGCTGAAGGCTGCTCTTGATCCGGCCGCCGATGCGTGGGATTCGATGATGGCTTCGCTTGCGGAGCGAGTCTGACGCCGGAGATCTGACCATGCGGGGGCGGTTGGCAAGCATCGGGGCTGAGGAAAGCCTGCTTTCCGAAGGCTGGAATCTGGTTCTGACCGAGCCTGACGCCTGCGCGACCCCCCACGACATCCACCTTTCCGCACAGTTCATTCCGGCGCCCGTCCCGGGCACTGTCGCAGCCGCGCTCGAAAGAGCCGGTCTCTTCGACCGCGAAAATCCGCAGGCACTGAACACCAGGGATGCCTGGTATCTGACCCGCCTCTTCGACGCGGAGCCGGGCGAGGCGATCCTGCGCCTCCAGGGGCTTGCGACGGTTTGCCATGTCTTCCTGAACGGCCAGGAAATCCTGTTTTCCGAGAGCATGTTCACGGCCCATGAGATGCCGGTGACGCTGACAGGCGGTGATGAGCTGGCGCTTTGCTTCCGGGCTATCGGCCCCCGTCTGGCGGAACCCGGGCCGCGTGCGCGCTGGCGGCCGCAAATGATCACGCCCCAAGGGCTGAAGAACGTGCGCAACACGTTGCTCGGCCATATGCCCGGCTGGTGCCCGGAAATCCACGCAGTCGGCCCATGGCGGCCGATTTCGCTGGTGCGCCGGGGCGCGGCCTCGGTCGATAACGTCACGGTACGCGCCGTGCTGGAGGAAAACGGCACGGGGCGGCTCAGCGTCTCGCTTTACACAGCCGGCGAAGAGCCTGTCATGCTGCTGCGCTGTGCCGGCGCCGAGCAGGGTTTCGAAAAGATCGGCGACCGGCACTATTCGGCGATCCTCAAATTGCCTGACGTCGAGACATGGTGGCCGCACACGCATGGCATACCGCGTCTCTACGACGTGACGCTCGTTCTGGACGGTGAAGAACATTCGCTCGGCAAGACTGGCTTCCGGCGGATCGAGGTCGACCATGGCGCGGATGGCAATGATTTCGCGCTTCTGGTCAACGGCGAGCGGGTCTTCTGCCGCGGTGCCGTCTGGACGACGGCCGATATTGTAAGGCTGCCGGGCGAACGGGCCGATTACGAGCCCTTCCTGCGGCTGGCCGCCGAGGCTGGAATGAACATGATCCGCGTCGGCGGTACCATGGCCTATGAGACGCCTGAATTTTTCGCGCTCTGCGACGAACTCGGGCTGATGGTCTGGCAGGACTTCATGTTCGCCAATTTCGACTATCCGAAGAATGACAAGACTTTCATCGGCCATGTTCATGCCGAGGTGGAAGAGTTCCTGCACGGCGTGCAGCTTTCACCCTCGCTTGCGGTTCTCTGCGGCGGCAGCGAAATGCACCAGCAGGCGGCGATGTTCGGGCTGCCCGCGGATTTCTGGAGCGGACCGATCACCGACGAGATCATCCCCGCGATCTGCCAGCGCCTGCGGCCCGATGCGCCCTATGTGCCGAATTCGCCCTATGGCGGGGCCATGCCCTTCTCGCCCAATGCCGGCGTGACGCACTATTATGGCGTCGGCGCCTATATGCGGCCGCTCGGCGATGCGCGGCGCGCTGACGTGCGCTTTGCGGCCGAAAGCCTCGCTTTCGCTCACGTGCCGCAGCAAAGGACCCTGCAGCGGCATCTCGACGTACCCTCTGTTCACAGCCCGCTCTGGAAGGAGCGGGTGCCGCGCGACCGCGGCGCTTCGTGGGATTTCGAGGATGTCAGAGATTTTTATCTCGGCCTTCTCTACGATGTCGATCCGGCCAGGCTGCGCCGCGAAGACCCCGAACGCTATCTTGAGCTTTCGCGCGCCGTGACCGGCGAGGTGCTCGAGGAAACCTTTGCCGAATGGCGGCGCAAGGGATCGTCCTGCAACGGCGCACTCGTCTGGACCCTGCAGGATCTGCTGCCAGGTCCAGGCTGGGGCGTGATCGATTCCACCGGCGAGCCGAAGCCCGTCTGGCATGCCATGCGCCGCGCCTTCCACCCGGTGCAGGTCATCTTCACGGATGAGGGAACAAACGGCCTCTACGCACATGTCATCAACGAAACCGACAAGGTCGTCGCTCTCGAACTCGATGTCGCGTGCCTGCGCGACGGGCGGCAGCAGGTCGCGAGTGGCAGCAAGGCCTTCAATCTGGAACCCAGAAGCACCGAGCGTATCGCCTGCACCGATCTCTTCGGCGGCTTTTTCGATGCGGCCTATGCCTTCCGTTTCGGGGCGCCCTCGCATGATGTCAGCGTTGCCTGGCTGCGCTCGACGATAGATGGCGCGTTACTCGCACAAGCTTTCCATTTTCCGCGCGGCCGGGCCGAAGCGTTCCACGACGCGACGATCGAGGCGTCCTTCATGCGAGAGGGCGACGATTGGTTCGTCACGCTTGCGACCGACAGGCTCGCCCAATCGGTGCATATCGACGTTGAAGGCTATCGAGCGGAAGAGGACTGGTTCCACCTGGCGCCAGGTCCATCCAAGCGGGTGAGGCTGATCGCCGCTGCGGGCATCGACGGCGATGCGTTGCCGGTGGGCGAAATCAGGAGCGTCGGCGCGTCGCGCCGTTTCGCGCTTTAAGGTCTGGAGAACGGCAATGACCATCAGGGTGCAGGCGGAAGAAGCTTTGCGGGGCGTCTATCGGAGCGTGCGCGGGCATCTGCTGCAGCGGCTCATTGTGAGGTCGCGGCTCGCTTTCAATCCGCGCCGGCCGGTGGAGATCGTCGGCTATCTGTCGATGGCGGCCGGCGTCGGGGAATCGGCAAGGCTTTGCGCGGCCGCGCTTTCGCATGCGGGTCGGGAAATCATGCTTGCCGATGTCAGCACGCATCCGGACGAAGGCAAGCTGGTGGAGTGGGCGTTCGCCCACGTCTCCGGCGGCCAGCCGGGAAGCCGCATATGGCATCTCAATCCGCCCATGCTGCCGCGGGCGATCCTGAAGAAAGGCCTCGGCAATTTTGCCCGCGCTTTCAATATCGGTTACTGGGCCTGGGAGCTCGAGGTGGTGCCGGCGGAATGGCGCAATGCCATGCATTACATGAATGCCGTCTTCGTTCCCTCAGAGTTCACCCGGCGGGCAATCGCGCCGCATACGACAGCACCTGTCATCGTCGTGCCGCATCCGGTGAGCGAGCGGCCGGCGGCTGACGGGACCAGGCAGAAATTCGGGATCGCCGAGGATGCTTTCCTCGTATCGTTCATCTTCAGTGCGGGCTCCTCGATCAACCGCAAGAACCCGCAGGCGGCGATCGAGGCCTTCAGGCTTTTCAGCGCCGAATGCCCCAATGCCTTCCTGCTGATGAAGGCCAGTGGCCATCCTGACCGCGATGAGGCGCTTCGGGCGCTCGTGCAGTCTGTGGAAGGCGACCGCAACATCAGGATCGTCACCGACAATCTGGCAAGTTCGGAGATCAACGGCATTCTTCGCGATTCCAACGCCTATCTCTCGCTGCACCGTTCCGAGGGCTTCGGCCTGACGGTGGCCGAAGCGATCATGCACCGCACGCCCGTCGTATCGACCGGATGGTCCGGCACGGCCGATTTTTGCGATCCCGACAGTACCTGGCTGGTCGAGCCGGCGCTCATTCCCGTCGTCGACAGCCATCCGGAATTTGCCGATCTCAAGGACGCCGTTTGGGCCGATCCCTCGCCGAGGGCAGCTGCGGCGCATCTGAGGAACATCCATTCCGATCCTGATGCCGCGCGGCGAAAGGCGGAGGGAGCGCGGGCCTATCTGATACGTCATCTTGCCGAGCACAGCTACGACAAGGCGCTTTCAAGGCTTTCGGCGATGCAGGCGAGCTAAGCCGGGGCCTCACTCCCCTTTATTTTAATATTTCCACTCTAGAGATGGCTTGTTTTCGGCCGCGATGCGGCCCCCAGTGGATGGACGGATGTCGAAGGGCATTATCGCAAACTCAGTGATGAATGCGGCAGCGGGGATGTTGCTTCTGATAACGGGGTTCGTGTCCTCGATCATAACCGCGCGCCTGCTCGGACCTGAGGCCAACGGTATCGTCGCCTTCTCGCTCTGGCTCGTCGTCACCGGTGCCTCGATTGCCGAACTCGGCTCCAGCATCACGCTTCTGAAGACGCTGCCGCAGCTCTCGGCGCAGGGCTACAGCCTCGATCAGCGGAGGGGCTTTGCCTCGATCCTGGTCACGTTCATGGTCTGCTCCACGCTGGTCTTGCTTGGGCTTTATGCCCTGTTCTTCCTGACATCGGAGGAAATGCACTGGGCCGATACCGCCCCCTCGGTAGCGCTTGTGACGGGCGTCCTCTTCTTCATTCAGGCAATCGGCTCTTTCGTCAAATTCTACCTCATCGGTGAAAAGCGGCTCGGCACTTTCTTCCAGCTGACGCTGATCGTCTCGGTTTTCCAGCTTGCGGGCGTGGCCGTCGGTGCGGTCTTCTACGGGGTCGAGGGTGTGCTCGTCGGTTATGCGCTCGGCCAGCTCGTGCTTTTCATCGCCACCCTGCCCATTCTTTTTGCCCGGCGCGATCGTTGCGGCGTTTCCCTCAAATACCTGGCCTCGTCTTCGGTAATCCTGTCGATGCAATTCATCATCGATTCGATCTTCCTCAATCGTATCGAGCTGCTTTTTCTGCAGCAGTTCTGGTCTGTGGAAATGGTCGGCTTCTATGCCGCGGGCCTGTCGATTGCCAATATCGCGCTGCAGCTTCCGATCCAGATGAGCGGCAGCCTGCTGCCCTATTATTCGGAACGGCGGCATACCAGCGCCGATCTGAAATTCCCGGTCGAAGCCTTTGCCGCTGTTATCCGCAGCATGGCCTATATCGTGCTGCCCATGAGCCTCGGCCTTGCGGCGATCTCCAGCCAACTGGTGCATGTGGTCTTCGGCGAAGCTTTCGACCGAAGCGGCGGGGTTGTCGCCCTGCTTGCGCTCGTCGCACCGGCCTATACGTTCATGCAGGTTCTCAGCCTATACCTGCTTTCCATCGAGAAGGCCAATGTGCGGTTGAAAATCAGTGTGATAGGTGGCCTCCTGATGGTAGTGGGTTGTTTACTCATCGTACCTAGTCTGGCTGCCGAGGGTGCCGCGCTCGTGCGCATAGCCGTATTTGTTGCGATGTCGGTAATGATGGTCAGACAAACGGGCTTCGGAACTCAGCTTTCCGGCCTATATCTCAGCCTTGCGAAGATTTTTGTCGCCGCTCTATTCTGCGCTTGCGGCGCTATTGCTGCGCTCGAGCTTGCGCAGGGGCCGATCGGTCTTGTCGCGGCGATCGTCGCCGGCACGTTCGCCTATTTTGCTGCGCTGAAAGTCCTTCGTGCCGTTCCGGCCGAAGACATCCACGTGCTGCGCTCGATCCTCGACAAGATGCCCGCGCTGTTGCAGGGACCGGCGAGGCGCGCGGTCAATTTCATCACCCCGTCGCCAGAAGGGGAAGAGAAGAAGCCGCTCAACGAAGAATTCTCGCGCGAGCCCGCAGAAGGCGCCGGCCGCGCGGCGGCTCTTCCTGTTGTCTTCGACCGGACGATCGGCCTCTTCATGCCGGAAAAGGCTGGCGTGGCGAAACGTTCGGCTGCCGTTCTCTTCGTCAGTCCCTGGGGTTTCGAGGAAATGTGCACACGGAAATTCTATCGTGTGGCAGCCGAGCATTTTTCCGACATTGGCGTGCCGAGCCTGCGTTTCGACTATACGGGCACGGGTGACGCGCTCGATTTCGGCGACGAGACACCCAGCCTTGCAATCTGGAAGAATTGCATTGGCGCGGCCGCCGCGCGGCTGAAGGCGCTCAGCGGTTGCTCGCAGGTCATTCTTGTCGGCCAGGGTCTCGGCGGCACGCTTGCCCACCTGACCGGCCATGAGATCGAGGGCGTCGACAGCATCGTTCTGCTCGCGCCGGTTCTGAGCGGCAGAGGCCATCTGCGCGAAATCAACATGTGGTCGCGGATCATCCATGCCGACCTCGGTCTCGGTAAGGAGCATGCGCCGAGCGCCCAGGTCCAGATCGCGGGCCTGACCCTGCCGGACACGATCGCAGCGGAAATCGGCAAGCTCAACATCAGCTCGCCGCAGGGCCTGGGAGCGCCGAACTACCTCATCCTCGAACGCCCGGTTCGGGCCGACGACACGGCCTTCGCCGATGCCCTGAAGGCGCTTGGCGGCAATGTCGAGCAGCGCGTCTTCGAAGGTTACGACGAGCTGGTCACCAACCCGCTCTTTGCCAAGACGCCGATGGCGGTCGTCAAACTGCTCAGCGAATGGCTCGTCGAAACGACGACGTTTGCAGCGTCTGCCGGGCACTCGGTCCAGGCGATCGAAAACCCGCCGCTCGTGGGTGACGGTTTTGAGGAAATCCCGGTTCGTTTCGGCGCTTTCCAGCATCTCATCGGTGTCGTCAGCCGGCCTCAGGGCGAGATCAAGGGCAATGCCGTGCTCTTCATGTCGACGGCCTATGACCGGCATGCCGGTTGGGGTCGCACGACCGTCGATATGGCGCGTGAGCTTGCGCGTCAGGGCGTCGTTTCCCTGCGTTTCGATTCCGCCAATGTCGGCGACAGCGTTCCGCGCCCGGATGCGCCCGAGCAAGTTCTCTATTCCGCGACGCAGACGGAAGATGCGCTCGCCTCGCTCGATCTCCTGGAAAGCTTCGTGGCCGGGCCGATCATGGTTGCGGGCCGCTGCAGCGGCGGTTATGTGGCGCTGCGCGCAGGCATCGAGGATGAGCGGCTGAAGGCGATCGTTTCCATCAATCCCTTCGTCTACTACTGGGACCCCGAGATGCCGGTGCGGCGCGAGCATGTCGTCTCCGTCCCGCGAAGCGTCGACGATTACGGCCAGCGGATGATGCGGCTCGACACGGTCAAGCGGCTGTTCCGTGGCGAGGTCGATGTGATCGCAGCCCTGCAGAATATCTTCATTGCAGTCGGGCGCCGGCTGTCGCCGCGTATTGCGCCGCTCGTCGAGCTTATCCCGGGCCGCCGCCACGTCGCGCGTCAGGTGCGCCAGTCCTTCGCTGTGCTCGGCAGACGCAAGGTGCCGCTGACGCTGATCTACAGCGAAGGCGATGTCGGCCTCGACCACATGTACTTCCATTTCGGTCCACGCGGTCACAAGTTTGCCCGGCATCCGAATGTGCGGCTGGTGATGCTGCAGGACGCCGATCACAACCTGACGCCGCCGGAATCGCGCAAGCTGGTGCTGGACGAGATCGTCCGGCTGGCGAAGGCCTGAGATTTCCTGATCTTCCGGATCACGCCAGCAGACTTGCCGTGCGCCCTGCGTCTGGAATCCCATGAAAAGACGGAGATGGAGCGCTTCCGCGGCTTGACGAAAGCGGAACTGTTCTAGGCGATGATCCCGATTGACCGATAAAGGTCGATATAGCGCTCTGCGACCGCATCCCAGGAATAGGCGTTTGCGGCTTCCATGAGGCTCCTGCGCAGGGCCAGGCCCTCGGCGGCAAACTTCTGATAGGCCTCTTCGATCGCGCTCGCGGCTGCGTCCGGTCGCGTGAAGTCGGCAAGGACGATCGCCTCGTGGCGTCCAGCCAACGAACGATAGGCGTCGTTGGCATTCAGGACCGGCAGCAGGCCGGCACTCATCGCTTCCAGCGCGACGAGGCCGAAACCTTCATATTCCGAGGCGGAAGCAAAGAGAGATGCCCTGGCAATGATGTCGCGGATCGCCTGGTTGTCGGGCGAGATGGCGAGCGTGACGGCGTCCTGCAGCGACCGTTCGGCGATTTCACGCCTGAGATCGGCGGCATTGAGATCGGATTCGGCGCCGACGATATCGAGATGCCAGCCGGGATGGCGTTTGACGAGCACGGCTGCGGCATCCAGCAGGTGATCGAGCCGCTTGTTCACGGAGAAGCGCCCGATCGTGACGATGCGCCTTTCGGGCTGGCGCGAGGCAACGTCGGCAAACTTGCCGATGTCGGCGCCATTTTCGATGGTAATGCCGTCAGGAACGATCCGGATGAACTGGTTGAGGTCGGACGCGCTGCAGCAGACGACCTGTCGATAGGCCGTTGCCGAGAGCCGCGTCAGCGTCGTGAACCAGATCTTCTTGATGACAAGGTATTTCTTCGTGTGAAAGAAGCCGCCATGGGTGGTCACGACCATCGGCTTGCGGTGCAGGAAGCTGCCCCAGGCAAGTGCGTCGAAAAAGAAGTCTATGGCATGAACATGGATGAGGTCGGCATCGCCGATATGGTGAAAGACCTGCGGCGCCAGCGGATAGCGGCTGCTGCCGGACCAGGGGATACGGACGACGTCGATGCCGTCAATCGTTTCGCGTGCCGGAAGCCTGTTTTCCGGAGCCACAAAAAGAGAATCGAGCGTGACGACGCGAACGCGAAATCCGCGTTTCAACGTCTGGCGCGCGAGATTGGCGACCACATCTTCCATCCCGCCGCGGTTCGGCAGGAATTGCCGGACGACATGCACGATGAGGGGGGCAGCTTTTGGCTGCGCCCTGTGTTGAAGGGTCTCTATCATGGAGACGGACATTTCCCACCTGTTTTTTGTGGGAATTATCAGCCATGACCGTGCTTAAGGCGCAGTTTATAAGGGCGTTTCGGGGCCGGGTTTATTAGCAAAAGGGTTAACCGGTTCAGAACGCCTTGAAGGTCAATGTCGTCAGGGAACGAACGATGCCGGGGATGTTGGCGATGTTGTCGTTGATGAACTTGCCGATATCCTGGCCCTCTTCGATGTAGACCTTGAGCAGCAGGTCGTAATTGCCTGATGTCGAGTAGAGCTCCGAGACCAGTTCGGTCTTGTAGATGGCGTCGGCAACTTCGTAGGTCTTGCCCGGGGCGCACTGGAGCTGGACGAAGATCGGCTTCATGGGAATTTCCTGCATCGAATTCTGATGGCGCGCATAATGGTCGAAACCGCCGCCGCGATGCAAGCCTTCCTTACGTTTCAGAACCCGAACGGGCCTCGGTGACGATCCAGTCGCGGAAGGCGGCAAGCGGGGCGTAATCGGCGCGTTCCGGCGGAAAGGCGAGATAGTAGCGCTCGCGGCTTTCCGTCTCCCTGTCGAGGGCGGCCACGAGATCGCCGCGCTTGAGTTCCTCCTGCATGAGGAAAGTCGGCAGCAGGGCAATGCCAAGGCCGGCGATCGCCGCCTGCGCTGCCGTGGCAAACTGGTCGAACAGCATGCCGTGTACGCTTTCGAAGGCGACGCCATTGTCGGCAAACCAGCGCTCCCACGCGTCGGGGCGGGTCGTCAGATGCAGGAGCGGCACCGTCAACAGGTCTTCCGGCCGGGAGATCGCATTGCGCTTCAGGAAATCCGGGCTGCAGGCGGGCAGCGTGCGTTCCGACATCAGGAAGGCGAGTTCCGCACCCGGCCAGTGGGGATGGCCGAAATGGATGGCGGCATCGATGGAATCGAGGCGGAAATCGAAGGAGGACAGCCGGGTGACGAGATTGATCGTCACACCCGGATTGGCGGAAAGGAAGCGGCCGAGGCGCGGCGCCAGCCAGCGCGTACCGAAGGTCGGCAGAATGGCCAGGTTCAGCGTGCCGCCGTGCGGGTTGGCGCGCAGGTTAAGCGAAGCGCTGGAGATGCGCCGCAGCGCCTCGCGGATTTCCCGCGCATAGGCATCGCCGGCAAGGGTAAGCCGCACCGTCTGGCGCTCGCGCAGGAAAAGTTCGACGCCGAGCTGCTCCTCCAGTGCCTTGATCTGGCGGCTGACGGCGCTCTGCGTCAGGTCGAGTTCTCGCGCGGCTGCGGTTACGCTGCCGTTGCGGGCGACCGCCTCGAAGGCGGCCAGATGGGACGTCGACGGCAAAAAACGCCTGGGTGCAAGCATAATCATTCCATATCAGAATGAACTATTTCCGAAACGTCGATATTCATAAGATGAGCGCGCTTGTAAAGAACTTCATCCTGCAAAATTGGAATGAACGCGGAGTTCCCCCATGCCCGGCGCTTTCGTCTCGACCGATCGCATCCGTTCGCTCTTTACGGAAGCCATGTCGCAGATGTACCGGACGGAAGTGCCGCAATACGGCACGCTGATCGAGCTTGTGGGGGAGGTCAACGCCGAAGTCCTCGCGAAAGACCAGGAACTCAGCGAGCGACTTCGGCGTGCAGGCGAACTCGAGCGCATCGATGTCGAGCGCCATGGCGCAATCCGTCTTGGAACGGCCGCAGAACTTTTCACCATCCGCCGCCTCTTTGCCGTGATGGGCATGCGGCCGGTCGGCTATTACGACCTCTCGGTGGCCGGCGTCCCCGTGCATTCCACCTGCTTCAGGCCGGTCGAGGAAGCGGCGCTGAACGTCAATCCGTTCCGTGTCTTCACTTCGCTTCTGCGGCTGGAGCTGATCGAGGATCAGGCGTTGCGCGCCGAAGCCGCGGCCATTCTCGCCAAGCGGCAGATCTACACGCCGCGCGCCATCGCCCTCATTGAGCAGTATGAGACGGCCGGCGGGCTGACGGAGGCGGAGGCGACGGAATTCGTCGCCGAGGCACTGGAAACCTTCCGCTGGCATGGTGCGGCGACCGTCAGCGCCGAGACCTACAAACGCCTGCATGATGCGCATCGCCTCATCGCCGATGTCGTCAGCTTCAAAGGGCCGCATATCAACCACCTGACGCCCCGCACGCTCGATATCGACGAGGTGCAGCGGCGCATGCCGGAACGCGGCATTACGCCCAAGGCCGTCATCGAAGGCCCGCCGCGGCGCAATTGCGATATCCTGCTGCGGCAGACGAGCTTCAAGGCTCTGGAAGAGCCGATCGCTTTTTCCGGCGCGACCGGGACGACATCAGGCACGCATACCGCCCGTTTCGGCGAAATCGAACAACGTGGCGTGGCACTGACGGCCAGGGGCCGGGCGCTCTACGACCAGTTGCTTGCCTCGGTGCGCGGCGAAGTGCAGGTCGGCGCATCCGGTGCCAAGGCCAGCGATTACGATGCCGAGCTTGCCGAACGGTTCAAGGCGCTGCCGGACAGCTGGGAGGAACTCAGGCGCGAAGGGCTTGCCTTCTTCCGCTATTCGGCCACGCCCCAAGGAATCGCAGCAAAGGGGCAGCTGCCATCCGATCCGGACGTCCTGATTGCCAGGGGTTATCTGCGTTTCGATCCTATCGTCTACGAGGATTTCCTGCCGGTCAGCGCGGCCGGTATCTTCCAGTCGAATCTCGGCACGGACCAGCAGCAGAATTACGCGACACGCTCCAACCGCGCCGCCTTCGAGGCAGCGCTTGGCGCCGATGTGCAGGACGAACTCGCGCTCTATGGCGCGCTGCAAGCCGCCTCGCTTGAAACGGCGATGGAAGAGCTTGGCCTTTCCGGCCTGAAGCTGAAGACCGTGGCCTGATATTTGGCCGCTTCCGCCGGTGCGGGAGCGGCGCTAGAGTGCCGAATTCGATCCTGACTGGACTGTCCGATGCTCAATGATCCGCGCTCCCACGGCCTGTGGGAAAAGACCGCTCCTCAGCCGCCGCTTACATCCGCGCTGGAAGGCGTTGCAGAGGCCGATGTCGTCATCGTCGGCGGTGGCTATACCGGCCTTTCCTCGGGGCTGCATCTGGCTGAGGCCGGATCG
The DNA here is from genome assembly GCF_042656325.1 of Rhizobium sp. GCM10022189. NCBI lineage: Bacteria > Pseudomonadati > Pseudomonadota > Alphaproteobacteria > Hyphomicrobiales > Rhizobiaceae > Rhizobium > Rhizobium sp. GCM10022189. Next base: position 85,143 of record NZ_JBHSOR010000058.1, read on the forward strand.
CGGGTCGTGCTGCTTGAAGCCAAGGAAATCGGCTTCGGCGGAGCCGGTCGCAATGTCGGCCTCATCAATGCCGGCATGTGGGTCATGCCCGACGATTTGCCGGGTGTTCTTGGTCCTGTTTATGGCGAACGACTGCTCGACCTGCTCGGCAACGCGCCACGGCTGGTGATGGACCTGATCGAAAAGCACGGTATCGCCTGCGAGCTGGAGAAGCAGGGCACGCTGCATTGCGCGGTTGGCGCCGATGGGCTGAAGGAAGTCGAGGAGCGTTACAAGCAGTGGTCGGCGCGGGGCGCGCCGGTCACGCTCCTGGATGCGAACGAGACGGCAAAGCGTATCGGCACGAATGCCTATGCCGGGTCGCTGCTCGACATGCGGGCCGGCACGCTGCAGCCGCTGGCCTATGCGCGCGGGCTTGCCCATGCCGCGCAGAAGGCGGGCGTCGTGCTGCACACCGCAAGCCCCGTCATTGCAACCGAGCGGCAAGGCAGCCGCTGGGTGGTGAAGACGGCGCGCGGACAGGTGAGCGCCGACTGGATTGTCGTGGCGACCGATGCCTACAGCACCGGCCCCTGGGAGCTGGTGCGCAACGAACAGGTATTTCTGCCCTATTTCAACTTCGCCACCGTGCCGCTCGGCCACAATCTGCGCCGGTCGATCCTGCCCAATCGCGAAGGCGTGTGGGATACGAAGGAAATCCTTTCCTCCTTCCGCATGGATCAGGCGGGCCGGCTCGTCTTCGGCAGTGTCGGGGCGCTGCGCAATACCGGCCTTTCCGTGCATAAGGGCTGGGCCAAACGCGCGCTGAAGCGGCTCTTTCCCGAGATTGGCGATGTCGATTTCGAATGCGAGTGGTACGGGCAGATCGGCATGACCGACAATGCCCTGCCGCGCTTCCACAAATTCGCGCCCAACGTCATCGGGTTTTCGGGCTATAATGGCCGCGGGATCGCGCCCGGCACGGTATTCGGCCGCACTTTGGCGCAGCATATTCTTGGCCACATGGCCGAGGCGGATCTGCCCTTGCCGCTGACCGACCCCCGTGAGCCGAGCTTCCGCGGGCTTAAGGAATTGTGGTACGAAGCCGGCGCTCAGGTCGCCCATTTCGCCGATGCCCGTTTCTGAGAACAACAAGACTGGAACCAAGACAATGAACATCGCCGTCCTCGATCTCGCCACCGAAACCGCCAAGCTGCTTGCCGATCTCGGCGTCGATGCCAGGAGCTATGGCGGCGGCACGCTTTCCGTCACCTCACCGATCACGGGCAAGGAAATCGGCAAGCTGAAGGAACATTCCGTCGCGGATGCCAAGGCGGCGATCGACGCGGCGCATAAGGCCTTCCTCGAATGGCGGGCGGTTCCGGCGCCGAAGCGCGGCGAGCTGGTGCGCCTGCTCGGCGAAGAATTGCGCGCCTCCAAGACGGCACTCGGCCGGCTGGTCTCGATCGAAGTCGGCAAGATCACCTCCGAAGGCCTCGGCGAAGTGCAGGAAATGATCGATATCTGCGATTTCGCGGTCGGCCTTTCCCGCCAGCTCTACGGCCTGACCATCGCCACGGAGCGTGCCGAGCACCGCATGATGGAAAGCTGGCATCCGCTTGGCGCCATCGGCATCATCTCGGCCTTCAATTTTCCGGTCGCCGTCTGGTCGTGGAATGCGGCACTCGCCATCGTCTGCGGCAATTCCACCGTCTGGAAGCCTTCCGAAAAGACGCCGCTGACCGCCCTTGCCGTGCAGGCGCTGTTCGAGAAGGCGCTGAAGCGGTTCGTTGCCGAAGGCGGCTCTGCGCCGGCCAATCTCTCGACGCTTTTGATCGGCGGCCGCGAGATCGGCGAAGTGCTTGTCGATCATCCGAAGATCCCGCTCGTTTCCGCTACCGGCTCCACCGCCATGGGCCGTGCCGTCGGCCCGCGCCTGTCCCAGCGTTTCGCCCGCGCTATCCTGGAACTCGGCGGCAACAATGCCGCTATCGTCTGCCCGACCGCCGATCTTGACCTGACGTTGCGCGGCGTTGCCTTCGCGGCCATGGGCACGGCCGGTCAGCGCTGCACGACGCTGCGCCGTCTTTTCGTGCATGAGAGCGTCTATGACCAGCTCGTGCCGCGTCTGAAGAAGGCCTACGGGTCGGTCACGATCGGCAATCCGCTGGAAGCCGGCACGCTGGTCGGGCCGCTGATCGACGGGCAGGCCTTCGAGAAAATGCAGGCGGCCCTCGGCCAGGCCAAGGCTGCCGGCGGCACCGTCGTCGGTGGCGAGCGGGTCGAGAACGGGTCGGCGGAAGCCTTCTATGTTCGCCCGGCTCTCGTCGAAATGCCGGAGCAGACCGGCCCGGTCGAGCACGAAACTTTCGCGCCGATCCTCTATGTCATCAAATACAGTGATTTCGACGCCGTGCTGGAGCTGCACAATGCCGTGCCGCAGGGCCTGTCGTCCTCGATCTTCACCAACAACATGCGTGAGGCCGAGACCTTCCTCTCCTCGCGCGGTTCGGATTGCGGGATCGCCAACGTCAATATCGGCCCTTCCGGCGCCGAAATCGGCGGCGCCTTCGGCGGCGAGAAGGAAACCGGCGGCGGTCGCGAATCCGGTTCGGACGCCTGGAAGGCCTATATGCGGCGTTCCACCAACACCGTCAATTACGGCCGGACCCTGCCGCTGGCGCAGGGCGTCAAGTTCGACGTCGAGTAAGACAGGCAACAAAATTGTTGAAGGCGGCGTTCCCGGAACGTCGCCTTTTTTGGCGAAATCTGGATTTATTCCCGCCAAGATGAAAAATTGAGTCAAGATAATGTGATGCCTATTTTGCCGTTGAAACTTGAAGTAATCAGTCAACAAAAATATACGGCTGCCATCACCCCTGGGGAATTCGGGTGACATCGCTACGGAGGCCATCATGAAAATTGCTCTTAACCGACTTTCCGGCGCGTTCGCGCTTGTCGCTTCGCTCCTTGCCGCGACCGCGCTTGCAGGCAGTGCCAATGCGCAGGAGTCCGAAGGCATTGTCGTTTACAACGCCCAGCACGAAAGCCTCGGCCGTGAATGGATCGATGCCTTCACCAAGGAGACCGGTATCAAGGTCACCATGCGCCAGGGCAGCGACATGCAGTTCGCCAACCAGATCATCCAGGAAGGCGATGCCTCGCCTGCGGACGTGTTCCTGACCGAAAACTCGCCGGCCATGACGCTGGTCGACGGCGCCGGCCTGTTCGCGCCGATCGAGAAGGATACGCTGGATCAGGTTCCGGAGCAGTATCGCCCCGCCGACGGCATGTGGACCGGCATCGCCGCCCGCACGACTGTTTTTGCCTATGACAAGACGAAGCTTTCCGAAGACAAGCTGCCGAAGTCGATGCTCGACCTTCAGGACCCGGCCTGGAAGGGCCGCTGGGGTGCAGCTCCGGCCGGTGCCGACTTCCAAGCCATCGTGGCAGCCCTGCTGCAGCTGAAGGGCGAGGATGCCACCAAGGCATGGCTGAAGGGCCTCAAGGACAACGCCACCCCCTACAAGGGCAACAGCGTTGCCATGAAGGCCGTCAATGCCGGTGAGGTCGAAGGCGCGATCATCTATCACTACTACTGGTTCGGCGATCAGGCGAAGACCGGCGAAAACAGCAAGAATGTCGGCCTGCATTATTTCAAGAACCAGGATCCGGGCGCTTTCGTTTCCGTTTCGGGCGGCGGTATCCTGAAGTCCACGCAGCACATGAAGGAAGCCCAGGCCTTCCTGAAGTTCCTTACCAGCAAGGCGGGCCAGGCAATCCTCAAGGACGGCGATTCCTATGAATATGCCATCGGCAAGGATGCGGCCTCCAACGACAAGCTCACGCCGCTTGCCGATCTCGACGCACCGAAAGTCGAAGCTTCGACGCTGGACAGCAAGAAGGTCGTGGAGCTGATGACGGCCGCCGGCCTCATCTAAGCCTTTCTGCCGCAGGCTATTTCCCGCCAAAACTATTGCTTTTGGCTCAAGAAAACCTTAGGGCATGACGAAATCCGGCAACCGCCATGAAAGGCGGTTGCCTTCCTTTTTCAGCGTGTGAAGGCATCGGCCTTGCTGCAGGACAATAGATTGCTTGCATCCGGCAATAGGGCGCCGGTGGCACCCAGGGCCACGCGACTGGTTTTGCCGCGTGGACGCATGCCGCACGCTTCCGTCGTTCTCCTCGCGTCCGTTGTGGCGATCTTCAGCCTCGTGCCGCTCGGCTTCATCGCCTGGGTGACTTACGATGTGGGCTGGGAAACGGTGAAGACGCTGGTCTTCCGCCCGCGCGTCGGCGAGCTTCTCGTCAATACGGTGCTTCTGGAATCGATCACCATTCCGCTGTCGATCGTCCTTGCCGTCACGCTCGCCTGGCTGACGGAACGTACGGACATTCCCTTCGCGCGGCTCTGGGCATGGCTCGCCATCGCGCCGCTCGCCGTGCCGGCCTTTGTCCATTCCTATGCCTGGGTGAGCCTGCTTCCGGGCATGCGCGGGCTGCAGAGCGGCGTCTTCGTTTCGGTGCTTGCCTATTACCCCTTCCTCTACCTGCCGGTTGCTGCGGCACTGCGCCGGTTCGACCCGGCAATCGAGGATGCCGCCGCCTCGCTTGGCCTCGATCCGTGGCGCGTGTTCTTCCGCACGATCCTGCCGCAGCTTCGCCTTGCGATTTGCGGCGGCTCGCTGCTGATTGCGTTGCACCTCCTGTCGGAATACGGGTTGTTCGTGATGATCCGCTTCGACACGTTTGCAACCGCGATCGTCGATCAGTTCCAGTCTTCCTATAACAGTCCGGCTTCCAACATGCTCGGCGGCGTGCTTGTCGCCTGCTGCCTGTTCCTGCTCGGCGTCGAGATCCTGCTGCGCGGTACCGAGCGTTATGCGCGTGTCGGCTCCGGTTCGGCGCGTCCTGCCGATCGCCGCCGGCTCGGCTGGTTCGTGGTGCCCGCCATAGCGCTGCCGATCGCCCTTGCGGTACTGACGCTCGGCGTGCCGCTGGTGACACTCGGGCGCTGGCTTTATCTCGGCGGGCTCGGCATCTGGCGCATCGACCTGGTGAGCGCCTTCGTGCAGACCATTGTCCTTGCTCTTGCCGGCGGTGTGCTGACGACGATCGTTGCGGCCCCCATGGCCTGGCTGTCGGTGCGTGCGCCGGGCCGCCTTCAGCGCATCCTTGAGGCCTGCCACTATTATGTCGGTTCGCTGCCGGGCGTCGTTGTGGCGCTGGCGCTGGTTTCGATTACCGTTCGCCTTGTCCTGCCGCTCTACCAGACCTTCGCGACGCTGCTCGTCGCCTATGTGCTGCTCTTCCTGCCGCGCGCAATGGTCGGCCTGCGCGCCAGCATCGCGCAGGCGCCCGTCGAACTGGAGCGGGCGGCGATGGGGCTTGGCCGTACGCCCGGACAGGCGGTCAGGCAGATCACCATGCGGCTCGCGGCACCCGGAGCCGCCGCCAGCGTGGCGCTTGTCGCGCTCGGCATCACCAATGAATTGACGGCGACGCTGATGCTGTCGCCGAACGGTGTCGATACGCTGGCGACGAAATTCTGGTCGCTGACGAGCGAAATCGACTATGTCTCTGCGGCGCCTTACGCGTTGATGATGGTCGTGCTGTCGTTCCCGCTTACCCTCATGCTCTATGCCCAATCGAAACGGACTGCCGGCCAATGACGCTGCTTACGATCGATACTATCAGCAAGCGCTACGGCACGGTTCAGGCGCTGAAGGATATCTCGCTTGAAGTGCAGGCGGGCAGCCGCACTGCTGTCGTCGGTCCCTCCGGTTCCGGCAAGACGACGCTCTTGCGCATCATTGCCGGCTTCGAACAGCCTGATGCCGGCCGCGTGACGCTGGATGGCGAGGTGCTGGCCGACGGTCCGGCCTGCGTGCCCGCCCATAAGCGCGGCATCGGCATCGTTTCCCAGGATGGTGCCCTTTTTCCGCATCTGAGTGTCGCAGAAAATATCGGCTTCGGCTTCGAGCGTGGTGCGCCGGATCGCGAAACGCGCATTCGCGAGCTTCTTGAGATGGTGGAGCTGGAAAACAGCATGCTGGATCGCCGCCCGCACCAGCTTTCGGGCGGTCAGCAGCAGCGTGTGGCGCTTGCCCGCGCGCTCGGCCGCCGGCCGCGCCTGATGCTGCTCGACGAGCCGTTTTCGGCATTGGATACGGGGCTCAGGGAAAACATGCGCAAGGCGGTCGCCCGCGTGCTGCAGGCGGCAGGTATCACGGCCGTTCTCGTCACCCATGACCAGGGTGAAGCGCTGTCCTTTGCCGATCAGGTGGCGGTGCTGCGCGAAGGGAAACTGGTGCAGGCCGGAACGCCGCAGACGCTCTACCTCAAGCCGCGGGATCGCGAGACCGCCCTTTTCCTTGGCGATGCCGTGATGCTGCCGGCGATCATCAAGAATGGTTTTGCCGATTGCGCGCTCGGCAACGTGCCGGTCGAAGGAGCCCATCAGGGCAAGGCGGAAATCATGCTGCGGCCGGAGCAGATCCGCGTCGTCGTCGACGAGGCCAACGCGAAATATGGCGGGCGTGTCGTGGACGTGGAATTCGGTGGAGCGACCTGCACGGTGGCGGTGTCGCTTGCGGCTGTCGCCCTTCCGCCGATCCTGATCAAGACCTCAAGCGTCGCATTGCCGGCGCGGGGCGATCTTGTCCGCCTCGATATCGCCGGCAAAGCACATGTCTTTGTGCGGTAGGGTCAGCGTATTTCCGTTTTTCTCGAAACCCGAAAATGCTCTTTCTTTTGTTTAACGCAATTCCGGACGCAAAACCGCTGCACGCTTTTGCTGGAATTGCTTAGCCTGCCTTCAGAGCCAGTTCTTCCGATTCCTCGCCGGCCAGCCAGCCGCCGGTGAAGCCGGCCCGCTCGAGGCCGAGGCGGATGATCGGGTTCTTGCGCATCAGCTTCCAGATGAAGTCGGAACGGTCGTTCTCGACGGTCATGACGAGAAGGCCCTGATCGATGGCGACGGTGCGGTCATCGACCCAGCCTTCCGGCCGCTTGGTCTGGACTGTCGGGTTGAAGCCGCCAGGGAAGCCGCCTTCCAGCAGCAGGTTCGGATAGGTGGTCAGCAGTGCCTTGGTGCCGTCGATAGCGGCCTGCCGGTCGTAAGGCAGGCAGGCAAGGGCCGCCCAGGGCGCGATCGTGCCGTCATCGGGACCGAGCGGAGCGCCACGGGCAGCATAGCCCAGAACTTTCGGGCTGCGGCCGCCGCGCATGCGCCGCGTCGGCGGCGGGCCATCGCAGGCGGTAAAGCCCCAGATATCCTTGCTGTAGCCGACGAACTGGCCGGGGTTGCGTTCGGCATAATCGCGCTGGACGTTGATGACGACCTGCGTGTTGCGGAAATAATCCCAGTTCCTCTCGAGCATCGGCTTGTCCTGGATGCCGCGGAAGTCGATCCAGGCATGGGAGAAGAGATGGATGAAGAGCGGGCCGGCGTAGAGGTAGGGCTGTTCGTTGAAGATCATCCACGAATAGCTTGCCGTGAAGGCATCGTAGGACGACTGCGGGATCGGGTGCGTCGGCGAAGCCAGCGCGAGCGTGTAGAGAATGATCGCCTCGTCGAAGCCGTGATAGCGCCAGCGCAGGAAGCCGGAAGACGGCTTCCAGCCCATCGAGATGCAATCGCCCTTGTTCAGCGCCCAGCGCCAGTCGATGCGCTCATAGATGAATTTCGCGAGCGCGCGGATCTCGGTTTCGGTCTGATCTTCGCCGTCGAAATATTGTGCGGCGGTCAGGATGCCGGCGACGAGCAGAGCGGTATCGATGGTCGAAAGTTCGCTGTTCCAGGCGCGATTGCCGGTGTCCACGTGCAGGAAGTGGTAGAAGAAGCCGCGATGCCCGGTCGCGTGGCGTTCCGTGCCCTGCTTGGCGTTGGCGAAGAAATGCAGCGTATTGAACACACGCTCGGCGGCCTCTTCGCGGCTGATCCAGCCGCGCTCGACGCCAACCGGATAGGAGGAAAGCCCGAAGCCGATTGCGGCAATGCTGGCCGGGACGCCCGGGATCGACGTGTCCGGTACAAGGCCGTTTTCAGGATTGGAATATTTCAGGAAATACTTGAACGCTGAATGCTGCAGCCTGTCGACTAGCGCGGCATCAATGTCTTCAATCCGTTGCAGCATGTGCTCCTGCCCAACTGTTCTATCGCCCCATGGTTCAACATGGTGGCTGCCCCCACGCAAATCAAACCTTTTTGATTCGTAGGGATAAGAGAACACAAACGGCCGCCATTGGCGTTAATAATTCTCAGTGAAATAATATCTGGAATAAATAATATAAGCGATGCAGCAAAACGGATTACATAGCATCCTACCGGGGCGGTCCATTTCCTGCTTTTACCTGCCCTCTTCGGGCAGCCGCCTAGACCGCCCGGACTAATTCAGGCGGCTTCCTCCATCCGGACCAGATGGCCGGCCGCGACTTCGCGATACTGGCGTTTCGGCGGGACGTAACCCACCGGGCGGACAGGGCTTTTCAGCTCGTCGGTGCCGAGGTTGCGGCGGATGCCGCGGCGCGCGGGGTCGGGTACGGGGACGGCTGCCATCAGCTTTTTGGTGTAGGGGTGCTGCGGATTGCGGAACAGCTCTTCGCGCGGGCCGATCTCGACGATCTCACCGAGATACATGACGGCAACACGGTGGCTGACACGTTCGACGACGGCCATGTCATGGGAGATGAACAGGAAGGCGAGATTCAGGCTCTGCTGCAGGTCCATCAGCAGGTTGCAGACCTGCGCCTTGATCGAGACATCGAGAGCCGAGACGCTTTCATCGGCGACGATGACCTTCGGGTCGAGAGCAAGGGCGCGGGCAATGCAGATGCGCTGGCGCTGGCCGCCGGAGAATTCATGCGGGTAGCGCTTCATCATATCCGGCTTCAGGCCGACGCGTTCGAGCAGGTCGGCCGCCTTGTCCCGCGCCTGCGCGCGGGTGCCAAGGCCATGTTCGGTGAAAGGTTCGGCGACGGCCGCACCGACCGTCATGCGCGGATTGAGGCTGGCGAAGGGGTCCTGGAAGATCATCTGGATGCTGCGGCGCATATTGCGCAGGCTGATCGCATCGAGGTTCAGCACGTCATAGCCGTCGAGGCTGACGGAGCCGGCGTTCGGCTGCACGAGGCGGGTAATCGACCGGCCGGTCGTGGACTTGCCGCAGCCGGATTCGCCGACGAGCGCCAGCGTCTCGCCCTGGAAGAGGTCGAAGGAAACGTCCTCCACGGCATGGATGGCGCCGGTCCTGCGGCCGAAGAGACCGCCGCGAATGTCGAAACGGGTCACAAGGTTCTTCACTTCGAGGATCGGTGTCTTGCGACGATCGACGGTTTCGGCGACCTCCGCCGGCTCACGCCGCTCGCCGGTTGCCGTATCGACAACGGGGAAGCGCAACGGCCACTTGCGGCCGTCCATCGAGCCGAGGCGCGGCACGGCAGAAAGCAGGGCGCGCGTATAGGGATGTTTGCCACGGTTGAAAATGTCGTCGGTCGTGCCGGTTTCGACGGCCTCGCCGCGATACATGACAATCGTGCGGTCGGCGATCTCGGCGACAACACCCATGTCGTGGGTGATGAAGAGAACGGACATGCCCTCTTCCTCCTGCAGTATCTTGATGAGGTCGAGGATCTGGCCCTGGATGGTGACGTCGAGCGCGGTGGTCGGTTCGTCGGCGATCAACAGTTTCGGCCTCGAGGCGAGCGCCATCGCGATCATCACACGCTGGCGCATGCCGCCGGAGAACTGGTGCGGATATTCGTCGAACCGGGACGCGGCGTTGGGGATGCGCACCTTCTCCAGAAGGCGGATGGTTTCGGCGCGCGCGTCAGCCTTGCTGATGTCGCCGTGGCAGGTGAGCGCCTCGGAAATCTGCCTGCCGATGGTGAAGATCGGATTCAGGCTGGTCATCGGCTCCTGAAAGATCATCGCCGCATCCTTGCCGCGTATTGCCCGCATCTCCTTGTCGGAAAGCGAAAGGATATCGCGGCCATTGAGCCTGATGCTGCCTTCGACGCGGCTCGAGCCTTTGGCGAGCAGGCGCATGATGGAAAGCGAAGTGACGCTCTTGCCGGACCCGCTTTCACCGACGATCGCGACCGTTTCGCCCGGCATGACATCGAAGGAGACGTTGCTGACGACGGATTTCCATTCGCCGTCAGCGAGAAACGAGGTCGTCAGGTTCCGGACGGAAAGAACCGGAGAGATGGATGCTGCAGGCTGATCGGTCATGTCGTTCCCTTGTTGTCTTGCGCCTGGTGATCGGGCTTTCAGGTCTTCAAAGGTGTGGCGAAGGAGGCCGACGGGCGCCCCTCCGCAACACGCGCCGCCTCCAGCGCTGCGATCTTTTCATCGATCTCGCGCCTGTCAATCATCCCGTTCGGATTGGCCTTCGTCGCCATGGTTTCGGCCACGTGCATGTAACGCTCCTGTGCCACCGCATAGAGCCGGCGCAGTTCGGCGAGCGGATCGGGATGGTCGTCGGCACGGATGCTGAGCCAGGGATAGTCCTGATCGCGATGGACGAGGAGGGCTGCGGATTGTCTGCCACGTTTGTCGCCGCCGGCATCCTCGCCGGCCTGCATGGCTTCGAGCAGGCGCTCGATGAAGGGCTTGTCCATCGCCTTCTTGTAGGTGGCAAGCGTTTCGGCAACGACATCGGGGCCGGCCAGCATATTGCCGGCGACCGAGACATTGTCATCGAGCAGGTGACCGGCCCAGTCTATGCATCTTGCGCCGGTAAAGGCTGCGTTGCGGCCCTTGCCGTCAATCAGGTGCAGCTGGCGCTGGTCGCGGCCGGCATCGCGAGCGGTCAGTTCGGTAATGATATCGTCCGGCGCCTTGCCGGCGGCCAACAGAGCCAGTCCGTCGGTGCCGTAGAGCGGGCTGACGAAGGCCTGGGTCGCGACCGCGCCGATGCCGCCGCGAATATGCGGCACCAGGCCGCCAACCGCAAAGAAGCGGGTGGCGACGGCAATGCCGAGGTAGCCGGTGTCGGGATCGCGGGCAACGATGGACCAGGTCATGCCTACCTCCCGACCGCATAGGCCTGCATGAGGCGCGGCGTTGCCGCGGCACGCAACAGGCCGTCGGCATCGCGGCGTGCCGCGGTCAGGCGGCCAATGGTCCAGGGTTCGGAGACGGTCAGCCTGTGGCCGCGGGCGCGCAAGTCGTCGAGCACGGCGGCGCTGAAATTGCCTTCCGCCATCAGGCCGCCCGGCTCTCGCGTGCGGGGGTAGAAGGAGCCGGGGAAATGCGAGGTGTGGAAGAGCGGCTGGTCGATGGCCGCCTGCAGGTTCATCCCGTGGTGCACGTAACGCAGGAAGAAGGAAAGCTGCCACTGTTCCTGCTGGTCGCCGCCCGGAGTGCCGAAGGCGAGCGTGGGGCGGCCCTCGTAGAGCGCGAGCGAGGGCGTCAGCGTCGTGCGCGGGCGCTTGCCGGGAGCGAGAGAGGTCGGCAGGCCCGGTTTGAGCCAGAACATCTGGGCGCGCGAATTCAGGCAGAAGCCGAGGCCCGGAACGATCGGCGAGGACTGCAGCCAGCCCCCCGAGGGTGTGACCGAAACCATGTTGCCTTCGCGGTCGATGACGTCGATATGAACAGTGTCGCCGCGCTTTTCCGTCAGATGCGCCATGGTCGGCTCGTAGACGGCGCCGGTCTTGGAATCGGCGCCGAGCATTTGCATCGTCGCGTCATGCTGCTGTTCGAAGCCCGGCAGTTTCCCGGGGCGCAGGTCAAGGGACGCTTCGCCTGATATCAGATTGCGGCGGGCGGCGGCGTAGCTGTCTGACAGAAGCCGATCGAGCGGCACATCGGCGAATTTGGGATCGCCATAATAGATTTCGCGGTCCGCGAAGGCGAGCTTCATGGCTTCGGTGACGGTGTGGACGAAATCGGCACCGTCGGACGCCATCGCGGCGATGTCCATATCCTTCAGGATCGACAGCGTCTGCAGGAAAACCGGACCCTGTCCCCAGGGGCCGATCTTGGCGACGGTCCAGCCGTGATAGTCGTAGGTCTGCGGCTCCTCGATCGTGGCCGACCAGTTTGCCATGTCGTCTGCCGTCAGCACCGCCTTGTGGCGGCTGCCGCTCGCATCCATCACTTCGGCAGTCTTCAGATAGTTCGCGATCTTTTCGGCGACGAAGCCGCGATAGAAAGCGTCACGGGCGGCTTCGATCTGCGCCTCGCGACCCTGCTTTGCCTCCGCCTCGGAAATTATGCGCTTCCAGGTTTCGGCCAGCACCGGGTTCTTGAAGCGCGAGTTCGGTTCGGGAACGGAACCGCCCGGCACCCATGTCTCGTAGGAGGTCGGCCATTCCTTCTGGAAGAATTCGGCAAGCCCCTTGATGGTGGCGGAAACGCGCGGCAGCAGCGGATGGCCGCTTTCGGCATAATAGATTGCCGGCTCCAGCACATCGCGCACGCTCAGCCTGCCATAGTCGCGCAGCATCAGCATCCAGCCGTCGAAGGAGCCGGGGATGACGGTTGCGAGCAGCCCGTCGCCGGGGATCAGTTTCAGGCCTTCGTCCGTGTAGTGCTCGATGGTGGCGCCCGCCGGGGCCGGGCCTTGCGCGCAGATGACCTCGACCTTGTCCTTCTTCTTCGAATAGATGATTGCCGGCATGTCGCCGCCGGGGCCGACAAGGTGTGGCTCCAGGACCTGCAGGGTGAAGCCGGTGGCAACCGCTGCATCGAAGGCGTTGCCGCCCTTTTCGAGAATGCTCATGCCGACAGCGGACGCGATCCAGTGCGTTGAGGTAACGACGCCGAATGTGCCCAGAATTTCGGGGCGGGTCGTGAATGTGGTCATTTCATATGTCCTTTCGAAAGGTCATGCTTCGCGCGGATCGAGCGCATCGCGCAGGCCGTCGCCCAATAGATTGAAACCGATAACGACGAGGAAGATGGCAATGCCCGGCCACATTGCCATCCACGGCGCCTGGCTCAGAAAATTCTTGGCGACGTTCAGCATCGAGCCCCAGCTCGGTGCGGGCGGCTGCTGGCCGAGGCCGAGGAAGGAAAGGCTTGCCTCGGCGATGATGGCGGTTGCGATCGTCAAGGTCGCCTGTACGAGGATCGGCGCGAGCACGTTCGGCAGGATGTAACGGGTGATGATGCTGAAGTGGCGAAGACCGATGGAGCGCGCACCTTCGATATATTCCTCGGTCTTGACGGCCAGCACCTGGCCGCGCGTCAGCCGCACGAAGATCGGCATGGCCGACAGTCCGATCGCGATCATCGCATTGGTGAGGCTTGGGCCGAGGAAGGCTGCGAGCGCAATCGCGGTGATCAGGAAGGGCATCGCCAGGAAAGCTTCGGTGATGCGGGAGATGACCATGTCGACCCAGCCGCCGAAATAGCCTGAAACCAGCCCGAAAGGCACGCCGATGACGACCGCGATCGCCACCGAGAAGACGCCGGCCATCAGCGAGGCCTGGGCGCCCCAGATCATGCGCGAGAGGATATCGCGGCCGATATCGTCAGTGCCGAGCCAATGGGCCGCCGACGGCGCCTTGCGGATCGCCGACCAGCTCGTGGCGTTCGGATCGGGCAGCGGCAGGAGCGGCGCGATGATCGCGAGAATGGCGAAGAAGGCGATGATGGCGAGGCCGACGAGTGCGCCCTTGTTGGCCCTGAGCTTGCGCCAGGCGCGGCTCGGTGCACGCTGCTCGGCCGAGGCGACAGGTGCGGCTGCGACTTGATCGATGGCGGTCATAGCGAAGCCCTCATACGCGGGTTCAGGAGGACGTAGAGCACGTCGGCGACAAGGTTCATCAGAATGAAGCCGATCGCCGTGCAGATGACGACGCCCTGGACCACGGCATAGTCGCGATTGAAGACGGCATCGACGATGAGCTTTCCGAAGCCTGGAATCGTAAAGATCTGCTCGGTGAGGACGGCGCCGGCAAGCAGCTCGCCGAAGAGCAGGGCGCTCAGCGTGACGATCGGCAGCACGGCATTGCGGAAGCTGTGTTCCAGCACCACGGAACTTTCCGACAGTCCCTTGGCGCGGGCGGTGCGGATATAATCGGCGCTCAAGACGCTGAGCATGGCCGAGCGGGTGTGGCGCATCAGCGTGGCGGCGAGCGCGTTGCCGAGCACGAAGGAGGGCATCAGCATAGTCTCTATCGAGCGCAGCGGATTGGAGAAGAACGGTTCGTAGCCCGAGGCCGGAAGCCAGCCGAGATTCACCGAGACCAGCAGGATCAGCATGATGCCGAGCCAGAAATTCGGGATCGACAGGCCCGAAAGGGCGATGAGGTTGGCAAGGTAGTCAATGACGGTGTTCTTTTTGACCGCCGCCAGAATGCCCATCGGTACGCCGATGATGAAGGCGAAGATCATCGACATGATCGCCAGCTGGATCGTGACCGGCAGCTTTTCGGCGACGAGGTCGAGAACGGGCTGGTTCGTGCGCAGCGAAATGCCGAGGTCGCCCCGCAGCGCCGAGCCCAGCCAGTAGACATACTGGTAGGGGACGGGATCGTTGAGGTGATATTTTTCCCGCAGGAATTCCAGCACCTGCGGATCGCGCTCTTCGCCGGCCATGGCCAGGACCGGATCGCCCGGCAGAAGCTTCTGCAGCGAGAAGACGAAGATCGAAATGATCAGCAGGGTTGGAATGGCGACCAGCAGCCGCTTGGCGATGAACCTGTACATGGGCGCTCCGATAGCATCAGCGGGACGCGGCGAAGTTCGCCACGTCCCTCACGTGTTGGGCTATCAGCCTTCCTTCTTCACGCCGACGAGGCGGATCATGCCGTCGGGCGAAGCAACGAAGCCGGTGATGTTCTTGTGCAGCGCCCAGATCCAGGACTGGTGGCCGAGAAAGATGATCGGCAGGTCGTCATTCAGGATGGCGGTCGCGGCATCATACTTCTGCTTGCGCACGGCGTCGTCCGGAGACTGGCGCGCTTCGTTGAGCAGCTTGTCGACGTCGGCATTGCAATATTTGCTGTCGTTGAGGCCGGCGTTGCAGGTGACGAACTGCTGGATATTGCCGTCGGGATCGACGCGGCCGGACCAGTCGGACCGGCTGAGCTGATAGTTGCCGGCGGTCTGCTCGTTGAGCAGGGTGGCGAATTCCGTTGCCTTCAGGGTGAGGTCGAAGCCTGCTTCGGCGACCATGGACTGGATGATCTGCATCATCTGCATCGTGACCGGGCTGTTCGGAACCTGCATTTCAACCGGGATGCGGTCGAAGCCTGCAGCCTTGACCAGGGCCTTGGCCTTTTCGATATCACGCGCGGGAACCGGGACATCCTTGTCGAACCAGGGGCTGCTCGGCGGGAAGGGCTGGTTGCCGGCAACGCCGGTGCCTTCGAAGACGATCTGCATGGCGGCGTCGCGGTCGATCGCCAGCGAGAAGGCCTGGCGCAGGCGCTTGTCCTTGCCGATCGGGTTATCGGCGCGCGCGCCATTGCCGACATTGGCGTAGATGCCGAGCCAGCCGGTATTGACGACATCCTTGTAGACGAGGTTCGGATCGCTCTTGACCGTCTCGGCGTCGGTCGCGGCCAGCCGCTCGATCATGTCGAGATCGCCGGAGCGCAGGTTGGCGAGGCGCACGGTCGAATCCGGGATCGGCAGATAGGTGATCTTGTCGATAAAGACATTGTCCTTGTTCCAGTAGTCCTGGAACTTTTCCAGCACGATGCGATCCTGCTGCACGCGCTCGACGAATTTGAAGGGGCCGGCGCAGACCGGATGATCGCCGAACTTGGCGCCGAGTTCCTTGGCCGCCTTGGGCGAAACGATCATGCCGGCGCGATCGGACAGCTGGGCAAGCAGGGTAACGTCAGGCGCCTTCAGCGTGAACTTGACTTCATATTCGCCTGTCGCCTCGACCTTCTGGACGGAGGCCAGCTCGCTCTTGCGGCGCGATTCCGGCAGGGTCATGTTGCGTTCGATGGTGGCGACGACGGCTTCGGCATTGAAAGGCGTCTCGTCCTGAAACTTCACGCCCTGGCGAAGCTTCATGGTGAGTTCCTTGCCGTCGGGCGACCAGTTCCATTCGGTCGCAAGCTGCGGCACGATCTTGAGGTCGGGCGAGACATCCACGAGCTTGTCGCACATCGCGGTATAGACGATACGGCCGACGAAGGTGCGCGACTGCGCCGGATCGAGCACGTCGGCATCGTCCTGCAGGCCGATCTTCAGTTCAGTGGCGAGGGCCGGAAGCGCAAAGAGCGCTGCCGCCGCGGCAGTGGTCAGCAATCTGGTCAATTTCATTTCATTCTCCTCTTTATGTTTTTGTTTCACGTTTATCGTGTCGGGCCGGCGGTTATCTCCGCCGTGCCGATTTCCCCGCTCAAGTGGGCTCCTTCTCGGCCTCCGCTTCGCTATGGTCGAAGGAGGTGATGCGGATGAGGCTTTCCTGCAGCGTCAGCAGATGCTGGCGCATGGCTTCGCCGGCCTTTGCCGGATCGCGGGCGGCGATGGCGTCGACGATGGCCGTGTGCTGGCCGTAGGTGACTTCGCGTGTGCGGCTGGCGCTGCGGGCGCGCTCGCGGATCGTCTGCCAGGCTTCGTCCTGGCGCACGCGGTTGATGACATCGAAGATCGTCAGGAAGAACGAGTTGCCGGCGCATTGGGCGATCTGGCGATGCAGCGCGCCGTCCCAGAGTTCGCGGCCGTCGGCATCCGTGCTGCCGTAGATCTTTTTCACGAGATCATACATGCGCTCGACATCGGCCGCCTTGGCGCGCATGGCCGCGAGCTGGGCAAGCTGCGGCTCGATGCGCAGGCGCACCTCCATGATTTCCATCAGGTCCGTGTCGGCGACGATGGAATCGACATGCTCACTCCAGCCATCTGGGCGCCTGCCGGCAAAGGTGCCGGAACCTTGCCGGCGCCAGATGCGACCTTCGGCCTCCAGCACTTCGAGCGCGCGGCGGATGGAGCGGCGGCTGACGCCAAGGATTTCGGAGAGTGTGCGCTCAGTCGGCAGCTTGCCGTCGGCGTCGAGACTATCCGACTGAAGAAGAGCCCTCAGCTTCTCCAGCGCATAGTTCGAATTGCCCTGTGCTTCGTCCATGGTGGCCTGAACCAATTTTAGATTGGTTCAATGCAAATCAAATAGGGCCGATCGTCAAGCGCTTTTTTGTGCAGATAAATATTTGCCTGTTTTTTCGCCTTGAAGCGCAGATTTGCGGCAGATGCGAGGGGCAGATACAGGCGTCCACAGGCGCCGCGCACCCGGGCAGGCGCGCGGTACCAAACGGCAATTGGTTCAGCGATTGAGCGAGCGTGCGGACAGGAAGGTTTGCGGCTCGAAGCCGAAATCCTTGTCGAAAGGATAGGTCGGGTGCTGTTTGCGCAGGCGCGGCAGGCGCTCGACGAATTGATCGACCACGCCGGCCGAAAGCGCCATGAGGTTCGGATTGGCAATCGGCGCCAGTTCCGGCGAAAGGTAGCCCGACTTGACGACGATGATCTTCGCCTTGTGCGGATCGAGGCCGAGACGGGTGAAATCGGCAATATTGTGATAGGGGCGGCGCCTGGCGGAAAGCACCAGGTCGATACCGCCGATGGAGACGACCGCCTGCCGATCGGCCGCGTCGCTGGTCTCATGCAGGAATTTTACGGTGAAGCGGCCGGTTACCGGTTTGCTGCCCTTGGTGTCGAGCGAGGCGCCGACGGTCAGATCCAGCGTCGCGCCGACGCCCGCCGCATAGCAGGTCTCCGTTGCGGCCCTGTCGGCAATGCCCGCAAAGACGACGCCGGTTGCGCCCCTTGCAATCAGCTCGGCGAGCACGTCTGCGCGGTCGCCAACACCGCCGCCGGTCGGATTGTCGCCGGATTCGGCGAGCACGACGGGGCCGGTGGGGCTGGCGATCGCCCTGGCGACGCATTCCTCGATCGAACCGGTCTCGCAGCCGAAGACGAACTCTTCGCGCACATCCCAATAGGCCTTCGCCATGCGCTTTGCCTCGCGCTCCAGCACGGCGCGGTCGGTGCCGGTCATGATCGCGGCAGCGGTGGCGCGGGGCTCATCCGCCCAGACGTAGCCGACCATCAGCGAAGCATCCCAGACGCCATCCAGCGCATCGATGCCGGGCAATTCGGCATAGAGGCTCTTTGCCGGCTCGTCGACGGTGCTCGTGCGTTCCCCCGGCAGGACGACGGGGATCGGCGCCCAGAGCAGGGTCGGCTTCACACCGCTCTTCAGGCTCTTCACCAGCATGGAGACCGAGCGGCGCATCGTCTCTTCGACGTCGATATGCGGGGCGGTGCGATAGGTGGAGTACATGTCGAGCGCATCGAGGATGCGCTGGGTGACATTGCCGTGCAGGTCGTAGCTTGCCGAAACCGTGCAATCGTCGCCGACGAGCGCGCGGGCAGCGCTGATCCAGTCGCCTTCCGCATCCTCCATGCCCTCGACATACATGGCGCCGTGCATGGCGAGATAGAGGCCGTCGAGCGGCAGAAGCGGCTTCAGGCGCTCGAGGAATTCAGCCTTGAAGGCCTCGTAAGTGTGGCGCGCGACCGGACCGCCGGCAATGGCGCGGGCATGGATGGTCGGCAGGAACTCGGCGTCGTAATCCTTCAAGAACGCGAAATAGGGGGCTGCCAGCAGGCCATCGCCGCGCACCACCCGGAAATCCTTCTCCTCGTTCAGGACGGGATTGTACGTGCTGCATTCGATATGAATGCCCCCAACGGCGATGCGCATGGAAAACCTCAGCTTACATTAGGACCAATCAGAAAATTATGGGCGGCAATGCTGGCGGCACCGCGCGCCCAGACGTCGCTGTCGACGCGGCGGGTGCGGATCGGCGTCTGGCCGGCATAACGCGGAAGGACATTGGCTTCGATCGCCTGCTGCACGACGGTGCCGAACAGGCCGTCGAAGGAGCCCTCGACATGGGTGACGAGGATCATGCCGGGATCGTTCATCTGGATCAGGTGCGAGATCGCCAGGCCGAGCGCTGCGCCGGCCTTGTGGATGATGGCGATCGCCTCGGCGGTGCCGTGCGAGGCTTCCTCTTCGAGCTCCGACAGCGAGGTGCATTTCAGGCCGGCAGCCCTCGCCATCTCCTTGATCGCCTTCATGGAAGCGATCGTATCCAGGCAGCCGCGCTTGCCGCAGCGGCAGGGCGCGCCGCCCGGCTCGATCGTGGCATGGGCGATTTCGCCGGCGCCGCCATGGTTGCCGCGATAGAGCCGGCCGTCGATGAAGTGGGCACAGCCGATGCCGTCTCCGAGCGACACGACCGAAAAGTTCGGTGTATCACGGGCAATGCCGAAGAGTTTTTCGCTGACGGCCACGGCCTTGGCGTCGTTCTCGATGAACGTATCGACGCCGCTTGCCTGGCGAATGATTTCGGCAAGCGGCACATCCTGCCAGCCGAGCAGGGTGGACTGGACACAGGTTGCCTGTTTTTCGTCCACGAAGCCGGACAGCGCCACGCCGATGCCCGCCAGCTTGGAGCTCGCCTGCGGATGGGCTCTGAGAATTTCCGGCAGGCCGTAGGCGATGGCGTTCGCGATGACCTTGGGATCTCTGGAATAGGGCAGCTGCTGGCGAGCAATGATATTGCCGTTCAGATCGCTGAGGATCATCGGCGCCGGCTCTTCCAGAAGCGAGATGCCGATGAAGAAGGCGCATTCCGGCTTCAGGTCGAGCAGGACGGAAGGCCGGCCCTGGCCGTACACGGTTTGCGTTTCGTGTAGAACGCCACGGTCGATCAGCTCGCGGGCGATGCCACTCATTGCCGCCTTGCTGAGCCCGATCGCGGAGGCAAGATCGGTCCGGCTCAAGGGGCCGGACTCGCTTATGACCCGCAGAAGCTCACGCTGCGATGAGTTGAACATTAAAATCCCTGATCCTGCCGCTAGTGATTTCGCCTTGACAATAAGTTCACAAAATGAACCAATCAACCAAAATAAATTACAAAATTGATCAAAGCCGACCGAAGGGCCGGTTTCAAGAATCAGCAAGAGGGTGAACCAATGGAAATCATTCGCAAGAGATTTATTAGAACCCGCCAATTCGCTTTGCGTTGCGCTGTTGCCGGAGCGCTGTTTGCGCCGCTTTCGGCCTTCGCTTCCACGCTGACGATCATGCAGACCGAAGCGCCCCGTTCAATGGATCCGGGCGATCAGACCGCGACCTTCACGGCTGCTGTTCTGGATCCGATGTACGAGGGGCTTCTTGTCCGCGCCAAGGATCTGAGCCTGCAGCCGGCGCTCGCCACCGAATGGTCGAGCGACGATGCCGGCATCGTCTGGACCTTCAAGCTGCGCCAGGGGGTAAAATTCCATGACGGTACGCCCTTCGATGCGGATGCGGTGGTGAAGAACTTCGCCCGCCATCTCGATACCAAGCGCGGCCTTGCCGCCAGCGGTCGTCTGCGTACCTTCATCGACAGCGTCACCGCCGTCGATCCGTCGACCGTCCAGTTCAAACTCAAGAAGCCCTATCCGGCGTTCCTCGCACTTTTGACCACCGGCGCCTGCTGGATGGTCAGCCCGACGGCGGATGCCGCCGGTACGATCGGCAGCAAGGCGGTCGGTACCGGTCCCTACAAACTGCAGGAATACAAGTCCGGCGAATATGTGCTGGAAACCAAGAACGCGGACTGGTGGGGTGGTGCGCCGAAGGGCGCAGACGAGATCAAGTGGACCTGGACGGCCGAGCCGTCGGTCATGAACATGGCGCTGCAGACGGGCGATGCCGATATCGTCAATCCGCTGCCGGCCGCTTTCGCCAAGCAGCTTGCAGCCAATCCGGACATGGTGGTCAACAAGTCGGACGGTTCGGCGGTCTTCTGGGTGTCGCTCAACACCAAGCTGAAGCCGCTCGACGACGTGCGCGTGCGCCAGGCGCTGAACTATGCGACCGACCGCGAAGGCCTCGTCAAGGCGATCATGCAGGGCAACGCGACGCCGGCCAATTCGCCGCTCGCGCCTGTCACGCCCGGTTATGACAAGACGCTCGCGCCCTATACCTATGATATCGACAAGGCGAAGAAGCTGCTTGCCGATGCCGGTTATCCCGACGGTTTCGCAATGACGACGATCGTGCAGGAGCCGGAAGCGCGTATCGGCGAACTGCTGCAGGCCATGTGGGCGAAAGCGGGCGTGAAGCTCGACGTGCAGCGCATGGAAAGCGGCGTCTGGTCGAAGGCGGCCTTCGCCGATCCGGCCGGCAAGGCGGCCGCGAACACGGGTTCCGTCATTGCCTCCTGGTCTTCGGGCGTCAACGGTGCCGACCTGCAGTTCCGCCCGCTCTATTATTCGGCAAGCGCTTCGCCTGCCAGCGCCAATCTCGGCTTTTTCAACGATCCCAAGCTCGATGAACTGATCGACAAGGCAGCCTCGACGCTGGACGAGAAGGCGCGCAACGCGATCTATGTCGATGCCCAGAAGGAGGTCAACGAGCAGGCGCCGCATGTTCTCCTCTATACGACGCAGGATCTCTACGCCGCTCGCAAGAATGTGAAGGGTGCCTGGGTCATTCCGGGTGGCCAGGTCGTGGTCGAGGAAGCCACCAAGGACTGATGCGTAACCGGGTGGGCGGTGCTGTGCCGCCCACCCGATTCACTGACGATGACGGTCCGATGAAAGCCTATATTCTCAAGAAGCTGCTCGCCTTGCCGCTGATCCTTGTCGGCGTGTCGCTGCTGATCTTCGTTGCCATTCGCGCGCTTCCTGGCGATCCGGCCCGCATGATGGCCGGTCCCGAGGCCACGCAGGAGGCGGTCGACAACATGCGCACCCGCCTCGGTCTCGATCGCAGTATTGCCGAGCAATACGGCTCGTTCGCCTATGGCGCGGTCAGGGGCGATCTCGGCATGTCGATCAAGTCGAAACTGCCTGTTGTCGATGAGATTGCCGAGCGCATGCCCTTTACGCTCGGCCTTGCCGTCACCGCCTATCTGCTGGCGATTGCGATCGGTGTGCCGGCCGGCATGATCGGTGCGATCTACCGGCATGGCTGGCCGGACCAGGCCGTCATGCTTCTCGCGATTGCCGGCGCCTCCATCGCCAATTTCTGGCTGGCGCTGATGGCGATGAATACATTCTCGGTCAGTCTCGGCTGGCTGCCGCTTCTCGGCGCCACGTCCTGGAAAAGCTTCGTCCTGCCCTCGATCACGCTCGCAGTGCTGCCGATGGCCGTCATCGCGCGCATGACGCGCTCCAGCATGATCGAAGTGCTGGCACAGGACTATATCCGCACGGCGCGGGCCAAGGGTGTCGCGCCCGGCTCGATCTATTGGAGCCACGCGCTGCGCAACGCCCTGATCCCGATCGTGACCATCGTCGGTCTGAACTTCGGCAGCCTGATCGGCGGTGCCGTCGTCACCGAATCCGTCTTCAACTGGCCGGGTATCGGTCGGCTGCTGGTCGATTCGGTGCGCTATCGTGACTATCCGGTCATTCAGGGTGTGACGCTTGTGGCCGTCACCGGCGTTGTCGTCATGAATTTCCTGGCGGAAATGGCGATCGCCGCGCTCAATCCGAAAATAAGGTTCGACTGATGGCGATGAGCGAAGCGGAACAGGTTTCGACCGGCAGCGGGAGCCTGCGCGGCATCCTGCGCTGGCTCGCCTCGCACAGGGGCATCACCATCGGCGGCGGGCTCATCGGCATCATCGTGCTGATGGCAATCTTGGCGCCGCTCATCACCTCGGCCGATCCTTATTCGCAGGACCTGCTCTCGACGATGCTGGAACCCTCCTTCGAGCATCCGTTCGGTACCGACGACAATGGTCGCGATATTTTCGCCCGCGTGCTCTATGGCGCGCGCATCTCGCTGCTGGAGGTCGTTCTCAGCGTCGGGCTTGCCATAGTCGTCGGCGTGCCGCTCGGCATTATTTCGGGCATGGCGGGGCGTTATGCCGATCAGGCGATCATGTGGTGCATGGATATCCTTTTCGCCTTTCCGGGCATCGTGCTCGCGATCCTGATCGTCAGCGTGCTCGGCACCAGCCTCGTCAACCTGCTGATCGCGATTGCGATCTTCTCGGTGCCAGTCTATGCGCGGCTCAGCCGCAACCTCACACTCGGCCTCAAGGCAATGGATTATGTGGAAGCGGCCATTTCGCTCGGCGTCTCGCGCCACCGAATCATGACACATTACATCCTGCGTAACGCGATCGGCCCGATCATCGTGCAGTCAACGCTGACGGCCGGTACCGTCATCCTGTCGGCCGCAAGCCTCTCCTTCCTGGGTCTCGGTGCGCAGCCGCCACTTCCCGAATGGGGCGCGATGATGAGCGACGGCCGCAACTATCTCGGCCTTAACATCTACATGTCGCTCTTTCCGGGACTGGCGATCATGCTGACCGTGCTCGGCTTCAACATCCTCGGCGATGGCCTGCGCGACCTGCTCGATCCGAGAAAATAAGAAACGAAGATGCAAAGGCGCGGCGCGCTGAGCATTTTGTCGTGTCGGTTGGGAAATTTGGAGAAACTGGAGCGGGCGAAGGGATTCGAACCCTCGACCCCAACCTTGGCAAGGTTGTGCTCTACCCCTGAGCTACACCCGCTCAAATCCTCATCGGTCCGGGGTAGTAAGTAGCGGACCGTGGGCGCCACCTTGCGGCGACGGGCGCTATATCGCCCAAACGATTTTCAAATGCAACAGGGAAATGACGGAAAAACGAAGAAAAATTCCAGCAGTGGAAAACCACGTCCGGAAACGCCGCGAATGCAGGGCAAAGCGTCGGTCCTGAAGATTGCCAAGCTTGCGAGGCGGACGTAAGCAGGCAATCCGATCTGCCCTTCTCGCGCTTCATGGAACGACGATGACCGACAACAAGCCCAAGACCCGCCAGGATCTTCTTGCCTTTCTCGACGACCTCGGCATCGCCCACAGCACAAAGGACCACGCGCCCGTCTTCACGGTGGCCGAATCGGTTGCTCTCAGGGACGAGATTCCCGGCGGGCATACCAAGAACCTGTTCGTGAAGGATAAGAAGGACCGCTACTTCCTGCTGACGGTGGAGGAAAACGCCACGGTCGATCTCAAGCAGGTCCACACTATCATCGGTGCCTCCGGCCGTGTCTCCTTCGGCAAGCCCGAGAAACTGATGGAATATCTGGGCGTCATTCCAGGTGCTGTCACCGCACTCGGCGCGATCAACGATACCGGCAACAACGTCACCTTCGTGCTCGACGCGGATCTGATGCATGACGAGATTATCAATTGCCACCCGCTTTCCAACGATGCGACAACCTCGATCGGCAGGGCCGACCTGATACGATTCATGGAAGCGACGGGGCATAAGCCGCTTGTCTTGAAAGTGACGTCCTGACATACGATTTTAGCGCTATTCAGAAACGCCGGCAGATCGGCGCGGCGGGAGATACCTATGAGCGGCAGCGACAATCCTTACAACGGCTCCTTCGGCAATCAGATGTCGGCGACGGCAAGTTATGGCGTGCCACCCCAGCCGGTGGCCGCAGGCGGCCATATCAAGGACACGACGACGGCGAATTTCGCGAAGGACGTGCTGGAGGAATCGCGCAACCAGCCGGTGCTGGTCGATTTCTGGGCGCCCTGGTGCGGTCCCTGCAAGCAGCTGACGCCGGTTCTGGAAAAGGTCGTCAACGAGGGACAGGGCCGCGTCAAGCTGGTCAAGATGAACATTGACGATCACCCCTCGATCGCCGGCCAGCTTGGCATCCAGTCGATCCCCGCCGTCATCGCCTTCGTCAACGGCCGCCCGGCGGATGGTTTCATGGGTGCCGTGCCGGAAAGCCAGGTTCGTCAGTTCATCGATCGTCTCGCAGGCCCGGCCGGCGCCGACCAGGCTGGCGAGATCGAAGCCGCGCTGGCCGAGGCCGGCGAGTTGCTCGCTGCCGGCAACGTCAATGAAGCGGGCCAGCTTTATGGTGCGGTGATCCAGGCGGATCCGGAAAATGCCAAGGCGCTTGCCGGCATGGCCGAATGCCTGATCGCAGCCGACCAGCATGGAGAAGCCCGCCAGATGCTGAGCGAATTGCCGGAAGAGCTTGGCAAGGATGCCGGCATCCAGGCAGTCCTGACGAAGCTCGACCAGATCGAAGAAGCCCGCAAGCTCGGCGATCCCGTTGCGCTTGAACGCGAGCTGGCGCTGAACCCGGATCATCACGAAGCCCGGCTGAAACTCGCCAAGATTCTCAATGTCGAGGGCAGGCGCGAGGAGGCAGCCGAACACCTGCTTTTCATCATGCGCAAGGATCGTGCCTTCGATGACGACGGTGCGCGTCGCCAGCTCCTGCAGTTCTTCGAAGTCTGGGGTTTCAAGGATCCGGCGACGGTTTCGGCGCGCCGCAAGCTTTCCTCGATCCTGTTTTCCTGAGGTTTGCCGCATCCGCCCTTGCGTTTTTGCACAAGGGCACCACATTTCTCGTGAGGACGGGCGCCGCAGATGCGCCCGCCGAAGAGTGCGGGACCAGTCTTCATGCAAGTCGGCAATGCGAGATATCTTAAGCCCGGCGATTTACCGGATGAGATTGCAGTTTTTCCCCTGACGGGGGCGCTTCTCCTGCCTGCGGGGCAGTTGCCGCTCAATATCTTCGAGCCGCGTTATCTTGCGATGTTCGATGCGGCGCTGACCGGAAACCGTCTGATCGGCATGGTGCAGCCGGCGCATGGCGAGCATGAAGACAAGACGCATGCCCCCGAGCTTGCGGCCGTCGGCTGCCTCGGCCGAATTACCTCCTATGCCGAAACCGGCGACGGGCGTTACATCGTCTCGCTGACGGGCGTATGCCGCTTCCGGCTGCTGGAGGAAAAATCGCATGGTCAACCGTTCCGCAGCTTTCGCATCGCGCCGTTCATATCGGATCTTTCTGCCGAGAACGAAGAGGATGCTGTCGATCGCAACGCGCTGCTGACGGCCTTCAAGGCCTATCTCGATGCCAACAAGCTCGAGGCGGATTGGGAAAGCGTTGAGCGGGCGAGCAACCTTACCCTCGTCAATTCGCTCGCGATGATGTCGCCGTTCGGCCCGGCGGAAAAACAGGCGCTGCTCGAAGCGCCCGACCTCAAGACGCGGGCCGAAACCCTGATCGCCATCACCGAAATCGTGCTTGCCCGCGTTTTCGGCGATTCCGATACCGTTTTGCAGTAGAGGGCGCGATGGACGAAAAACTGAGCCGCGTCGATCCCAAACTTCTCGAGCTGCTCGTCTGCCCGCTCACCAAGGGGCGGCTTTCATACGATCGCGAGCACAATGAACTGGTCTCGGAAAAGGCACGGCTTGCCTATCCGATCAGGGACGGCATTCCGATCATGCTGGTTTCGGAAGCGCGCAGTCTCGAAGACTGATTTCTTCCTGCAGATGCTCTCTGTCAGATCGTCTGGCCCGAAAGCAGCCGCGGATTGTCCCTGGCTGTCGTTCCGGCTGCCTGGCCGATGAAGAAGGATTTCAGACCGGGCAGCCGGTCGACGATGCCGAGGCCGAAGTCGCGGGCAATGCGGATCGGCGCCGTGTCGTTGGAAAACAGCCGGTTCAGCACGTCTGTCGTGACGCCCATGCGGAACGTGTCGAAACGGCGCCAGCTCTGGTAGCGCTCCAGAATGTTGATGGCGCCGATATCGAGGCCAAGGCGATCGGCCTCCACGATGGTTTCGGCAAGCGCTGCCACATCCTTGAAACCGAGATTGAGGCCCTGGCCGGAGATCGGGTGGATGCCGTGCGCTGCGTCGCCGGCGAGCGCAAAGCGCGGGGCGACGAAGGAGCGGGCAAGCGTGAGGCCGAGCGGGAAGGCGCGCTTGTCCCCGACGACCTTGAGAGCGCCGAGCTTGTGGCCGAAGCGGCGTTCCAGCTCCTCCTCGAAGACCAGATCGTCGGCGGCAACGAGGCGGTTGGCGTCGTTCGTCCGCTCGGTCCAGACCAGAGAGGAGCGGTTGTCGCGCAGCGGCAGGATGGCGAAGGGGCCGGATGGCAGGAAATGCTCTTCGGCGTAGCCATGGTGCGGGCGCTCGTGCTCGACGGTCGTGACGATGCCGGATTGGCCATAGTCCCAGGTCACCGTCCTGATGCCGGCGAAGTCACGCAGCGTCGAGCGTACGCCGTCGCAGGCGACCAGCAGGCGCGATTGCTGCGTACTGCCGTCCGAAAGGCTGACCTCGATGCTGGTGTCGCCGGTCTTCAGCCCCGTGGCGCTGAGGCCGTGGCGGATCTCGATGCCGAGCCGCTCGCACAGCCCGCGCAGCGCGCCGACCATGGCGACATTGGGGATCATGTGGGCAAACGGCCGGCCATCGGCCACTTCGCCGTCGAAGGTCAGGAAGATCGGGCGGACAGGATCGGACATCCTGGAATCGGTCACGATCATCTTGTTGATCGGCTGAGCCTCCGGCTCGATTTCATCCCATATGCCGAAGACTTCGAGCATCTTCGTTGCGGCCGCGATGATGGCGGAAGCGCGCATGTCTTTCTTCCAGACATGGTCGGGTGCTGCCTCGATGACGGCGATATCGAGATGAGGTGCTGCCTGCTTGACCGCCACGGCCACGGACAGGCCGACATAACCTCCGCCCACAACCAGCATGTCCAGCATCATCAGCTCCTGTTACTTCCTACGACCAGATGCGATCTATATAGATCATGACGTTATCACTTCCTACCGCCGGGAGCCGAACAAAATGACGGAACAGACGGGCAGACCGACCGCCATGGAAACATTGATCGCGACGCTCGATATCGAGCCGATCGAGGTCGATATCTTTCGCGGCCGCAGTCCGCAGGTCGGCTGGCAGCGCGTGTTCGGCGGGCAGGTGATCGCACAGGCTCTGATGGCAGCACAGCGCACGGTGGACAGCGAGCGTTTCATTCACTCGCTGCATGCCTATTTCATGCGTCCCGGAGACCCTTCGGTGCCCATCGTCTACCAGGTTGAGCGTATCCGCGACGGATCGAGCTTCAACACGCGCCGGGCCGTCGCGATCCAGCACGGCAAGGCGATCTTTGCGCTTTCGGCCTCGTTCCAGCTGGAGGAGCCGGGTTTCGACCACCAGGTCCTCATGCCGTCGGTGCCGATGCCGGAATCACTGCTCGGCGAACAGCAGATCAAGGAACAATATCTTGCCCATGCGCCGGCGGCGGTGCGCAAATATTGGGAGCGCGAAAGGCCGATCGAAATCCGGCCTGTTTCGCTCAAGCACTATTTTACCCGGGAGAAGCTCGAACCGCGGCAGGATGTCTGGGTGCGGGCCACCGGTCCGGTACCGGACAGCCGGCTCTATCAGGCCGCGGTGCTTGCCTATATCTCGGACATGACGCTGCTCGATGCATCGCTGCATGCGCACGGAACGTCCATTTTCGATCAGAGCCTGCAGGTTGCAAGCCTCGACCATGCCATGTGGTTCCATCGCCCCGACACGCTCGACGACTGGCTGCTCTATACGCAGGACAGTCCTTCGGCGTCGGGTGCCCGGGGATTGACCCGCGGCAGCCTTTTTACGCGATCGGGTGTCCTGATCGCGTCGGTCGCGCAGGAGGGCCTGATTCGGAAAAAGGCAAATGAATAAATAATGTGCATATTTATAAATTTGCGCATTATTTATGCGCTTATTGGCCCATCATTTGCCTGTTTATTGGCGCCTTCTGTTATAGCCTTTAGATTTCAATAACTTATAGACTGTCACGAATCTGGCACGTCCTTTGAATGTCTATCGCCGGTCGCTGTTCATGAAACCGTCAGCGGCAAGGAGAGTCGGCTCCGCGCCGAGGATAACGAAGGATGGGATACAGATGAAAATTGTGATGGCCATTATCAAGCCGTTCAAGCTCGATGAGGTCCGCGAAGCCCTCACGGCGATCGGCATTCAGGGCCTGACTGTGACCGAAGTGAAGGGCTACGGTCGCCAGAAGGGGCACACCGAAATCTATCGCGGCACTGAATATGCGGTCAGCTTCCTGCCGAAGCTCAAGATCGAAATCGCGGTCGCATCGGAGATCGTCGACAAGGCAGTCGAGGCCATCGCAGCATCTGCCAAGACCGGCCAGATCGGTGACGGCAAAATCTTCGTCTACTCGATCGACCATGCCGTGCGCATCCGTACGGGCGAAACCGATTCAGAAGCGCTGTAAAGAACGGCAGATCAAGGAGCTATTTCCAATGTCAATTTCGAAGTTTTCCTCCAACATCGCACGGGTAGGCGCCCTGTCGGCCGCTCTGCTGGCGCCGGTTATCGCTTTCGCGCAGGAAGCCGCCCCGGCAGCCGCCGATGCTGCAGCCGCCGCTGCTCCGGCCATGACGATGGACAAGGGCGACAATACGTGGATGCTGGTCTCCACGGTTCTCGTTCTCTTGATGACCATCCCGGGCCTTGCTCTGTTCTACGGCGGTCTCGTCCGCGCCAAGAACATGCTCTCGGTTCTCATGCAGGTCTTCATGATCACCGCCGTCGTCATGATCATCTGGGTCACCTACGGCTATTCGCTCGCTTTCACGGATGGCGGCTCGCTCAACAGCTTCGTCGGCGGCTTCTCCAAGGCCTTCCTTGCCGGTGTGACGCCATCCTCGCTGGCCGAAACCTTCTCGAAGGGTGTGGCCATTCCGGAACTCACCTTCATCTGCTTCCAGATGACCTTCGCCTGCATCACGCCGGCCCTGATCGTCGGCGCCTTCGCCGAGCGTATCAAGTTCTCGGCCGTCATGCTCTTCGTCATCCTGTGGGTCACGTTCGTCTACTTCCCGATGGCGCACATGGTCTGGTTCTGGGGCGGCCCGAGCGCTTACACTGCACCAACTGGTCTCATCTTCTCGTATGGCGCGATCGACTTCGCCGGCGGCACGGTCGTTCACATCAATGCCGGTATTGCCGGCCTGATCGGCGCCATCATGCTCGGCAAGCGCACGGGCTATAAGAAGGAAATCATGGCACCGCACTCCATGACGCTCACCATGGTCGGCGCATCGCTCCTGTGGGTCGGCTGGTTCGGCTTCAACGCCGGCTCCAACCTGGAAGCCAACGGTTATGCATCGCTCGCCATGATCAACACCTTCGTTGCAACGGCTGCCGCCGCTGTCTCCTGGTGCATCGTTGAAAGCTTCGCTCGCGGCAAGGCCTCCATGCTCGGTGCTGCCTCGGGTGCCGTTGCCGGCCTCGTTGCCGTGACGCCGGCTGCCGGTTTCGCCGGTCCGATGGGTGCTGTCGTTCTCGGCCTCATCGTTTCGCCGATCTGCTACTTCTTCGTCGATGTCGTGAAGAACAAGTTCAACTATGACGACTCGCTCGATGTGTTCGGCGTCCATTGCGTCGGCGGCATCGTTGGCGCGATCGGCACCGGCATTCTCGTCAATCCGGCCCTCGGCGGCGCCGGTATCGTCGATTATTCGACGCCGGACTTTGCGGCCTCCTATGCCGGCACGGCAACCCAGGTCTGGGCACAGCTCAAGGGCGTTCTGACCACGATCGTCTGGTCGGGCATCGGTTCTGCGATCCTCTACAAGATCGTCGATGTCATTATCGGCCTGCGCGTTCCGGTCGAAGCCGAGCGTGAAGGTCTCGACCTCGCAACGCACGGCGAAGCCGCCTACCACGCGTAATCACAGGGTTTGCGGCGCCCGGCACAAGGGCGCCGCCGAACGGCCCGTCGCGGCCTATCTAACCATAAGCCGCTCTTGGCCCGGACCTTCCAAGGTTCGGGCCTTTTTCTTTTAGTCATCCGACATATGCATGGTTAACATCGCTTTAACCCTAGTTTGATTAGGTGGAGCGGACGCATTTGGCGCGGCGAACATTGGCGATTCGCGTGCCCACAGGCATTGGACGGGTTAGAACATGGCAAGAAGCACGTCGGCGGCAATGGATGGCCGCCCTGACCGGTTCTCCTTCTCGGCATTCATCCTGCGGCAGATCCAGGCTCTCGCAGGCTTTGCGGTCTTCGTGGTGCTGGCGCTTGCAGTTGCGGCGCTGGCGACGTGGAACGTGACCGACCCCAGCTATTCCTATGCCACCGGCAATCTGCCGACCAATGTGCTCGGCTATAGCGGCGCTGCCTTTGCCGATATCGCCATGCAGTTCCTGGGGCTTGCCAGCGTCGTGTCGATGCTGCCGATCGTTGCCTGGGCACTGGCACTGATTTCCGGCCGCCGCCTCAGCCGCATTCCGGCGCGTGCCGGCGCCTGGCTTGCCGGCACGGTGCTTTCCTCCGCCGTCATCGGCTGTTTTCCGCCGCCGCTCACCTGGCCGATCCCGAACGGTATTGGCGGGGTCATCGGCGACATGATCCTGCGTTTTCCCGCCCTCTTCGTCGGTGCCTATCCGACCGGTGTCTTTGCCACTGCCGTCGGCTGCGTCTTCGCCGTTCCGACCGCGTGGATGATGCTTTTTGCCGCCGGAATCGTCGGCCGCAGCGAGCTCGACGAGGAGGAGGAAGAAGAAGAGGATTATGTCGATACCCGCAGCAAAGTGCGTGTCGTCGGCGATGAGGACGAGGACGACGATGGCTCCCGCTGGATGGCCTTCAGCGGCGCCATGACGCATGCCTGGTATATGAACCAGGCGCGTCTGCGCCGACTTTTCGGCATGGGGCCACGCAAACGCCGCCAGAGCGACTTCGAATCGCCCTATGATTTCAACGACGACGAATTCGGCACCTTGAACGAGCCGGTGCGTGCCAAGCCTGCAGCGCGCGGCGAACGCATGGATCCTTCCATGGAGCCGCGCGCCGTTTCGAGCCGCCGCGTGGTTTCGACGCCTTCCATCTCGCTCAACGACGATGAGGACGACGATCCGCCGTTCGATACCGACATGCCGCCGCGCCCGGCCGATATCCTGCCCGATGACGATGAGGACGACTGGATGATTCGCGCGCCGGCCAAACCGGCCGGCAAACCCGAGCCGCGCGTCATCCCCGCATCCGCCCGTCCAAAACCCGGCGCCCGCGTCGAACGCGAGGCGCAAGGTTCGTTCATCCGGCCGGAAGGCTTCCAGCTTCCCTCCATGCACCTGCTTGCCGAGCCGAAGAACGTGGTGCGCGATTCCACGCTTTCTGCCGACGCACTGGAACAGAATGCCCGCATGCTAGAAGGCGTGCTGGAGGATTTCGGCGTCAAGGGCGAGATCATCCATGTCCGCCCCGGCCCGGTCGTGACACTTTACGAGCTGGAACCGGCACCCGGTATCAAGTCCTCCCGCGTCATCGGTCTTGCCGACGACATTGCCCGTTCGATGAGCGCAATTGCCGCCCGTGTCGCGGTTGTGCCGGGTCGTAACGCGATCGGGATCGAATTGCCGAACCAGACGCGCGAAACCGTCTATCTGCGCGAGCTCATCGCGTCGCGTGATTTTGAAAGCTCCAAGGCGAAGCTTGCCATGGCGCTCGGCAAGACGATCGGCGGCGAGGCTGTGATCGCCGACCTCGCCAAGATGCCGCATCTGCTCGTGGCCGGTACCACGGGCTCCGGCAAGTCGGTTGCCATCAACACCATGATCCTGTCGTTGCTCTACCGCATGACGCCGGAACAGTGCCGCCTCATCATGATCGACCCGAAGATGCTGGAACTTTCCGTCTATGACGGCATCCCGCATCTGCTCTCGCCCGTCGTGACGGATCCGAAGAAGGCTGTCGTCGCGCTCAAATGGACCGTCCGCGAGATGGAAGAGCGCTACAAGAAGATGTCGAAGATCGGCGTGCGCAATATCGACGGCTTCAATACGCGCGTCGAGCAGGCGCTTGCCAAGGGCGATACGATCTCGCGCACGGTGCAGACCGGCTTCGACCGGCAGACCGGCGAGGCGGTCTACGAGACCGAGGAATTCGACCTGCAGCCGATGCCCTATATCGTCGTCATCATCGACGAAATGGCCGACCTGATGATGGTCGCCGGCAAGGATATCGAAGGTGCCGTCCAGCGCCTCGCGCAGATGGCGCGTGCTGCCGGCATCCATGTCATCATGGCAACCCAGCGCCCCTCGGTCGACGTCATCACCGGCACGATCAAGGCGAACTTCCCGACCCGCATCTCCTTCCAGGTGACGTCCAAGATCGACAGCCGCACGATCCTCGGCGAGCAGGGCGCAGAACAGCTGCTCGGCATGGGTGACATGCTCTACATGGCCGGTGGCGGCCGGATCCAGCGCGTCCACGGTCCTTTTGTCTCCGACGTCGAAGTCGAGGAGATCGTCTCCTATCTGAAGACACAGGGCTCGCCGCAATATCTCGATGCCATCACGGCCGACGATGACGAGGATGGCGACTATGGCGGCGGTCCGGCCGGCACGGCAAATCTCTCCGATTCGGAAGACCCCTATGACCAGGCCGTCGCCATCGTCCTGCGTGACGGCAAGGCGTCCACATCCTATGTTCAGCGCAGGCTCGGTATCGGTTATAACAGAGCAGCATCGCTGATCGAACGCATGGAACAGGAGGGCATTATCGGCCCGGCCAACCATGCCGGCAAACGCGAGATTCTCGTGCCGACGGATGGGGATATCCTCGACCGCTGAGGAAAGAAATTTTTGATGGCTCGGCCCATCCGGTGGAAACCTCGGGGCATGTAATCCGTTACCTTTCACCGGGCGATCGCGGCGCCTTGAAGACGCCGCCTTTCGGCGGCATGCAGACCGCATACAGGAGGTTCATATGACCAACTCCGCATCCATCTTTTCCGGCCTGCCGGTATCCCGCCGCGATGTTCTCGGCGTATTCGCCGCCGCGGCCGTTGTAAGTGCCGTCCCGTTCCCCGTTTTCGCCCAGGCGGCAGCACCGGTCGCCAACAGCGCTACGGCGCAGGCCATCGCCGATCATTTCTCCGGCGTTGCCACCATGCAGGGCGAGTTCGTGCAATTCGGCCCGCGCGGCGAACAGACCGGCGGCAAGTTCTTTATCGAGCGTCCCGGCAAGCTGCGTTTCAACTATGATGATCCGTCGCCGATGCGCGTCATCGCCGATGGCAGGAATGTCGCGATCGGCAACGTGAAGTTGAAGACATGGGATCTTTATCCGCTCTCCAAGACGCCGCTCAGCCTGTTGCTGGCGCAGCGTATCGACCTTTCCGCCGGCATGGTGAAGGGCGTGAAGGAAGAATCCGATCTGACGACGATCTCGCTCGGCAACAATACGGTATTCGGCAATTCGACCATCACGATGATGTTCGATCCGAAGACCTACGATCTGCGCCAGTGGACGATCACGGACAACCAGGGCAAGGATACGTCCGTCATGATCTTCAACGTGAAGACCGGCGTTG
The DNA here is from genome assembly GCF_042656325.1 of Rhizobium sp. GCM10022189. NCBI lineage: Bacteria > Pseudomonadati > Pseudomonadota > Alphaproteobacteria > Hyphomicrobiales > Rhizobiaceae > Rhizobium > Rhizobium sp. GCM10022189. Next base: position 119,272 of record NZ_JBHSOR010000058.1, read on the forward strand.
CCTTCGACGACCGCGTCTTCCGCGTGCCCTACGAGGATATCAAGGGCACCTCGGCGAACCGGGATTGATGCTTTTCGGTTGATCGCCGGCCGCTTTTGCCTGCGGCCGGTTTTCTCGCCGCTCTCTTTGCTCTAAAGCCTTTTCGGACGGATCTGAAAGGGCCTGGCATGAGCTTTTCCATTACCACCTGGAACATCAATTCGGTGCGGCTGCGCATGCCGATTGTCGAGCAGCTGGTGCGCAAGCACCGGCCCGATATCCTCTGCCTGCAGGAAACCAAGGTTCCGAACGATCTCTTCCCGCTGGCGCCGCTGCGCGCCATGGGCTACGAGCATATCATCGTCCACGGCCAGAAGGGCTACCACGGCGTTGCCATCGCCTCCCGCGTGCCGCTGACGGAAGACCATCGGCAGGATTACTGCAATGTCGGCGATGCGCGCCATATTTCCGCGATCTTCGAACGCGGCAACCGGCGCATCCGCCTGCACAATTTCTACGTCCCTGCAGGCGGTGACGAGCCTGATCGCACGATCAATCCAAAATTCGGCCACAAGCTCGATTTCATCGAGGAAATGAAGAATCTCAAGGCCAGCGCCGAGCCGAACACTTCAGCCATTCTCGTCGGCGACCTCAATATCGCGCCGCTGGAACATGATGTCTGGTCGCACAAGCAGCTTCTGAAGATCGTGAGCCATACGCCCGTCGAAACCGACGGGCTCATCGAGGTCATGAAGCGCGGCGGCTGGCACGATCTCATGCGCCAGCATGTGCCTGCCAATGAGAAGCTCTATACGTGGTGGAGCTACCGTGCGAAGGATTGGGAGGCTGCTGACAAGGGCCGGCGCCTCGACCATATCTGGTCCTCGCCCGACCTCGGCCCGCATCTGCAGCGTATCGATGTGCTGAAGGAAGCGCGCGGCTGGGACCGGCCGTCCGACCATGTGCCGGTGACGGTACATCTCAACATCTGAAGGCGTCAGCTGAAGCGGTGAAACTGGCTTGCGGCCTGTGCCGCAAGGTCGGCAATGCTGTCGCGGATGCGGTTTTCCATGATCCGCGCCGCCGACGGATATTCCTCGATCAGACGATGGAACAGCGCCCGCGTAATGCGGATGATGCCGGTATCCTCGCGCGCGATCGCCGTGAACTTGCGCTCCACCAGCGTGATAAGGGCGAGTTCCGAAATCAATGCTCCGGGGCCGGCGATGGCTTCGGTCCGCCCTATGCCGTCGGAACCGGTCACGCTGAGTTCGAGACTGCCGCTGGTGATCACATAGGCGCTTTCTGCGGGTGAACCCTGACGAAACAGCATCTGGCCGGCCGCAATCACGCGACGATCGGCGCCGAAGGCAATCAGGCGCAGCTGGTCGTCGTTCATGTCCTTGAAGAGCGGAAGCTGCGACAGCAGATGGATATCGTCGGAAAGAGACATGCTACGGGATGATTTTGTAGCCGCCGTTTTCCGTCACGAGGATCTCGGCGTTGGACGGATCCCGCTCGATCTTCTGGCGCAGGCGGTAAACGTGGGTTTCCAGCGTGTGGGTGGTGACGCCGGAATTGTAGCCCCAGACTTCTTCCAGCAGCACGTCGCGGGTCACGACCTTCTGTTCGGCGCGGTAGAGGTAACGGATGATTGCCGCTTCCTTTTCCGTCAGACGGATCTTCTGGCCGTTGTCGGTCGTGAGCAGCTTCTGGCTCGGCTTGAAGAGATAGGGGCCGACAGTGAAGGTGGCGTCCTCGCTCTGTTCGTGCTGGCGCAGCTGCACGCGGATGCGGGCAAGCAGCACCGCGAAACGGAATGGCTTGGTGACATAGTCGTTGGCGCCGGCCTCAAGGCCAAGGATCGTGTCGGAGTCCGTGTCGTGGCCGGTCAGCATGATGATCGGCGCCTTGAAACCGCCCTTGCGCAGCAGCTTCACGGCTTCGCGGCCGTCCATGTCGGGCAGGCCGACGTCCATGATCAAGAGATCGACCGGGTTGGAGCGGGCGGCCTGCACGCCTTTGCCGGCGGTCGCTTCCTGCAGGACCGTGAATTCCTCATACAACGACAGTTGCTCCGTCAGCGTCTGGCGAAGGTCGTCGTCGTCATCCACCAGAAGAATGGTGCGTGCGGTCATGCGGGTGCGTCCTTGCGTTCTGTCAGATACTTCCTACGCCAAATTCCACATTTGGCAAGGATTGGCGGTCTGCGGTTGCCGTCTCGGGGTTCATATGGTTTCAATCGAAGCCCAAGGCAATTCAAGAACATGCGAGAAAAATGGAAAAAGCAAGGCGAGAGCGAAATGGCCGGCCCTCAACGCTCGTGGTACGTGCCGCTCCAGGCAGGAAGAGCAGGGCCATCGTGCGTTTTGGTCCGCTTACCCTTATGGCCGCGATCGGCCGGAGCGGACGTACGGTGGTAAAACGGGAAGGCGACGGCGCAACGCCGATCGCCGCCATGCGGCTGCTCCACGGTTTTCGTCGTGGCGAACGCAACGGGCATCTCCCGACAACCCTTTCCGTCAGGCGCATCCGGCCTGATATGCTGTGGTGCGATCAGCCCACCGATGCGAATTACAACAGGCTGGTCAAGGCGCCGTTCAAGCCGAGCCACGAGGAGATGAAACGGAACGACGGGCTTTACGATATATGCCTGGTTCTCGACTGGAACGTGACGTCCCGGGTGCGCAATCGCGGCTCGGCGATCTTCCTCCATCTCATCCGCCCCGGTTATGAGCCGACCGCCGGCTGTGTCGCCGTCAGCGCCCGCGACATGCGCCGTATCCTGCCCTTCCTCAGAAAGGGAACGATCGTCCGCGTTCTCTGATTGTATTGCCGGCCGCGTGTCCTATATGGATTTTCGACCGGATGCGCGGGCTGCAATGCATCCAAGGAAAGCCGCTTCGCGGCTTCAATTCATGCCCTATTCAATTCGTGTCTTTGGCCAATCCTTTAAACTTTCGGAGATATATTGTGACCACTCAACCCATCATTACATTCCACGACGGACATTCCATTCCCCAGGTGGGTCTCGGCGTCTGGCAGACGCCGCAGGAAATCGCGGCGCCGACCGTGCGCGCAGCGCTTGCCGCCGGCTATCGCCACATCGACACGGCGTCCGGCTATGACAACGAAGAGGGCGTCGGCGAAGGCATCCGCTCCTCCGGCATCGACCGCAAGGACATCTTCGTCACCACCAAGCTGCGCAATACGGACCAGGGCTATGACAATGCGCTGCGCGCCTTCGAGATCAGCCTGAAGAAGCTCGGCAGCGATTATATCGATCTCTACCTCATCCACTGGCCGTCGCCGCATCGCGGCCTCTATCGCGAAACCTGGAAGGCTTTCGTGCGCCTGCGCGAAGAGGGCCGCGTGCGCTCCATCGGCGTGTCGAACTTCTATCCCGACCATCTCGACCACATCGTCGGCGATACGGGTGTGGTTCCGGTGATCAACCAGATCGAGCTGCATCCGGACTTTCAGCAGAAGACCGCGCAGGAAGCACATAAGAAGCTGAACATCGTCACCGAATCCTGGAGCCCGCTCGGCCAGGGCCGCTTCATTTCCAATCCGGTCATCGGACAGATTGCCGCCAAGCACGGCAAGACCCCGGCGCAGGCCATCATTCGCTGGCACATCGATACCGGCCTCGTCGTCATTCCGAAGTCGGTGACGCCCTCGCGTATCGAGGAGAACTTCAATGTCTTCGATTTCAAGCTGGACAGCGAAGACATGGCTGCGATCGCCAAGCTCGACAGCGCCGGCGCCCGCATGGGTCCGGACCCCTATACCGCGACCTTCTAGGTCCCGGACAGGATGACCCTCTCCTCGCCCTTGAGGGTCATCCAATGCTGCAGACGATCAATAATTGCAGCTCGAGCCGCTCCCTGGATTGAAACGGAGACTGCAGTCCATATCCAGGGGACGCTTCCTGTCCATATGATAGGGCATGGGTCGGGCGAGCGGGGCCGGCGCGCCGATCGAGCCGGTCGTCTCCGATGAAGCGAAGGCCTTGGCAGGGTACCAGTAGCCGTCCGGCCCCTGGCGATATCCTTCACGCGGGCTCTGGTAGCCACGATAGCCGTTCCAGCTGTGCTCTTGCGCAGCGACCTGCCGGACAATGCGGGCTGTTTCAGGCGATGCGCCCATGTGCAGCGGCGCCGCAAGGGCGGCATTGGCTGGCGCGAGGCAGAGGGCTGCACCGAAGGCAATCGGCAAGCGCTTGATCCGTGTCTTGTTCATAGCTCTTCTCCGTCGACATCATTGAAGACCCTCCCTTTCCGGCTGAATCCGGGCCAAGCGGCAGGCGTCGCCTCGTTAACGGATGAGCGGGCGAAAAGAGGCAAGCGAATTGGACACTGTGTCGAATTTCATCCAGGTGTCACAAAGGATACCATCGCTATGCCCTTGAAACAAACAGCCCGGTGCCATGGAGCACCGGGCTGTTTCAAGCTGACTATGCGAGAGAGGTCAGTTCCACTCGCGGATATCGACAAAGTGGCCGGCAATCGCAGCCGCGGCGGCCATGGCCGGCGAGACGAGATGCGTGCGGCCCTTGAAGCCTTGACGGCCTTCGAAGTTGCGGTTCGAGGTCGAAGCGCAGCGCTCGCCCGGCTTCAGCCGGTCGTCATTCATGGCGAGGCACATGGAGCAGCCCGGCTCGCGCCAGTCGAAGCCCGCGGCCTTGAAGATCTTGTCGAGGCCTTCGGCTTCAGCCTGTTCCTTCACGAGGCCGGAGCCCGGAACGATCATGGCGTTGACGGTCGAGGCAACGGTCTTGCCTTCGACGACCTTGGCGGCGGCGCGCAAGTCTTCGATACGGCCGTTGGTGCAGGAACCGATGAAGACGCGGTCGATGGCGATATCGGTCATCTTCGTGCCGGGCTTCAGGCCCATATAGTCAAGTGCGCGCCACTTGGAGGCACGCTTCGTCTCGTCCTGGATTTCGTCCGGGTTCGGCACGATGCCCTGAACGGAGACGACGTCTTCGGGCGAGGAACCCCAGGAGACGATCGGCGGCAGATCGGCGGCGTTGAGCTTGACGACGCGGTCGAAATGCGCGCCTTCGTCGGATTTCAGCGTCTTCCAGTAGGCGATTGCCTGTTCCAGCGCTTCGCCCTTCGGCGCGCGCGGCTTGCCCTTGATATATTCGAAGGTGATCTCGTCAGGCGCGATCAGGCCGGCGCGGGCGCCGCCTTCGATCGACATGTTGCAGATCGTCATGCGGCCTTCCATCGACAGCGAGCGGATCGCCTCGCCGGCATATTCGATGACATAGCCGGTGCCGCCGGCGGTGCCGATCTCGCCGATGATGGCGAGGACGATATCCTTGGCGGTGACACCAGGCGGCAGCTGGCCGTCGACCTGCACCAGCATGTTCTTCGCCTTCTTCTGGATCAGCGTCTGGGTGGCGAGAACGTGCTCGACCTCGGACGTGCCGATACCATGGGCAAGCGAGCCGAAGGCGCCGTGCGTGGAAGTGTGGCTGTCGCCGCAGACGATCGTCATGCCCGGCAGGGTAAAGCCCTGTTCCGGTCCGATGATGTGGACGATGCCCTGGCGCTTGTCGCTCTCGGAGTAATATTCGACGTTGAACTCGGCGGCGTTCTTGGCGAGCTGTTCGACCTGAATGCGGCTTTCCTCATTCTTGATGCCGAGGTGGCGGTCGGCGGAGGTCGGAACGTTGTGGTCGACGACGGCAAGCGTCTTTTCCGGGGCGCGAACCTTGCGGCCGGACATGCGCAGGCCCTCGAAAGCCTGCGGCGAGGTGACTTCATGGACCAGATGACGGTCGATGTAGAGAAGACAGGTGCCGTCCTCCTGTTCGTCGACCAGATGGTCGGCCCAGATCTTGTCGTAAAGGGTACGCGGTGCGCTCATGGCTAATGTCCGTTTGGCTGGAGCATGGAATTTGAGGATGTGGCGGACAGGCTCCGCCGGCCGTCATTCGATCAACGAAGTCGGCTGTTGAGCGCACCGGAAACGGACGCAAAGAAACGTGCCGGCAGGCGGTAATGGTCCTGCAGCACGAAAATATGCGCACCGATGCATCTGAACTTGGATTCCATGGCGCTGGATATAGCGATTTTTGATCGAAACGGCAATTCGAATCGTAAGGCGCCCTAGCGTCGCGGCATCTGTTTCATTCTCTTCTCGATCCGCCGCAGGACGAGCGACAGGCCGATCGTCAGGATCAGGTATATATAGGTGACGATCGAATAGGTTTCGAAGAAGCGGAAGGAGCCGGAAGCGTAGACCTTGCCCATCTGGGTGATGTCGGCGACTCCGAGGACGGAGACGAGCGAGGAATCCTTCACCATCGAGACGAAGTCGTTGGAGAGCGGCGGGAAGATCACCCGGATTGCCTGCGGGAAGACGACAAGGCGGAAGCGGCGGTAGCGGGAGAGGCCGAGCGACTTGGCCGCCTCGATCTGGCCGATATCGACCGATTGAAAGCCGGCGCGGAAGATTTCGGCGATGAAGGAGGAATAGCCGATCATCAGAGCGATGATGGCGCGCCACATCAGCGACAGGTCGCGCACCAGGATCGGCTCTGTGATGCCGGCCTTCACCAGGGGCGTTATTGCAAAATTATAGGCAGCGACAAAACCCGGCGCGCCGACGAAGGCGATGTAGAAGAGCAGCACCAGGATCGGGATGCCCCTGATAATCTCGATATAGAAGCGGGCGATCTGGCGTAAGACGATGCTGTCGGAGAGGCCAAGCAGCGCGATGCCGAGGCCGAGCACCGTTGCCAGAACGAAGGCGACGAGTGTCACGAATACGGTCACGCCAACGCCATTGACGACGGTCCGGAAGACCTGCGCGTAAATGTCGTTGGTGACGATGACAACAGCGAGGACGATGCCGATCAGAACAAGGACGGCCAGCCACCAGGGGCGGTCGTCCTTCTCGTGTCGCGGGGATGGTTGTGGCGCCATCTGCGATCGCTCGGACGTTTATTCGCCCATCTTGTAGTCGAGGAACCACTTCTTGTTCAGTGCGTCGAACGTGCCGTCCGCCTTCAGGTCGGCAATGGCGGCATTGACGGGGGCGACGAGATCGGAACCCTTGGGGAAGATGAAGCCGAAGTCCTCGGTACCGAGCGGTTCGCCGACGACCTTCAGCCCGCCATTCGAGGAATCGACATAACCCTTGGCGGCAACGCTGTCGGTCAGGACGAGATCGACATCGCCGGTCTTCAGAGCCTGGACGGTCGCGCCGAAGGTCTCGAAGAGCTTGATGCGCGGGTTCTGTTCGTTGCCGTCGAGGATTTCGTAAACCGCAGTATAGAAGGGCGAGGTGCCCGGCTGGGCGCCGATCAGGCCATCCTTGAGTTCCGCGAAACTCTTGGCGTCGGTGAAGCGGCCTTCGTCACCGCGCACCAGCATGAACTGCTGCGAGCGCATATAGGGGTCGGAGAAGTCGACCTTCTGCTTGCGGTCGTCCTTGATGGTGATGCCGGTCATGCCGATATTGTACTGGCCGTCCGACACGGCCTGGATCATCGCGTCCCAGCTGGTGTTCTGGTATTCGACCTTGAAGTTCAGCCGCTTGGCGATTTCGTTCATCGCGTCATATTCCCAGCCGATCGCCTTGCCGGACTTGGGATCGACGAATTGCAGCGGCGGATAGGCGTTCTCCGTCACCACGACGACGGTCTTGCCACCGAGATCCGGCAGGCCGGCGGCAAAGGCTGTGAGCGGCGAAAACATAACGGCCGTCAGGCCGGCAAGAACGGTGCGGCGAAAGAACATGGTGTGGCTCCCCAATATTTGCATGGCAGAATTGTCATGGAACCTGCTGATATGGCAAGGCTGCAAGCGCCGTCGGGCGGCGCAAAAAAGAAAAGGCGGCCCAAAGACCGCCTTTTCCATGCAATGATTTTCGCTTTCGCGAGAGCTTATTCAGCCGAACCTTCAGCCGCGGCTGCAGCTTCTGCTGCGGCCTTTGCTTCGGCGGCTTCTGCTGCTGCCTTTTCGGCGGCGAGAGCCTGAGCTGCGGCGACCTTCTCAGCTTCGATCCGTGCCTTTTCGTCGGCAACGGCCTGGCGCTCGGCATCGTTGAGCTTGCGGGCGCGGGTGCCGGTGTTCTCGACGATACGAGCCGACTTGCCGCGACGGTCGCGCAGGTAGTAGAGCTTGGCGCGACGGACCTTACCGCGGCGAACGACTTCGACGCTTTCGATCAGCGGCGAGTAGACCGGGAACACGCGCTCGACGCCTTCGCCGTAGGAGATCTTGCGGACCGTGAAGTTTTCCTGCAGGCCGCCGCCGGAACGGGCGATGCAGACGCCTTCATAGGCCTGAACGCGGGTACGGTTGCCTTCCGTGACCTTCACGTTGACGCGGACGGTGTCGCCCGGAGAGAATTCGGGAAGCGTGCGCTTGGCTTCGATCTTGGCGGCCTGTTCGGCCTCAAGCTGCTGAATGATGTTCATCGTCTAAACCTTTGGTTCTTCTGAAACAGCCAGAGCGCTCACATTGTCCTTCGGTCTGTGCCTCCGGAGTTTGCCCTTGCAGGCGGGAGCGGATTCGCCATTCTTTGTTTGCTGGCAGACGGGGCGAGCCCCATTTCCGCGTGCGCCATTACACGAAAGAGTCCTGCTTGTCATCCCTTGGACGACAAATTTGTGAAATCAGCCGTCTTTTCCGGCCTTGCGTGCGGCAAGAAGATCGGGGCGCCTTTCCTTCGTCAGGGCCACGGCCCGTTCGTGGCGCCATTTCTCGATCGCTCCGTGATTGCCGGATGTCAGGATCGCCGGAATCTCGCGGCCTTCCCATTCCTGCGGGCGCGTGTAATGGGGATGTTCCAGCAGTCCGCCTTCAAAACTTTCATGCAGGCCGGAGAGATCGTTGCCCATGACGCCCGGCAAGATGCGGACGATCGCGTCGAGCAGGATCAAAGCCGCCGGCTCGCCGCCAGAGAGAACGTAGTCGCCGATCGAGACTTCCTCGAGTCCACGCGCCTCGATGACACGCTGATCGACGCCCTCGAAACGGCCGCAGACGATAATCACGCCTTCGCCGGCTGCGACCTGGCGTACACGTTCCTGCGTCAGCGGCTTGCCACGCGGGCTCATCAGCAGGCGCGGGCGGGTGTCGTTTTCACTGGCGCTGTCGATCGCACGGGCAAGCACGTCAGGCTTCAGCACCATGCCGGCGCCGCCGCCGGCGGGCGTATCGTCGACGGTGCGATGTTTGTCTGTCGCGAAATCGCGGATCTGCACGGTGTCGAGCGACCATTGCCCGCGCTCGGCTGCCTTGCCGGCGAGCGAAAAGCCAAGATGGCCCGGAAACATTTCCGGGTAGAGTGTCAGCACGGTCGCCCGGAAAGCCATGGCGTCTACTTCTTTTTCTTCGGCTTGCCCGGCGTCAGGCCCTTGAGATCATCGGGATCGTCGATCAGGCCGGCGGCGAGCGGATCGATCAGCAGCTTGCCCGCCTCAAGGTCGATTTCCAGCACGGAGGTTTCCGAGAAGGGAATAAGGACCGGCCGCTTGCCCGGGCCTTTGAGCTCCAGCAGGTCGCCGGCGCCAAAATCGAAGACGCCGGTGACGGTGCCGTAGCTCACGCCCTGGTCGTCATAGGCTTCAAGCCCCTCAAGGTCGGCATAGAAGAACTCGTCGTCCTCAAGTTCCTCATCCGGCAGGTTGTCGCGCTCGATATAAAGTTCCAGGCCGTTCAGCGCCTCGGCGGCGTTGCGGTCGTTGATGCCGCGGAAGCGGACCACAACCATGTTCTTCATTTCGCGCAGCTCGAGAATTTCGAAAGCGCGTCCATCCATGCTGTGCAGGTGGCCATAGTCGCCGAGCGCGGTCGGATCGGCCGTGTAGGCCTTCACACGCACCTCGCCGCGAATGCCCTGCGCGCCGCCGATGGTCGCCATCAGCACGGGGTTTTCAAGCTTGGTCATGGGTTCCTTCATTCGAACGCAGGCAGAAGCCGAGATCACGCTTCTCATAAACGAAGTGCAGGAGAATGGAAACGAAAACGGGCGGCATGTCGCCATGCCGCCCGCTCAGATGAAGTCGAAACCGATTATTCGGCGGAAGCAGCAGCTTCAGCGGCGTCGGCAGCCTTCTGGGCCTTCTCGGCAGCGCGTTCCTGAGCCTTCTTGCCCGGCTTTGCCTTTTCCGGGTTGTTGCGGGCTTCGCGCTTGGAGATGCCGGCTTCGTCGAGGAAGCGCAGGACACGGTCGGTCGGCAGGGCGCCCTTGTCGAGCCAGTGCTTGATGCGCTCGCCGTTCAGCTGAACGCGCTTCTCGTCGTCCTTGGCGAGCATCGGGTTCCAGGAACCGAGGTTCTCGAGGAAGCGGCCGTCGCGCGGGCTGCGGGCATCGGCGAGAACGACGTGGTAGTACGGGCGCTTCTTGGAACCACCGCGTGCGAGACGAATTTTCAGTGCCATTTTCTTACTCCTTAGGCTTTTCTTGACCGCTCCGTGGGGCGGTATCGTTCATTGTGCTGCGGCGTGGTCCGCAGCGATCTGCTCATGATGCCGGATGACTTCCTTGATGATGAAGTTCAGGAACTTCTCGGCGAAATCCGGGTCCAGATGCGCGTCTTCGGCAAGCTGACGAAGGCGGGCGATCTGGTATTCCTCGCGCGCCGGATCGGCCGGCGGCAGATTGTATTTTGCCTTCAGTACGCCGACCTCCTTGGTGCAGCGGAAACGTTCGGCAAGAACATGCACAAGGGCCGCATCGATATTGTCGATCGACTGGCGATACTTGGCGAGCTGGGCTTTGACGTCTGGATCAATCATGGGGCAGGCGATCCTTTCACTTCTTCTTGGGCAATCCGGGCAGACCCGGGAAACCACCACCAAGGCCCGGCAGCTTTGCGCCGCCAAGACCGGGCAATCCGCCCGGCAGGCCTCCGCCTAGACCGGGCAAACCCCCACCCGGCTTTCCGAGACCCGCGGCTTCGGCCTGCTTCTGCAGGGCTTCCAGCTGCTTCGGGTCGATATTGGAGAGATCGGGCATGCCGCCCATGCCGCCGAGGCCCCCCAGCCCCATCTTGCCGGCAAGGCCGCCCATCATCTGCTTCATCAGGCCGCCTTTGCCCTTGCCGCCCATCATCTTCATCATGTCCGCCATCTGGCGGTGCATCTTGAGAAGCTTGTTGATGTCGGCGGCATCGGTGCCGGAGCCGGCGGCAATGCGCTTCTTGCGCGAATGCTTGAGAAGGTCGGGATTGGAGCGCTCGGCCTTGGTCATCGAGGAGATGATGGCGAGCTGGCGCTTGAACAAGCGGTCGTCGAGGCCGGCGGCAGCCATCTTGTCCTTCATGCCGGCCATGCCGGGCATCAGGCCCATGATGCCACCCATGCCGCCCATCTTCTGCATCTGCTTCAGCTGGTCGGCGAGGTCGTTCAGGTCGAACTTGCCCTTGGCCATCTTGGCGGCCATGGCGGCCGCCTTTTCGGCGTCGATATTTTCGGCGGCCTTTTCGACGAGCGAAACGATGTCGCCCATGCCAAGGATGCGGTCGGCGATGCGGCGGGGATGGAATTCTTCCAGCTCGCCCATGCGTTCGCCGACACCGATCAGTTTGATCGGCTTGCCGGTCACGGCGCGCATGGAGAGAGCAGCACCGCCGCGGCCGTCGCCGTCCATACGGGTCAGCACGAGGCCGGTAATGCCGACGCGCTCATCGAAATTACGGGCGAGGTTGACGGCGTCCTGACCGGTCAGGCTGTCGGCAACCAGCAGGATTTCGTGCGGGTTCGACTTCTTCTTGATGTCGGCCATTTCGACCATCAAGGGCTCGTCGATGTGGGTGCGGCCGGCGGTGTCGAGGATGACCACGTCATGGCCGCCGAGCTTGGCAGCCTGAACGGCGCGGGCGGCGATGTCGGTCGGCGACTGGCCGGCAATGATCGGCAGCGTGTCGATATTGGCCTGGGCGCCGAGCTGGCGAAGCTGCTCCTGTGCGGCCGGACGGCGCGTGTCGAGCGATGCCATCAGCACCTTCTTCTTCTCGCGCGTCGTCAGCCGGTTGGCGATCTTTGCCGTCGTCGTCGTCTTACCGGAACCCTGCAGGCCGACCATCATGATGACGACGGGGGCGGCGGCGCGCAGGTCGACGCCGACGCCTTCGCCGCCGAGCATCTCGATCAGCTCGTCATGGACGATCTTGACGACCATCTGGCCGGGCTTGATCGACTTCAGGATCTCGGCGCCGACGGCCTTTTCGCGGACGCGATCGGTGAAGGAGCGAACGACCTCAAGCGAAACGTCGGCTTCCAGAAGCGCGCGGCGAACCTCCCGCAGCGCCGCGGAAACATCACTTTCCGAAAGCGCGCCACGGCCTGTCAGTCCATTCAGGATGGAACCAAGACGGTCCTGGAGGTTCTCAAACATCGGCTCTTCCTTGATAACGTTTCGGGGAATCTTGGGATGTCCGAAACGTCGTGCTTTTCCTTGACGAAAACAAGACGCAAAGCCAAAAAGCACCCGAGGGCGCAACGCGCTGTCGGGTGTTGACCTCCGGAATCGATGTCCCGGTCGGCGGCTCGGAGTCTGTTACTCGTCGCAGATTGGGCGCGATAAACAGGAAAGCAGCAGGAAAGTCAAGGCGAATACGCTTGACAGCGCCGTCGTGCACTTTTCGAAGGTTGCGGAACTGCAGGCCATGTCGATATGCGGCCGGTGACGGCAGTGCTAGTACATATTTATATATACTAACATTAAAGTTTTAAAACGTCCGGTATTCCGAGTTTTAAAGATGAATATTTCGATCGGCGTGTCAAATTTCCTGAAAAGTCCAGTTGCAAAATATTCCGCTTCTGATTCTACTTCATACTTAAGTACATCCTGTAAAATGATTCGTGAATATCCTTGATGCCGAATGAATCGGCGGAGATATCAAATGTTAAACCCGGATATCGAAAGCTGGGCGCTGGCGCGCGCGCACGCTATCGTACTGAATGAAGGCCTGAACCTGGCGAAGGCGGCGCAGGATCTGGATCGCAAACGATCCCGTCTGCTGGTCTACGAGTTGCGAAAGGTGATCACCGCCGCTATCGTCGAAGCCCATGCGGCGTCTCTCGGTCCCGAGGGCAGTCTGCGATAAATCCACATAGATCCGATGCGAAGCGCGTGAGGGGATGCTCGACAGTATCCGCATGTCGATAGTTCCGCATGGCGCAGCCATGCATTCCCCCGCTTTTGCCGGGCATGGCTTCGTCGGCAGAAGGGCAGAAGGTTCTCCCACTGGTAATCCGCGGGCATTTCCGCCATATACAGCCGGAATGCAGCAGGAACAGTCAGATGAGCAACACGGTCGAATTCGCGAAGATGAACGGGCTTGGCAACAAGATCCTGGTTGTCGATATGCGCGGTCGGACCGACAAGGTGACGCCGCAGGCCGCGATCGCGCTTAACGCGGATGGCGAGACGCAGTTCGATCAGATCATGGCAATCCATGATCCGAAGGCCCACGGCACCGACGCCTATATCGATATCCTGAACTGCGACGGCTCCAGGGCGCAGTCCTGTGGCAACGGTACGCGTTGCGTCGTGCAGGCTCTGGCCGCCGAGACCGGCAGGAAAGCTTTTACCTTCCAGACGGTCGCCGGCATCCTGAACGCGGTCGAGCATGAGGACGGTACGATCTCCGTCGACATGGGCAGGCCGGTTTTTGAATGGAACCGTATTCCGCTTGCCGAGGAGTTTCACGACACAAGCCGCATCGAGCTGCAGATCGGGCCGATTGACAATCCGGTGCTGCATTCTCCTTCGGCCATGTCCATGGGCAACCCGCATGCGATCTTCTGGGTCGACCGCGATCCGATGAGCTTCGATCTCGAACGCTTTGGTCCGCTGCTGGAAAACCACCCGATCTTCCCGGAAAAGGCCAATATCACGCTGGCGCAGGTCATCTCGAATTCAGCTTTGCGCACGCGCACGTGGGAGCGTGGTGCGGGCCTGACGCTCGCCTGCGGATCGGCTGCCTGCGCTTCTGCCGTCAGTGCCGCCCGCACCGGCCGTACCGGCCGCAAGGTGACAATCGATGTCGCGTCCAGCCCGGTCCGCCAGCCCTTGACCATCGAGTGGCGCGAGGACGACCATGTGGTCATGACCGGTCCGGCAGAATGGGAATGGTCCGGCAGCGTCAACCCTTCTACCGGCGCCTGGTCGCGCGATTCCGCACCTGGAGCGGAAGCGCGGTGAGCGGCGTCGAGGTCATCACCTTCGGCTGCCGTCTCAATACCTATGAATCCGAAGTCATGAGATCGCAGGCGGAAGCGGCCGGGCTCAACAATGCCATTCTGGTCAATACCTGCGCCGTCACCGGCGAGGCCGTGCGCCAGGCCCGCCAGGCGATCCGCCGCGCGCGGCGCGACAATCCGCATGCCCGCATCATCGTCACCGGCTGTGCCGCCCAGACCGAAAAGGAAACCTTTGCCGAGATGGCCGAGGTTGACGCCGTGCTCGGCAACGAAGAGAAACTGAAGGCTGCCTCCTATCGCGCGCTTCCGGATTTCGGCGTTTCGGCGGAAGAGAAGCTGCGCGTCAACGATATCATGAGCGTGCGCCATACCGCGCCGCAAATGGTCAGGCATATCGACGGCCACGTGCGGGCCTTTATCCAGGTGCAGAACGGATGCGACCATCGCTGCACCTTCTGCATCATTCCCTACGGCCGCGGCAATTCGCGTTCCGTGCCGATGGGTGCTGTGGTCGATCAGGCGCGCAATCTCGTCGAAAGCGGCTATCGCGAAATCGTGCTGACCGGCGTCGATGCCACGAGTTACGGCGCAGACCTTCCCGGCGAGCCGACGCTTGGGCTGCTCGCAAAGACATTGCTCAAGCAGGTGCCGGATATCCGCCGGCTGCGGCTGTCTTCCATCGACAGTATCGAGGCCGATCGCCATCTCATGGACCTCATCGCTGACGAGCCGCGTTTCATGCCGCATCTGCATCTGTCGCTGCAGCACGGCGACGATATGATCCTGAAGCGCATGAAACGCCGTCACCTGCGGGCGGATGCGTTGCGCTTCATCGAGGACGTGCGCCGGTTGCGGCCGCAGATCAGCTTCGGCGCGGACATGATTGCCGGCTTCCCGACGGAGACCGAGGACATGTTTGCGAATGCGGTACGGCTGGCGGAAGAGGCCGACATCGCGCACCTGCACGTCTTTCCCTACAGCCCTCGGTCCGGCACGCCTGCCGCACGCATGCCGCAACTCGACCGGTCCCTGATCAAGGACCGTGCCGCGCGCCTGCGCGCCACTGGACAGATGCTGCACCGGCGCCATCTGGACAAGATGGTCGGAACGCGGCAATGGCTGCTGGTAGAAAACAACGGTCTTGCCCATACGGAAAATTTCACGCTTGTCGCCACCCCCGGTCTTCGTCCGCGCGAGATTGTCGAAGCGACGATATCAGGCCACAACGGCAAGCATCTCGACATGCAATTGACGGCTGCCGCGGCGGCCTGACTTCACGGACAGCTCATGGCGCTCAGTTTCATCAAAAAGGTGTTCACCTTCGGCAAGCCGGCGGAAGAGCCTGTGCCGGAAGCCGTGGAAAGGGAACTGGAGCCGCGCTCGCGCGACGAAGACCTGCCGGTTGCCGGCGATCCTGTCCTTGCCGAGGAGATGGATACGGCCGGCGGACCTGCGGCGGATATCCAGCGGGATGGTGCGGCTGAGGCGGAGCCTGTCGATCCCGAGCCCGTGGAGGTTGAGCCGGAATTGCTCCCGGCCCCCGATGAACTGGGTGACATGGGCGTGGTGCCATTGTCGCTGCTGGAAGCCGAGGCCGAGGCCGAGGGAAGCCAGACTATCCCTGTTGCCGCCAGTGACGACGAAGCAGCTGCGGAGACAGCCGAAACGCCGCTTGAGGAAATTCCGCCTGCAACTTCGGCCGAGGTGGAAGACGATGTTTCGGAGTCCGCTGCCGAGCCCGTTCTTCCCAAAGGCTTCGCCACCGGACCTGTCGTGGAAGCCGAACCCGTGGTCGTGCCGCCGCCGAGACTTTCCTGGTTCCAGCGGCTGCGCAACGGGCTGGCGCGCACCTCTTCCCAGCTTACGGGCCAGATCACCGCGCTCTTTACCAAGCGCAAGCTCGATGACGATACGCTGCAGGATCTCGAAGATCTGCTGATCCAGGCCGATCTCGGCGTCGAGACGGCGATGCGCGTTACCGACACGCTCGCGTCCGAGCGCTACGGAAAGGATGTTACCGGCGAAGACGTCAGTCGCATCATGGCGGGCGAAATCGCCAAGGTTCTGAAACCCGTCGCCAAGCCTTTGCAGCTCGATCTCTCGCACAAGCCGCATGTCATCCTCGTTGTCGGCGTCAATGGTACCGGCAAGACGACCACGATCGGCAAGCTGGCGGCGAAACTTTCCGGCTCCGGTCTCAAGGTGATGCTGGCGGCGGGCGATACATTCCGCGCGGCGGCCATCGAGCAGCTGAAGATCTGGGCCGAGCGCACCAGGTCCGAATTTATCGGCACCAAGCTCGGTGCGGATGCGGCGGGCCTTGCCTACGATGCGTTCGAGCAGGCGAAAGCCAAAAAATGCGACGTGCTGATCATCGACACGGCCGGCCGCCTGCAGAACAAGGCAGAGCTGATGGCCGAACTCGAGAAGATCGTGCGTGTGCTCGGCAAGCTCGACCCGGATGCGCCGCACACCGTCCTCCAGACACTCGATGCGACAACCGGGCAGAACGCACTCAATCAGGTGGAAATCTTCCGCAATGTTGCCGGTGTCAGCGGGCTCGTCATGACCAAGCTTGACGGCACTGCGCGCGGCGGCATCCTGGTGGCGATATCCGCCAAGCACAAGCTGCCGGTTTATTTCATCGGCGTCGGAGAAGGGGTCGACGATCTCGAACCGTTCGAGGCCGAGGATTTTGCGCAGGCTATTGCCGGCATCAGCCAGTGATGCCACAGATTAGCCGTTGATGGCTTGCATGCATTGCAAAAAAGCAGGTTTGAAAAAGCATGACGACTGAAAGCGATATTACTCCCAGCGCCGCAGACCGGCATCATCCGCTTTTGAAACTGGCGCTGGAGCTGGGGCCGCTTCTGGTCTTCTTCTTTGCCAATCTGCGTGGCGAATGGCTGGTTGCGCGCTTTCCGGCATTGGCCGAACTCGGCGGCCCGCTCTTCGTGGCGACCGGGCTATTCATGGCTGCGACCATCGTCTCGCTCCTGGTCTCCAAGATCGTGCTTGGGCATTTGCCGATCATGCCTTTTGTTTCCGGCATCGTCGTATTGATCTTCGGTTCGTTGTCGATCTGGCTCCAGAACGAGACCTTCATCAAGATGAAGCCGACGATCGTCAATGCGCTCTTCGGCTTCGCGCTGCTCGGAGGCCTTGCCTTCGGCAAATCGCTGCTCGGCTATGTCTTCAACGCCGCCTTCCAGCTTGATGCCGAAGGCTGGCGCAAGCTGACGATCCGCTGGGGCATCTTCTTCCTGTTCCTCGCGGTGCTGAACGAAGTCGTCTGGCGCAATTTCTCGGACAATTTCTGGATCGCCTTCAAGGTCTGGGGCACGATGCCGATCACCATCATCTTCACAATGGCGCAGATGCCGCTGGTGCTGAAGCACAGCATTCCCACCGAGGCTGAAAGCGAGAAGTGACAGTCATCGACGACGCAGACCGGTCACGGCATCGGATTTTCTGGTTTTCCGCCTGCTTCGCAGTGCTGATCGTCCAGATCGTTTTCGAATATTGGATGGGCCGGGTGCCGATCTGCACGTGCGGTTATGTCAAGCTCTGGGAAGGCACGGTCAATTCCAGCGGCAATTCCCAGCATCTGTCCGACTGGTACACGCCGTCCCACATCATCCACGGCTTCCTGTTTTACGGGCTCACGCATCTTCTGCTTCGCGGCAAGCCGATTGCGGCGCGCTTGCTTCTGGCCGTGCTGATCGAGTCCGGCTGGGAGCTTCTGGAAAATTCGCCTGTGATTATCGACCGCTACCGCACGGCGACGATCTCGCTCGACTATTACGGCGACAGCATCATCAATTCAGCCATGGATACGATCTTCATGGCCGTCGGTTTCTTTTTCGCCTGGCGCGCGCCGGTGGCGCTGACGGTGGCGATCGCGATCTTCTTCGAAATTTTCACGGGCTATATGATCCGGGACAATCTGACGCTCAACGTGCTGATGCTGATCTGGCCGGTCGAGGCGATCAAGGTCTGGCAGGGCGGCGCCTAAAGCAATTCCGGCAAAAGTGTTCGGCGATTTACGTCCGGAACTGCGTGAATCCGGATAAAATCAAGAGACCGGCTTGCCCAATACCTTTTCCATTGCCGGGAAGAGGCCTTCCTTCAGGCTGATATCGTCGAAGGGGCCGACACGCTTGTAGATGATCGTGCCGTCGGGGGCGACGAGATAGCTTTCGGGAATACCGTAGACGCCCCAGTCGATCGCCGCCTTGCCGTTGGGGTCGACGCCGATCGCGTGATAGGGATTGCCGAGTTCGCCAAGGAAGCGCAGCGCGTTCTCGCTTTTGTCCTTGTAGTTGATCGCGACGATGTTCAGCCGTCCGTCTTGCGCCAGCTGCTTGAGAACGGGATGTTCGTCGCGGCAGGGGATGCACCATGAGGCGAAGACATTGACGAGCGTGAGCTTGCCCTTGACGGTCTCATCCGTCAGTGCCGGCAGGTTGGAGCCTTCGAGCGCCGGCAGGTTCAGCGACGGCGCTTTCGTGCCGATCAATGCAGAGGGGATTTCGGCGATGTTCTTGCCGTGGAAATCCTGGTCGTAAAGCATCTTGGCCGCCGTTGCGGCAATGCCGCCGAAGACGACAAGCGGAATCAGCGCGGCAATGTAACGGCTGGGGCCGCGGCTCTTCGGCTGATTTTCTTGCGGAGCGTCAGTCATTCGCTATCCTTGGGTCGGGCGGAACGGCGGCGAATACCGGCCGCCTCGAGCGCTGCCAGTTCCTTCCGGCGGGCACGTCCGTCAGCCCAGGTCCAGAGCGTCACCGCAATGGTGACGATGGCGGCGAAACCGTAGGAGCCGTAGACGTAGAAAGCGTAGGAACCCATCCCTAGTCCTCGCGGCTTGCCATGCGGGCGGCCATCCGGCGCTGGGAAGCGATGCGGCGGCGCCAGATCTCGTTTCTCATTGCCATCAGATGCAGCGTGAAGAAGAGCAGGGTGAAGGCAATCGCCATGACCAGCAGCGGGCGCAGGAATTCCGGATCAATCGCCGGACCGCCGAGGCGCAGCACGCTCGCCGATTGATGCAGCGTGTTCCACCAGTCGACCGAAAACTTGATGATCGGAATGTTGACGAAGCCGACCAGGATGAGGACGGCGGTCACGCGTGCCGCCTTGGAGGGCTCGTCCATGGCGCGGTTCAGCGCGATCAGTCCGAGATACATCAGGAAGAGAATGAAGACGGAGGTCAGGCGTGCATCCCAGACCCACCAGGTGCCCCACATGGGTTTGCCCCAGAGCGAGCCGGTGACGAGCGCAAGCAGGGTGAAGGCGGCGCCGAGCGGGGCTGCGGCCTTGGCCGACACATCTGCCAGCGGATGGCGCCAGACAAGCGTGCCGATCGCCGAAATGCTCATGATCGTGTAGCACATCATGGAGAGCCAGGCGGAGGGCACGTGCACATACATGATGCGCACCGTTTCACCCTGCTGGTAATCTCCTTCCGTCGAGAAGCTCAGATAGAGCCCGACGATAAAACAGAGGGCCGTGATGCCCGCGAGCCAGGGAATGACGCGCGATGCCAGCGCCAGGAACCGCGTCGGGTTGGCGAGATCACTGAATTTGCTGATGGCAAGGCTCGTTTCGCTCATACCCGCTTCCTTACCTTGATCCGCCGGAGGCCGCAATCGAAGCGCCAATCAATCCGCCGTGTTTCTCAGGGCCAGCGCCGCAGCCGCCGGGCCGATGACGGCGAAGAACAGGGTCAGGGCAATGAGGATCAGAAACGGGGGCAGGAAGGGCGACGGTCCGACGACCGCCGCATAGGTGGCGCTGACGCCGAAGATCAGAACCGGGATCGTCAGCGGCAGGATCAGGACGGAGACAAGCAGGCCGCCGCGCGGCAGCGCGACGGCAACGGCCGCGCCGACCGCGCCAATGAAGGTAATCGCCGGCGAGCCGACCAGAAGTGTGAGCATGGTGGCGCCGATCGCCGTCTCGTTCATGTTCATGAAAAGGCCGAGCAAGGGGGAAGCGACGACGAGCGGCAGGCTGGTCGCCGTCCAATGCGCGGCGCATTTGACAAGCACGGTCAGCACCAGCGGCGTCTCCTGCATGAGCATCAGGTCGAGCGAACCGTCGTCGCGCTCGGCCTGGAACAGGCGGTCGAGCCCGAGAAGGGCGGCAAGCAGCGCCCCGATCCAGACGATCGCAGGTCCGATGCGCGAAAGAAGCGCAAGATCGGGGCCAACGCCGAAGGGAATGACGGCGACGACCGTCAGAAAGAAGAGGATGCCGATCAGTGCACCGCCGCCGGCGCGGATGGAAAGCCTGAGGTCGCGAAGGAAGAGGGCGGTCATCCCCAGACTCCATGCTCGACGCCGGCAAAACCGGTCATGCGCAATTCTCCGGCGTTTTCGAGCCCGAGCGGCTGATGCGTCGCGGCAATCACAATGCCGCCATCCCTGCGATGCCCTTCGATCAGGCTCGCAAACAGGCGGTCGGCGCTGGCATCGAGTGCCGCTGTCGGTTCGTCCAGGATCCAGACCGGGCGATGTGCGACCAGAAGCTTGGCGAAGGCAAAGCGGCGCTGCTGACCGGCGGAGAGATAGCCGAAGGGCAGGTGAGTGATGCCGGGCAGGCCGACGGCGGCCGCAGCCTCTTCGGTGCTCAGGCCGGAGGTCTTGTCGGAGCCAAGGAAGGATCGCCAGAATTCCAGATTCTCTGCAACCGTAAGTTCATTCTTCATTGCGTTGCGATGACCAAGGTAGTGGCTCGCTTCGGCTGCCGGACGGCTTTCGGCATTCCCCGAATCAGAGAATGTGACGGAGCCCTTTTCGGGCCTCAAAAGGCCCGCCACTACGCGCAGCAAAGTGGACTTTCCCGATCCGTTTTTACCCGTCAGGATCAGTGCCTCGCCGGCCTGCAAGCTAAAGGAAACGTTAACGAAAATCAGATCTTCCCCGCGCCGGGCAGCCAGATTCTCAGCGGTAAGATGCATGCATCGGCTCTTTCTTCATTGGCGCTTTCGGCGGGATCAAAAAATGTCCAATTTTGACCTTTGGTGCTATGGCAAGTCTTTACGAAATTATCTATAAGACCTGCAACCACGCCAGCGGTCGGCGTGAATTTCATCCTTGCGCCGAACTTGGGGTCTTCTCCTCACGTGCGGACAGCGGAAATGGCCGTACCCGCATCCTGATGTGCATTAAGTGCATAGGCGTTCGCACGACTGTGTTGGCTATCAGAAACGGGGTCTCTCGTGTCTAAATCTCTTGACAGTTTCAATTGTCGGTCCACGCTTTCCGTTGGTGGAAAGGACTATGTCTACTACAGCCTGCCGAAGGCTGAGGCAAACGGCCTGCCCGGCGTGTCGAAGCTCCCCTATTCGATGAAGGTGCTGCTGGAAAACCTGCTGCGCTTCGAAGACGGCCAGTCGGTCACCAAGGAGCACATCCTTGCCGTTGCCCAATGGCTTGATAACAAGGGCGCCGTCGAGAACGAGATCGCCTATCGCCCGGCCCGCGTGCTGATGCAGGACTTCACCGGCGTTCCCGCCGTCGTCGACCTTGCCGCAATGCGCGACGCAATGGTTTCCCTCGGCGGCGATCCGGAGAAGATCAACCCGCTCGTCCCGGTCGACCTCGTCATCGACCACTCGGTCATCGTCGACGAATTCGGCACGCCGCAGGCTTTCGCCAAGAACGTTGAGCTGGAATATCAGCGCAACGGCGAGCGCTACCGCTTCCTGAAGTGGGGCCAGCAGGCATTCAAGAACTTCCGCGTCGTTCCTCCGGGCACTGGCATCTGTCACCAGGTCAATCTCGAATATCTCGGCCAGACCGTCTGGACGAAGGAGGAGGACGGCGAGACGATCGCTTATCCGGATACGTGCGTCGGTACGGATTCGCACACGACGATGATCAACGGCCTCGGCGTTCTCGGCTGGGGTGTCGGCGGTATCGAAGCGGAAGCCGCCATGCTCGGCCAGCCGGTCTCGATGCTCCTGCCCGAAGTCATCGGCTTCAAGCTGACCGGCAAGCTCAAGGAAGGCGTCACCGCGACCGACCTCGTTCTGACCGTCGTGCAGATGCTGCGCAAGAAGGGCGTCGTTTCCAAGTTCGTCGAATTCTTCGGCCCGGGCATGGACAACATGCCGCTCGCCGACCGTGCGACGATCGGCAACATGGGTCCGGAATACGGCGCGACCTGCGGCTTTTTCCCGGTCGACGGCGAAACCATCAACTACCTCACCATGTCCGGCCGCACGCATGACCGGATCGCGCTCGTCGAAGCCTATTCGAAGGCCCAGGGCATGTGGCGCGAAGGTGACGGTTCCGACCTCGTCTTCACCGACACGCTGGAACTCGACCTCGGCGACGTCGTGCCGTCGATGGCCGGCCCGAAGCGTCCGGAAGGCCGCATCGCGCTGGAAAACATCGCTTCCGGCTTTGCCGGCTCGATGGACGCCGACTACAAGAAGCCCGGCCAGCTCAACAACCGCTATGCGGTCGAAGGCACGGATTTCGATCTCGGCCATGGTGACGTGGCGATCGCCGCTATCACCTCCTGCACCAACACGTCCAACCCGTCGGTGCTGATCGCTGCCGGCCTTCTCGCCCGCAACGCCGTTGCCAAGGGCCTGAAGACCAAGCCTTGGGTCAAGACCTCGCTTGCTCCGGGATCGCAGGTCGTCGGCGAATATCTCGCCAAGTCCGGCCTGCAGGCCGATCTCGACAAGCTCGGCTTCAACCTCGTCGGCTTCGGCTGCACGACCTGCATCGGCAATTCCGGCCCGCTGCCGGCGCCGATCTCGAAGACGATCAACGACAAGGGCCTGATCGTTTCCGGCGTGCTCTCGGGCAACCGCAACTTCGAGGGCCGTATCTCGCCGGACGTCCAGGCGAATTACCTGGCTTCGCCGCCGCTCGTCGTCGCCTACGCTCTTGCCGGCACGGTGCAGAAGGACCTGACGAAGGAACCGATCGGCGAGGACCAGAACGGCAACCCGGTCTACCTCAAGGACATCTGGCCGACCTCGCACGAAGTGCAGGACTTCATCCAGAAGTACGTCACCCGTGAACTCTACGAAACCAAGTATGCCGACGTCTTCAAGGGCGATGCGAACTGGCAGGCGGTCAATGTTCCGGCCGGCCAGACCTATGCCTGGGACGATCAGTCGACCTACGTCCAGAACCCGCCGTATTTCGTCGGCATGGGCAAGAAGGGTACCGGCACGTCCGACATCAAGGGCGCACGCGTCCTCGGCCTGTTCGGCGACAAGATCACCACCGACCACATTTCGCCGGCCGGTTCGATCAAGGCTGCTTCGCCGGCCGGCGCCTACCTGCTCGGCCACGACGTCGCCGTCGCCGATTTCAACCAGTACGGCACGCGCCGCGGCAACCATGAAGTGATGATGCGCGGCACCTTCGCCAATATCCGCATCCGCAACTTCATGCTCGGCGCGAACGGCAAGGAAGGTGGTTACACCATCCACTACCCGTCCAAGGAAGAGACCTCGATCTACGATGCGGCCATGCAGTACAAGGCCGAGGGCGTTCCGCTCGTCATCTTCGCGGGCGTGGAATATGGCAACGGCTCGTCGCGTGACTGGGCTGCAAAGGGCACGAACCTGCTCGGCGTCAAGGCCGTCATCGCCCAGAGCTTTGAGCGCATCCACCGCTCGAATCTGGTCGGCATGGGCGTCATCCCCTTCGTCTTCGAAGAGGGCACGACCTGGCAGAGCCTCAACCTGAAGGGCGACGAACTCGTGACCATCGAGGGCCTGGAAAACATCAAGCCGCGCGAAAAGAAGATCGCCAAGATCACCTATGCCGACGGCACGGTGAAGGAGGTTCCGCTGCTGTCGCGCGTCGATACGCTGGACGAGGTCATCTACCTCAACAATGGCGGCATCCTGCAGACGGTTCTGCGCGATCTCGCAGCCTGATTGTTAAGATACTTGCCTGATAATGACCGCCGGAGAGCAATTTCCGGCGGTTTTTCTTTGCGGAAAACGGGCTGTCCTGCTGCTCACGGGGATGTGTTTCGGCAGCAATCGGCCTGGGGCTTGGTCTCACCCGTTCGTGACTTTCCGTTTGGACCCGGAAGGATTATTCGTACGTTCATATCTCAGAGCCGGCAGTTCAGGACCACTGCCGACACTGAAAAAGAGGTGCTGGTGAATGTCCCCGCGTTTTATGATCCCGCTGATCGCCGGGCTTGCTTTTGCAACTCCGCTCCTGGCCGAAGACGGTGCGCCGAAAGGCGTCGTTGAGCTGTTTACGTCGCAGGGCTGCTCCTCCTGCCCGCCGGCCGATGCCGCCTTCCGTAAGCTCGTCAACCAGGGCAACGTCATCGCACTCGCCTATCATGTCGATTACTGGAACTATCTCGGCTGGGCCGATACGCTGAGCTCGAAGGAAAATACCGAGCGTCAATACGGTTATGCCCGCATGATGGGCCGCAGCAACGTCTATACGCCGCAGGCTATCGTCAATGGCCGCGACCATCTTGCCGGAGCCGACCTTGCCGGCATCAACGGCAAGATCAACGGTTACGCCGACGAGGGCAAAGGGCTGACCGTGCCTGTCAGCGCTCGCATGCGCGGCGACGAGCTGGAGATCAAGCTCGGTGCCGGCCAGGGCAAGGCCAATGTGGTCATCGTCTATTTCGACAAGGAAAAAACGATCGACGTCGAGAAGGGTGAAAACAGCGGCCAGAAGATTTCCTACCTCCACAGCGTGACCGACGTGGAGACTGTCGGCATGTGGGATGGAAAGGCGACGACGCTGACGCTGCCGGCCAGCGTGATGGAAAAACCGGATCTCGAAGGATCAGCGATTCTCTTGCAATCGTCCACGCCGGCGGGCGATCCGGGAGCGATCCTCGGCGCAACTGTCGTTATGGCAGGAAAAAACATCTAAGGATTTCATCCGCTTGCGGATGAAAGTCAGGCGGCCCGGCCAAGCGTATTCGGGGCTGGGGTTAAGGTCGATACGCTCCGCCGGGCCCTTTGGCGCGCTGGCGCCAAACTGGAACCTATAGTTCTCTTGGAAATGAGGCGCTGTTTTGACTGAAATGCGGCACTCAGGAGAAAGCCGGTTTCGTCCCCAGTGTGACAGTCCGTACCCTTGCAATTTGCCGCGGCTCGGGCAAACTGTCACTCTCCTGTCACACGCGGAGGTCGTGGGAGTCTGATGACAGATACGCCGGATTTGCGACGCGGCGAAAGCCGCTCCGTCGACCACAGCTCTTCAACCGTCGTTGATCTCAAGGAATACAGACAGAACAAGGATCCGATGCCGGTGACGTTTCACCGGCGGGAGCTCGACCAGATTCTGTGGATCTACGGACGCATGGTGGGCGAGGGCGAGTGGAAAGACTATGCCATCGACCATACCAAGGAAAAGGCGGTGTTTTCCGTCTTCAAGCGTTCCGGCGAAATGCCGCTCTTCCGCATCGAGAAAAATCCGAAGCTCGCCGCCAAGCAGGGCGCCTATTCCGTCGTGAACTTCAACGGCATGATCCTGAAGCGTGGCCACGAGCTTGAGCCAGTGCTGAAGGTTTTCGACAAGTCGCTGAAACTCGTCGATAAATAGCGATATTAGAGCATTTCCGCTTTTCTTCGAAACACGAAAATGCCCTATCTCTTTGTTTTCACACAATTCCGAACGCAAAACCGCTACACACTTTTGCTGGAATTGCTCTAGGATCGATCGACATTCAGGATTCCCAAATCAGTTGCTGAGTGATTCATAGGCTGCCGTGATGATCACGGAGACCTGTGGATGGCGGCGAAGCGGTATGAACTGAGCGACGGACAGTGGGAGAA